>NZ_JAEKFD010000001.1:0-1061543 GCF_016650735.1 Pseudomonas sp. TH37
AAACACTGCCCCGGCCATCTCCCGCCGCTTCTCCGTCGCCCCGATGATGGATTGGACTGATAGGCATTGCAGGTTTTTCCTACGCCTACTATCCAAGCACGCCCTCCTCTACACAGAAATGGTCACCACCGGAGCACTCCTTAACGGCGACCACGACCGCTTCCTGCGTCACAACGAAGCCGAGCACCCGCTCGCCCTCCAGCTCGGCGGCAGCGTCCCATTGGACCTGGCCGCCTGCGCACGCATGGCCCAGGAGCACGGTTACGACGAGGTGAATTTGAATGTCGGCTGCCCGAGTGATCGGGTGCAGAACAATATGATTGGGGCGTGCCTGATGGGGCATCCGCAGTTGGTGGCTGATTGTGTGAAGGCAATGCGTGACGCGGTGTCGATTCCGGTGACGGTGAAACATCGGATCGGGATCAATGGGCGGGACAGTTACGAGCAGTTGTGTGATTTCGTCGGCACGGTTCGGGATGCCGGGTGCACGAGTTTTACCGTGCATGCGCGGATTGCGATTCTGGAGGGGTTGTCGCCGAAGGAGAACCGCGACATTCCGCCTCTGCGCTATGACGTGGCGGCGCGGTTGAAGACGGATTTTCCAGAGCTGGAGATTATTCTCAACGGCGGGATCAAGACGCTGGAGGCTTGTCACGAGCATTTGCAGACGTTCGACGGCGTAATGCTGGGCCGTGAGGCGTATCACAATCCTTATGTGATGGCTGAGGTGGATCAGCAGCTGTTCGGCAGCAAGGCCCCGGTGATCAGCCGGGCCGAGGCGCTGGCGCAGTTGCGGCCTTACATTGCCGAGCATCTGCTGGCGGGTGGGGCGATGCATCACATCACCCGGCATGTGTTGGGGCTGGGCACCGGGTTTCCGGGGGCGCGGAAGTTTCGGCAGCTGTTGTCGGTGGATATTCATAAGGCCAAAGAGCCTTTGGCGTTGCTGGATCAGGCCGCGGAGTTGTTGGAGGGGCGTTAACGGTCACCTGCGTTGAACCTGTCCCCCATTTCAGCATCGTATCTACCGATACCACGCCCCGCCTTTCAAACATCCGTTTTCAGGTTGTTGCCGCTGGGGCCATCGATACACGTACGCGCCCTTGAGTGGCTGCAAGCGCTCGGGTAATGTCATTAGACCCATAGGACAGAGCACGCTCATGACTTCCAAGCTGGAACAACTCAAACAAATGACTACCGTGGTTGCCGACACCGGCGACTTCGAAGCAATCGCTCGCGTTAAACCCGTGGACGCTACCACCAACCCTTCCCTGCTGCTCAAAGCGGCGGCCATTCCCGGTTATGCCGAGTTGCTGAACGCTTGCGTTCACGACTGCAAGGGCGATGTGGGCCTGGCCAGCGACCGTTTTGGCGTTGCGGTAGGGCAAGAAATCCTGAAGGTTGTACCGGGTCGTATTTCCACCGAAGTGGATGCGCGCCTGTCGTTCGACACTGACGCCGTATTGAAGCGTGCGCACCGTCTGATCGACCTGTACGACAAGGCCGGCGTTGGCCGTGACCGTGTGCTGATCAAGATCGCTTCGACCTGGGAAGGCATTCGCGCTGCCGAGAAGCTGGAAAAGGAAGGCATTCAGTGCAACCTGACGCTGCTGTTCTCCTTCGCTCAGGCTGCCGCTTGTGCCGATGCCGGGGTGTTTCTGATTTCGCCGTTCGTGGGCCGCATCTACGACTGGTACAAGAAAGCCACCGGCAACGACTACACCGGCGCGGATGATCCGGGTGTGCAGTCGGTGACGCGTATCTACAACTACTACAAGGCCAATGACTACAAGACTGTGGTGATGGGCGCGAGCTTCCGTAATCTGAATCAGATTGAGCAGTTGGCTGGGTGTGATCGCCTGACCATCAGCCCGGATCTGCTGGAGAAGCTGGCGGCGGACACTGGCAAGCTGGAGCGCAAATTGGCGCCAGGGCATGCCGGTGAAGCGCGTCTGAGCTTGAATGAAGCGCAGTTCCGTTGGTTGTCCAACGAGGATGCGATGGCGACCGAGAAGCTGGCTGAGGGTATCCGCCAGTTTGCTCGGGATCAGGAGAAGCTTGAGGCGTTGTTGCAGGCCAAGCTGTGATCTAGCTCGCAGCGATGCAAAAAGGGCGAACCTTAGCGGGTTCGCCCTTTTTTGTGTGCGTTTGGTAGTGGGGATTGGGTTGGCTTCGCGCTAGTGCCCGTGGTGGATGTGCGGACGCCTTCGCGGGCAAGCCCGCTCCCACAGGGATTTATGGTATGGCTGAGATCGGTGTGGGAGCGAGCCTGCTCGCGATGGGGTCAGAGCGGCCCTCCATCACTTCAAAGGATCAGTGCCGCTCCAACGCATTCACCAGGTCATGGAACGCTTCACGGTTGGAGTCGTTCAGGCCCATGAGGATTTTGTGCGCTTCGAGGACTTTGATTCGTACCACTTCTTCGGACTGGTCCTGGTCTGGCAGGTCGGTCAGGCATTCAGGGCATGGGATCGGGCGGTCAACGATGTTGAACACTTGCTCGAAGCCCATGGACTGCAGCAGACGGGTGATGTCTTCGTGGGTGGTGACGACGGTCGGCAGCAGGCCGACCTTTTGCCGAGACAGGATCGACAGTTTGGCCAGCAGGCCCAAGGTGGTGCTGTCGATGCTGCGGGTTTCGGTCAGGTCGATCACGATGGCGTTGAAATTCAACGCAGTGAAGATCCGCTCAATAGTCGCATCCAACGCCGAACACAGGGTCAGGCGAACTTCACCGACGAACTTCAGGACGAAGGTGCCGTCCTGCTCGGCGAACTGGATTCTACCGGTACTCATTAAAGATTCCTGCTCAACACCAACAGGGCGATATCATCCGGCATCTCCCCTAGCGTGGCCAATCCAAAAACCTGGCGCAGACCATCCAGGCTGCCGCCCGCTGCCTTCACCCGTTGAGGTAAAGCAGCTTCTTTATCTTTGAGTGTGGGTTCTGGCAAAAGGTCCAAAATGCCATCAGACATCAGCGTCAAGCTGAACACTGGCGGCAATTCCAGTACGTGGTCTTCGTAGGTGGCTTCATTGAAGAGGCCCACCGGCAGACCGCGCCCTTCCAGGTAACGAACACTGTCTGGCGTGTACAACACAGGCAACGGCAGATGACCGCCGATGCTATAGGTCAACAAACCGGTCTCCTCGTCGATGACTCCACCGACCATTGTGACGTGTTTACCCAGCTTACAACTGATCAGGCCCCGGTTGATATGACCAAGAACCTCTGAAGGCTTGAACTCTGGCAATGTGCCGTTGCGCTTGGATTCGAACAGCAAGCGCGTGGTCATGAACTTCAACAGCACGGTAACGAAGGCTGAAGAGGCGCCATGACCGGAAACGTCCGCCAGGTAAAACGCTACCCGACGCTCGTCGACCCGAAAGTAGTCAACGAAATCGCCCGACAGGTACAGCGATGGAATGATCTGGTGCGCAAACTGGAACTCATCAATGCTCCAGGGGCTGACCGGCAGCATGTTCATCTGCACCTGGCGACCGGCGTTCTGGTCTTCCTGGAGCAGGTTCAGGCTGGCTTCGAGCTCGCGGTTGGCCTTTTCCAGCTTCTCGCGATAGCGCTGGTTTTCCAGCAGCAGACGCGCACGATCCAGAGCCCGGCGCACGGAGTGCTCGAGCACGGCCAGATCTTCGAGAGGCTTGATCAGGTAGTCCGCCGCGCCCAGGCGCAGGGCCTCGACCGCGTCGTTCATCACGCCGGCGCCCGACACCACGATTACCGGTGTTTGCGGCGACAGCTCGGTGACCTGGCGAATGAGTTCGAGTCCGCCCATCTGCGGCATGCGCAGATCGCAGATGACCAAATCGGGCTTGTCTTGCTCGAATACCTGAAGACCCTGCTGGCCATTGCTGGCCTGCAGGACACTGAAACCACTGTCTTCCAAGTAGGCCGCGAGGCTCGCGCGCACTACTTCGTCATCATCGATTATCAGCAGCGTGGCACTGGTTTTTGGCATGTGGGCAAACGGCGCCAGAATTAGGTTGGCGTAGCAGGCTGGGCATTTGGCCCTGCTCACACTACTGGATTCGCTTTCTAGCCTCTCTGGCTGCACTGTTTTCGAGCGTTTGCCCTACTCACAAGTCCACCAAAGGTGCCCTTCTAAGGCGCAGACGGTACTCCCATCCGCGAGGCGTTTCAAGCTCACGCCGATGGTCGCTTGACGTCTTTACTTGTCAAATCACCGAGAGTTATAAGAACAGGCAAAACCGTAACCCAAAGGAAGGATCGAGCCCATGAGCCAAACTGATCGGGACTACAGCGAAAAGCGCGATTTCATCCGCATGCGGGTCGATGCCGATGTGGCGCTGATTCATGAGGGCGATGAGGTGCCAGCCGTCTGCATCGACCTTTCCAGCAGCGGTATGCAGGTTGAGGCGCCCCGCTTATTCAAGGTCGGTGACCGGCTCAGTGTGCGGATTGATTCCGATCACGCGGCGCTAAAAGGCCTTGAGGCCGATACCGAAGTGGTGTGGGTGAAAGCACAGGACGGTGGCAGTCAGAAACTCGGGCTTACAATCCTGAAGATGAAATAACCCGATTTAACCCGTAAGCCAAACGAAAGAAGGCGGCCAAATGGCCGCCTTCTTCGTTTTACCGGTCGAGATTAAAAATCGTCTTCGACCTGGCCGTCCTTGACCTTGAATTCGCGGTTTTGCAGGTATGCATTGCGAATGAAGGTGTATTTGTCGCCGCTGATCAACTTCTCGGCCGACAACAGGCTGGCGCGGGCGTCGACGATGTTCAGGCCAAAGATCGAGTTACGCACCGGCACGTCGTGAATGTAGCGGTATGGGCCGGTATAGCCGTCGACATATTTGGAAGGCGCATCACGCAAGGTGCTTGGGCCCAGGAACGGCAGCATTACGTATGGACCGCTGCCCACGCCCCAGTAACCGAGGGTCTGGCCGAAGTCTTCATCGTTGCGATGCAGGCCCATCTGAGTGCCCACGTCGAAGAAGCCCAGCAGGCCGAAGGTGGTGTTGAAGATCAAACGCGCGGTGTCGACGCCTGCCGCGGCGGGTTTGACCTGCAACACGTCGTTGGCGAGGTTGGTCACGTCGCCGACATTGCGGAACATGTTGTGGATGCCATCTTCCAGAAACTGCGGCGTGACGAATTGATAGCCCTGAGCCAATGGCTTCAGTGCGTAAGTGTCGACAAAATCGTTGAACTTGTAGATCGGGCGGTTAATGCTTTCCCAAGGATCTTCTTCCGTGGCAGCCTGAGCCGCAAACGGAACCAGCAATACACTGGCACACATACAAAGCTGAGCGAGTCGATTGCTCCAGCGCATAGAGAAACTCCTTGGATTGTACTGACGCGGGCGCTTGGCCCAGTCGCAAAGACCGCTAGTATATGATGGATAACACGGTTTAGGCAGCATCGTGCGCGATGGCCTGCGACTGACTGTTCCTGGCTGGGAGCGATTCACATCAGTGTCACTCAACTGTCACCGTCCACGAATAGCCTTGTTACTATTTCAAGGATGTTGACATGCCACGCGCCGAAACCTCGCCTCTCATCGCACCCAGCCTGACCGCTGTACTGTTCGGCCTCAGTGGATGTCTGGTGGATTTCGGCGCACGCACTCGCCAAGCCGGCACACTGACTGCCGAGCATGCCGAAGTCACGCTCGGCGCTCTGGATAGCCTGTCCAGCTTGCAGCGCCAACAGATTCCTTGCGCCTGGCTCGATGAACTGTCCCCCGCCCTCAGCCACTCTCTGGCCGCGGCACTCCCGGACTGGATCAAACCTTCGCAACACCCGGCAACAATCAATCCATGGCCGGCCCCGAACGCCTGCTGGCAAGCGTTGATGGCGTTGAATGTCGAACGTCTGGACGGTTGCGTGCTGGTCAGCGGCGAACCGCGTCTTCTGCAATCGGGCCTGAATGCCGGTTTGTGGACCATTGGCCTGGCGTCCTGCGGCTCGCTGTGCGGGCTGGCCCCCAGCGAATGGCAGGCCTTGAGTCAAAAGGAACGGGAACACTTGCGCGGCAAGGCGACAATGCAGTTGTTCGGCCTGGGCGTGCATTCGGTGATCGATCATCTGGGCGAACTCGACACCTGTCTGGCCGATATCAGTCTGCGCCGGCTCAAGGGCGAAAAGCCCTGATCGCCGCCTCACACCTATGAAGGCATGCAGGTTGCGCGCGAGTGGATTAATCTAAAGGTCAAGCCATAGACCTTTGGCATGCTGCTGCGGTCTATGCCAGTGCCTATCGATAAAAGGAAGAACGCCATGCCTGCCCGCGAACTGCAAGAACAGCTCAACAAACTGCGCGAGCAATTGGAACAGAATCCACCGCTGACCGAAGCCGAGCGCGAAGACCTGCACACGCTGATGCAACAGATCGAACTTGAGCTTGAACTCGAAACCAAAACCCAGGACACCAACCTCGCCGACAATGTGAACCTGGCCGTCGAGCGCTTCGAACTTGAACACCCAACCCTTGCTGGCACCTTGCGCAACATCGTGCAAGCCTTGGGCAACATGGGGATCTGAACCCGCCAGATGCAAAAAGTCCCGCTATCGATAGCGGGGCTTTTTAATGTCTGCGACCTGAAATGCAATCCCTTGTGGAAGCTTTACTGACGGACCAAGCGATGGTTCGGCAGTTGCACGTCTTCGGTGCTGCGATACGGGTTGATGTCCAACCCGCCGCGACGCACATACCGTGCATACACCGTCAGTTTCTCTGGTTTCAGCAACCGTTGCAGGTCGAGGAAAATCCGCTCCACACACTGCTCATGGAAGTCCGAGTGCTGGCGGAAGCTCACGATGTATTCCAGCAAACTCGCATGGTCCAGCGCCGCGCCACGATATTCCACCGCTACGCTGCCCCAATCCGGCTGGCTGGTGACCGGGCAGTTGGATTTGAGCAAATGGCTGTGCACGCTCTCTTCAATAATGAGCGACTCATCGCACCGCAGCAGTTCCGGGCGCGGGTGCTCATAGTTGCTGACGCTGATATCCAGGTCATCGATGCACACACCCGGCAACGCCACGACGCCTTCTGCCTCAACATCTTTCAAGCTGCGAATCCGCACGCCCACCGGTTTGCCGGCAGCGGCCGAGAGGTCTTTCGCCAGTGTCGCCTCAAGGCTTGCGGTATCGGCAAACGCTGTTTGGTTCAGCGAGTTGAGGTACAGCTTGAACGACTTCGATTCGATGATATTCGGCGAATCCGCCGGAATGCTGAATTCGCCAATCGCCACCACAGGCTTGCCGGATGGCAACAGCCACGACAGTTCGAAGCAGTTCCAGAAGTCCACGCCCTTGTACGGCAAGGTTTCAGCCGTCAGGCCCAGCTCCGCCCATTTCGCGGTACGCGGGATCGGGAACAGCAAGGACGGCGTGTAGGTGGCGATGTATTCGCTGGATTTGCCCAGCGGCGAATGTTCGGCTGCGGGATGCATGGCGGAAACCTGACTAAAGAATCAGCGGATTCTACCAGCCTTTGCTCCCGCCTTTGAGTGCTTACTGACTGACTGTCAGTTTGCCGACCATACCGGCCTGATAGTGGCCGGGGATATTGCAGGCAAATTCCAGATTGGTGGCCTTGGTGAAGGTCCAGGTCAGCTCGGCGGTTTTACCCGGTTCCACCAGCACGCTGTTCGGGTCATCGTGTTTCATCCCATGCCCTTCGGAAGAATGGCCCATGGAGCCGTGGTCCATTGCCTTCAGCCCTGTAGGCATCAGCATGCCGCTTTGCTGCATCTGGAGCATTTCCTGCTGGTGCCGGGCATGCATCGCCATGTCGCCGAGGTTGAATTCGTGCAGCAACTGGCCTTTATTCACCAGTACAAAACGCACGGTTTCCCCGGCCTTGATATCGATTGCCTTGGAAGTGAAGGACATGTCGCCCATCACCACTTCAATGCTGCGGGTAGCCTTGGTCGCCGCCGCCGGTTGACCGAAGTCATAGGAATGCGCGGGTGAAGCCTCAAGCCCCAGGCTCAGAGTCAGCAAGCAAGCAGCCAGTACCAGACGATTTTGCAAAAACATAGTCGCGCTCCAACAAGATAAGGTTCAGCTTGTGGGAAACTCTAAGCTGCGGGTACTGCCAACCACCTGACAGACAAATTACAACTTTGTCAGGTTGGCCTGCATCGCCGCCGCCCACGGTATAACGCACCCGTTCCAACTGCCCGAGTCGCCCATGAAACTGCTGATTGTCGAAGACCAACCGAAAACTGGCCATTACCTGCGTCAGGGCCTGACCGAGGCCGGGTTCACCACCGAACTGGCGGCAGACGGCAACACCGGCCAGCAACTGGCGTTGAGCGGCGATTACGCCTTGTTGATTCTCGATGTGATGCTGCCTGGTCGCGATGGCTGGCAGATTCTGCAAGCGGTGCGCGGCGCTGGCCTGGACACTCCGGTACTGTTTCTTACAGCCCGAGACGCAGTGGAGGACAGAGTGCACGGCCTGGAGCTGGGTGCCGACGACTATCTGGTCAAACCGTTCGCCTTCTCCGAACTGCTGGCGCGGGTTCGCAGTCTGCTGCGTCGCGGCAACGCCACGCCTCAGGAAACCAGCCTGCAACTTGCCGATTTGCGCCTGGATCTGATCCGCCGCCGGGTCGAGCGCAACGGTCAGCGCATCGACCTGACCGCCAAGGAATTCGCCCTGCTGGAAATGCTCCTGCGGCGACAAGGCGAAGTTCTGCCCAAGTCGCTGATCGCTTCCCAGGTGTGGGACATGAATTTCGACAGCGACACCAATGTTATCGAAGTGGCGATCCGCCGCTTGCGCCTGAAGATCGACGATGACTTCCCGAACAAGTTGATCCACACCGTGCGCGGCATGGGTTATGTCCTTGAAGAGCGCCCTGCCTGATGCGCCGACTCTCACTAAGCAATCGTCTGGCGCTGCTGTTCGCAGCTTGCACTGCCGTGGTGTCGTTGTTCGCCGGGGTGTTGTTCAGCCGCGCCAGCGAGGCGCACTTTATCGAGTTGGACCAGCAGTTGCTGGATGGCAAACTGATTGGTTTGCGCCGGGCGCTGGATGACATTCAGTCCAGCGAAAGCGAGACCAGGCTGGCCGATGAATTGAGCCGACAAGCCGATCTTTCGCTGCGCATCATCGGCAGTGACGGCCAACGGTTGTACGACAGCTCGGAGCGTTTACCCAAAGACTTGCCGCGCCAGTTGGGCCTATCGACGGTAAGCGATGACGGCACCGACTATCGCGTCCTGAATGCACCGCTGTTCCTCGACAAACCCGATTCACCGCAACTGACCCTGCTGCTGGACATCACCCATCACCAGCACTTTCTGCAGCGCATGCAGCACCTGATTTGGCTGACGGTCGGTTTGTCGGCGCTGGCCACCGCCCTACTCGGTGCCTGGGCCGCACGCAGTGGTTTGCGCCCGCTGCGGCGCATGAGTGCGGTCGCCAGCGGTGTTTCGGCGCAATCGCTCAACGCGCGGCTGCCGGAAGCAGACATGCCGCCAGAACTCGCGGAAATGGCCCACAGCTTCAACGCCATGCTCGGACGCCTTGATGACTCTTTTCAGCGGCTTTCGGCGTTCTCCGCCGACATCGCCCATGAACTGCGCACACCGCTGTCGAACCTGCTGACCCACACCCAGGTCACCCTCACCCGCCCTCGCCCAATCGAGGATTACCGCGAAGCGCTGCACAGTAACCTCGAAGAACTGCAATGGATGGCGCAACTGGTCAACGACATGTTGTACCTGGCCAAGGCTGACCACGGCTTGCTGATGCCCAAGCGCGAACCGCTGGAACTGGCGGAAGAAGCCGATGTGCTGCTGGAGTTCTTTGCACCGTTAGCCGAGGACGCTCAAGTGAAGTTGAGTCGTGACGGCAGCGCGAGCATGCAGGGCGACCGCAGCATGTTGCGTCGGGCGCTGTCCAATTTGCTGGACAATGCGTTGCGGTTTACCCCGGTCGGTGGCCAGGTGCGGGTGAAGATTGGCGAGCAGCCGACAGGCTTGAGCCTGACTGTCGAAAACAGTGGTGAAGGGATTTCTGAAGATTTGTTGCCGCGTTTGTTTGACCGCTTCTACCGGGCAGACCCGGCGCGTCGTGAAGGCAGCAGCGAGCATGCGGGGTTGGGATTGGCGATTACCCAGTCAATCATCCGCGCCCATGGCGGGCAGATTCGTTGCGAATCGGATAAGGGGTGGACGCGGTTTGTGATTGAGTTGCCAAAGGGGGATTGAGGGCAGCAGGTCTGGCCCCATCGCGGGCAAGCCCGCTCCCACAGTGACCGAGTTGAATCACAATGATGTGAACGACTCGAAACCCTGTGGGAGCGGGCTTGCCCGCGATAGCGATCTACAGGCTTACGAATACCGCAACGCAGTAGCTGGCTCGACTTTCGCCGCCCGCCACGCCGGATACACCGTCGCCAAAAAGCTCATGATGAAACCGGCGGAACAGATCAACAACACATCCGCGCCCTGCAGCTCCGACGGCAAGTTACTGACAAAGTACACATCGGAACTGAAGATGTGCTGCCCACTGACCCGCTCCATCCAGCCCACCAGTTCACTGACGTTCAGCGCTGCGATCACGCCCAGCACGCCGCCAATCAAGGTGCCGACAACCCCGATCACCGTGCCCTGCACCATGAAGATCGCCATGATCTGCCGAGGCGTCGCGCCGATGGTGCGCAGGATCGCGATGTCCGCGCCCTTGTCGTTCACCACCATGATCAGGGTGGCGATGATGTTGAACGCCGCCACCGCGACGATCATCAGCAATAGCAAGCCGATCATGGTTTTTTCCATCTTCATCGCGCTGAACAGACTGCCTTGGGTGTGGGTCCAGTCGTCAGCCTTGTAGGCGGCGCCCAAGCCGGTCGCGATGTCGCTCGACACTTGCGGCGCTGCGTACAGATCCTTCACCGCCAGGCGCACGCTCTGCACCTGATTCGGCTGCCAGTGCTGCATCTGCGCGGCATCGGCGAGGTGGATCAGCGCCATCGAGCCGTCCAGCTCGGCGCCAACCTTGAACACACCGACCACGTTCAGGCGCTGCATGCGCGGGGTAATCCCACCCGGTGCGCTGCTGATTTCCGGCACGATCAGGGTGATCTTGTCGCCGACATTCAAGCGAAAACGTCGCGCGGTGATCTCACCGACCACTACGCCGAACTCGCCCGGCTTCAAGGCATCGAGACGTCCCTGAACAATGTGCTTGGCAACGATCGAGACCTTGCCTTCCAGCGCCGGGTCGACACCGCTGACCTGGATCGGCTGCATCGTGCCCTTGTAGGACAGCATGCCTTCCATCTCGGTGAACGGCACCGCCGCCGTCACTTCAGGATTCTTCATCGCGGCGGCGGCCACCGGCTGCCAATCGTCGATAGGGTTCACGCCGACGATGGTCGCGTGGGGCACCATGCCGAGGATGCGCGAGCTCATTTCGCGCTGGAAGCCGTTCATCACCGACAACACCACGATCATCGCCAGCACGCCCAGGGCGAGGCCGATCATCGAGGTCATCGAGATGAAGGAAACAAAGCGATTGCGGCGCTTGGCGCGGGTATAGCGCGTGCCGATAAAGATCGATAACGGTCTGAACATTCGCTGGGGCACCGTATAAAAATAAAAGACCCGACGCACTGTTCAGTACGCCGGGTTTCGGTCAATCAGATGGGTGTCAGGTAACCTTCCTGCAAATGCAGGACGCGATCCATCTGGCGAGCCAGGTTCATATCGTGGGTCACCACCAGGAACGCGGTGCGCATCGAGGTGCTGAGTTCCAGCATCAAATCCTGAATGCCTTGGGCAGTATGGGAGTCGAGGTTGCCGGTCGGCTCGTCGAGCATCACCAGGCCTGGCTTGTTCACCAGGGCGCGGGCGATGGCCACACGCTGGCGTTCGCCACCGGACAATTCCGCCGGTTTGTGCTCCAGACGATGGCCCAGCCCTACCCGCTCCAGCAACGCCGTCGCACGCTGACGCGCTTCCGGGATCGCGGTTTTACCGATCAGCAACGGCATGCAGACGTTTTCCAGCGCGGTGAACTCAGGCAGCAAGTGGTGGAACTGGTAAACGAAACCCAGCGACCGATTGCGCAGCAGGCCACGGGCCTTTTCGTTCAGTGCCGAGAGCTCTTCACCGGCCAGCCAGACGCTGCCCTTGGTCGGCGTATCGAGGCCGCCCAGCAGGTTGAGCAAGGTACTTTTGCCCGAACCCGAGGTACCGACGATCGCCACGCGCTCACCTGGGTGCAACTCCAGTTGCAGTCCCGCCAGAACCTCTACCGATTCCGGGCCTTCCACGTAGGATTTGCCCAGGTTGCGGCAGCTCAAGATTGCTTTATCACTCATGCCCGACTCACTCATAACGTAGCGCCTCCGCAGGCTGGGTGCGCGCGGCACGCCAGGCTGGATACAGGGTGGCGAGGAAACTCAGGACCAACGCGGCGGCGCAGACCATCAATACGTCCTGACTCTGCACTTGCGACGGCAGGTAATCGATGAAATACACGTCGGCGTTCAGGAATTTATGGCCGATCAGCCCTTCAAGGGCCGAAATCGCGGCGCTGACGTTCAGCGCGGCGAAGATACCGACCACAGCGCCGATCAACGTACCGACCACGCCAATGACCGTGCCCTGGACCATGAAGATCGCCATGATTGAACCCGGCGTGGCGCCAAGGGTGCGCAGGATCGCGATGTCGCCCTTCTTGTCGTTCACCACCATCACCAGCGTGGAGATGATGTTGAACGCTGCAACAGCGACGATCAGCAACAACAGCAGGCCGATCATGGCTTTTTCCATGCGGATCGCTTGATACAGATTGCCGTGGGTGCGGGTCCAGTCGCGGGCGTAATACTTGTCTTCGCCGAGCTGCTGGGCGATGGTCCACGCCATGCGCGGCGCCTGGAACAGATCGTCGAACTTCAAGCGGATGCCCTGGACCTGATCCGGCTTCCAGCGGTGCAGCTTCGCCAGATCCTGCAGATTAGTGATGCCCAGATAGCCGTCGATCTCACCGGCGCCGACGTGGAAGATGCCGACCACGGTAAAGCGTTTCATGCGCGGGAACATCCCGGCCGGGGTCACGGTGACCTCCGGCGCGACAAATGTCAGCTTGTCGCCGACCGCCACGCCGAGCTTGGCCGCGGCCTTGTCGCCGATGACGATGCCGAAACTGCCCGGCGCCAGGTCGTCGAGTTTGCCCTGCTGCATGAAGTTATCAATGATCGACACCTGCCGTTCCTGCACAGGGTCGATGGCATTGAGCAGCACTTTGGAGACCTTGCCGTTGTTGGTCAGCAGGCCCTGCATCTGGACGAAGGGCGCAACCGCCGCCACCTGCGGGTTCTGCTTGACCTTGGCGGCCAGGCTTTGCCAGTCGCTGATCGGCTCACCGGACTCGATGGTCGCGTGGGGCACCATGCCCAGCACGCGGGTGCGCATCTCATGATCGAAGCCGTTCATGACCGACAGCACGACGATCATCACGACCACGCCAAGGGCAAGTCCGATCATCGAGGTCAGGGAAATGAACGACACAAAATGATTGCGACGCTTTGCACGGGTATAACGCGTGCCAATAAATACGAAGAGAGGTCTGAACATGTCGGGGCTTGTTCGGAGGGAAAAGGAACGTCCTTGTGGCGGGGGTCGATAACCAGCTTTACACTCAGACCACCGCCGCTACCATGGGTTCGCCATGTCGACATTAGATGAAGAAGATCGCCGCGAATACTACCGTATCGAGGACACGATCGCACTGGAAATTCGGCCCCTGTCTGCTCCCGAAGCCGCAGGCCAGGAAGTGTTGCAGGATGCTTCCCCTCTATTCAACCTGCTCAGCGAACTGCACCTGAGCGAATTCGAGTCGCAACACCTGCTGCGACAGATCAGCGAACGCGACCGGACCATCGCCGCGTTCCTGAAATCCCAGAACAAACGCATCGATCTGCTGAGCCAGGTGGTCGCCCTGACCGTGCTCGGACAGATCGGCGAACCGCAGCCGGTGATTATCTCCGAAGGGGGCATCGACTTTCAGTATCCGACGTCCATCGCCACCGGCGCGCACCTGTCGGTGAAACTGGTGCTGATGCCGCAAGCCCTTGGCCTGTTGCTGCGGGCTCGTGTCACCCATTGCGACCGCAAGGGCGACGGCTATGACATCGGCACCGAGTTCGAATACCTGTCCGATGCCCAGCGGCAATTGCTGGCCCGTTACATCTTGCAGCGACAGGCACAAGAACGACGCCTGGCCCGCGAACAAAACGAATCAGGCATTTAATTTAAGGAAGAACCGTGACTCTCATCTACGGCCATCGCGGCGCCAAGGGCGAAGCACCGGAAAACACCCTGACCAGCTTTCAGGAATGCCTCAAGCACGGCGTACGCCGCTGCGAACTGGACTTGCACCTGTCCAAGGATGGCGAGTTGATGGTGATCCACGACCCGACCCTCAAACGCACCACCGAGCGTCGCGGCAAAGTAGTCGAACATACCGCCGCGGAGCTGGTGACCTACGACGCGCGCAAGGGTGGCCCGGGCTGGATCAAACCCTGCCCGATTCCAACGCTGGAAGAATTGTTCGAGAAATGCGATTTCGAGCACTGGCAGCTGGAAGTCAAAAGCGCTTCTCGCACCCGTGCCGCGAGCACCGTGCTGGCGATTCGGGAAATGGCGCAGCGTTTCGGTATACGGGACAAGATCACAATTACGTCGAGTTCACGCGAAGTATTGAAAGCCGCGCTGGACCTGGTGCCGGACGTGTCTCGCGGATTGGTGGCCGAGTACGCTTGGCTCGACCCGTTGAAGGTCGCGCAAAACTATGGCTGTGAGATGCTGGCGCTGAACTGGACCCTGTGTACGCCGGAACGCCTGCAGAAGGCGCAGCGTCAGGGGCTGCATGTGTCGGTGTGGACAGTCAACGAGCCCGCGCTGATGCGCAGACTCGCCGACTTCGGCGTTGACAGCCTGATTACAGACTTTCCCGGTTTGGCCACTGCCACGCTCGAGAATTGCTGAAATCGGTCTCCCCGGCCGGCTCAGGCCACCGGCCGGAGCCGCTCAAAAAAGCCGGTTGAGGCCATCGTACGCCGCTACCCGATAGGCTTCAGCCATGGTCGGGTAGTTGAACGTCGTGTTGACGAAATACTTCAGAGTGTTCTGTTCGCCCGGCTGGCTCATGATCGCCTGACCGATGTGCACGATCTCCGACGCCTGATAACCGAAGCAGTGAACGCCCAGCACTTCCAGGGTATCGCGATGGAACAGGATCTTCAGCATGCCTTGCGGCTCGCCGGCGATTTGCGCACGCGCCATGCCCTTGAAGAACGCCTTGCCCACTTCGTACGGCACTTTGGCCTGAGTCAGCTCCTGCTCGTTCTTGCCGATCGAGCTGATCTCCGGAATGGTGTAGATGCCGGTTGGCACGTCGTTGACGAAGCGCCAGCTGCCATTGTCGACAATGCTGCCAGCGGCCGAACGACCCTGGTCGTGGGCGGCACTGGCCAGGCTCGGCCAGCCGATCACGTCACCGGCACCGTAAATATTCGGCACGCAGGTGCGGTAGTTTTCATCGACTTCGATCTGGCCACGGCTGTTGACCTTCACGCCGATATTTTCCAGACCCAGCTGATCGGTGTTGCCGGTACGGCCGTTGCACCAGAGCAAGGCATCAGCCTTGATCTTCTTGCCGGACTTCAGGTGCAGGATCACGCCGTTGTCCACGCCTTCGACGCGGTCGTAGTCTTCGTTGTGGCGAACCGTGATGTTGTTGTTGCTAAAGTGGTAGCTCAGCGCCTGGGAAATTTCCGAGTCAAGGAAGCTCAGCAACTGACCGCGGTTATCCACCAGCTCAACCAGCACACCCAGACCACTGAAGATCGAGGCGTATTCGCAACCGATCACGCCAGCGCCGTAAACGATAAGTTTGCGCGGGGTGTGGCCGAGGCTGAGGATGGTGTCGCTATCGTAGATACGCGGGTGATGGAAATCGATGTCCGCCGGGCGATAAGGACGCGAGCCGGTGGCGATGATGATGTGCTTGGCCACCAGTTTTTCAACCACGCCGTTAGCGCAGACCACTTCGATGGTTTGCTCGTCAGCGAAGCTGCCGGTGCCGAAGAACACGTCGACGCGGTTACGGGCGTAGTAGCCGGTGCGCGAGGCGACTTGTTTGGAGATGACTTTTTCGGCGCTTTTCAAAACGTCCGGGAACGAGAACCAGCGCGGCTCACCAATCGCCCGGAACATCGGGTTGGTGTTGAACTGCATGATCTGCCGGACCGAGTGACGCAAGGCCTTGGACGGGATGGTGCCCAGATGGGTGCAGTTGCCGCCGACCTGGCGACGACTATCGACCATCGCCACCTTGCGTCCTGCTTTGGCGGCATTCATTGCCGCGCCTTCTCCCGCCGGGCCGGAACCCAACACCACCACGTCGTAGTTGTAGACAGCCATGCATACTCCTCAGAACAGGCCGCGGCGCCCTCGGCACCTGCGGCTAAATCACGCCGATCTGCGGCGTGAAGGAACAATTTGGGGCCAGTGCAGAACCCGGACACAGTCTATAGAAGCGTCAACGCCGGGCACATTAACCCTTGGTCGCGTCGTAGGCTAGTTTTGCCTGCACTACAACGCCATCAAAAATGCTTTTGAGACCGCAATCACTTGGTTTTCTCACCCGCCAGGCGCTCAAAAGCCTGATTGGTGCGTGTGACGAAACCTGTATCAGCACGAATTACAAAGAATGCACCAATGTCATGGGTTTCGGCATAGTCCCAACCCCGTTCAGGACCGAGAATCAGCAACAGCGTCGATAGGCCATCGGCCATTAACGCTGAAGGATGAATCACTGTGACTGACGCCAGGGTGTGTAGGACCGGCGCGCCGGTGCGGGCATCGAAGGTGTGGGAATAGCGCTGACCGTTCTGCTGAAAATAATTGCGGTAGTCGCCGGACGTGGACACAGCGTAGCCGTCGACGGCGATGATTTTTTGCGCGATTTGCTGATCGTCCCGAGGCTCTTCTAACGCGATGCGCCAAGGTGAACCGTCGAGCTTTTTGCCGGCAGCCTTGAGTTCACCGGTGACCTCCGCCAGGTAGTTGTGGATGCCCTGCTCTTCAAGCTTTGCGGCAATCGTGTCGACCGCGTAACCGGCAGCGATGCTGTTGAAGTCGATCTCAACCGCAGCGTCCTTGCACAACTGATCACCGTCGATGCGCAAGTGGCTGTGGCCGACGCGTTGCTGAATCTCGGCAAGCGCTTCGGCGCTCGGGACTTTTTCCTCACGCGCCTGCGGACCGAATCCCCATAGGTTGAGCAGCGGCTCCACCGTCAAGTCGAAGGAGCCGTCGCTTTGGGATGACAACTGCTCGCCCACGCGGATCAATTCGAGCACAGGGCCAGGCATGACCTGACAGCGACCGGCCGGCAGCGCGTTGAAGCGTACGGTGTCCGAGTCGCTGCGATAGGTCGAGAATTGTCGATCCACTTCGGCGAGGATATTTTCTACTTCAGCCTGCACCGCTTTCGGCCCGGGCGTGGAGGAATGTCTTACGTATTGGATGGAATAACGACTGCCCATGGTCGGGCCGTCGAATCGTTCCAGGCTGTCGCCGTTGCCACAACCGGACAAAACGCCGGCCAGCACCACAAGTCCACTCCACCGTCCAGTTAACAAATCTTCATCTCCCCTCAAAACCGCGCCCGCCATTATGGGCCTCAGAGCGCATGAGAGCGAGGTCTGCCAGCGCCCGTCAGTCAAACGCAAAACCTGTGGGAGCGAGCTGTGCCCCCCCCACAGGTGCAGCGTTTTCAAACAAGATTTACCAGCGTGAGTACCTACAAATGTCTTCCAATACGAGCAACGGCAAAGCAATTTTTCGCGTCGTCAGCGGAAACTTCCTGGAGATGTTCGACTTCATGGTCTACGGCTTTTACGCCACGGCCATTGCTAAAACCTTCTTCCCTGCCGACAGCGCTTTCGCTTCCCTGATGC
Source organism: Pseudomonas sp. TH37 (assembly GCF_016650735.1). NCBI lineage: Bacteria > Pseudomonadati > Pseudomonadota > Gammaproteobacteria > Pseudomonadales > Pseudomonadaceae > Pseudomonas > Pseudomonas sp. TH37. Next base: position 17,980 of record NZ_JAEKFD010000001.1, read on the forward strand.
TGTCTTTGGCCACTTTCGGGGCCGGCTTCCTGATGCGTCCGCTGGGGGCGATTTTCCTCGGGGCTTACATCGACCGTCATGGCCGCCGCAAAGGCCTGATCATCACATTGGCAATGATGGCCGCCGGCACAATATTGATTGCCTGCGTGCCGGGTTACGCGACGCTGGGTGTCGCGGCACCGCTGATCGTATTGCTCGGTCGACTGTTGCAAGGCTTCTCGGCGGGCGTGGAACTGGGTGGTGTATCGGTGTACCTCGCCGAGATATCCACACCAGGCCGCAAAGGCTTCTTCGTCAGTTGGCAGTCCGCCAGTCAGCAAGCTGCGGTGGTATTCGCCGGCCTGCTCGGCGTGGGTTTGAACCATTGGCTCAGCCCGGAAGAAATGGGTGAATGGGGCTGGCGCGTGCCGTTCCTGATCGGCTGCATGATCGTGCCGGTGATCTTCGTGATCCGCCGCTCGCTGGAAGAAACCCCGGAATTCCAGGCGCGCAAGCACCGCCCTACCCTGCAAAACATTGTCCGCTCGATTGGTCAGAACTTCGGCATCGTCCTCGCCGGCATGGCGCTGGTGGTGATGACTACAGTGTCGTTCTACCTGATCACCGCCTACACCCCGACCTTCGGCAAAGCCGAACTGCATCTGTCGGATCTGGATACGTTGCTGGTGACCGTGTGCATTGGCCTGTCGAATTTCTTCTGGCTGCCGGTAATGGGTTCTGTGTCTGACAGGATCGGGCGCAAACCCCTGCTGTTGGCGGCGACGATTCTGGCGATCCTCACGGCCTATCCAGCGCTGTCATGGCTGGTGGCGAACCCGAGCTTCAGCCATCTGCTGATCGTCGAGTTGTGGCTGTCGTTCCTGTATGGCTCGTACAACGGCGCCATGGTGGTGGCCCTGACCGAGATCATGCCGGTGGAAGTTCGCACGACCGGTTTCTCCCTTGCCTACAGCCTGGCGACCGCGACCTTTGGTGGTTTCACACCGGCGGCCTGCACGTATCTGATCCATGTGCTGGACAACAAGGCGGCGCCGGGGATATGGCTCAGTGGTGCGGCGGTGCTAGGGTTAATCGCAACCCTCGTATTGTTCCGTGGCAATCGGCATGAATTGCGGACTGCGCAAGCCGCTGTGGTCGGCGGCGCCTGATAAATCGCCATCGCGGGCAAGCCCGCTCCCACAGGGTTATGCGGCGCTCCCACCATTGCGAAACCACCACCAAAACATGTGGGAGCGGGCTTGCCCGCGATGAGGCCCGCATAAACAACACCCTCCAACCGGCCTATCACCCACAAACAAAAACGCCCCGACCAAAGTCGGGGCGTTTTCATGTGCGGCTAAGGCTTAGCGCGGGAACGCTGGCGGGTTTACACCGGCCATGTCTTCCATCACGCGGACTACCTGGCAGCTGTAACCGAACTCGTTGTCGTACCAGACGTACAGAACAACGCGGTTGTCCTGAACGATGGTCGCTTCAGCGTCCACAACGCCTGCGTGGCGCGAGCCAACGAAGTCGGTGGAAACCACTTCCTGCGAATTGACGTAGTCGATTTGCTTGTGCAGATCGGAGTGCAGCGCCATGTAGCGCAGGTACTCGTTCATCTCTTCACGGGTGGCGGCTTTCTCAAGGTTCAGGTTGAGAATGGCCATCGACACGTTCGGCGTCGGAACACGGATCGCGTTACCGGTCAGCTTGCCGGCCAGCTCAGGCAGCGCCTTGGCAGCAGCGGTGGCAGCACCAGTCTCGGTGATGACCATGTTCAGCGCGGCGCTACGGCCACGGCGATCACCCTTGTGGAAGTTGTCGATCAGGTTCTGGTCGTTGGTGTACGAGTGAACAGTTTCGACGTGACCGTTGATGATGCCGAACTTGTCATTCACAGCCTTCAGCACCGGCACGATGGCGTTGGTAGTGCAGGAAGCGGCGGACACGATCTTGTCGTCAGCAGTGATTTCACCGTGGTTGATGCCGTGAACGATGTTCTTCAGCTTGCCTTTGCCAGGCGCGGTCAGAACAACGCGGTCGATACCCGGGCAGGCCAGGTGCTGGCCCAAGCCCTCGGCGTCACGCCATACACCGGTGTTGTCCACCAGCAGCGCATTTTTGATGCCGTACTGGGTGTAGTCCACTTCAGTCGGGTTCTTCGCGTAGATAACCTGGATCAGGTTGCCGTTGGCGGTGATGGTGTTGTTGGCTTCATCAATGGTGATGGTGCCATTGAACGAACCGTGCACCGAGTCGCGACGCAGCAGGCTGGCACGTTTGACCAGATCGTTCTCGGCGCCCTTGCGGACAACGATGGCGCGCAGACGCAGGCCGTCGCCACCACCGGTTTTCTCGATCAGGATGCGCGCCAGCAGACGACCGATACGACCGAAGCCATACAGGACAACGTCGGTGCCGGTACGACCGGAACCATTCTGCTTGCCGACCACATCGGCCAGTTCGTCACGGACGAACGCTTCGGCGGTACGGCCATTACCTTCGGCTTTGAATTTGACAGCCAGCTTGCCCAGATCTACCGAAGCAGCGCCGAGCTTGAGCTCGCTCATTGCCTTGAGCAGCGGGAATGTTTCGTGGACGGACAATTCGCTGTCATCGGACTGGCGATGGCGAGCAAAGCGGTGAGCTTTGAGAATCGCGATGACAGACTGGTTGATCAGACTGCGGCCATAGATCGAGCTCACCACGTTGTTATTGCGGTAGAGCTGACCGATAAGCGGAATCATCGCTTCTGCGAGTGCTTCACGGTCGATCCATTCACCAAGACACTGGTCGGGCTTCTGAGTCACGGGAACCTTCCACATGTAGGGGCAGAAAAAAGGGGCTACATTATGCCGCCGACTGCCTCCCGTAGCAATGCGCGCCTGTCGCACGGGCAGTGACAGAATCCCGTTCAAAAAAATTACGCCCCGCTCCAGCCCAGTAAAACCGGGGCCTCCAGCATCGTCAAATTTTTGGAGGCATCGCCACCTTGTCCGTAACCATCCGTAACACGCGTTCGTTTTGCCACTACATAATCAGTAATTTTCACTAAAAAACCGCTCGATTTTGTCATTACCACTACATTTTGCCCAACCCGCGTAATAGACATATCTGCAACTGACAGCCGGCACCTGAGGCCGTTACAATTGTCGACTTTGTCGCAACGCTTGGAGCTCAACCTTCCGTGCCCGTTCTGCGTCTACCGCTTCTCCCTGCCGCGGCAGGTAAACAGCACTGGGGCAACCTGCCCGGTGCCGCCCTGAGCCTGGCCATCGCCGAGGCCGCCAGCGCTGCCAAGCGCTTTACCCTGCTACTGACCGCCGACAGCCAGAGTGCCGAACGGCTGGAACAGGAGCTGAGTTTCTTCGCCCCGGATTTGCCTGTCCTGCATTTCCCCGACTGGGAAACCCTGCCCTACGACCTGTTCTCGCCACACCAGGACATCATCTCTCAGCGCATCTCGAGCCTGTATCGGTTGCCGGAGCTGGAGCATGGCGTGCTGGTCGTGCCGATCACCACAGCCCTGCACCGCTTGGCGCCGACCAAATTCTTGCTCGGCAGCAGCCTGGTGCTGGATGTCGGCCAGAAGCTTGATGTCGAGCAAATGCGCAGCCGGCTTGAGGCCAGCGGCTATCGTTACGTCGATACAGTCTATGAGCACGGCGAATTCACCGTACGCGGCTCGTTGATCGATCTGTTCCCGATGGGCAGCAAACTGCCCTTCCGCATCGACCTGTTCGACGACGAAATCGAAACCCTTCGTACCTTCGATCCGGAAAACCAGCGTTCCATCGACAAGGTGGACACCGTTCGCCTGCTGCCGGCGCGGGAGTTCCCGCTGCAAAAGGACGCGGTCACCCGTTTCAAGGCGCGCTTTCGCGAGCGTTTCGATGTCGACTTCCGTCGCTGCCCGATCTTTCAGGATTTGAGCAGCGGGATTACACCGGCGGGTATCGAGTACTACTTGCCGCTGTTCTTCGATGAAACCTCCACGCTGTTCGACTATCTGCCCCAGGACACACAAGTGTTCTCTTTGCCGGGCATCGAACAGGCGGCAGAGAATTTCTGGAACGATGTGCGCAATCGTTACGAAGAGCGTCGCGTCGATCCATCCCGTCCTTTATTGCCACCGGCCGAGCTGTTTTTGCCTGTGGAAGATTGCTTTGCCCGCCTGAAGAGCTGGCCCCGTGTGGTTGCCAGTCAACAGGACGTGGAAACCGGTGTCGGTCGCGAGCGCTTCCCGGCTCAGCCGCTGCCGAACCTGGCCATCGAAGCCAAGGCCACTCAGCCGTTGGCGGCGCTGGCCGGTTTCCTCGACGAATTCCCTGGCCGCGTGCTGTTTACCGCCGAGTCCGCGGGCCGCCGTGAAGTGCTGCTGGAATTGCTGGAACGCCTGAAGCTGCGACCGAAAACCGTCGACAGCTGGCCAGACTTTGTTGCGAGCAAGGAGCGCTTGGCGATCACCATCGCGCCGCTCGACGAAGGCCTGTTGCTGGACGATCCAGCGCTGGCCCTGGTCGCTGAAAGCCCGTTGTTCGGGCAGCGCGTGATGCAGCGCCGTCGTCGCGAGAAACGCGCCGATGCCAACAACGATGCAGTGATCAAAAACCTCACCGAGCTGCGCGAAAACGCACCGGTGGTGCACATCGATCATGGTGTCGGCCGCTATCTGGGGCTGACGATTCTGGAAATCGACAATCAAGCCGCCGAATTCCTGACCCTTGAGTATGCCGAGAACGCCAAGCTGTACGTCCCGGTAGCCAACCTGCACTTGATCGCCCGCTACACCGGCAGCGACGATGCCCTGGCGCCGCTGCACCGCCTCGGCTCCGAGACCTGGCAGAAAGCCAAGCGCAAAGCCGCCGAACAGGTGCGCGACGTGGCCGCCGAGTTACTCGACATCTATGCCCGCCGCGCCGCTCGCGAGGGTTATGCCTTCGCCGACCCGAAAGCCGATTACGCGACCTTCAGCGCCGGCTTCCCGTTCGAAGAAACCCCGGACCAGCAGACCACCATCGAAGCGGTGCGCGCCGACATGCTCGCGCCAAAACCGATGGATCGTCTGGTCTGCGGCGACGTTGGTTTCGGCAAGACCGAAGTGGCGATGCGCGCGGCGTTCATCGCGGTGCATGGCGGTCGTCAGGTGGCGATTCTGGTGCCGACAACCCTGCTCGCCCAGCAACACTACAACAGCTTCCGCGACCGCTTCGCCGACTGGCCGGTGAGCGTGGAAGTGATGAGCCGCTTCAAGTCGACCAAGGAAGTCAACGCCGCGGTCGCGGACCTGGCCGAAGGCAAGATCGACATCGTCATCGGCACACACAAGCTGCTGCAAGACGACGTCAAAATCAAAAACCTCGGGCTGGTGATCATCGACGAAGAGCACCGTTTCGGTGTCCGTCAGAAAGAACAGCTCAAAGCACTGCGCAGTGAAGTCGACATCCTGACACTGACCGCTACGCCGATTCCGCGCACGCTGAACATGGCGGTGTCGGGCATGCGCGACCTGTCGATCATCGCCACGCCACCGGCCCGTCGCTTGTCGGTACGCACGTTCGTCATGGAGCAGAACAAGAGCACGGTCAAAGAAGCCCTGCTCCGTGAGCTGCTGCGTGGCGGTCAGGTCTATTACCTGCACAACGACGTGAAGACCATCGAGAAATGCGCCGCCGACCTCGCCGAACTGGTGCCGGAAGCACGGATCGGCATCGGCCACGGGCAGATGCGTGAACGCGATCTCGAACAAGTGATGAGCGACTTCTACCACAAGCGCTTCAACGTGCTGATCGCCTCGACCATCATCGAGACCGGCATCGACGTGCCGAGCGCCAACACCATCATCATCGAGCGTGCCGACAAGTTCGGCCTGGCGCAGTTGCACCAATTGCGTGGCCGAGTCGGTCGCAGTCACCACCAGGCGTATGCTTACCTGCTGACACCGCCGCGCCAACAAATCACTCCCGACGCAGAAAAGCGTCTGGAAGCGATCGCCAATACCCAGGACCTCGGCGCGGGCTTCGTACTCGCCACCAACGACCTGGAAATCCGTGGTGCCGGCGAACTGCTGGGCGACGGTCAGAGCGGGCAGATCCAGGCAGTTGGTTTCACGCTGTACATGGAAATGCTCGAGCGCGCGGTGAAGTCGATCCGCAAGGGCGAACAACCGAACCTCGACCAGCCGCTGGGCGGTGGTCCCGAAGTCAATCTGCGTGTACCGGCGTTGATTCCCGAGGACTATCTGCCAGATGTGCATGCTCGATTGATTCTCTACAAACGCATTGCCTCGGCCACCGATGAGGAAGGCCTCAAGGACCTGCAAGTGGAGATGATCGACCGTTTCGGTTTGCTGCCGGAGCCGACCAAGAATCTCGTGCGGATCACGGCGCTGAAATTGCAGGCCGAACAACTGGGCATCAAGAAAGTCGACGGCGGCCCGCAAGGCGGTCGTATCGAGTTCGCGGCGCAGACACCGGTCGACCCGCTGACACTGATCAAACTGATTCAGAGCCAGCCCAAACGCTACAAATTCGAAGGCGCCACGATGTTCAAATTCCAGGTGCCGATGGAGCACCCAGAAGAGCGTTTTAATACTGTAGAGGCGCTGTTCGAGCGCCTCATTCCGACCACTGCTTAAGGACGCCGCATGCGCCTGTTTCGCTCACTGACCTTGTTGACGATGTTAATCACGACGCTGCTCGCCCCCACGGCGTTTGCGGATGATCTGTATCAGGTTGAAATGATTCTGGTGCGGCAAAACACCGTGCCCGCGATCGTCAGCCGCGCCGCGCCGGAAGACTGGGATGCCGGCGCTCAACGCGTCAGCCCCGACAGTTTTCGCACGCCGAGCCTTAATCCCGAAGTGGAAAAGCTCACCGCCAGCAATGAATACACAGTGCTGATGCACAAGGCCTGGCAACAAAAGCTCGGCGAAGAAGCCAGCAAAGTCGCGATCAGCGAAGGCACCGAGCAGTTCGGGCAGTTCCCGATCGAGGGCACGCTGAGCCTGAAATTGGGGCGTTTCACCGACGTCGATGCAGACTTCTGGGTCAATAAGATTGATGCCAACGGCCTGGTCACCGCCAGCGAACGCCTGAAACAGGAAAGCCACACCAAGAACGGCCAGCTGAACTTTCTCGACAACGGCCACTTGGGCCTGCTGATCAAGATCACCTCGCTGACCGCCCCTGCGCCTCGGCCAGTCCCCGATGTAATTCCGGACTGATTGATTCTTTATGCCTCCGACCCTGAGCAAACCCCTGGCAACATCCTGGGTCAGCCGATTCAAGGAACAGAGCCTGGAGCGTGGCCGCCGCTACGCACTGGAGAACCGCGTCAGGATCGTCGAAGTCGGCGACGCCACCATCACCGCCAGTTGCGAAGGCTCTGGCGGTAACGTTTACCGTCAGACCATTCGCCTGCGCGAGTCGGCCAAAGGCACCTTGCTGATGATCGACGCCACGTGCACCTGCCCGGTTCATAGCAACTGCAAACATTGCGCGGCGGTGTTGCTGCAAGTGCAGGAAACCCTCGCTTATCCGGCGGCGGCCAAAGATGCTGAACTGCTGGAAAAACTTCAGGCCGTACTGGAAAACCGTAGCCCGAAAGCGCCGCCACAAGTGTTGGTGGACAACGTGCAACCGGTGCCGCGCCTGTGGCTGGCGAGCATCGAGTTCAGCGCCTTCGAACCGCGCAACGGCAAAATGCAGCGGTACATCCAGCATCGCGCGGCGCTGTCCTTCAGCTATCTGGATGAATACGTCAGTGGGCAGAAAAACACTGACATCCTGATCCGCCAGGAGACGCAGACACTGCGGATAAAACGTCACCCGGAAGTCGAACAAGCCTACAGGGAACAGCTGCGAATCCTCGGTTTCAAGATCGCAACCCGACAAAGCAAGGCTTTGCCGGAAAGTGCCGGCGAACTCTACGAGATGGTCAACGACAGCGCCTGGCTGACCTTCACCCTCAACGAACTGCCGAAGCTGCGCACCCAGGGCTGGGAGTTGCAGATCGACGAGGACTTCGGCTTCGACCTGACCGCCGTTGATGACTGGTACGCCACTGTCGAGCAAGCACCCGAGCGCGACTGGTTCGACCTGGAATTGGGGATCATCGTCAACGGCGAACGGCTGAGCCTGTTGCCTATCCTGTTGAACCTGATGCGCTCCCACACCGAGATCCTCAACCCGGAACGGCTCGCCCGACGTCGCGACGACGAATTGATTCTGGTGAACATTCCGCAGCGCCGCAGTACCGACCAAGGCCCGTTGCAGGTCGCCCTGCCCTTCGGCCGCTTGAAGCCGGTGCTGGCCACTCTCGGCGAGTTTTATCTGCAGGAGCCCGGCGAAACCACGCTGCGCCTGAGCAAGGCCGACGCCACGCGGCTGAATCCGCTGGAAGGCCTGCCGCTGCTCTGGGAAGGTGGCGAGCAGATCCGCACCTTTGCCCAGCGCCTGCGCGACATCAAGGACCACACCGCGGCGGCGCCCGAAGGCTTGAACGCCACCTTGCGTCCGTATCAGCTGGAAGGCCTGAGCTGGATGCAGTCGTTGCGGCAACTGGAAGTCGGCGGGATTCTCGCGGACGACATGGGCCTGGGCAAAACCCTACAGACCCTGGCGCACATTCTCAGCGAGAAGAACGCCGGGCGCCTCGATCGGCCGTGCATGGTGGTCATGCCCACCAGCCTGATCCCCAACTGGCTCGACGAAGCCGCGCATTTCACGCCGCAGCTCAAAGTGCTGGCGTTGTACGGTGCCAGTCGCAAAAAGCATTTCGACAACCTGGCCGATTACGACCTGATTCTGACCACCTATGCGCTGCTGCCCAAGGACGTCGAGCGCCTGGCCGCGCAACCGTTTCATGTACTGGTGCTGGATGAAGCGCAGTACATCAAGAACCCTAATAGCAAGGCCGCCCATGCAGCCCGTGAGCTGAATGCTCGCCAGCGCCTGTGTCTGAGCGGCACGCCGCTGGAAAACCATCTGGGCGAGTTGTGGTCGCTGTTCCACTTCCTGCTGCCCGGCTGGCTCGGTGACGTGAAAAGCTTCAACCGCGATTACCGCGTACCGATAGAAAAGCGTGCCAGCGAAGTAAGACTTCAGCACCTCAATGGTCGGATCAAACCGTTCCTGCTGCGCAGAACCAAGGAACAGGTAGCCACCGAACTGCCGCCGAAAACCGAGATCATCCATTGGGTCGAACTCAACGAAGCCCAGCGCGACGTGTACGAAACCATGCGACTAGCCATGGACAAGAAAGTCCGCGACGAAATCACCCGCAAGGGCGTGGCGCGTAGCCAGATTATCATTCTTGAAGCCCTGCTGAAGCTGCGTCAGGTGTGCTGTGATTTGCGCCTGGTCAACGATGCCGCCCTGCCCGCGCGGGGCAGCACTTCCGGCAAGCTCGATAGCCTGATGGAAATGCTGGAAGAGTTGTTTGAGGAAGGTCGGCGAATTCTGCTGTTTTCGCAGTTCACCTCAATGCTGTCGTTGATCGAGGACGAGCTGAAAAAGCGTAGCGTGGCGTATGCGATCCTGACCGGACAAACCCGCGACCGACGCACGCCAGTGAAGGAATTCCAGAGCGGCAATCGTCAGATCTTTCTGATCAGCCTGAAGGCTGGCGGCGTAGGACTGAACCTGACCGAAGCGGATACGGTGATTCACTATGACCCTTGGTGGAACCCGGCGACGGAAAATCAGGCGACCGATCGTGCGTATCGCATCGGTCAGGAGAAGCCGGTATTCGTCTACAAGATGATTGCCAGGGGCACGGTGGAAGAGAAAATTCAGCATCTGCAGAAGGAAAAATCCGATCTTGCCGCAGGCGTGCTGGATGGGCGCAAGACCGGGGACTGGAAATTGCAGAGCGATGATATCGAAGCGTTGTTTGCGCCGTTGCCGGAAAAAATTGATAGGTAGTGGCGATAGGTAGATCGCCTTCGCGGGCAAGCCTCGCTCCTACAGGAAATCACTGTACCTGTGGGAGCGTGGCTTGCCCGCGATGGGGTCGACTCGGTTTAACGATCTATCAACCTTTCAACACCCGCGCCAACGTCGACTTCACCTTACCCATCCCGTCATGCAATGCCCGCTCGATCTCGGCCATGGTGATCACCGCTGTCGACTTGCCCGCCGCCGGGTTCACCACCAGCGCCAGACAGGCGTAATCCAGTCCCAGCTCGCGCGCTAATGCTGCTTCAGGCATGCCGGTCATGCCGACGATGTCGCAACCATCGCGTTCCAGCCGCGCAATTTCAGCGACGGTTTCCAGACGTGGCCCCTGGGTGCAGGCGTACACGCCTTGGCTGCTGTAGCCAACGCCTTCAGCCGCCAACGCCGCGATCAATTGCTGACGCAGGGCTTCGCTGTATGGATAGCTGAAGTCGATGTGTGTGACCTGTTCCAGATCATCAGCGAAATAGGTGTGTTCGCGGCCGCTGCTGTAGTCGATCAATTGATGCGGCACGCAGAAATGCCCGGTGCCCATCGCAGTGTGAATCCCGCCCACGGCATTGACCGCGAGAATCGCTTCGGCACCAGCCTGCTTCAAGGCCCACAGGTTGGCGCGGTAGTTCACCTGATGTGGCGGGAAACGGTGTGGGTGCCCATGACGCGCGAGAAACAGCACTTCCTTGCCAGCATACTCACCGATCTGCACTTCGGCCGAAGGCGTACCGTAAGGCGTGTCCACCGCCAATGACTGACGAATGTTCAGACCTTCGAGTTGTGTCAGGCCGGTGCCACCGATAATCGCGTAAACCGTCATAACGAAGAGTCCTTAATCGATCAATTGAGCTTCTCTGAGCGCGCCGATGGCCGCCAGCCAGCGTGGATCTTGACGGTATTCGGTGCTGGCGTACGCCTGCCCGCGCATCCGCGCAATGCGCGCCGAAGGTTTGACCTTCAAACGCTGGGCGGCGCTCAAGGCCAGCTCGGCAGCTGCACGATCGTTGCACACCAGGCCCATGTCGCAACCGGCGGTCAATGCCGCTTCGATGCGACTGGCGGCATCGCCGACCACATGGGCACCCGCCATGGACAGGTCGTCGCTGAAGATCACGCCATCGAACTGCAGCTCGCCGCGCAGGATGTCCTGCAACCAGCGACGGGAGAAACCGGCGGGTTGTGAATCGACCTGTGGATAAATCACGTGGGCCGGCATGACGGCGGCCAGTTGCTTGCTCAATCGTGCGAACGGCACCAGGTCGTTGGCGCGGATTTCGTCGAGGCTGCGCTCGTCGTTGGGAATCGCGACGTGGGAATCGGCCTCGGCCCAGCCATGACCCGGAAAATGCTTGCCGGTGGCAGCCATTCCGGCACTGTTCATGCCACGGATGAATGCACCGGCGAGCAAGGCGGCGCGCTCTGGATCGCCTTCGAACGAACGAGTGCCGACCACCGCGCTGCGCTGGTAATCCAGGTCCAGCACCGGGGCGAAGCTCAGGTCGAGACCCACCGCGAGCACTTCGGTCGCCATGATCCAGCCACACTGCTCGGCCAGCTCTTCGGCATTCGGGTTATCGGCGATGGCGCGCATGGCTGGCAGTCGCACGAAGCCCTGACGCAGCCGCTGAACCCGACCACCCTCTTGATCCACCGCCAGCAGCAGATCGGGACGAATGGCGCGGATCGAAGCGCTCAATTCGCGCACTTGACGCGGATGTTCGATGTTGCGGGCAAAAATGATCAGGCCGCCCACTTCTGGTTGGCGCAACAATTGGCGATCTTCAGCCGTCAGCCAGGTACCGGCGACGTCCACCATCAACGAGCCTTGCAGGCCAGCAGTCATAGAGATTCCTTGATTACGATAAACCCGGCTCGCGCGATTCGCCGCCATGGGCTGGGCCCGGCAGGTCGGCGATATCAATGAGGAGCGGGTTCAGAACGAGAGTCGACATGGGCGGCTAGCTTAGCGGATGTCAGCCGCCGCGCCCACCCGTGTGCGGTTAAACCTTGGCGGCGACCGGGGTCGATTTGCTGCGTGGACGCAACTGCGCGGTGGCCATGGCAGTGTCGGTGACGCCGGTTTCGGCCCGCATGCCAGCAGCCAGAAATGGCACCATCAGTCGCATTACTTGCTCGATGGAGGTGTTGACGCCGAAATCGGTCTCGGCAATCGCACGCAAGGCCTTGATCCCCGACATACTGAACGCCGCGGCACCCAGCATGAAGTGCACACGCCAGAACAGTTCGATCGGGGGAATCCGCGGAGCGGCCTCGTTGACCAGCATCATGTAGCGGCGGAACACCTTGCCGTACATATCTTCCAGATAACGACGCAAGTGCCCTTGGCTCTGACTGAACGCCAGCCCCAGCAAACGCATGAAAATGGACAGATCATTGCCGCTGCGTGGCTGCACCACCAGAGCTTGCTCGACAAGAATTTCCAGCAGCTCTTCAAGGGTCGGCTTGTTCTCGGGCTTGGCCTGACGGCGCTCCAGCTCTTTATCGAGACTGAGACAAAATGGCCCGAGAAAACGCGAGAAGACCGCCTGAATCAGCGCCTTCTTCGACCCGAAGTGATAATTCACCGCCGCCAGATTGACACCGGCCTTGCTGGTGATCAGACGCAATGAGGTTTCAGCAAAACCTTTTTCCGCGAACAACTGCTCGGCAGCATCGAGAATGCGTTCAACGGTTTCCGACTGGGCCATGGCTACTCCGCCTGACAAACACTTGTTTGAAACATACGTTTCAGCCTTGGCCTTGTCAAGTCTGGCGGTTCGTTTTGGGAATGGTCGGTCAGGTATTTAACCATACAACAGTGCCGCTTCAATCAGCGAGCGAAATGACCGTCCAGCGGCCGACAAAAAATGGGGCATTGCCAAGACCAGTTCACTGTATATAATCCCAGTCACTGTATAAAAAGACAGAGCGATCAATATGCTAAAGCTGACGCCACGCCAAGCAGAGATTCTGGCCTTCATCAAACGTTGCCTCGAAGACAACGGCTACCCGCCGACCCGTGCGGAAATCGCTCAGGAACTGGGTTTCAAGTCGCCCAATGCGGCGGAAGAACACCTCAAGGCACTGGCTCGCAAGGGGGCGATCGAGATGACCCCGGGCGCCTCTCGCGGCATCCGCATCCCTGGCTTCGAAGCCAAGGCCGACGAGTCCAGCTTGCCGATCATTGGTCGGGTGGCTGCCGGTGCGCCGATCCTCGCCCAGCAGCACATCGAGGAATCCTGCAACATCAACCCTTCGTTCTTCCATCCTCGCGCCGACTATCTGCTGCGGGTCCATGGCATGAGCATGAAGGACGTCGGCATTTTCGACGGCGACCTGCTGGCCGTCCATACCACCCGCGAAGCCCGCAACGGTCAGATCGTGGTGGCGCGGATCGGCGACGAAGTGACCGTCAAGCGCTTCAAGCGCGACGGCAGCAAGGTTTGGTTGATTGCCGAAAACCCTGAATTCGCCCCTATCGAAGTCAACCTGAAAGATCAGGAGCTGGTTATCGAAGGCTTGAGTGTCGGCGTGATTCGCCGCTAAAGGAGGCTTTATGCAGTTCCCACATACCTCACAGCAAGCCCAACTGCCGTTGTTTGAGGCGTTCATGGCACAGCCATTGGCGCCGATCCTGAAAGACGTGGTCGAATCGCCCTGGAGCGCCGAGCCCGAAGTCTTCAGCGAGCTATCACTGCGCGGCGCGGCCGGGAACTGCCTGAACCTTCTGGCACCGATTCTCAGGGAACTGAGTCAGGACCAGGATGCACGCTGGCTGACACTGATCGCCCCGCCCGCCAGCCTGACACAAGCCTGGTTACGCGACGCCGGTTTGAACCGTGAGCGCATTCTGCTCCTGCAACCGCGCGGCACGCAGAGCGCTCAGCAGTTGACCTGCGAAGCCTTGCGACTTGGCCGCAGCCATACGGTCGTCAGCTGGCTTAACCCGCTGAGCACAACGTTGCGGCAACAGTTGATCAGCGCCGCCCGTATCGGGGATGCGCAAAGTCTGAATATTCGACTGGGTTAACTGACAAACACTGTGCGCGCTGAACAGCGCGGGGCTTCTCCAGGGATAGAGAAGCCAATCTGTAGAGGCATCCGAAGAATCCGACGGGCGGGATCAATGAAGAACCCGCGGCCCCTCTTCCTTATCAAATTCGCCTTCAACCAGACGTCCTGCCATCTGAACACCGACGCTCAACATCGCCTTGGCGACTTCCACATGCTGGCCTTGCAGGAAAACCTTGGCATCCTCGGAGAAATCCAAAGTAACCAGAGAACCCTCGTCCTCGGCCCTGCGCAGCTCGATTCGGCCGTCTGGTAACTCGACAATTTCTAGAAAGGACGTTGGCATAAAGGTCTGTTCTCCACGAAAGGCGGGGATTATATAGGCATCAGCCAAGCTTCGCTCGGGATCTTGACCAAATGCCATCACGAAGAGAAATTTCTGACATCACTCTTCCTTGAGCGGACCCATCCCTAAATACTCAATCTTTCAGCACTCGTTCAACCCTTCGCGAAACCGAATCGCCAGGCTTTTAAGGTTCTGACGCCAGCTCTCCAGCTCTTCCCGACTCAGCTCTTCCGGCGCCTCTTCTTCATCCAGATTAACGGCCAGAATAAGCGGTTGCGTCACATTGCCCTTGGGCTTGTGCGGAGTGCGAGGCGGCTGAAACAGTACTGCATGTGCCGACAGCAGCTTGGCTAGCCAGGTTTCAGGGTTTTGCGCCAGCTCAACCATCTCGACCATTTCCGGAATAGCGATGGTTTCGAGCACTTCGCGGGTAAGCAGCATCTCTGCCCGCGGTGCATTGGCCTGAGGCAAACGATAGAAACCAGCGATTTCATGGCACAGCCCCAACAGCGCACCGTACAGGTGAAACAACGCCGATTCGCGTCCGGCCTGAATCAGCGCCAGGGAGTTCATCGCCCGCCCCTCTTCGGCTTTGGCCAGCGCTTCCAGCGACAGGCCGGCGAAATAAATCTTCTGGTTGGTACGGGTATAGAGTTCGTGGGCCATGACGGCAGCCTCCACAACGAAATAATTGCTTCACGCAGGTCAGACAGTGTCGTGGATCACCTGAGCTTCCCGCAAGCCCAAAACAAAAGGCCGCATGAAAACCCGAGAGTTGTCATGCGGCCTTTTGTGTACAGCCTTTTAAGCCTTGGCTGATGGACGCTTGTCTTCAACCGTCCACTTGCCGCCGTCGTAATACGCCTTCCAGCCAGTCGGCTTACCGTCGACCTCTGTCTGCACGTACTGCTCTTTGGTCTTGCGGCTATAACGGATCACTGCCGGGAGACCGTCCGGGTCTTTCTTCGGCGCTTCGCAGAGGAAGTGATACTTCGGATCGATCTCATCCTTGTGCGGCACGATCTCCATGACCAATGGAGCACGGGTCTCGCGATTTTTCGGGAACTGGCTGGCCGCCAGGAACAAGCCGGAAGCACCGTCGCGCAGGATGTAGGTGTCGTTGACCTTTTCGCATTTGAGCTCAGGCATCTTCACCGGATCCATCTTCGGCGGCGCCGCGTCACCGCTTTTCAGCAGCTTGCGGGTGTTCTTGCAGGTGGCGTTGGTGCAACCGAAGAACTTGCCGAAACGGCCGGTCTTGAGCTGCATCTCGCTGCCGCACTTGTCGCATTCCAGGCTCGGGCCTTCATAACCCTTGATGCGGTAGGTGCCCTCTTCGATTTCGTAGCCAGAGCAATCCGGGTTGTTACCGCAGATGTGCAGCTTGCGCTTCTCGTCGAGCAGGTAAGCGTCCATGGCCGTGCTGCAGATCGGGCAGCGATGCTTGCCACGCAGTACCAGCGACTCGGACTCACCCTCGTCGTCCGCGGCGATTTCATCGCCCGGCACCAGGTTGACGGTGGCTTTGCAGCGCTCTTTCGGCGGCAGGCTATAGCCCGAGCAACCGAGGAATACGCCCGTCGAAGCAGTACGGATCTGCATCGGACGACCGCACAACACGCACGGAATGTCAGTCATCACCGGCTGATTGGCGCGCATGCCGCCTTCGGCACTTTCGGCTACTTCGAGTTTCTTCTTGAAGTCGCCGTAGAACTCGTCGAGCACGTTTTTCCAGTCGCGTTCGCCCTGAGCCACGTCATCGAGGTTCTCTTCCATGCCGGCGGTGAAGCCGTAGTCCATGAGATTGGAGAAGCTCTCGGCCAGACGCTCGGTGACGATGTCGCCCATCTTTTCCGAATAGAAACGACGGTTGTGCAGCGCAACGTAGCCGCGGTCCTGGATGGTCGAAATGATCGCCGCGTAGGTCGAAGGACGACCGATGCCGCGTTTTTCCATTTCTTTAACCAGGCTCGCTTCCGAGTAACGCGCCGGCGGCTTGGTGAAGTGCTGGGTCGGATCAAGCTTGATCAGCTTCATCGCGTCGCCCTGGGCCATGTCCGGTAGCACGTCGTCATCGCCAGGCTTGGCAATTTGCGGCATGACGCGGGTGTAACCGTCGAACTTCAGGATGCGGCCCTTGGCACGCAGCTCGAAGTCGCCGGCACCAACGGTGACTGTGGTCGACAGGTATTGCGCCGGCAGCATCTGGCAGGCCAGGAACTGGCGCCAGATCAGCTCGTAAAGCCGCTCAGCATCACGCTCCATGCCCGATAGCTTGCTTGGCTCGGTATTGGCATCGGACGGACGAATCGCTTCGTGAGCCTCTTGTGCGCCTTCCTTGCTGCTATAGACGTTCGGGTTTTCCGGCAGGTACTTCTTGCCGAACTCACCTTCAATATAAGTACGCGCCATCGCCACGGCATCAACCGAGAGGTTGGTGGAGTCGGTACGCATATACGTGATGTAGCCGGCTTCGTACAAACGCTGGGCCATCATCATGGTTTTCTTCACACCGAAGCCCAGGCGGTTACTCGCGGCCTGTTGCAGGGTGGAGGTGATGAACGGTGCCGACGGCTTGCTGCTGGTCGGTTTGTCTTCGCGCTTGACGATGCTGTAGCTGGAAGCCTTGAGCTTTTCCAGCGCGGCCATGGCCTGGGCTTCGTTCAGCGGCTTGAAGGCTTCGCCTTTCTCGCGGGCCACGTCGAAACGCACGGTCGCGCCCTTGGCGGTGCCGAGGTCGGCATGAACTTCCCAGTACTCTTCCGGGTTGAACGCGCGAATTTCACGCTCACGCTCGACCACCAGCTTCACGGCAACCGATTGCACGCGACCGGCGGACAGGCCACGGGCGACCTTGGCCCACAGCAGCGGCGAAACCATGTAACCCACCACGCGGTCGAGGAAGCGACGCGCCTGCTGGGCGTTTACTCGATCGATGTCCAGCTCGCCCGGTTTGGAGAAGGCTTCCTGGATCGCTTTCTTGGTGATTTCGTTGAACACCACGCGCTTGTAGCGGCTGTCGTCACCACCGATGGCTTCGCGCAGGTGCCAGGCAATGGCTTCCCCCTCGCGATCCAAGTCGGTTGCGAGATAGATGGTGTCAGCATCTTTGGCGAGCCGGCGCAGCTCTTCGATGACTTTTTCCTTGCCCGGGAGGATCTCGTACTTGGCTTTCCAGCCATGATCGGGATCGACACCCATGCGAGAGACCAGCTGCTTGCGCGCTTTCTCTTTCGGCGTGAGCACCGGACCTTCACCTGCGGCGGCCTTGCCGCGCTTGGCGGCAGGCTCTTTGCTGGCGCTAGCCGAACCGCTGGTGGGCAGGTCTCGGATATGGCCGATACTCGACTTCACCACGTATTGGTTACCCAGATACTTGTTGATGGTCTTGGCCTTAGCCGGGGATTCCACAATGACCAGCGATTTGCCCATGGATCAGAAAATTCCTGAATTCTAGAAGTGAAAGGCGGTTGGCGCCTGACGCGGCACCGCTATATATAGTGGCTACAAGGTGAGGTCAAGCGCAGGGTTCTGCGCGCACTCCCCTTATGACTGCGGAAAAACGCTCGGTTCGGCTTGTACCAAAGCAAAGCGTGGCACCTGTTCGCCGTCAACCTCGACCGACTCCAGGAACATGCTCAAGGGGCGCACCCAAAAGCCGTAATCGCCATACAGGGCTTGGTAAAAGACCACTTCCTCTTCGGTTTCCGAATGCCGCGCAACCGCGAATACGCGGTACTGCGGACCTTTGTAATGTTCGTAGAGCCCAGGTTGTATCGGCATGCTTTGGCCCTCACTCAAATTTTTTCAAAATAAAAACAAAATAAATCCGGAAAAACAAAAACCGGGGCACTTGGCCCCGGCTTCCATCAGCGAAACGCTTAAACGCGTTCGAAGACGGTGGAGATGCCTTGGCCGAGACCAATGCACATGGTAGCTACCCCGAAGGTGCCGCCATTCTGCTTCATCACGTTCAGCAAAGTGCCGGAGATACGGGCACCGGAGCAACCGAACGGGTGACCCAGGGCGATCGCGCCGCCGTGCAGGTTAACCTTCTCGTTCATCTTGTCGAGCACTTTCAAATCTTTCAGCACTGGCAGCGCCTGTGCGGCGAAAGCTTCGTTGAGCTCGAAGAAGTCGATATCGTTGATACCAAGACCCGCGCGCTTCAGTGCTTTCTGCGTTGCCGGTACTGGACCATAGCCCATGATCGCCGGGTCCACACCTGCCACTGCCATCGAACGAATCACCGCCATCGGCTGGATGCCCAGGTCTTGGGCACGCTGCGCCGACATCACGATCATGCACGAAGCACCGTCGGTGATCTGCGACGAAGTACCGGCTGTCACGGTGCCGCCCTTCGGATTAAACGCTGGCTTCAGAGCTGCCAGGCTTTCCAGGGTGGTTTCCGGACGAATGGTTTCGTCGTAGTCGAACAGTTTCAGGAAACCGTTCTCGTCGTAGCCCTGCATCGGGATGATTTCGTCTTTGAACTTGCCTTCCAGAGTCGCCTTGTGGGCGAGCTGGTGGGAGCGCACGCCAAAGGCGTCCTGTTGTTCGCGAGTAATACCGTGCATTTTGCCGAGCATTTCTGCGGTCAGGCCCATCATGCCCGAGGCTTTCGCCGCGTACAGGGACATGTGCGGGTTCGGATCGACACCGTGCATCATGCTCACGTGACCCATATGCTCGACGCCACCAACCACGAACACGTCACCGTTACCGGTCATGATCGCTTGCGCAGCGGTGTGCAGAGCACTCATCGACGAGCCACACAGACGGCTGACGGTCTGGCCGGCCGCGGTGTGCGGGATCTGCGTCATCAGGGACGCCATGCGGGCGATGTTCCAGCCCTGCTCCAGGGTCTGGTTCACACAGCCCCAGATCACGTCTTCAACTTCGCTCGGGTCGACCTTGACGTTGCGTTCCAGCAATTTGCTGATCAGGTGCGCCGACATGTCTTCGGCGCGGGTGTTGCGGTGCATGCCGCCCTTGGAGCGGCCCATCGGTGTACGACCGAAGTCGACAATCACGACGTCTCTAGGATTCAAGCTCATATACTTTCACTCTCGCTCTAGTGTGGGCGCTTAACCGAAGAAGCTCTGACCGTTTTTGGCCATTTCACGCAGCTTCGCGGTCGGGTGGTACAGCGCGCCCAAATCAGCGTACTGGTCAGCCAGGGCAACGAACTCTGCAACACCGATCGAGTCGATGTAGCGCAGCGCACCGCCACGGAATGGAGGGAAACCAATACCGTAGACCAGGCCCATGTCGGCTTCGGCGGCGGTTTCGACGATGCCGTCTTCCAGGCAACGCACGGTTTCCAGGCACAGCGGGATCATCATCCAGTTGATGATGTCTTCGTCAGTGACTTCGCGCTGTTCGAACACGATTGGCTTGAGCACTTCCAGTACCGAAGGATCGGCGACTTTCTTCTGCTTGCCGCGCTTGTCGGTCTCGTAGGCGTAGAAGCCCTTGCCATTCTTCTGGCCCAGACGCTTGGCTTCGTAGAGCACGTCGACGGCCGAACGGCGATCGTCCTTCATGCGATCCGGGAAGCCTTCAGCCATTACATCGCGACCGTGGTGACCGGTGTCGATGCCGACCACGTCCATCAGGTACGCCGGGCCCATCGGCCAGCCGAATTTTTCCATGACCTTGTCGATGCGGACGAAGTCCACGCCGGCGCTGACCAGTTTGGCGAAACCGCCGAAGTACGGGAACAGCACGCGGTTGACCAGGAAGCCCGGGCAGTCGTTGACGACGATCGGGTTCTTGCCCATTTTCTTGGCGTAGGCAACGGTGGTGGCAACGGCCACTTCGCTGGACTTCTCGCCACGGATCACTTCAACCAGCGGCATCATGTGCACAGGGTTGAAGAAGTGCATGCCGACGAAGTTTTCCGGACGCTTGAGGGCTTTGGCCAGCAAGGTGATGGAAATGGTCGAGGTGTTGGACGCGAGGATGGTGTCCTCTTTGACCTTGCCTTCGACTTCGGCCAGAACGGCTTGCTTGACCTTAGGGTTCTCGACAACGGCTTCGACGACCAGGTCGACGTGACCGAAATCACCGTAAGACAGGGTCGGACGAATGCCGTTGAGCACTTCAGCCATTTTCGCCGGGGTCATGCGACCTTTATCAACGCGGCCCACCAGCAGCTTGGCGGCTTCGGCCAGACCTTGCTCGATGCCGTGCTCGTTGATGTCTTTCATCAGGATCGGCGTACCTTTGGAGGCCGACTGATAAGCGATACCGCCACCCATGATGCCTGCGCCCAATACAGCGGCCTGCTTCACGTCCTTGGCGATTTCATCGTAGGCCTTGGCCTTTTTCTTCAGCTCCTGATCGTTCAGGAACAGACCGATCAAGCTCTGCGCGGCAGAGGTCTTGGCCAGTTTGACGAAACCGGTGGCTTCGACTTCCAGCGCCTTGTCGCGACCGAAGTTCGCGGCTTTCTGGATGGTCTTGATCGCCTCAACCGGTGCCGGGTAGTTCGGGCCCGCTTGACCGGCCACGAAACCCTTGGCGGTTTCGAACGACATCATTTGTTCGATGGCGTTGAGCTTGAGCTTTTCGAGCTTCGGCTGACGCTTGGCCTTGTAGTCAAATTCACCGGAGATGGCGCCCTTGACCAGGTTCAGAGCCGCTTCCTGCAATTTCTCCGGGGCGACCACGGCGTCGACGGCACCGACTTTCAGCGCGTCTTCAGCGCGGTTTTCCTTACCGGCAGCAATCCACTCGATGGCGTTGTCAGCACCGATGATGCGCGGCAAACGCACAGTACCGCCGAAGCCCGGGTAGATGCCCAGTTTGACTTCTGGCAGACCGATTTTGGCGGTATTGGCCATGACGCGGAAATCTGCCGCCAGGCACATTTCCAGACCGCCACCCAGTGCGATGCCATTGATAGCGGCGACAGTCGGGACGTTGAGGTCTTCGAAATCGCTGAAAATCTTGTTGGCTTCGAGGTTACCAGCAACAAGCTCTGCATCCGGCAGCTTGAAGTTGTCGACGAATTCGGTGATGTCGGCGCCGACGATGAACACGTCCTTGCCACTGCTGACGATCACACCCTTGATCGAAGCATCTGCCTTGATGGTGTCTACAGCCTGACGCAGTTCGTTCAGGGTAAGACGGTTGAACTTGTTGACGGACTCACCCTTGAGGTCGAATTTCAATTCGACGATGCCACTTTCAAGAGCCTTAACCGTGATGGCTTTACCTTCGTAAATCATCAACTGATCTCCACGATATGGAAGCTGAACAGTACACGTCGGACGCAGGCGACTGGCTCGGCAAGGACGTTTATCGTCGATGCTACGCCAATTCACCCGGCACACCCGCCAACGCGATAGTCGGGATTCTGTAGGAGCGCTCTGTAATACAAACGCTCAATTCATACGCCCGTTTGATTTGGGTATGTCACCTTCACGGAATTTCCGGCAATTGTCAATCGCCCAAAATACTGGTTGAAACGCGACTTTCCGGTCACTTCCGTACCACGAAGCGCTGCAACACGCTGATGCATGTGAGGCCATTCATAGAATCAATAGTTAGAAAAGTCGCCCTAATTAGCGGCAGCCTGTGTTTAACAAGCTACGCTGGCGGGACCTTGAAGAAAAAATTTGAACGCTTTGACGAATGCCCAGCGTAAGATCAGCGCACAAAGAATTACCGGCCTGCCTGGCCAACCTCAGCCCGATGATGATGTCGGGCTTTTTATTGCCTGTCTGTCACGCGACGACGCACGACAGGGATCAGTCTCAGGCAAGTGCTTTCAGCGTGGCATCGATCTGTTGCAGAACCTCGGCCTCGCCCTTCTCACCCCAATAGAGGGCAATCATTTGCTTGTCTGCCTCGACCTTGTAGACGTTGGCAGGCAATTTTTCGAAATGATTCAGCAGCATCCCATCCTCACAGACCTCCTGCCACTGATTGACCCACACGCCCGGCGCCTTCTGCCAATAACTCCAGCACGCCGGTCGCGTGCCACGGCGCGGCCGATGGTACTGGGCACAAGGGCTCGGCGGCTCCTCGCTCAGCCAGTGCGGCCATTCCTGGGGCGCCAGCTGCATGGCCAGGCCAATGCGCCGCGCCTCCATGCGCAGGGCCATGCGCCCGCTCTGAGTACGAGACGGTCGCAACCATGCCAGCGGGCTCAAGACCACCAGCAGGATTGACACCACTATCCAGACCGTCATATCTGTACTCCCGATTCTTGATGAGCCCATTGAGTCACTTTGAAACCAATGCGCTTGAAACCAGCCATACTTACCAATATTGCAATCCTCAGGAGGAGCACCTCATGCCCTACCACCATATTCTGGTCGCTGTAGATCTAACCGAAGAGTGCGATCCTGTAATCCACCGAGCTCGCGAACTCTCGGTGAGCAATGGCGCGAAGCTGTCCCTGGTGCATATCGTCGAACCGATGGCCATGGCCTTTGGTGGCGACGTGCCGATGGACCTCTCCCAGTTGCAACAGCAACAGTTCGATCAAGCCAAAGAGCGCCTTGAGCGATTGATCGTGAAATACCCGGAACTCTCCAAGGAATACAGTCACTTGACCTACGGCCAGCCGCGTCAGGAGATTCACCACCTCGCCAAGGAGCAAACGTGCGACCTGATCGTGGTGGGCAGTCATGGCCGACATGGCCTGGCATTGCTGCTCGGCTCCACCGCCAATGACGTACTGCACGGCGCGCCTTGCGATGTGCTGGCGGTGCGCCTGATCAAAAGCTGACAACACAAAACCCCTGTAGGAAAAAAGCCCGACATTCGAGTTACCGAAGTCGGGCTTTTTTATCGCCGGATCAATCAGGCATCCAGCTCGGCCCAGCGCTCGACCATCACGTCGAGCTCAGCCTGCAACTGCTCCAGCTGAGCGATCACCGCAGCCGTTTCGGCAGCAGGACGCTGATAGAAGCCGGCATCCGCCATCTGCGCTTCAACCACTACGATCTGCTGCTCCATGGCTTCGATCTGACTCGGCAACATTTCCAGCTCACGCTGCAACTTGTAGCTGAGCTTCTTCTTTGCCACCGGCGCCTCTACCACCGCAGCGACTGGCACTGGTTCAGCAGTGACGACAGCCGAGTTCAGGTCGGCCTTGCCGGATTTGCTCTCGGTCACGCCCAACAGCCGCGGCGAGCCGCCCTGACGCAGCCAGTCCTGATAACCACCGACGTATTCGCGAACCTTGCCTTCGCCTTCGAAGACCAGGGTGCTGGTGACCACGTTGTCGAGGAATGCCCGGTCGTGGCTGACCATCAGCACGGTGCCGTTGAAGGTCAGCAAGACCTCTTCCAGCAGCTCGAGGGTTTCCACGTCCAGGTCGTTGGTCGGTTCGTCGAGTACCAGCAGGTTCGCCGGTTTGCTGAAAAGTTTGGCCAGCAACAGACGGGCACGCTCACCACCGGACAGCGCCTTGACCGGCGTGCGGGCACGCTGCGGGCTGAACAGGAAGTCGCCGAGGTAGCTCAGCACGTGGCGGCTCTGACCATCGATATCGATAAAGTCGCGACCTTCGGCCACGTTGTCGATCACGGTCTTTTCCAGGTCCAGCTGATGGCGCAACTGGTCGAAGTAGGCCACGTCGATGCGCGTCCCCTCTTCCACTGTGCCGCTGGTTGGCTGCAGGCCGCTGAGCATCAGCTTGAGCAGCGTGGTCTTGCCGGTACCGTTGGCGCCGAGCAGACCGATACGGTCGCCGCGCGTCAGGACCATCGAGAAATCCTTGATCAGGAACGGGCCACCCGGGTGAGCGAAGCTCACGTTCTCGAGGACCATCACCTGCTTGCCGGACTTGTCGGCGGTATCCAGCTGAATGTTGGCCTTGCCGGTGCGCTCACGACGCTCGCTACGCTCAACGCGCAAGGCTTTCAGGGCGCGGACGCGGCCTTCGTTACGGGTGCGGCGAGCCTTGATGCCCTGGCGGATCCAGACTTCTTCCTGGGCCAGCTTCTTGTCGAACAGCGCGTTGGCGGTTTCTTCAGCAGCCAGAGTCGCCTCTTTGTGCACGAGGAAACTGGCGTAGTCGCCGTTCCAGTCGATCAGGCCGCCACGATCCAGTTCGAGGATGCGGGTCGCAAGGTTCTGCAGGAATGAACGGTCGTGCGTGATGAACAACACGGCGCCCTGGAAATCCTTCAGCGCTTCTTCGAGCCAGGCAATTGCACCGATGTCCAGGTGGTTGGTCGGTTCGTCGAGCAGCAGCAGATCCGGTTCGGAAACCAGGGCCTGAGCCAGCAGGACGCGGCGACGCCAGCCGCCGGACAATTCGGCGAGGGTCTTGTCGGCCGGCAGTTGCAAACGGCTCAAGGTGCTGTCGACCAGTTGCTGCAAACGCCAGCCGTCGCGGGCTTCGAGGTCGTGCTGGACATGCATCAGTTTGTCCAGATCGGCGTCGGTGACGATGTTCTGGCTCAGGTGGTGATACTGCGCGAGCAGCTCGCCGACACCGTCCAGGCCTTCGGCAACCACGTCGAACACGGTCCGCTCGTCGGCTACCGGCAATTCTTGCGGTAATTCGCCAATTTTTAGGCCAGGTGCGCGCCAAACAGAGCCCTCATCAGGCTTCTGGTCGCCCTTGACGAGCTTCATCATGCTGGACTTGCCAGTGCCGTTGCGGCCGATGATGCACACCCGCTCACCACGGGCGATCTGCCAGGACACCTTGTCCAACAACGGCATAGCGCCGAAAGCAAGGGACACATCGCTGAATTTGAGCAGGGTCATGAGCTTCTCCAAAAACCGGGCGCGCATTCTACCTGACTTGAGGCTTCAGAAGGCCGGCAATTTCGCTACGACAGCACTCTGACTAATAATTGTTGCGAACTTGTGCCGGCAGCCCGGCAAAGCTTTCGCCGGTTGGTGGCAAAAGGCTAAGCTACATATATTAGGTGCGGGCGTTGCCGGCACATGTCACGATTTCTCTGTCCGGATGCCTCATGCGCAGTCGCCTTTTCAGTCTTTTTTCATGCTTGCTTCTTACTGCCGCTGCCGCTCAATCCGCTCAGGCGGTGGACTTGTCTACCCAACGCCAATATTACGATGAAGCCAAGCGTGCCTTGGCCAAGGGCGATTCCGGCCCTTATTTCCGTTATAGCCAGGCGCTTGCCGATTATCCGCTGGAACCCTACCTGGCCTATGACGAGCTGACCGCGCGACTGAAAACCGCGAGCAACGCCGAAATCGAGAAATTCCTCGCCGAGCACGGTGACCTGCCGCAAGCCAACTGGATGAAGTTGCGCTGGCTACGCTGGCTGACCGAACGCGGCGATTGGGCAACCTTCGTCAAATATTATGACCCCAAACTCAATTTCACCGAACTGGACTGCCTGAACGCGCAGTATCAGATCAGCAATAACCGCAAGGCCGAAGGCTACGCCAACGCCGATAAACTCTGGCTGACCGGCAAAACCCAACCCGACGCTTGCGATGGTGTGTTCGGCATGTGGGCCGCCGATGGCCAACTGACTGAACAGAAACGCTGGGAACGCACCAAGCTCGCCGCCCAGGCGCGCAACTATCCGCTGGCCAACAGCCTGATCAATGGCCTGACGACACTCGCCCCGCGCGGTCGCCTGCTGGTGGATGTGGCGCAAAAACCCGAGTTGCTCGATCAGCCGTCGCGCTTCACCCCGGCCGATGAACCGATGTCCGACATCGTCAGCCTCGGCCTGCGCCGCCTGGCTCGTCAGGATCCGGACAAGGCCATGGCCCTGCTCGACGGCTACGCCAGCAGCATGCACTTCTCCCGTGACGAAAAAGTCGCGATTGCCCGGGAAATCGGGCTGACCCTCGCTCGTCGTTTCGACAGCCGCGCGCTGGACGTGATGACCAAATACGACCCGGAGCTGCGGGACAACACCGTTTCCGAATGGCGCTTGCGCCTGCTATTGCGTCTGGCCCGCTGGGACGACGCCTATCAGCTGACCCGCCGCCTGCCTCAGGAGCTGGCCACCACCAACCGCTGGCGTTACTGGCAGGCTCGTAGCCTGGAGCTGGCGCAGCCGCAGAATCCGGAAGCACAGACGCTTTACAAGGGCCTGGCTCGCGAGCGCGACTTCTACGGTTTCCTGGCGGCCGATCGCTCGCAATCCCCCTATTCGCTGAACAACAAACCGCTGCTGCTCAGTCAGGCGCTGATCAACAAGGTGCGTAACACCCCCGGCATACGACGCGCCCTGGAATTCCATGCACGCGGGCAGATCGTCGACGGTCGTCGCGAGTGGTACCACGTCAGCCGGCACTTCAGCCGTGACGAAATGGTCGCCCAGGCGAAACTGGCTTACGACCTGAAATGGTATTTCCCGGCGATCCGTACCATCAGTCAGGCGAAGTACTGGGACGACCTGGATATCCGCTTCCCGATGGCCCACCGCGAAACCCTGGTCCGTGAAGCCAAGGTCCGTGGCCTGCACTCGAGCTGGGTATTCGCCATCACCCGGCAAGAAAGCGCCTTCATGGCCGATGCACGCTCCGGCGTCGGAGCCAGCGGCCTGATGCAACTGATGCCCGGCACCGCCAAGGAAACTGCGCGCAAGTTCAGCATTCCCCTCGCTTCGCCGCAGCAAGTGTTCGATCCGGACAAGAACATCCAGCTCGGTGCCGCTTACCTGAGCCAGGTCCACAGCCAGTTCAACGGCAACCGCGTCCTCGCCTCCGCCGCCTACAACGCCGGCCCCGGCCGCGTACGTCAATGGCTGCGTGGCGCCGATCACCTGAGCTTCGATGTGTGGGTGGAAAGCATCCCGTTCGACGAAACCCGGCAATACGTGCAAAACGTGCTGTCGTACTCGGTGATTTACGGCCAGAAGCTCAACTCACCACAACCGCTGGTGGATTGGCATGAACGGTATTTCGACGATCAATGAGCCTGCTTTGAAACGCTGACAAAAAATGCCCGCATCAATTGATGCGGGCATTTTTTATGGTGCTCTACTGGGTCGGTTACTTAGTCGGTTACTTGGTCGGTTGGGGCATGGCGCCCATCACTAAACTGCAACGCCGCCAGCCGTGCATACAGCGCATTACTCGCAATCAACTCCTGATGCGTCCCCACCGCCACCAGCTTCCCTTGGTCCATCACCGCGATCCTGTCGGCGTTTTTCACCGTGGCCAGTCGGTGGGCGATGACCAGCGTCGTGCGATTTTTCATCAGGCTGGGCAGGGCTTGCTGGATCAGGTGCTCGCTTTGGGCGTCGAGGGCGCTGGTGGCTTCGTCCAGCAGCAGGATCGGCGCGTCCACCAGCAGCGCCCGGGCGATAGCCAGGCGCTGGCGTTGCCCGCCGGACAAACCGAGGCCAGCGTCGCCGAGATGAGTCTGGTAGCCGTTGGGCATTTGCTCGATGAAGTCGTGGGCATAGGCGATTTTCGCGGCTTCCTGGACCTGGGCCAAAGTCGCCGTCGGGCGGCCGTAGCGAATGTTCTCTTCGATGCTGCCGAAGAACAGCGCCGGGGACTGCGAGACGAGGGCGAAGCAGCGACGCAGATCCAGAGGGTCGAGTTGGGTCAGCGGCACGCCGTCCAACAGGATGTGTCCTTCGATGGGGTCGTAAAAGCGCAATAGCAGGTCATACACCGTCGACTTGCCGGCACCGGACGGCCCGACCAATGCGAGCGTTTCGCCGGCGTTGATCGTCAGACTCAGACCATCGACGGCATAGCTTTGCGGACGCGACGGGTAGGAAAAGCGCACATCTTGCAGCACCAGATCGCCCTTCACCCGTTCAGGCAACGTCACCAGGCCCTGGGTCGGTGGCTGGATGATGTTTTCCGAACGCAATAACTCGGCAATCCGCTCCGCCGCCCCTGCTGCACGCTGCAGTTCGCCGATCACCTCACTCAACGTGCCGAAGGCACCACCGACGATCAGGCTGTAAAAGACGAACGCTGCCAGCTCACCCGCGGAAATCCGCCCGGCGATGACATCCATGCCGCCGACCCAGAGCATCACCCCGACCGCGCCCAACACCAACAGGATCACCAGGGTAATCAGCCAGGCGCGCTGGAAAATGCGCTTGCGGGCGGTATTGAAAGCCTCTTCCACGGTTGTGGCAAAACGCTGCTCGTCCTGAACCTGATGGTTGTAGGCCTGCACGGTTTTGATCTGACTCAGGGTTTCGGAGACATAGCTGCCGATATCGGCAATCCGGTCCTGGCTCAGACGTGACAGAGTGCGCACCCGGCGACCAAAAATCAGGATCTGCGCGACCACCAGCGGCAACGCGACTACCACGATGCTGGTGAGTTTGGGGTTGGTGATGAACAGCAAGACAATCCCGCCGATCACCATCAGCCCATTACGCAGGAACAGCGACAGCGAAGAGCCGATTACCGATTGCAGCAGCGTGGTGTCTGCGGTCAGCCGCGACTGGATCTCGGAGCTGCGGTTGTCTTCATAGAACCCCGGATGCAGGTAGACCAGATGGTTGAACACCCGACGGCGGATGTCGGCGACAACGCGCTCGCCGATCCACGACACCAGGTAAAACCGTGCAAAAGTGCCAATCGCCAGACCGACCACCAGCAGCATGAACACGCCGATGGATCGGTTGAGCAAATGCGGCGACCGGGTCATGAAACCCTGATCCACCAACAGACGAATCCCCTGCCCCATGGACAAGGTGATGCCGGCAGTGACGATCAACGCCAGCAAGGCACCCAAAGCCGGCCAGCGATAAGGCGCGAGGAAACGACTGGCCAGACGAATGGCGCGGCGGTGACGGGAAGAGAGCATGAAGATCATCCGATGGCGCAACCAATGGTTTTAACTCGACCAAGCCTACACCGGTCATGGGATTGAACGCTGTAAATCATAATGAGTCAGGTTAATTATGACCGCCAAGACTAGTGGCTAGAGATTATTGGTCTAAAGTCCGGGTGGAAACGTCAGGGTATTTCTGATGGACTGAGGATGCCGACCTGAAGATCGCAGGGAGTTGTCACAGCCCGGTCACCTGGCGGTTCTACAGTAAGCACACAACCTGATGAGGAGACAGGCCATGTCCTTGCAAAACAGCAGCGATGACAAGATTCCAGTGATCCGCACGCAGCCAGACCAGTCTCTGGGTTGCTCGATTATTGATAAGGATGGGCACGAAGTACCGATCACTGAAAACATGATCCAGGACGCTTGCCGCGAACTGGAAAAGCGATTGGTCAAGCCTGCCGAACAAGAGTGATATAGCCACCGTCTTCTTGGCCCGGCTCTTTTAGCCGGGTTTTTTATGGGCGCCTTTTGAGGGTGCTGCGCACCCTATCGCGGGCAAGCCCGCTCCCACAGGATTACCGCGATTTCAAAATTGACGCATGACCTGTGGGAGCGTGGCTTGCCCGCGATAAGGCCAACGCGGCACTCAGACAGCCGAAGCACCCAACGCCGCCACAATCTGCTGCAATGCCGGCGAATCCCCCTCGATCCGCACCTTCAACCCATCGATCTCACGCCGCAGCGGGTAATGCTTGCGTAGCGCATCGAACGCCGCGCGCTGCTCGCTCACGTTGCCTACAAGGCTGCGACGGAAATCCGCGTCGTCACGGCGCGGGTCGTACACGCCACGGCACAACATCGCCAGTGCCCAGGCCGGATCGCTGTCAGCGTTCAGCGTCACTGCCGACAGCCAAGGGGCTGGCAGCAAGTCGCTCAGGTGGACCTGTTCCGGTTGCCCGAGGAATTCGCAAAACGCCTGATAGATCTGCGCCGTCCCGCGCTGTTTGCCGTCGAGGCTGTAACCGGCAATGTGCGGCGTCGCCAACACACACAACTCGGCCAGTGCCACATCGACCTCAGGCTCAGCCTCCCAGACATCCAGCACCGCTTGCAGATCTTCACGCTGCAACAGCACCTGGCGCAGGGCGGCGTTGTCGATGACCGGGCCACGACTGGCGTTGATCAGCCAGGTGCCAGGCTTGAGCTGGTTCAAGCGGGTTTTATCGAACAGATGCCAGGTCGCCTGAGGGCCTTGCTTGTCCAGCGGGGTGTGCAGACTGATGACGTCGCATTGTTCGATGATCTGCTCAAGGCTGACGTAATCGCCCCCTTCAGCGGCTTGCCGGGGGGGATCGCAGACCAGCACGTTCCAGCCCAGACCTTGCAGAACCTTGATCAGCCGCCCGCCCACTTCGCCGGCACCGACCACACCGTAGGTGCGCCGAGTCAGGTCGGCACCTTCGATTTCGGCCAGGGTCAACAGGCTGCCCAGCACGTAATCGACCACACCCCGGGCATTGCAACCTGGCGCGCTGGACCAGGTGATATCGGCCTGCTGAAAGTAATCCAGATCCAGATGATCGGTGCCGATGGTGCAGGTGCCGACAAAGCGCACCTTGCTGCCTTCGAGCAATTCGCGGTTGACGTTGGTCACCGAGCGCACCAACAGCACATCGGCCTGCTCGACAGTGGCGCGGTCGATGGCACGTCCAGGCACCCGGCGGATTTCACCGAAACCTGCGAAGAAGGCATCGAGCAGCGGGATATTTTCGTCGGCAACAATCAGCATGGCAGGCTCCTTTGGCGGATCGGCAGTGTAGGCGGAGATGGCCGTGATGGGCCAGCAGGCATTGTTTACCTCAGGTGCAAAAGCACCACCTGCCCCTGTGGCGAGGGGGCTTGCCCCCGCTGGGTTGCGAAGCAGCCCCTTGAAGCAGCAACCGTGCAATTACAGACACACCGCGTGCAATGGATTGGCGACTGCTTCGCAGCCGAACGGGGGCAAGCCCCCTCGCCACAGGGAATATCGCAACGTCCGAAAACCATTTACAAATCCGCAACACAGGACTTTTCCTGACCACTGCGTCAAGGCGTAGAATGCGCCGCCTGCGCATCAAAACCCTTTTGGACGTTTCGCCTTGAATTCCGTGACTGACCGCCCCTCCGCTATTTCCCTCAATCGCCCGGCCCGGGTTCGCCTGGAGCTTAAAAACCTGCTCGGCCTGGCGTTGCCGATCATGATCGCGCAACTGGCGACCACCGCCATGGGCTTCGTCGATGCGGTGATGGCCGGTCGGGTCGGGCCTCGAGATCTGGCGGCCGTCGCGCTGGGCAACTCGATCTGGGTGCCGGTGTTTCTGCTGATGACCGGCACACTGCTGGCCACCACGCCGAAAGTCGCCCAGCGCTTCGGCGCTGGCACTCACAGCGAGATTGGCCCGATCGTGCGCCAGGCGTTGTGGCTGGCGCTGGTGGTGGGTTTGATGGCGACCGGCATGCTGTTCAGCGCCGAACCGATCCTGCACATCATGAAGGTCGATCCCGAATTGATCGGCCCATGCATGCAGTATCTGCACGGCATCGCCAGCGGCCTACCTGCCGTCGCGTTCTATCACGTGCTGCGCTGCTTCAGTGACGGCCTGGGTCGCACCCGCCCGGCCATGGTCCTTGGCCTGTGCGGGTTGGCACTGAATATTCCGCTCAATTACATCTTCATCTATGGCCACTTTGGTGTGCCGGCCATGGGTGGCGTCGGCTGCGGCTGGGCCACGGCGATCGTAATGTGGGTGATGGCGCTGGGCATGGCCGGCTGGGAGCGCTGGGCGCCGGCCTATCAGTCGAGTGAGTTGTTCAGCCGTTTCGACTGGCCGCAGTGGTCGGTGATCAAGCGTCTGCTGGGCATCGGCCTGCCGATCGGCATTGCGGTGTTCGCCGAGTCGAGCATCTTCGCCGTGATTGCCCTGCTGATCGGCAGCCTCGGCGCCACCGTGGTCGCCGGGCACCAGATCGCGCTTAACTTCAGCTCGCTGGTGTTCATGATCCCCTACTCCCTCGGCATGGCCGTGACCGTGCGAGTCGGCCAGGCACTCGGCCGTGAGGAACCACGCGAAGCCCGCTTCGCCGCCGGTGTCGGCATGGGCACCGCCCTGGCGTATGCGTGCCTGTCGGCGAGCATGATGCTGTTGCTGCGTGAACCCATCGCTGCGATTTACACCGCCGATCCGACGGTGATTCAGGTGGCCGCGATGCTGATCGTGTATTCGGCGCTGTTCCAGTTTTCCGATGCGATCCAGGTGACGGCGGCGGGCGCACTGCGCGGCTATCAGGACACGCGGGTGACGATGATCCTGACGCTGTTCGCGTACTGGGGGATTGGTTTGCCGGTGGGTTACGCCCTGGGCCTGACCGACTGGCTCGGTGCGCCGAGCGGCCCGAGCGGGCTGTGGCAGGGTTTGATCGTCGGCTTGAGTTGCGCGGCGCTGATGCTGTCGATCCGCCTGACGCGCAGTGCACGCAAGCGGATCCGCATCAGTCGTTCAGCGGGTTAGGCGAGTTTCTTACGGATCCAGTAGAGGTAGGTGCCTGCCTCTTCGTGCTGCGCGACCAGTTCGTGGTCGAGAAACACGCAAAACTTGGGGATGTCGCGACGGGTTGACGGGTCGGTGGCGATCACCTTCAGCAGGCCGCCGGGCACCAGGTCACGGATGTGCTGGTGCAGCATCATCACCGGTTCCGGGCAATTGAGGCCGGTGGCGTCGAGGGTGCCGTCTACCGGCGTATCGATCATTTCACTCATGATTTACTCCTGAAACTTGCCGGCATTGTCGCGCATTGCCGGGTGTTCGGTCATCTGTCGCGTACACCGTACCTGTGGGAGCGGGCTTGCCCGCGATAGCGGTTGATGAGCCAGCATAAATGCTGAATGTACCGGCCTCATCGCGGGCAAGCCCGCTCCCACAGAGTCCGTGTACCTTAACGGGATTTCGGTTTCTTCACGTCCAATCGGCGCAAATGGCAGGTCACTTCCTCACGATCGTGATACAGCTGCTTGCAGCCAATCTCGACCCGAATGCCCCGCGCCTTGAACCCGTCGGCAATACGTTCCAGCAAGCGCTTCACTTCGGCATAACGCTGTTTCATCGGCAGCTTGAGGTTGACCACCGCTTCCCGGCAATGCCCCTCGCCAATCCATTCTTCCAGCATCGCCGCGTTGCGCGCCGGTTTCTCGACGATATCGCAGACCATCCAGTCGACCGGTTGCTTGGGCTTGAAGGTGAAACCGTCGGCCATCAAGTGCTGCACCAAACCGGTGTCCATCAGGCTTTCGGCCATCGGGCCGTTGTCGATGGCGGTCACCAGCATGCCGCGGTTGACCAGCTGCCAGGTCCAGCCACCGGGCGCAGCGCCGAGGTCGACACCGGTCATGTCGCTGTGCAGGCGCTCGTCCCACTGGTCGCGGGGGATGAAATGGTGCCAGGCCTCTTCCAGCTTGAGGGTCGAACGGCTCGGCGCTTCACGCGGGAATTTCAGGCGTGGAATGCCCATCGGCCACATCGCCGAATTATTCGATTCCGCCAGGCCCATGAACACTTCGCGACCACTCTTGAAGGTCAGCAACAGCCGTGGCTTGTGGGCGTCTTCCACCAGTTTGCCGGCCGCCATCAGCGCCTTGCGCAGGTGGCCTTCGAATTTCTTGCAGAAGTTCGACAGCTCTTTGCCATCGTTGGTGTCGACCATTTCCAGCCACAGGCTGCCGCACAGCGGGAAGTCCGCCATGTGCGCAAGGATCACGCTGATGCGGTCGGTTTCCGGCAGATCGATGAAGATCCCGCGAGCCCACTGGCGAGGGAAGATCAGGTCAGAGAAACGCTGGCCACGCATTAGGCGCTCGGCGCCGTCTTCTTCGGTGCAGATAAATTCGGCGCAGGCGCTGGCGGTCTTGGCCTTGGCATAGCCGGCCACGTTCAGCCGCGCGGCATGTTCGGAAATCTCGGAACAGACTTCGCTTTCGAAGCCCGGCCGGCAATGCATAAAGAGGGTGTTCATTCTTACTCCTGGGCAGTTGGCGAAGAATTCAGCCACTGCGCGATGCCCAGACTTGCGTTGAAGCAAAGCCTGTCACGAAAACCGGCGCATGATAGCCGAGTTCGGAACCTTGGACTTGTCCATAGAGTCCAGTTATTAGCCAGCTACTGAAAACAGGGCTAGCTTTAATGCTCTGTCCGTCCCCTCAGTCCGTAGCCGTGCGGACTTAAAGGAGTGATCGCAATGCCGTCCCTCGATAGCCTGAACACCCTTAAAACCTTACAAGTCGACGACAAGACCTACCACTATTTCAGCCTGCCCGAAGCCGCCAAAAGCCTGGGCGATCTCGACAAGCTGCCGATGTCGTTGAAAGTGTTGCTGGAAAA
Source organism: Pseudomonas sp. TH37 (assembly GCF_016650735.1). Taxonomy (NCBI): domain Bacteria; kingdom Pseudomonadati; phylum Pseudomonadota; class Gammaproteobacteria; order Pseudomonadales; family Pseudomonadaceae; genus Pseudomonas; species Pseudomonas sp. TH37. The sequence continues at coordinate 52,399 of NZ_JAEKFD010000001.1, forward strand.
CCTGCTGCGCTGGGAGGACGAGAAAACCGTTACCGGCGCCGACCTCAAGGCGATTGCCGCTTGGCTCAAGGAGCGTCGCTCCGATCGCGAAATCCAGTACCGGCCCGCGCGGGTATTAATGCAGGACTTTACCGGCGTTCCCGCCGTGGTCGACCTGGCCGCCATGCGCGCCGCCATGGCCAAGGCCGGTGGCGACCCGCAGCGAATAAATCCGCTGTCGCCGGTGGACCTGGTGATCGACCACTCGGTGATGGTCGACAAGTACGCCAGCTCAAGCGCCTTCGAACAGAACGTCGACATCGAAATGCAGCGTAACCACGAGCGTTACGCCTTCCTGCGCTGGGGCCAGAGCGCCTTCGACAATTTCAGCGTGGTGCCACCGGGCACCGGCATCTGCCATCAGGTCAACCTTGAGTACTTGGGCCGCACAGTCTGGACCAAGGATGAGGATGGGCGCACCTATGCTTTCCCCGACACCCTAGTTGGCACCGACTCCCACACCACCATGATCAACGGCCTCGGCGTGCTCGGCTGGGGTGTGGGCGGGATCGAAGCGGAAGCAGCGATGCTTGGCCAACCGGTGTCGATGCTGATCCCGGAAGTGATCGGTTTCAAACTCACCGGCAAGCTCAAGGAAGGCATCACCGCCACCGACCTGGTGCTGACGGTGACCCAGATGCTGCGCAAAAAAGGTGTGGTCGGGAAATTCGTCGAGTTCTACGGCGACGGCCTCGCCGACCTGCCGCTGGCCGACCGCGCGACCATCGCCAACATGGCCCCGGAATATGGCGCCACCTGCGGCTTCTTCCCGGTGGACGAGGTGACACTGGAGTACTTGCGCCTGTCCGGCCGCAGACCGGAAACCGTGAAACTGGTGGAGGCCTACAGCAAGATCCAGGGTCTGTGGCGCCTGCCCGGCAAAGAGCCGGTGTTCACCGACAGCCTGGCCTTGGACATGGGCAGCGTCGAGGCCTGCCTCGCCGGGCCGAAACGCCCGCAGGACCGCGTCTCGCTGCCGAATGTCGCGCAAGCGTTCACTGACTTTCTCGGCCTGCAATTCAAACCCTCCAGCAAGGAAGAAGGTCGCCTCGAAAGCGAGGGTGGCGGTGGCGTCGCGGTGGGCAACGCCGATCTGGTCGGCGAAACGGACTACGACCACGAAGGCCGCACATATCGGCTGAAAAACGGCGCGGTGGTGATCGCCGCGATCACCTCTTGCACCAACACCTCCAACCCCAGCGTGATGATGGCCGCGGGTCTGGTGGCGAAGAAAGCCATAGAGAAAGGCCTCAAGCGCAAACCTTGGGTCAAGAGTTCGCTGGCCCCTGGCTCGAAAGTGGTCACCGACTACTACAAGGCAGCGGGCCTGACCCAATACCTTGATGAACTCGGTTTTGCGCTAGTCGGTTATGGCTGCACCACCTGCATCGGCAACTCCGGACCGTTGCCGGAGCCGATCGAAAAAGCCATTCAGAAAGCCGACCTGACGGTTGCCTCGGTGCTCTCGGGCAACCGCAACTTCGAAGGTCGCGTGCATCCGCTGGTGAAAACCAACTGGCTGGCCTCCCCGCCACTGGTCGTGGCCTATGCATTGGCCGGCACGGTGCGCATCGACATCAGCAGCGAACCGTTGGGCAACGACAAGGACGGCCACCCGGTTTATCTGCGAGACATTTGGCCGAGTACCAAAGAAATCGCCGACGCGGTGACTCAGGTGAACACTGCGATGTTCCACAAGGAGTACGCCGAAGTGTTTGCCGGCGACGAGCAGTGGCAGGCGATCGAAGTGCCGCAGGCGGCGACTTATGTCTGGAACAACGATTCGACGTATATCCAGCATCCGCCATTCTTCGATGACATCGGCGGCCCTGCGCCGGTGGTCAAGGACGTCGAAGGAGCGAAAGTCCTCGCGCTGCTCGGTGATTCGGTGACCACCGACCACATCTCCCCGGCCGGCAACATCAAGGCTGACAGCCCTGCCGGCCATTACCTGCGCGAGCAAGGGGTGGAGCCGCGGGACTTCAACTCCTACGGCTCGCGTCGCGGCAACCATCAAGTGATGATGCGTGGCACCTTCGCCAACATCCGGATTCGCAACGAGATGCTCGGCGGTGAAGAAGGCGGCAACACGATTTATATGCCGACCGGGGAGAAGCTGCCGATCTACGACGCGGCCATGCGTTATCAAGCGTCAGGTACGCCACTGGTGGTGATCGCCGGGCAAGAATACGGCACCGGTTCGAGCCGCGACTGGGCGGCCAAGGGCACCAATCTGCTGGGCGTGAAAGCAGTCATCGCCGAGAGCTTCGAGCGGATCCACCGTTCCAATCTGGTGGGCATGGGCGTATTGCCGTTGCAGTTCAAACTGGATCAGAACCGCAAGAGCCTGAACCTCACTGGCAGGGAAACTCTGGATATCCTTGGCCTCACTGGCGTCGAATTGACTCCGCGGATGAACCTGACGCTGGTTGTCACCCGTGAAGACGGCAGCAAGGAAAAGATAGAGGTGTTGTGCCGGATCGATACCCTCAATGAAGTGGAGTACTTCAAGGCCGGAGGGATTTTGCATTACGTGTTGCGGCAATTGATTGCCTCGTAACAGCCTCTGACAACGACACCGCCTTCGGGCGGTGTTTTTGTTTACGCGGTGTGCGTCTCTATAATCGCGCGCCCATTAGTTTTGTGTCGATCACAGGACAAATGTGGCCTGTGGTGAGGGGACCTGTGGCGAGGGGGCTTGCCCCCGTTTGAGGGCGTAGCACTCACAAGATCTTTGGTAATCAGAGATTTGGGGACTGCTTCGCAGCCCAACGGGGGCAAGCCCCCTCGCCACAGGGCTCCCACAGGGACTTAGGCAATCCGCAGAATCTCTGAAACAAGGACTTAACATGATCGCTCTGCCATGGACTTATCTGGCACTTCTCTCCATTGGCTACGGCCTGGCGTTGATCTATGGCCATCTCGGTTGGCTCGCTGGTATCTCCTTCGCGTTGCTGCTGTTCGCCGGTTTCGCGGTTCGCCAACAACACGTTCCCATTGGCCGCTATCTCGGCCACGGCTTGTTCATCGTCCTGGCGGTGGCGCTGGCAATGCACTGGCTTCCCGGTTTCTTCAATGGTCGCGCCATTGATCCCCAACGTTTCACCGACGATGCGGTGCCGTTTGCGATGTACCTGAATCAGGACAAACCTCTGATCGGCTTCTGGCTGTTGCTGGTTTGTCCATGGATTGTCGGCCGGCGCTCGTTGCGGCTGTCCGTTTATGCCACCGCCCTCGCCCTGACCGTAAGCGCTGTGCTGGCCTTGGGTGGCGCGCTATTGCTGGGCGTGATCAGTTGGGCACCGAAGTGGCCGGATGAGTCCTGGTTGTGGGTACTGAACAATCTGTTGCTGGTGACGCTGGTAGAAGAAGCGTTGTTTCGCGGCTACATCCAGGGCGGCCTGAGCCGGCAGTTCAAACACCTGCCTTATGGCGAAAATCTCGCCTTGTTGCTCGCATCAATGCTGTTCGGCCTCGTTCATCTGGGCGCTGGCTGGCAATGGGTGTTGTTGGCGGGCCTCGCGGGTGTCGGTTATGGCCTGGCCTACCGTTTCGGTGGATTGGGGGCGGCCATCGCCACCCACTTTGGTTTGAATCTGCTGCATTTCGGGCTGTTCACTTATCCGATGCTCGCCGGCTGACGCAATGGTCGTTTTGCGACACGTCACTGATTTATGAAAAAAACATTTCAATAAATGCCTGACGATGCCGATACCCCGTCAAAGCCTTGCGGATTGAAAAAGCCATGCGTAACAACCAGCCCATTACACAACGCGAACGGACCTTCCCGGCTCAGCAACGGTTGATTTCCACCACCGATGCCAAGGGCGTGATCACCTACTGCAACGACGCCTTCGTCGAAATCAGCGGGTTTTCTCGTGAGGAACTGCTCCGTGCGCCGCATAACCTGGTCCGTCACCCCGACGTCCCGGCTGCGGTGTTCGCGCACATGTGGGGCACACTGAAACAAGGCTTGCCATGGATGGGCATTGTCAAGAATCGCTGCAAGGCCGGTGACCACTACTGGGTTAACGCCTATGTCACACCCGTGTTCGACGGCAATCAGGTGATCGGTTACGAGTCGGTGCGGGTCAAACCCACCGCCGAGCAGATCCGCCGCGCCGAAGCGCTCTACCTACGCATCAATCAGGGCAAGTCTGCGATTCCCTCTACAGACAAATGGCTGCCGGTGCTTCAGGACTGGCTGCCGTTCATTCTGGTCAGCCAGTTGAGCTTCATGATCGGCGCCACCCTGACGTCCCAATGGGGCTTCGCCCTCGCCGCCGGCCTTTCGGTGCCGTTGGGCTTGATGGGTTTGAGCTGGCAACAGCGCGGTATCAAGCGTTTGCTGCGTCTGGCCGAACAGACCACGTCCGATCCGCTGATCGCGCAGATGTACACCGACAGCCGTGGTGCCCAGGCACGCCTGGAGATGTCGATCCTCAGTCAGGAAGCACGCCTGAAAACCTGTTTGACCCGTTTGCAGGACACTGCCGAACACCTGACCGAACAAGCGAAACAGTCCGACGCCCTGGCCCACAACAGCTCCACTGGCCTGGAACGTCAACGCGTCGAAACCGAGCAAGTGGCGACCGCTGTGAATCAGATGGCCGCTACCACTCAGGAAGTCGCCAGCCACGTGCAGCGCACCGCTGACGCCACTCAGGAAGCCAATCGCCTGACCGGTCGCGGTCGCGACATCGCCGGGGAAACCCGCGAAGCCATTCAACGTCTGTCGGTGGTGGTCGGTGAAACCGGCCTGACGGTCACGCAACTGGCCAAAGACAGCGACGAAATCGGCGGCGTGGTCGATGTGATCAAAGGCATCGCCGACCAGACCAACCTGCTGGCCTTGAACGCCGCGATTGAAGCGGCTCGCGCCGGTGAGATGGGTCGTGGTTTTGCGGTGGTGGCCGACGAAGTGCGTCAACTGGCGCAACGCACCAGCGAATCCACCGGGCAGATTCACGCCCTGATCGCCAAGTTGCAGCAAACCGCCAGCACCGCGGTGCAAACCATGGAAGCCGGACATCGCCAGGCCGAAGAAGGTGTGGCGCGAGTGTTGGAAGCGGACCAGGCGCTGGTGGGCATCAGCGAAGCGGTGGCCAACATCACCGACATGACCACCCAGATCGCTGCCGCCACCGAAGAGCAAAGCGCAGTGGCCGAAGAAATCAGCCGCAACATCAGCAACATCTCACAACTGGCTGACCAGACCTCGGAACAGGCACAGCACTCGGCGCTGTTGAGTGAAGAACTGACCAAGACCGCGAATACCCAGTATTCGTTGGTGGAGCGGTTTAATCGCTGATAGCGCTTGAAGGCAAAAAAAACCGGACGGCGAAAGCGTCCGGTTTTTTATTATCCCCTTGAAAATTTGTTGCCTGTGAGGCCGCCATCGCGGGCAAGCCCGCTCCCACAGTGAACTGTGGTGTGGCTGGATTTTGGGATCGACTCGAAACCCTGTGGGAGCTGGCTTGCCCGCGAAGAGGCCCGAACTGGCACTGCAAATCTCACTGGAGAAACTCGGACACCTTCCCCGCCGCAGCCGCCAAATGCTGCTCATGCGTAAACCCCGAAGCCTTCAACGGCTTCAAATCATGGTCCCCTGCCGCCAGCCAGAACACCTCGATACTCGGCGCCAACGTGTAAGCCTCGACGGCCGCCAGACTGCCCAACGCATCCCGTTCACCCTGCACGATCAACGTCCGGGTCTTCAGCGCCGCCAGATGCTCGACCCGCGGCTTCTCCGGTTTGCCCACCGCATAAAACGGATACCCCAGGCACACCAGCGCATCCGCGCCCAACTCATCGGCCAACAAACTCGCCATCCGCCCGCCCATGGACTTGCCACCGATGGCCAGGCGCCCAGCGACATGGCGTCGCACCACGGCATACACCTCACGCCAGCATTCCTGCAGTTTGGGTGCCGGGTTCGGGGGACGTTTACCGCCATCGATACGCCGTTGCGCCATGTAGGGAAACTCGAAACGCAGCACGTTGACCCCATGCGCAGCAAGGCGCGCAGCCATGTCGCTCATCCAGCCACTGTCCATCGGCGCACCGGCGCCGTGAGCGAGAATCAGCGTTGCCGAAGCCGGCGCTGTGGCGGCATTCCACAACCATCCATGATCCCGCACACACTGCGCCCATTGATCCCCGTCAATACTGGCCTTGTGCTCTTTGTCCATGCTTGCCTCGCTTTTAGTCTGCCTATAACTCCAGGCGAAGGGAGCGTTGCCTTGCGCAAACGCCCTCACTTCGGCTGAACCGTGGATGGGGAACCATGAACACTTCTATCAGTACCGCCTACAACTACAAGGTGGTCCGCCAATTCGCCATTATGACGGTGGTGTGGGGCATCGTCGGCATGGGGCTCGGGGTTTTTCTCGCCGCCCAATTGGTCTGGCCTGAACTCAACTTCAACCTGCCGTGGACCAGCTTCGGCCGTCTGCGCCCGCTGCATACTAACGCGGTGATCTTTGCCTTCGGCGGTTGTGCCTTGTTCGCCAGTTCTTTCTATTCGGTGCAACGTACTTGCCAGACCCGTTTGTTTGCTCCCGCAATTGCGGCGTTCTGCTTCTGGGGCTGGCAGCTTGTGATTCTCTTGGCGGCCATCAGCCTGCCACTGGGTTACACCAGTTCCAAGGAATACGCCGAGCTGGAATGGCCGATCGACATCCTGATCACCATCGTCTGGGTTGCCTATGCCGTCGTGTTCTTCGGCACGATCATGCAGCGCAAGACCAAACACATCTATGTCGGTAACTGGTTCTTCGGTGGATTCATCATCACCGTGGCGATCCTGCACATCGTCAACAACCTTGAGTTGCCGGTGAGTTTCACCAAGTCCTACTCGGTGTACGCCGGTGCGACCGATGCCATGGTGCAGTGGTGGTATGGACACAACGCCGTAGGCTTTTTCCTCACCGCCGGTTTCCTCGGGATGATGTACTACTTCGTGCCGAAACAGGCCGAGCGTCCGGTGTATTCCTATCGCCTGTCCATCGTGCACTTCTGGGCGCTGATCACCCTGTACATCTGGGCCGGCCCGCACCACTTGCACTACACCGCGCTGCCGGACTGGGCACAGTCGTTGGGCATGGTGATGTCACTGATCCTGCTGGCGCCGAGCTGGGGCGGGATGATCAACGGGATGATGACGCTCTCGGGCGCCTGGCATAAGTTGCGCAGCGACCCGATCCTGCGCTTCCTCGTGGTGTCGCTGGCGTTCTACGGCATGTCGACCTTCGAAGGGCCGATGATGGCGATCAAGACGGTCAACGCCCTCTCCCACTACACCGACTGGACCATTGGCCACGTTCATGCCGGCGCGCTCGGCTGGGTGGCGATGATTTCCATCGGTGCGCTGTACCACATGATTCCGAAAATCTTCGGCCGCACGCAGATGCACAGCATCGGCCTGATCAACGCGCACTTCTGGCTCGCGACCATCGGCACCGTGCTGTACATCGCGTCGATGTGGGTCAACGGCATCGCCCAGGGCCTGATGTGGCGCGCCGTCAACGAAGACGGCACGCTGACCTACTCCTTCGTCGAAACCCTGGTGGCCAGCCACCCAGGCTTCGTCGTGCGACTGGTGGGCGGCGCGATCTTCCTCAGTGGCATGTTCCTGATGGCTTACAACACCTGGCGCACCGTTCGGGCCTCGCAGCCCGCCGAAGCCGCCGCTGCCGCGCAGATCGCCTGAGGAGTCCGCCATGAGACACGAAACAATCGAGAAAAACGTCGGCCTGCTGATGTTGCTGATGGTGTTCGCCGTGAGCATCGGCGGCCTGACCCAGATCGTCCCGCTGTTCTTCCAGGACGTGACCAATAAACCGGTGGAAGGCATGAAGCCCTACACCGCGTTGCAACTGGAAGGTCGCGACATTTACATCCGCGAAGGCTGCGTCGGTTGCCACTCGCAAATGATCCGCCCGTTCCGCGCCGAGACCGAGCGCTATGGCCACTACTCGGTGGCAGGGGAAAGTGTCTGGGATCACCCGTTCCTTTGGGGTTCGAAACGGACCGGACCTGACTTGGCCCGCGTCGGCGGTCGCTACTCCGAAGACTGGCACCGCGCGCATTTGTACAACCCGCGCAACGTAGTGCCTGAGTCGAAAATGCCGGCCTACCCGTGGCTGGTCGACAACAAGGTCGATAGCAGCCACACCGAAACCAAGATCCGCGCCATGCGCACCCTCGGCGTGCCCTACACCGACGACGACATCGCCGGCAGCGTCGCCTCGCTCCAGGGCAAAACCGAAATGGACGCGCTGGTCGCCTACCTGCAAGTGCTCGGCACTGCCATCAAGAGCAAGAGGTGAGCCATGTCCATGCCCTTTGAAATAGTAAGCGAAATGAGCAGTGGAATGATCCGCGGCCTGGGCACGGTCGTGGTGTTCGTGGCCTTCGTCGGCCTGACGCTGTGGGTGTTCAACAGCAAGCGCAATCCGGAGTTCGCCGAAGCGCGTCTGCTGCCGTTCGCCGACGAGCCGCAATCGGAAAACAGCACCCAACAAGAATCCGCCACAAGGAGTACCCGGCCATGACCACCTTCTGGAGTACGTGGATCTGCGTACTGACCATCGGCAGCCTGATCGGCCTGACCTGGCTGCTGATCGGTACGCGCCGAGGGGAAACCAAGGGCAGCACCGACCAGACCATGGGCCACAGCTTCGACGGCATCGAGGAGTATGACAACCCGCTGCCGCAGTGGTGGTTCATGCTGTTCGCCGCAACCTTGGTGTTTGCCGTCGGCTATCTGGTGCTTTACCCGGGCCTTGGCAACTGGAAAGGCATATTGCCCGGTTATGAGGACGGCTGGACCGGTGTCCACGAATGGGAAAAGGAGATGAACAAGGCTGACGCGAAGTTCGGGCCGATCTTCGCCAAATTTGCTGCCATGCCCATCGAAGAAGTAGCCAAGGACCCGCTAGCACTGAAAATGGGCGGTCGCCTGTTTGCATCCAATTGCTCGGTGTGCCACGGCTCGGATGCCAAGGGCGCGTTTGGCTTCCCGAACCTGGCCGACAGCAACTGGCGCTGGGGCGGCGATGCCGAAATGATCAAAACGACAATCATGGGCGGTCGCATGGCCGCAATGCCGGCCTGGGGTGAAATCCTCGGCGATGCCGGCGTGAAGAACGTCGCCGCTTACGTACGTCATGAACTGGCCGGCTTGCCCTTGCCTGCCGACAGCACAGCCGACCTGCGCGCTGGACAGCAATCGTTCAGCACCACCTGCGTAGCCTGTCATGGGGTAAACGGCCAGGGAACTGAAGCCATGGGAGCGCCGAATCTGACGCAACCGGCCGGATTTATCTACGGTACAAGCCTGGCGCAACTGCAACAAACGATTCGTCATGGCCGCCAAGGCCATATGCCGGCGCAGAACGAACTGCTCGGCAACGACAAGGTGCAATTGCTGGCCGCTTACGTGTACAGCCTGTCTCAAGGCCTGAGCACCGAGCGTTTACAGGCTGAAGGCAAAAGCGAATAAATCTCGTCCGCGCAACGCCGCATTCACCCGGATGCGGCAGTTCCCTGCCCCTTTGCGACGCATTGTCGCACCCTCCCTCGGTCTTCCTTTCGGTTCGCCGGATTCAGGTCTAAGCTTCCCAGCGATGCGGACTGGCCAGCGCCGGTTCCAGGTCGATTCAACCCGATGTGTTCGACGAATTTGCTCGATGACAGGCCCCAAAGGCTGGTAGACACCGGCTATCGTCCCCGTTGCCCTCTGTTACCCGATCGTCGTGTTTGAACATACCCCGTTACAACTGACCTGAACCCCTCGCCTCTTTCATCCGTTGCGACATTTTGTCCGAGGGCAATTTTGTCCTTACGCGGCGCATGGAAAGGCCGCAGAATCAGCTTTTGAAAGCATTGACCCACGTCATGGCGCGTTGCAATGACCCCCCGCTTTCTACATACTTGCGGCCGATTTTTACTCCTAATAAAACACCCAAACCGTGGAACCTTAGAATGAGCACAGCAATCAGTCCGACTGCTTATAACTATAAGGTAGTCCGCCAGTTCGCCATCATGACGGTGGTCTGGGGGATCCTTGGCATGGGGCTCGGTGTCTTCATCGCCTCGCAACTGGTCTGGCCGGAGTTGAACTTCGGTCTGGCATGGACGAGCTTTGGACGCCTGCGCCCGCTGCACACCAACCTGGTGATTTTCGCCTTCGGTGGTTGTGCTCTGTTTGCCACTTCCTATTACGTCGTGCAGCGAACCTGCCAAACGCGACTGATTTCCGACAGCCTCGCGGCCTTCACCTTCTGGGGTTGGCAAGCAGTGATCGTCGGTGCGATCGTTACCTTGCCGATGGGTTTCACTACCACCAAGGAATACGCGGAACTGGAATGGCCTCTGGCTATTCTGCTGGCCATTGTCTGGGTCACCTACGGTCTGGTGTTCTTCGGCACCATCGTCAAGCGCAAGACCAAGCACATCTATGTCGGTAACTGGTTCTACGGTGCCTTCATCGTCGTGACCGCGATGCTGCACATCGTCAACCACGCGTCCCTGCCAGTCAGTTTCTTCAAGTCCTACTCGGCTTACTCGGGTGCGACTGATGCGATGATCCAGTGGTGGTACGGCCACAACGCGGTAGGTTTCTTCCTGACCACCGGCTTCCTGGGGATGATGTACTACTTCGTTCCGAAGCAGGCCGAGCGTCCGATCTACTCTTATCGTCTGTCGATTGTGCACTTCTGGGCGCTGATCACCTTGTACATCTGGGCCGGTCCGCACCACCTGCACTACACCGCATTGCCGGACTGGGCTCAGTCCCTGGGCATGGCGATGTCGATCATCCTGCTGGCACCAAGCTGGGGCGGCATGATCAACGGGATGATGACCCTGTCGGGCGCCTGGCATAAGCTGCGCACCGACCCGATCCTGCGTTTCCTCGTGGTATCGCTGGCGTTCTACGGCATGTCGACCTTCGAAGGCCCGATGATGGCCATCAAGACCGTCAACTCGCTGTCGCACTACACCGACTGGACCATCGGCCACGTACACGCCGGCGCTCTTGGCTGGGTAGCGATGATTTCGATCGGCGCGATCTACCACATGATCCCGAAACTGTTCGGTCGTGTGCAGATGCACAGCATCGGCCTGATCAATACGCACTTCTGGCTCGCGACCATCGGTACCGTTCTGTACATCGCCTCGATGTGGGTCAACGGCATCACCCAGGGTCTTATGTGGCGTGCAATCAACGACGACGGCACCCTCACCTACTCGTTCGTTGAAGCGCTGCAAGCCAGCCATCCTGGTTTCATCGTTCGCGCCCTGGGCGGTGCGTTCTTCGCCAGCGGCATGCTGTTCATGGCCTACAACGTATGGCGTACCGTACGTGCCTCGAACCCGGCTGAAGCCAAAGCTGCTGAACAGATTGCTGTAGTTGGAGCTCACTGATGAAGCATGAAGCAGTCGAGAAGAATATTGGCCTGCTGGCCTTCTTCATGGTTATCGCCGTCAGCATCGGCGGCCTGACTCAAATCGTTCCGCTGTTTTTCCAGGACGTCACCAACAAGCCGGTCGAGGGCATGAAGCCTCGCACCGCCCTTGAGCTGGAAGGCCGCGACGTGTACATCGCCAACGGTTGTGTCGGCTGCCACTCGCAGATGATCCGCCCGTTCCGTGCTGAAACCGAACGTTACGGCCACTACTCGGTCGCCGGTGAAAGCGTTTGGGACCACCCGTTCCTGTGGGGTTCCAAGCGTACCGGTCCGGACCTGGCTCGTGTCGGCGGTCGTTACTCCGATGACTGGCAGCGTGCGCACTTGTACAACCCGCGCAACGTAGTGCCTGAGTCGAAAATGCCAGCCTACCCGTTCCTCGTGGAAAACAAGCTCGACGGCAAAGACACTGCCAAGAAAATGGAAGTCTTGCGCACGCTCGGCGTCCCTTACACCGACGAAGACATCGCCGGCGCCAAGGATGCTGTGAAGGGCAAAACCGAAATGGACGCGCTGGTGGCCTATCTGCAAGGCCTGGGCACCATCATCAAAAGCAAACGGTGATTTAGATGGATATCGGGATGATTCGTGGCCTGGGCACCGTTGTTGTGATGGTGGCCTTCATCGGTCTGGCGCTATGGGTGTTCAGCCCCAAGCGCAAGTCGGAGTTTGAAGACGCGACCTTGCTGCCTTTCGCGGATGATCCCGAAGCCATCAAGCACGTCGAGCAAGCTTCTAGGAGTAACAAAGAATGACTACGTTCTGGAGTCTGTACGTCACAGTCCTCAGTCTCGGCACCATCTTCGCCCTGACCTGGCTGCTGCTGTCCACCCGCAAGGGCCAGCGCAGCGAATCCACCGATGAAACGGTCGGCCACTCCTTCGACGGGATCGAGGAGTATGACAACCCGCTGCCGAAATGGTGGTTCATGCTGTTCGTGGGCACCATCATCTTCGCCCTCGGCTATCTGGTGCTGTACCCGGGCCTGGGTAACTGGAAAGGCCTGTTGCCGGGTTACAACTACCTCGATAACGAGAAGCAGACCGCGTTCGCCAACGGCCAGACTGGCTGGACCGGCGTTCACGAATGGGAAAAGGAAATGCTCAGGTCGGACGCCAAGTTCGGCCCGATCTTCGCCAAGTTTGCTTCCATGCCGATCGAAGAAGTCGCCAAAGACCCGCAAGCCCTGAAGATGGGTGGCCGCCTGTTCGCCTCCAACTGCTCGGTCTGCCACGGTTCCGACGCCAAAGGCGCCTACGGTTTCCCTAACCTGACCGACGCCGACTGGCGCTGGGGCGGTGAAGCGGAAACCATCAAGACCACCATCATGGGCGGTCGTCATGCCGTGATGCCGGCCTGGGCTGCAGTGATCGGCGAACAAGGCGTTGCTGACGTTGCCGCGTTCGTGCTGACCAACCTGGATGGCCGCAAGCTGCCGGAAGGCACCAAGGCCGATCCGGTTGCCGGCCAGAAACTGTTCGCCGCCAACTGCGTGGCGTGCCATGGCCCGCAAGGTAAAGGCACCCCAGCAATGGGCGCCCCTGACCTGACCCACCCGGCGGCGTTCATCTACGGTTCGAGCTTCGCTCAACTGCAGCAGACCATCCGTTACGGCCGTCAGGGCCAGATGCCTGCGCAAGAACAGCTGCAAGGCAACGACAAGGTTCACCTGCTGGCCGCTTACGTCTACAGCCTCTCTCACGGTGAGAAGGCAGCGGACGCGAATGCCCAGTAAGGCAAACGCCTGAAACAAAAAAGGCCCCGCTAATGAAAATTAGCGGGGCCTTTTTTGTTTCAGCAATGCGCTCATAACTTGAGACAAATGCTTAATAGACTCGAATTTCAGTGCCCTGTAGCGTTCATTCCCACCCCGATGATCAACGTCAGGGCCAACTTTCATGGAAGAACCACATGTCAAAGAATGACGACAACATGCCACTTCATCAGCCCTCTCCCTGCCTGCACGACGACATTGAACCAGCGCTTCAGGACGCTGTAGACGTTAAACCTGAAGACTCAGCGACAGGTGCAGGCGCGAAAAATACCCGAATCAGGTCTTTCGCCGACATAACTGACCTGGATGACGCAGATGGCGTGGATAGAAAACGTGATACCTGCAGTGGACTGGATAGCCTGGGAGGCGGCAGGCTGCCCTGATCCCCGGCACGGCCCATCAAACATTTACTGAAGCTACAAAAACGGCCCCTCATCTGATGGGGCCGTTTGCATTCAAGCCGACAGGGTTGAAGGTCGCGATCTCCGAAGCGGGTGACCCGGCAAGGCTGGGTTGAGCACAATAATTTCAACTTGCTGGATCACGAGCAGGGTAACAACGTTTCTACATCGGCATTTTCAGGAGCCTACGCATGGCCATCACCACCATTTCCAGTCGTGAATTCAACCAGGACACAAGTAGTGCCAAAAAAGCCACGCGTCATGGGCCGGGGTTGTCATCACCGACCGCGGCAAGCCTGCTCACGTACTGCTAAGCATTGAGGAGTACCAAAAACTGACTGGCATAAACGCCAACATGGTCGATTTGTTGGTGATGCCAGAAGCGGCAGACATCGAGTTCGAAACCGAGCGCGCCACTATCATCCATCGCCCCGTGCATCTGTCCTGATGTCAATCCATGGGACGAATGAGTTCGCTGCCCCTGCAAAACCGTCCATAATTCACAAGTCAATTGATTCAAGTCATTACACCATCAATTGATTTCTCCCAACGCGACCAAAGGTCGCACCCTTGCGCTAGAGCTACAGGCGTATCATTGCGCCACTGCAACACCTCTTTTTGACCGCGGTCGGCACGTACTGACCGGGGCATTTTTCCACTGCCGTGGGATGCAATGATGAGCAATCAGATTCCGGTACACGACGTTACTCCGCCTGCCAAGAACGCAAACAACAGCGTCGACCTCTACGCCTCTCGAGAAAAGATCTACACCCGCGCCTTCACCGGCCTGTTCCGCAACCTGCGGATGATCGGCGGTGCCGGGCTGTTTCTGCTGTATTTCGGCACGGTGTGGCTGAACTGGGGCGGTCATCAGGCCGTCTGGTGGAACCTGCCGGAACGTAAATTCTTCATTTTTGGCGCGACCTTCTGGCCTCAGGATTTCATCCTGCTCTCAGGTATTCTGATCGTCAGTGCCTTTGGCCTGTTCTTCATCACCGTGTATGCCGGTCGAGTCTGGTGCGGCTACACCTGCCCGCAAAGCGTCTGGACCTGGATCTTCATGTGGTGCGAAAAAGTCACCGAAGGCGACCGCAACCAGCGCATCAAGCTCGACAAGGCGCCGATGGGCGCCAACAAATTCTTGCGCAAATTCAGCAAGCACACGATGTGGCTGCTGATCGGTTTCGTGACCGGCATGACCTTCGTCGGTTACTTCTCGCCAATTCGCGAACTGGTGCTCGATTTCTTCACCGGCCAGGCCGATGGCTGGTCGTATTTCTGGGTCGGTTTCTTCACCCTCGCCACCTACGGCAACGCCGGCTGGTTGCGCGAGCAGGTATGTATTTACATGTGCCCGTACGCACGCTTCCAGAGCGTGATGTTCGACAAGGACACGCTGATCGTCTCCTACGACCCGCGTCGTGGCGAAAGCCGTGGGCCGCGCAAGAAAGGCATTGATTACAAGGCTCAGGGCCTGGGCGATTGCATCGACTGCACCATGTGCGTCCAGGTCTGCCCCACCGGCATCGACATTCGCGACGGCCTGCAAGTCGAATGCATCGGCTGCGCGGCGTGTATCGACGCCTGCGATAGCATCATGGACAAGATGGATTACCCGCGCGGCCTGATCAGCTACACCACCGAGCACAACCTGTCGGGGCAAAAAACCAATAAACTGCGTCCGCGCCTGATCGGCTATGCCACGGTGCTGCTGGCGATGATCGCGTTGCTGATGACCGCGTTCTTCATGCGTTCGCTGGTCGGTTTCGACGTCAGCAAAGACCGCGTGTTGTACCGTGAGAACGCCGAAGGCCGGATCGAAAACGTCTACAGCCTGAAGATCATGAACAAGGACCAGCGCGACCATACGTACGTGCTGGAAGCCACCGGCCTGCCGGATCTCAAGCTGCAAGGCAAGCGCGAGATCAAAGTCGCCGCCGGGGAGATTTTCAGCCAGCCGGTCGAACTGTCCAGCGCACCGGAACAACTGCCGTCGAGCACCAACGAGGTGAAATTCATCCTCAAGGATGCCGATGACGCCAACGTCCACGTTGAAGCCAAGAGCCGATTCATCGGCCCACAAATTCGTTGAGAGAAGTGATCATGCCCGCAGCAACTGCCGCAAGTCCTTGGTACAAGCATCTTTGGCCGTGGATCATCATCGCCATCCTGGCCTGCTCGGTGACCTTGACCCTGTCGATGGTGACCATCGCGGTGAACAACCCGGACAACCTGGTCAACGACAACTATTACGAAGCCGGCAAGGGCATTAACCGTTCGCTGGACCGCGAACTGCTGGCCCAGACCCTGCAACTGCGTGCCAGCGTGCACATGGATGACGTAACCGGCGAAGTCGACCTGCGCCTGAGCGGCAACAGCCAGCCGAAAACCCTTGAGCTGAACCTGATTTCGCCAACCCAGCCAGAGAAAGATCGCAAGATCACCCTGGCCCGCAGCGAAGCCGAACAGGGCCGCTACATTGGCCAGTTGAGCGACAGGATTGAAGGTCGTCGCTTCGTCGAATTGCTGGGCGTGCAGGATGACAAGATCTGGCGCATGTTCGAAGAAGAACAGGTCAGCCATGCCAAGGATCTGCTGCTCGGTGATGAGCCGCTGCAGGGTGCGGAAGACCTGAAAAAATAAAGTCGCGCTTCGCGCATCGCGAGCAGGCTCGCTCCCACAGTAGATCTGCGGTGTACATGAATTTTGTGCACGACATCGATCAAATGTGGGAGCGAGCCTGCTCGCGATGAGGCCCTCCCGGACGATATAGATTCCAGCTCATGAGTACTCCTACCCCCTGCTACCACTGCGCCCTGCCCGTCCCGGCCGGCAGCCGCTTCACGGCCGCCGTCCTCGGGGATACCCGCGAGTTCTGCTGCCCGGGTTGCCAGGCAGTGGCCGAGGCCATCGTGGCCGGTGGGCTGGAAAGCTATTACCAGCATCGCAGTGAAGCCTCGGCCAACCCCGAAGCCTTGCCGGTACAGTTGGTGGACGAGTTGGAACTCTACGACCGCGCCGACGTGCAGCAACCTTTTGTTCGCCACGAAGGCGAACTCGCCGAAACCACCCTGTTGATGGAAGGCATCAGTTGCGCCGCCTGCGGCTGGTTGATCGAGAAACACCTGCGCGCCTTGCCAGCGGTGGCCGAAGCACGCCTGAATCTGTCCAACCATCGCCTGCATGTACGCTGGGCCGACGCGCAATTGCCATTGAGCCAAGTGCTCAGCGAATTGCGCCACGTCGGTTACGCCGCCCACCCTTATCAGGCCGACCGCGCCAGCGAACAACTGGCCAGCGAAAACCGCCTGGCCCTGCGTCAACTCGGTGTCGCCGGGCTGCTGTGGTTCCAGGCGATGATGGCGACCATGGCCACCTGGCCGGAATTCAACATCGACCTCAGCCCAGAACTGCACACCATCCTGCGCTGGGTCGCGCTGTTTCTGACCACCCCGATCGTGTTTTACAGCTGCGCGCCGTTCTTCAAGGGCGCGATGCGCGATCTGCGCACCCGTCACCTGACCATGGACGTCTCGGTATCGCTGGCGATCGGCAGTGCCTATATCGCCGGGATCTGGACCTCAATCACCGGGGTTGGCGAGCTGTATTTCGATGCGGTAGGGATGTTCGCGCTATTCCTGCTGGCCGGGCGTTATCTGGAACGTCGTGCCCGGGAACGCACCGCCGCCGCGACCGCACAGCTGGTCAATCTGTTGCCCGCCTCTTGCCTGCGGCTGAGTGCTGATGGCCAGAGCGAGCGGATTCTGCTCAGTGAGTTGCGCGTGGGCGATCAGGTGCTGGTGCATCCCGGAGCAATTCTGCCGGCCGATGGCAAAATCCTCGACGGTCAATCGAGCATCGACGAATCCCTGCTGACCGGCGAATATCTGCCACAGCCACGAACCCCGGGCGATGCCGTCACCGCCGGCACCTTGAACGTCGAAGGTGCGCTGACCGTGGAAGTCCTGGCGCTGGGACAGGACACCCGACTGTCGGCCATCGTCCGCCTGCTGGATCGCGCCCAAGCCGAAAAGCCGCGACTGGCGGAAATCGCCGACCGCGCCGCCCAATGGTTTTTGCTGTTGTCACTTATCGCGGTGGCCGCCATCGGCCTGCTGTGGTGGGAACTGGATTCTTCGCGAGCCTTCTGGATCGTCCTGGCGATGCTGGTTGCGACGTGCCCGTGCGCCTTGTCGCTGGCCACGCCAACCGCCCTCACCGCCGCCACCGGCACGTTGCACAAGCTCGGTCTTTTGTTGACGCGCGGTCATGTGCTGGAAGGCCTGAACCAGATCGACACGGTGATATTCGACAAGACCGGCACCCTCACCGAAGGTCGCCTGGCCTTGCGTTCGATCCGCCCGCTTGGCCCCCTGACCAGCGATCAATGCCTGAGCCTCGCCGCCGCTTTGGAAAACCGCTCCGAGCACCCGATTGCCCGGGCTTTTGGCCGCGCACCGCTGGCCGCCGAAGAAGTTCACAGCACACCGGGCCTGGGTCTGGAAGGGTTGGTCGGCGCACAACGCCTGCGCATTGGCCAACCGGGTTTTGTCTGCGAACTCAGCGACGCTCAAGTGCCAGTAATGCCCGATGAGGCCGGCCAATGGCTGTTGCTCGGCGACAGTCAAGGGCCGCTGGCGTGGTTCGTACTCGATGACCGTTTGCGCGCCGACGCGCCCGCCCTGCTCGCAGCGTGCAAGGCTCGTGGCTGGCGCACGCTGCTGCTGTCCGGCGACAGCTCGCCGATGGTCGCCAGCGTCGCTGCCGAACTGGGCATCGACGAGGCCCGTGGCGGTTTGCGTCCGGACGATAAACTGCAGGTGCTGCTACAGCTGCACAAGGAAGGTCGCAAGGTGTTGATGCTCGGTGACGGGGTCAACGATGTACCGGTGCTGGCCGCCGCCGACATCAGCGTGGCGATGGGTTCGGCCACCGATCTGGCGAAAACCAGTGCCGACGCGGTGCTGCTGTCGAACCGTCTCGACGCGCTGGTGCAAGCCTTCAGCCTGGCCCGTCGCACCCGTCGGGTCATCATCGAGAACTTGCTGTGGGCGGCGCTGTACAATGGCCTCATGTTGCCGTTCGCCGCCCTCGGCTGGATCACTCCGGTATGGGCTGCGGTCGGCATGTCGATCAGTTCGTTGACCGTGGTGTTGAATGCCCTGCGCCTGACTCGCTTGCCGAGCGCGCCGGCCGTCAGCACCACGCCAGAAACCCGCCCGCTGCCGGCCTGAACCGCGCAGGCATGGAGTCCAGATGCCAGCTCTCTACGTGATGATCCCGGCCGCGCTGCTGATCGTGGCCATCGCTATCTATATCTTCTTCTGGGCAGTCGACAGCGGTCAGTACGACGACCTCGACGGCCCGGCCCACAGCATCCTGTTCGACGATCAGGACCCGAACCACAAGGCAGCGGTCGACGAGGCCAGCGGCCATCCGGCCAAACCGGACGACAAGGCGCCGCCCCATGCTTGAGTTGGCGCCACTGCTGGTGTCTGCGCTGATCCTCGGCCTGCTCGGCGGCGGGCATTGCCTGGGCATGTGTGGCGGCTTGATGGGCGCCCTGACCCTGGCGATCCCCAAGGAGCAACGCAGCCGACGCTTTCGATTGTTGCTGGCCTACAACCTGGGGCGAATTCTCAGCTACGCCGCGGCCGGCCTGCTGATCGGTCTGGCCGGCTGGGCCGTGGCCAATAGCCCGGCGGCGATGTTCATGCGCATCCTCGCCGGACTGCTGCTGATCGTCATGGGGCTGTACCTGGCCGGCTGGTGGAGCGGCCTGACCCGCATCGAAAGCCTCGGCCGTGGCCTGTGGCGGCATATCCAGCCGGTGGCCAACAAACTACTGCCAGTGTCGAACCTGCCCCGCGCCCTGCTGCTGGGCGCACTCTGGGGCTGGCTGCCGTGCGGGTTGGTTTACAGCACATTGCTGTGGTCGGCGAGCCAGGGCAATGCGCTGGACAGTGCGTTGCTGATGCTGGCATTCGGGCTGGGCACCTGGCCGGTGCTGCTCGCCACAGGGCTGGCGGCCGAGCGCGTCACGGGGTTGTTGCGCAAACGCAGCGTACGCATGACAGGTGGCTTGCTGGTGATGATGTTCGGCATCTGGACCTTGCCTGGGCCGCATCAACATTGGCTCATGGGGCATTAGATCGGCGGTGGCCCCATCGCGGGCTTGCCCGCGATGGGGCCGGTACCAGCACCACAAATCCCGACCCTTGATGCAAATCAAGATGCCTTTGCGCACTTCTCCCTAGACTCGCCCACATGCCAGCCTATCTCGGGGGAATGCCCGCATGCTCGACGCCATTCGTTGGGACACAGATCTGATCCGCCGTTATGACCTGGCGGGACCGCGCTACACCTCGTACCCGACCGCCGTGCAATTCGACAGCCAGGTCGGCACCTTCGACCTGTTTCATGCCCTGCGCGACAGCCGTAAAGCCCTGCGGCCGCTGTCGCTGTATGTGCACGTGCCGTTCTGCGCGAACATTTGCTACTACTGCGCCTGCAACAAAGTCATCACCAAGGACCGTGGCCGCGCCCTGCCCTATTTGCAGCGCCTGGAACAGGAAATCCAGTTGATTGCCTGTCATCTCGACCCCTCGCAGAAAGTCGAGCAACTGCATTTCGGCGGCGGCACGCCGACCTTTCTCAGCCATGACGAACTGCGCCAGTTGATGGCTCAGCTGCGCAAGCATTTCAATTTGCTGGACGACGATTCCGGCGACTACGGCATCGAGATCGACCCTCGCGAGGCTGATTGGTCGACCATGGGCCTGCTCCGGGAACTGGGCTTCAACCGGGTCAGTATCGGCCTGCAAGACCTCGACCCGGCGGTACAACGGGCGGTCAATCGCCTGCAAAGCCTGGAAGAAACCCGCGCGGTGATCGACGCTGCCCGGACCCTGCAATTTCGCTCGATCAACATCGACTTGATCTACGGCCTGCCGAAGCAGACGCCCGAAAACTTCGCCCGCACCATCGACGAAGTCATCAGCCTGCAACCGGATCGGCTCTCGGTGTTCAACTACGCCCATCTGCCGGAACGCTTCATGCCGCAACGGCGGATCAACAGCGACGAACTGCCGACCCCGGCGCAAAAACTGGAAATGCTCCAGGGAACCATCGAGCAGCTGACCAAGGCCGGTTATCGATATATCGGCATGGACCACTTTGCGCTGCCCGACGATGAACTGGCGATTGCTCAGGAAGAATCGACCCTGCAACGTAACTTCCAGGGCTATACCACCCACGGTCATTGCGATTTGATCGGTCTGGGGGTATCGGCGATCAGCCAGATCGGCGATTTGTACTGCCAGAACAGCAGTGATCTGAACCAGTACCAGAATGCGTTGGCCAGCGCACAGCTGGCCACCAGCCGTGGCCTGCTGTGCAACGCCGATGACCGCCTGCGACGTGCCGTCATCCAACAACTGATCTGCACTTTCGGCCTGGAATTCGCCCAGATCGAACAAGCCTTCAACATCGATTTTCAGGGTTACTTCGGCGAACTCTGGCCACAGTTGCAGGGAATGGCCGACGACGGACTGATCGAACTTGATAACGAACGGATTACCGTACTGCCCGCCGGACGATTGCTGGTGCGTTCGGTGTGCATGGTGTTCGACGCGTACCTGGAACAGCAAAATCGCCAGCGGTTTTCACGGGTTATCTAGCCATCAGCTCACTGGCCGGTCTGCGAAACGTTTATTTTATGACCCTGCGACAAAATCGCCGCGTGCCTGAATGTCCTCCCGTGGGTTACCCTTACAGCTTATGTGTGTTTTCCCACAAGGATTAAAGAAATGTCCGAGCCAGTAAAGCTGCGCGCTCATAGCCAGGCCCATTGCAAGGATTGCAGCCTGGCCCCCCTCTGCCTGCCACTTTCTCTGAATCTGGAAGACATGGATGCGCTGGACGATATCGTCAAACGTGGTCGCCCGCTGAAAAAAGGCGAGTTCCTGTTTCGCCAGGGCGACACGTTCGATTCCGTTTATGCAGTACGCTCCGGCGCCCTGAAGACTTTCAGCCTGAGCGATGGCGGCGAAGAGCAGCTCACCGGTTTCCATTTGCCGAGTGAACTGGTCGGCCTGTCGGGCATGGACACTGAAAAGCACCCGGTCTCGGCGCAAGCCCTGGAAACCACCTCAGTGTGCGAAATTCCTTTCGATCGCCTCGACGAACTGGCCCTGCAACTGCCACAACTGCGCCGTCAGTTGATGCGGGTGATGAGCCGCGAGATTCGCGACGATCAGCAGATGATGTTGCTGCTGTCGAAGAAAACCGCCGACGAGCGCATCGCCACGTTCCTGGTCAACCTGTCGGCCCGTTTCCGCGCCAGGGGCTTCTCGGCCAACCAGTTCCGGTTGAGCATGTCGCGCAACGAAATCGGCAATTATCTGGGCCTGGCGGTGGAAACCGTGTCCCGGGTGTTCACCCGTTTCCAGCAAAACGAACTGATCGCCGCCGAAGGCAAGGAAATCCACATCCTTGATCCGATCCAGCTCTGCGCCCTGGCCGGCGGCTCGCTCGACGGCTGATCGTGGCGACGGCGGCTGAGCGAAACGGTTCAGCCGCCGTTATACTGCGACGTTTGCAGCCCGCCAGGACACCTCGACGATGGTCTTCGACTCCTTCGACATCAAATCCCTGATCCGCCCCGTGATCGACTTCCCCAAGCCGGGCGTGATCTTTCGCGACATTACCCCATTATTCCAGTCACCCACGGCCCTGCGCCTGGTGATGGACAGCTTTGCCCATC
Source organism: Pseudomonas sp. TH37 (assembly GCF_016650735.1). Classification (NCBI taxonomy): domain Bacteria; kingdom Pseudomonadati; phylum Pseudomonadota; class Gammaproteobacteria; order Pseudomonadales; family Pseudomonadaceae; genus Pseudomonas; species Pseudomonas sp. TH37. The sequence goes on from NZ_JAEKFD010000001.1 coordinate 74,851, forward strand.
GTTACGTCGAAGCGGACTTCACCCACATCGGCGCCATGGATGCCCGTGGCTTTCTGATCGGTTCGATCCTGGCCTATCAGTTGAACAAACCGCTGGTGCTGTTCCGCAAGCAGGGCAAATTGCCGGCCGACGTGCTGGCCGAGGGTTATCAGACCGAGTACGGCGAAGCCTTTCTCGAAATCCATGCCGACAGCCTGTGTGAGGGTGATGCGGTGGTGATGTTCGATGACCTGATTGCCACCGGCGGCACGCTGATCGCGGCGGCGAACCTGATTCGGCGCATGGGCGCGCGAGTGCATGAAGCGGCGGCGATCATTGACTTGCCGGAGCTGGGTGGTTCGCAGCGGCTGGAAGACATGGGGATTCCTACTTTTTGCCTGACGCAGTTTGCCCTTACCGATAAATAAGCAGCGTCTGTACTGACGTCATCGCGGGCAAGCCCGCTCCCACAGGGATCACCTGAGACCTGTGGGAGCGGGCTTGCCCGCGATGGCGTCAGCCGCAACACCGCAAAACTCAAAGCCCCATCTGCTTACTGATGATCTCGTTCATCACTTCCCGCGTCCCGCCGCCGATCGACAGAATCCGGTTATCCCTATACAGCCGCTCCACCAGACTTTCACGCATGTAACCCAGACCGCCCAGAATCTGCACCGCATCGGTCGTAATGCGATCAGCCGTGTCGGTGGCGAAATTCTTGGCCATGGAAATCTCCTTGATCACGCTCTGCCCCGCGGCCATTTTCGCCGCCTGGCGATAGGTGAATTCCCGTGACACCTCCAGCGCCGTGGCCATTTCCGCAAGACGGTGCTTGAGCACCTGGAACTTGCCGATAGGTTTGCCGAAGGCTTCACGCTGACGGGCCCACTTCAGGCTCTCCTCCAGCGCCAACTGCGCGGTCATGTTGGCCATCAGCGCCAGGGCCAGACGCTCGCTCTGGAAGTTGCCCATGATGCAGGCGAAGCCCATGTTCTCGGCCCCGATCAGATGGCCCGCCGGTACTCGGCAATCATCGAAAAACAGTTCGGCGGTGTCCGACGCCCACCAGCCCATTTTTTTCAACTGACGACCGACGGTGAACCCGGGCGTGCCCTTCTCGATCAGCAACAAACTGATGCCGCCAAACCCCGGCTCGCCGGTGCGCACCGCGACGGTGTAGAAATCCGCACGAACGCCGCTGGTAATGAAGGTTTTGCTGCCGCTGACCCGGTAAAAGTCGCCGTCACGTACGGCGCGGGTTTGCAGGTTGGCGACGTCTGAGCCGCCGCTGGGCTCGGTGACGGCCAGGGCGCTGATCTTCTCGCCTGCGAGCACCTGAGGCACAACGCGATCGCGGACTTCGGACCTGGCCCACTTGAGGATCGGCGGCAAACCAATGTCCAGCGAGCCCAGCCCCGCGACCAGACCACCGGAACCGCAGCGCATCAGCTCTTCACTGGCAGCGATTTTGGCGAACACATCACCTTCGTGACTGCCACCCAAGGCTTCTGGATAACCAATGCCCAAAATCCCCGCCGCGCCGGCCTTCAGGTAGAGCTCACGGGGGAAGCTTTCGGCTTCTTCCCACTGGTCGATGTCCGGAAGAATCTCGCGCTCGACGAAACGTCTGACGCTGTCGCGGACCAATTGGTGGCTGGGATCGAAGTATTCCTGAAAGGCAGGCATCGGCGAGCTCCACTGAAGGTTCAGCGAAGTTAACCGAGCGCTTGCTTGGTTTTCAATAGAAGGAGTCGCGGAAGATCAAAAGATCGCAGCCTTCGGCAGCTCCTACGCGCCTGTGGGCGCCGCCGAAGGCTGCGATCTTTTGATTTTGATGCGGTTACAGCGAGATCGGCTTACGCCCGGCAAACGAATGCGCCAATGTCCCGCCGTCCACCAGTTCCAGCTCGCCACCCAACGGCACACCATGGGCGATGCGCGAGGCGATCAGGCCTTTGTTGCTGAGCAACTGGGCGATGTAATGCGCCGTGGCTTCGCCTTCCACCGTCGGGTTGGTGGCGAGGATGACTTCGGCAAACGTACCCGCCTCTTCGATCCGCGCCATCAATTGTGGAATGCCGATGGCGTCCGGCCCCAACCCGTCGAGGGGCGACAAATGGCCCTTGAGCACGAAGTAGCGACCGCGAAAACCGGTCTGCTCCACGGCGTAAACATCCATCGGACCTTCCACCACACACAGCAAGGTGTCGTCGCGGCGAGGATCAGCGCATTGCGGGCACAGATCGTCTTCGGTCAGCGTGCGGCACAAGCGGCAGTGGCCCACTCCTTCCATGGCCTGGCTCAGCGCCTGGGCCAGTCGCGAACCGCCGCTGCGATCACGCTCAAGCAGTTGCAACGCCATGCGCTGGGCAGTTTTCTGACCCACACCCGGCAAAATTCGCAGGGCGTCGATCAGTTGGCGAATCAAAGGGCTGAAGCTCATGGGAAAAAGTCCGACATAACAACGAGACGCGGTTTATACCCGCGCCTCTGTTTAGCGTCAAATAGCACCGTCAATTACTCAGTCTGCGCGACCCGCACCACCAGTTTGCCGAAGTTGCGTCCCTCCAGCAGACCGATGAATGCCTGGGGCGCGTTCTCCAGACCGTCGACCACGTCTTCACGGAATTTCACCTTGCCGTCCCGCACCCACGGGGCCATGGCGCTGATGAACTCCGGCTGACGATCACCGTAGTCATCGAACACAATGAAGCCCTGAATCCGTACGCGCTTGGTCAGCAGTGTGCGTTGCAACTGAGGCAAGCGATCCGGCCCGCTAGGCGCTTCATTGGCGTTGTAGGACGCAATCAGACCGCAAAGAGGAATCCGCGCCTTGGGGTTGAGCAGCGGCAGCACCGCATCGAACACCTTGCCACCGACGTTTTCAAAGTAGATATCGACGCCTTTGAAGCAGGCCAGCGCCAACTCTTCGGCGAAATCCGGGCGCTTGTGGTCGATGCAGGCATCGAAGCCCAGCTCCTCGACCACGTAGCGGCATTTGTCCGCACCACCGGCCACACCGACCACTCGCAAGCCCTTGATCTTCGCCACTTGGCCGACCACCGAACCCACCGCGCCGGACGCAGCCGCTACCACCAGGGTTTCGCCCTCCTTGGGCTGGCCGATGTCCATCAACCCCATGTAGGCGGTCATACCGGGCATGCCCAGTACACCCAGGGCCATCGAAGGACTCTGCAGCCCGGACGGGATCGGAATGATGTTGCGCCCGTCGCTGATGCTGTGGCTTTGCCACCCCGTGACGCCGACCACCAGATCACCCTCATGGAATTTCGGATGCAGCGAGCGTTCGACACGACTGACAGCCCCACCGGTCATCACCTCGTCGATTTCTATCGGTGCAGCGTAGGACTGCGCGTCGCTCATACGACCGCGCATGTAGGGATCGAGCGACAGATAAAGCGTCTTGAGCAACACCTGACCGTCGGCCAAGTCTGGCAGTGCTACCCGTTCCAGGCGGAAATTCTCTGGTGTCGGCGCGCCCACCGGGCGGGACACCAGAACGATTCGTTGGTTGAGGGTCAATGCTTGTGGCATGTGAGCGTCTCCTTGATCGATGAATTTCAGCGGTATAGGGAGCAGACATTTGTGGCGGTGTCGGGTTCGAAGTTTCGTCAGTTGTACCGAGGTGACTTCATCGCGGGCAAGCCACGCTCCCACAGGATTCAGGTGATCACTGTGGGAGCGGGCTTGCCCGCGAAGGCTGCCTCACCGGCACCATACTTCCAACAGACAGAAACAAAAATGCCAGGCGCGATGCCTGGCATTTTTTTGTAACCTATCCGATGCGCGTTGGCGAATCAGAATGGCAGTTTCATACCCGGTGGCAATTGCATGCCAGCGGTCACGCCGGACATTTTGTCCTGGCTGTTGGCTTCGATCTTGCGCACGGCGTCGTTTACGGCTGCGGCGAATACCGCCTCCAGCATTTCCTTGTCGTCTTCGCTCAGGCCTTCGACCAGGCTTGGGTCGATGGTCACGCGCTTGACGTCGTGACGACCGGTCATCACCACGGTGACCATATCGCCGCCGGCTTTACCGGTGACTTCGGCGTTGGCCAGTTCTTCCTGCATCTTGGCCATTTTTTCCTGCATCTGCTGCGCCTGCTTCATCAGGCCGGCCATGCCACCTTTCATCATGGGAATCACCTCAAAAGTACTTGGATAAAAACAGCGCCCGGCGAATGCGGCCAAGCGCCTTCAGTTATTAGTCCTGACTGACCAGGGCCTCGACAGGTTCAATAGTATCGTGACGGACCACCGCCCCGAACTGCTGCATCATTTGCTGGATGAACGGATCGCCGTGGATCGATTCCTCGGCCTCGCGTTGACGGTTGGCACGCCGGCGGGATGAGGCCTGAGCCGGGGTTTCCTGCTCGGGCTTGATCAGCTCCATGCTCAGGGTCAGCGTGCGCCCGTGGAACTGGTTCAGTGCATCGTTGAGGCGACGTTGCTGTGTCGCGTTGAACAAGGCGCTGTGAGCCGGGTCCAGGTGCAACAACCAATTGTCGCCATCGACGGCGATCAGCGTGCAGTTGGCGGCGATGCTGGCGGTCATGCCGGACACCGGCAGTTTCGGGAACACCTCCAGCCATTGCAGGGCCAGACCCGTGGCCGGCATCGCGGCCGGTTCTGGCTCGGGTTCCGGCGCAGGTTCGGCGGTGTGCTCGCTGGCCAGTTCGTCGAGATAGCTATAGGCCGAATCCATGTCCGGCTCTATGTAATCCTCGTCCAGCGGCGGCTCGTCGTCCTGATCCATGCCAGGCGTGGCGGCATCGACTTCGGCCATGGACGGTTCCGGAATCGGCGCAGCGGCCCATTCCGGCGCGTCCGGCACCACACTGTCCGGCGTCGGCATGGGCATCGGTGGCAATTCGGGTTGTTCGCCAGCCGTTTCCAGCACCGGCTCGACCGCGGGCTGCTGGACAACTTCCGGCTCTACCGGGTCGTTCCACGGCAGATCGACGACTTCTTCGACCGCTACGGGTTCGGCAACAGGCTCGGGCTCGGGCTCAGGCTCAGGCGCGACCACGGGCACAGCCACGGGCGCGACCGGCTCAGGCGCAGCTACCGGGACAGGGGCCGGCGCCACCACGGGCGCAACAGGAGCCGGTGTAACGGCCGTAGCGACTACCGGCGCAACAACCGGCGCGGCAGCCACTGAATTTGCGGAATCAACTGTGGCCTGGCTGATCCCCACTGTCTTTAGCGGTTGCCTCGGCGCGTCCGCAGTGTCTGCCGGCCGGAACGCGAGCATTCGCAGCAGGACCATTTCGAAACCGCCGCGCGGGTCCGGCGCCAGCGGCAAGTCCCGGCGACCGATCAGGCCCATCTGGTAATAGAACTGCACGTCTTCAGCCGGCAATGCCTGGGCCAGAGCCAATACGCGATCACGGTCACCATGACCGTTGTCGACGCCTTCAGGCAGGGCCTGGGCGATGGCGACACGGTGCAGCACATTGAGAATTTCCGAGAGCACGCCGTTCCAGTCCGGGCCTTGTTCGGCCAGATGGCGCACGGCTTCGAGCAATGCCTTGGCGTCGCCTTCGATCAGCGCATGCAGGACGTCGTAGACCTGGCCGTGATCGAGAGTACCGAGCATGGCCCGCACGTCGGCGGCCATGACCTTGCCTTCACCGAAAGCAATGGCCTGATCGGTCAGGCTCATGGCGTCGCGCATCGAACCGTCGGCGGCGCGGCCCAGCAGCCACAGCGCGTCGTCTTCGAACGGCACGTTCTCGACGCTCAGCACGTGGGTCAAATGCTCGACCACCCGTTCCGGGGTCATGTTCTTCAGGGAGAACTGCAGGCAACGCGACAGAATCGTTGCAGGAAGTTTCTGCGGATCGGTGGTCGCCAGGATGAACTTGACGTAAGGCGGCGGCTCTTCAAGGGTTTTCAACAGCGCATTAAACGAATGGCTGGAGAGCATGTGCACTTCGTCGATCAGGTAGACCTTGAAGCGCCCGCGGCTCGGTGCGTACTGCACGTTGTCGAGCAGTTCGCGGGTGTCTTCGACCTTGGTCCGGCTCGCGGCGTCGATCTCGATCAGGTCGACGAAGCGGCCTTCATCGATTTCGCGGCACACCGAGCACTCGCCACAGGGGGTCGAAGTGATACCTGTTTCACAGTTCAGGCATTTGGCGATGATCCGCGCGATGGTGGTCTTGCCAACCCCGCGGGTACCGGTAAAAAGGTACGCGTGGTGCAGCCGTTGGCTGTCCAAGGCATTGATCAGAGCCTTGAGCACATGGGTCTGGCCGACCATTTCGCCGAACGAGCGCGGACGCCATTTACGTGCAAGAACCTGATAACTCATCGAAAACCGTCGCAACGAAGGAACAGAAGCGGCTAATGCTAGCGGAGCAAGGCCAAAATTGCATCCGGTGCGCTCGTCTATTCTGGCTAAGCTGCACTTTAAGGGGCTTTTATTGGCTCAGGTTTGAGCCGTACCGGAGCGTTTATGCGTTTTGCCTTGGGGGCACTGCTGTTGGTCAGCCTGAACGTCTCAGCCGCCGAGGCGCCGTTGCGCTTTGTCGTGTCCGACAGCTGGGCCATGCCCATGGCGCAGATGGAGCGCGGCGGCCGACCGACCCAGGGCATTCTGCACGACATCATGCTCAGCCTGGCGACACAGGTCGGCATGCCGGCGCAATTTCATGTCTTGCCTCGGGCACGGGTGCAAAACGCCATGGAACACGGCGAAGTCGATGTGCGCTGTTATATCTCAAAATCCTGGTTGCCGAACCTGTCCGGCAACTATATCTGGAGCGTTCCACTGCTGGTTCAGCGCGACTTGCTGATTGGCCGGCGAGGCTCACCCGACACGGTCAACCCGGCAGAGCTGCCGCAGCAGTCGATCGGCACAGTGCTCGGCTATAGCTACCCGACCCTGCAACCGCTGTTCGACGCCGACCGCCTGCACCGCGATGACGCGCGCAATCAGGAACAGGTGCTGGATAAACTCCTGGCCGGACGCTACCGATATGCCGTGAGCAGCCAATGGACCCTGGACTGGTTCAACCAGCGCCTGCTACCCGACCGACAACTGCAAAGCGTAGCGCTGGTACACGAACAAACCGTCGGCTGCTACGTGCGCAACGACCCCAAGGTGCCTGTGCAACGCATTCTGGACACGTTGCTGCAAATGAAAACGTCCGGGGAGATTGATGACATTATCCGGCTCTATACCGGTAACCCTGCTGCCAACCAGTAGCAGCTGCATGATGTCTCAGGCTGTCTGGCCGAGCGTCTGCCATTGCGACGGGGCGACAAACCCTGCCACCCAGCCAGGCACCTCACCGGGAGGCATCGGGCGGGCGATGAAATAGCCTTGAGCGACTTCGCATCCCAGCCGCAACAGCAATTCACCGTGCTCAACGCTTTCCAGCCCCTCGGCAATCACCTGCCGGCCGAACGCACGGGCCAGGCCAATCACCGCCGTGGTCAGAGCCAGGTCGTCGTGATCATTCAGAATGTCACGCACGAACGACTTATCGATTTTGATGGTTTGGGTACGTAAACGCTTGAGGTAACTCAGGGACGAGTAACCCGTGCCAAAGTCACCCAACGAGAACTGCACCCCCAACGCCTGACAGGCCTGCAAACAGGCACTGACATGCTGGATATTCTCGATCGCCACTGACTCGACGATTTCCAGATCGAGCATCTGCGGGGCGACTTGGGCATGTCGAGCGAGGACCTGCCTGAGCCGGTCGACAAAATCGGCGCGCTGAAAATGTCGCGCCGCGATATTGATACTGATCGGCCAGCCCTGCCCCGCTTGCTGCCAACGGTGCAACTGCGACAAAACCTGATCCATCACCCATTCGCCGATATCGATGATCAGGTCGGTGTCCTCCACCAGCGGCAAAAACTCCCGGGGTGGCACCATGCCGTTTTGCGGGTGCTCCCAACGCAACAACGCCTCGAAACCGACGACCACGCCGCGGCGCATGTTCACCTTGGGCTGAAAATGCAGGCGTAACTCACCGGCGACCAGCGCCTGACGCACCCGCTCGACGGTCTGGTGCGTGGCCTTGACCTCCTGATCCCGAGAGACATCGAATAGATGAAAGCGGTTTCGCCCGCTCTGCTTGGCCACATACATCGCCTGATCGGCATGACGCAGCAGGGTTTCGGCATCTTCGTTATCGTGGGGAAACAGGGTGACGCCGATACTGGCGAACACATTGATGTCCTTGCCATGCAGTGTGTAAGGCGCCGAAATCGCCCCCAACACGCGATTCAGCGCCGCGCGCAACTCCTGCAGATCACGCACATAACGCAGCACCAGCACGAACTCGTCACCGGCCAGTCGGGCCACCACGTCTTCGCCGCGCACAATGTCGCGCAAACGCTTGGCCACTTCCACCAGCAACATATCGCCACTGGCGTGACCGTAACCGTCGTTGACCGCCTTGAACCCGTCGAGGTCAAGCATGCACACCGCCAACGGAATATTTTCATGCCGGGAGAATTCCAGCGCCTGATCCAGTAAATCCGACAGGAACGCGCGATTGGGCAGCCCGGTCAGCACGTCGTGCCCGACCCGCCATTGCAAGGATTGCAGGAGTTGGCGTTTTTCGCTGATGTCGAACCGAATCGACAGGTATCGGTGAATGCGCCCGGTGGAATCATCGAGCACCGGCACCATGGTGCTGTCGACCCAATACAGGCTGCCATCCTTGGCGCGATTACAGATTTCGCCCTTCCAGATATTACCCAGGGCGATGGTGCGCCACATGGCGGCGAAGAAGTCGGCGGAATGCAGGCCGGAGTTCAGCAGGCGATGGTTTTGCCCCAGCAGTTCCTCACGGCTGTAGCCGGACACGGCGCAGAATTGATCGTTGACATAGGTAATCCGGCCGTTCAGATCGGTCTCGGAAAAAATGGCGGCTGCATCCACGGCCCTGCGGTATTTCTCATCCATGAGTCAGGCTCACTGTCGCTAGCGGTGGTACCGCTCGACCAGCACAGGATGCCCGGAAGAGGTGTTTTGAGACGTACTGCGCAGAGACACGTTATCACTCCATGAACAGCATTTGATGGCCCCGGACCGCCGAAGATCCAGGGCAAAGTAGCAACACCGACTCTGGTAATATTTCGCGAGGTTTCAGACCGTCAGCGGCCTCTGTGCATACCCGGCAGGGAACGCAATGCTGGCTTTTTCATATCGCCTAAACTTCAGAAAGCAGATCACCCAATAACCCTTCGAAGCGGCGATTCTACGAAATGCATCACATTTTGCAAAGCAAGGTGATGGATCATGCAGTTGCCTAATGCAAAAATCTATCGTTAAGTTCTTGATTCTAAATGGGAATTGAGCGATGCAAATTTCAAGTTTGGGTCCAGCCATCCGACGCTACCGTAAGGTCGCAGGGCTTACTCAGGCTGAACTCGGCGAAAAAACCGGTTTTGACCCCAAAACCATCAGCCGTTTCGAAACCGGCACCTACACCCCCAGCGTGGAAGCATTGTTTTTGCTTGCCGACGTGCTGGGCGTGAAGCTGAAAGCCTTTTTCGCAGATCTGGAAGACGAAGATGAACAGCGGGCGTACCTGTTCAGCGTCATACACAAAGCCACCCCGAAGGATCTGGGAAAGCTGATCGCAGCGGTTGACCAGGCCTTGTCCAAGCCTAGTGCCAGTAAATGAAAAAAAGAGGCCGATCTGTCGAATGCGACAGATCGGCCTCCTTTTTATATCCCGTACTTTAATTCGGAAACGACGAAACACCGCCCTGGATGAGCTCCATGGCAGGGGACAAAACAGAATTTTTAGATAGAAAACACGAAAGAGCGTTCGTGTTGCGTTATGGAGGCAACCCCACCAGCCACACCCCGGCACACAATGTTCCCGCTGTGGCTGCTCCCTTCCGGGTCTGACCAGGTTCACGGGTAATCGTTGCGGGGGGACCGATGGGGTCACCATAACGACGCTCACCTGACGGCGAGCCGCGCCATTGTACCTATCTGAGACGAAGTTACAACCGTTCGGGTGGATTAAAAAATATGAGCTGCGTCAAGGACATGCGCTGACCCTGAAACAATGCGACCTGTAGCAGCTGGCGCAGCCTGCGTTCGGCTGCGAAGCGGTCGTAAACCCGGTGTTCGCGGCTTATGTAAAAACCGGGCTGCCTGACTTCACGACTGCTGCGCAGCCGAACGCAGGCTGCGCCAGCTGCTACAAGGCTGCGATCTTTTGATCCTATTGCGCCAACACCTCATCCGCCCTGCCGCCCTCTTGCTGGATCACCAGATGAATGAAGTGCAGCTTGGCAATCACCGCCGGCGGCAGGACGAACGGATAGAAATCCGGTTGGCCCATGCTGCGTGACAGTTCGTTGAGCATGCCGGCCAGCTCGATCCATGCGTTGACGAACGACAGGAACGCCGGGCCTCCGGGGTGCTGCGGGTCGAATAGCGTGCTCGGCGGAAACGGCTGGTAGTCGAAATCCATTTCCTGCGCACTCATGCCAAAACCCAGGGCGGTGTCCACTGCATCCATCATGTGCAGGTAGTGAGCCCAGGTTTCGGCCCAGTCTTCCCAAGGGTGCATGGTCGCGTAGGCGCTGACGTAATGTTGCTGCCAGTCGAGCGGTGCGCCTTGCTGATAATGCCGCTCAAGGGCCTCGGCGTAGCTTGTTTGCTCGTCACCAAACAGATCGCGGAACGGTTCCAGCCAATGACTGTTGGCGACCAAGCGGTCCCAGTAGTAATGCCCTACCTCGTGACGAAAGTGCCCGAGCAGCGTGCGATAAGGTTCGTGCATCTGCACGCGAACTTGCTCGCGATGGGCGTCGTCGGCTTCCTTGATATCGAGGGTGATCAGACCGTTGGCATGCCCGGTGGTCGGCGGCTTGCCTTCGAGGTCGATACCGATGAAGTCGAAGGCCAGACCGATGTCTTCGTCCATGGATTTCGGAATGACCGACAAGCCCAGGCTGATCAACTGCGCCACCAGACGACGCTTGGCGATTTCCACTTTGCGCCAGCGCTCGTGGTTCTCGGGGATCGACAGGTCAGGGATGGTGCGATTCAGGCTACACGCAATGCATAACGCATCGTGATCATTGGCCGGCAGCAGCCAGTTGCATGCGGCTGGAGAGTCGAGATTGGCGCAGCGGCGGAACACCCCCGCGTCAGGATCGGCGTCGAGCAACCAGGTATCCGCTTGCGGGCCGGGTTGCAGCGAAGACAAGCGACTCTGCTGCGGCTGATAGCCCAGCGCTGCCGAACAGGCCAGGCACTGACTGTTGCGAAAGAACAGCGACTGCCCGCAACGGCAATGCCAGACCTTGCTGTTGCGCAAACGCTCACCCATGAAGGGCGCGGCGATGCGTGAACTGAGCTGTTCGAAGAAGCGGTACATGGCGATCTCTCCCTGGGGCCTGCCAAGACTAGATCATTCTTGTACCGTGATCGTTCCGCGTTCTTTGTGGCGAGGGAGCTTGCTCCCGTTGGGCTGCGTAGCGGCCCCAGAACCGGCAACCGCGATTTGTCAGACATACCGTGCAAGCAGGTCTTGCGACGGCTTCGCCGCCGAACGGGAGCAAGCTCCCTCGCCACAGGTCCCGCGCTAGATCGAGATGTTGTATTCCTTCAGGCGAGCCACAAACGCCTCTTCATCCAGCACCTTCAACCCCAGCTCATTGGCCTTGGCCAGCTTCGATCCCGCGCCCGGGCCGGCGACCACGCAATGGGTCTTGGCCGACACGGAACCGGCCACCTTGGCGCCGAGGCTTTCAAGTTTGTCCTTGGCGACATCGCGACTCATCAGCTCCAGCGAACCGGTCAGCACCCAAGTCTGCCCGGCCAGCGGCAACCCTTCGACGACCTTTTTCTCGCTCTGCCAATGCATGCCGAAATCACGCAGCTGCTTTTCGGCGGCCTCGGCGAGTTGACGATTTTCGGTCCCCGCAAAGAACTCGCGAACCGAAGTCGCCTGCTTCTCCGGCAATGCCTGACGCATGTCCAGCCAATCAGCACTCATCACCGCTTCGAGCGAGCCGAACTTGTCCGCAAGCTTCTGCGCCCCGCCCGGCCCGACCGACGGAATGTGCAACTTGTCGAGGAAACCGCCCAACGTGGTACTGGCGGCAAATTCGGCACCCAGCTCGCCCTGATCCTGAATCTGCAGGCCGTGCTTGAGCAGATCCTTGATCACCTGCTGGTTATGCGTGTCTTCAAAGAAGCTGTGAATCTCGTGAGCCACTTCCAGCCCGACATCCGGCAAGTACGTGAGTACTTGCGGCAACGCCTGCTGAACCCGCTCCAGAGAGCCGAGAGAACGTGCGAGGACCTTGGCCGTCTCTTCGCCGACATCGGGAATGCCTAAGGCGTAGATGAACCGCGCCAGGCTCGGCTGCTTGCTGTCTTGAATAGCGCCGAGCAGGTTCTTGCTCGACAGTTCGGCAAAGCCTTCCAGGTCGACGATCTGCTCGAACGTCAGGGCGTAGAGATCGGCCGGCGAACTCACCAGGCCTTCGTCCACCAGTTGCTCGACGCTCTTCTCGCCCAGACCTTCAATGTCCATGGCGCGGCGCGAAACGAAGTGAATGATCGCTTGCTTGAGTTGCGCACCACAGGCCAGACGCCCGACGCAGCGATACACCGCGCCTTCGCTGATGGTCTCGCGGCCCTTGCTGCGCTTGACCAGTTGCGTGCGCTCGACATGGGAGCCGCAGACCGGGCACTGCTCGGGAATCTGCACCGCCCGGGCATTCTCCGGACGGCGCTCGGTGACCACTTGCACCACTTGCGGAATCACATCGCCGGCGCGACGAATGATCACGGTGTCGCCGATCATCAGGCCCAGTCGCGCAACTTCATCCATGTTGTGCAAGGTCGCATTGGCCACGGTGACACCCGCGACCCTGACCGGCTTCAAGCGTGCCACCGGCGTCACGGCACCGGTACGGCCTACCTGGAATTCCACATCGAGCAGTTCGGTGAGTTCTTCCATCGCCGGGAATTTGTGAGCAATCGCCCAACGCGGTTCGCGAGCGCGGAAACCCAGTTCACGCTGGGAAGCAATGCTGTTGACCTTGAACACCACGCCGTCGATTTCATACTGGAGCGCATTGCGACGCTCACCGATGTCGCGGTAGTAATCCAGGCATTCTTCGATGCCGTGCGCCAGTTTCAGCTCATGACTGATCGGCATTCCCCAGGCTTTGAGTTGCTGCAGATTGCCAATGTGTGTGTCGGCAATATCGGCCGAAATCTGGCCGATGCCGTAGCAGCAGAATTCCAGCGGACGGTTGGCGGTGATCTTCGAATCCAGCTGCCGCAAACTGCCCGCTGCCGCGTTACGCGGGTTGGCGAAGGTCTTGCCGCCCACTTCCAGTTGCGTGGCGTTGAGCCGTTCGAAACCGGCCTTGGACATGAACACTTCGCCACGCACTTCCAGGGTCGCCGGCCAGCCGGTGCCATGCAGCTTGAGCGGAATATTGCGCACGGTGCGCACGTTGACGCTGATGTCTTCGCCAGTGGTGCCATCGCCGCGGGTCGCGCCGCGCACCAGCACGCCATCCTGGTACAGCAGACTGACCGCCAGGCCATCGAGCTTGGGTTCGCAGCTGTACTCAACCGCTGCGCCACTGCCAAACAAGTCGCCGACCGGCAGATCCAGCCCTTCCGTCACCCGGCGATCGAATTCGCGCATGTCGGTTTCTTCGAAGGCGTTGCCCAGGCTGAGCATCGGCACTTCATGACGCACTTGGGTAAACGCCGACAGCGCCGCGCTGCCGACACGCTGGGTCGGCGAGTCACTGGTGATCAATTCGGGATGGGCCGCTTCGAGGGCCTTGAGCTCGTGGAACAGGCGATCGTATTCGACGTCCGGAATGCTGGGCTCGTCCAGCACGTGGTAGCGATAGTTGTGCTGATCGAGCTCGGCACGCAGCTCTAGAATGCGGTTTTTGGCGGCGGTCATGGGTGTTCTCTCATAAAGCAAAAGAGCAGCCGAGGCTGCTCTATCTCATCTCATCAAGATCAAGAGATCGCAGCCTCGTTTCACTCGACAGCTCCTACAGAAAATCGCGAACCCTGTAGGAGCTGTCGAGTGAAACGAGGCTGCGATCTTTTGACTTTAACGCTTCTGGGTCAAAGCGCGACGCTCGAACTCGACGATGCGCTGACGGTAGTGCTCAATCGTTTGGGCGGTCAGCACGCTGCGCTGGTCGTCTTTCAGTTCGCCGTTCAGCTCCTGGGACAGTTTGCGTGCCGCAGCCACCATCACGTCGAAGGCTTGCTTCGGATGACGCGGGCCTGGCAGACCGAGGAAGAAGCTCACTGCCGGGGTGCTGAAATGATCGATGTCATCCAGATCGAAGACGCCCGGCTTGACCGCGTTGGCCATGGAGAACAGGACTTCGCCGTTACCGGCCATGCTTTCGTGACGGTGGAAAATGTCCATCTCGCCGAAACGCAGACCGCTTTCCAGAATGTTCTGCAACAGCGCCGGACCCTTGAAGCCGGCCGGGTCGCGGCAGATCACGCTGATCACCAGCACTTCTTCGGCTTGCGGCTGATCTTTCTCGGTCGAGCTGGCGGGCTTGGTGTCATCCGGGAAATCGTCACGGCTGTTGAAGCTCGGGCCGCCGTCCAGGTCCAGGTTGAGGTTCAAGTCGCCTTGCGATGGCTCGCCATGGCCACGCTTGCCGCGCTTGGAACCCGACTCGCGGGGTTCACGGGCAGGCATGCTCACCGACGGCAGATCATGCTCGTCCAGTTGCGGTTCTTTGTGGTTATCCAGCACGCGGGGCGGGCCCAACAGCTCGGCGCTGGTGTCCTCGTCCGGCAAATTGGACAAACTTCGGTCAAGACGGAATTTCAGTTTTCCCTTGCCGCCGCGCATGCGACGCCAGCCATCGAAAAGAATACCGGCAATGACAATAATGCCGATGACGATCAGCCACTCGCGCAGACCGATTTCCATGTAATCCCGTGCCTCTATAAAAAATGCTGAAAAATAAGGGGTTTACATTGTGTAAACCGCTTTAAAACGTGGCGCCAACTCTATGTTCTGACAGGCGTTTTGCCCACGTATACGAAAAATTGACATTAAACTAGCACGACCAAAGGCAACTTTACACCGTCTGTCACAGTGGCTTGCGCGAATTATGTCGATTGGCCAGCAAGTCAAGGCAAGTAAAAAGCCCTACAGCTCAAAAATACCTGCCCTACAAGCAATGATTCAGGCATCCACCATTGCCATCGCCTCCTCCACATCCACTGCCACCAGACGCGAGCAACCGGGTTCGTGCATCGTCACCCCCATCAATTGATCGGCCATTTCCATGGCGATCTTGTTGTGGGTGATGTAGATGAACTGCACCGTCTGCGACATCTCTTTGACCAGCCGTGCGTAGCGTCCAACGTTAGCGTCATCCAATGGCGCGTCAACCTCATCGAGCATGCAGAACGGCGCCGGATTCAACTTGAAGATGGCAAAAACCAGGGCCAATGCGGTCAGGGCTTTTTCGCCACCGGAGAGCAAATGGATGGTGCTGTTCTTCTTTCCTGGCGGCTGCGCCATGATCGTTACCCCTGTATCGAGTAGATCTTCGCCCGTCAGTTCCAAATACGCGCGTCCTCCACCGAAAACTTTTGGGAAAAGGGCCTGTAAACCACCATTGATCTGATCAAAGGTATCTTTGAAGCGGTTTCGGGTTTCCTTGTCGATCTTGCGAATCACGTTCTCGAGCGTATCCAGCGCTTCCACCAAATCGTCGTTCTGCGCATCCAGATAACGTTTGCGCTCGGATTGTTGCTGGTACTCGTCGATGGCCGCGAGGTTGATCGCGCCGAGGCGCTGAATTCGAGCGGCGATGCGCTCGATTTCTTCTTCGGCGTCTTTCTCGTTGGCTCCGGCCAGCAGCGTGGCAAGCACGCCGTTGAGATCGTAGCCGTCCTCGAGCAATTGATCCTGCAAAGTCTTGCGCCGCACCGTCAGCGCTTGCCATTCCATGCGCTGCTGTTCGAGCTGGCTGCGAATCAACTGGGATTGCTGCTCGGCCTGAGTGCGGCGCTTTTCGGCGTCGCGCAGTTCGCGGTCGGCGTCTTCCATGGCGATTTGCGCGGTCTTGAGTTCTTCGTCGACGGTCATGCGCTTGTCGAGCAGCTCTTCGAGTTTCAACCGCAGCTCTTCCAGCGGCGCCTCGCCCTCTTCGAGGTTGAGGCTCAACTGTTCGCGCTTCTCGGTCAGGCGCTCGGACTGCATTTCCAGCCGCTCAAGGGCCTGACGAGTGGAATCGTGTTGCGCCTTCAGCGAACCGAGGCGCACCGCCAATTGATGCGCATGATCCTTGTGCTGCCGGGCTTCCTGACGCACCCGGTCGAGGCGTTCGCGCAGGCTGTCGCGCTGGGCCAACAGCAACTCACGCTGCTCGGTGTCCAGCGCCATGCTGTCGAGGGCTTCCTGCAATTGCAGGCGCGCTTCGCCGATGTTTTCGTGTTCCAGGGCGCGCTGTTCGCTCAGCTCGGTGAGTTCTTCATCGAGACGGGTGCGGCGCAGGGTCAACTGCTCGACCTTGGCTTTGCCGGCGGACAACTGGGCTTTCAATTCGCCTTGCTGACGGGCTTCGTCTTGCAGCAGACGGCGCAAATGTTCGCGACCGTTTTCCTGCTGACGCTGTTGCGCCCTGAGATTTTGAAGTTGGGTTTCCAGGGTTTCGACCGTGGCTTCGCGCTCTTCGCGTTCAAGCCCCAAGCGCTGGATTTCCTGGCCACGGGCGAGTACACCGCTTTCCGCTTCGCTGGCCCGGCGCACACGCAAAAAGTGTCGACCGACCCAGTAACCGTCCCGGCTGATCAGGCTTTGCCCGGCGGCCAATTGCCCGCGCAAGGCCAAGGCCTGCTCAAGGCTGTCGACCGGTTTGACCTGCCCCAGCCATGGCGACAAATCAATCTGCGCCTCGACCTTGTCGAGCAAACTGCCAGGCATGCGCACGCCATCGGTGGCCGGGCTGAGCAGGCGCAAATCGCCTTGGGCAAACCCGGCCAGATCGAAATCACCGAAGTCATCCACCAGCACCGCTTGCAGGTCGGCGCCGAGCACGGTTTCCACCGCCAGCTCCCAACCGGC
Source organism: Pseudomonas sp. TH37 (assembly GCF_016650735.1). Classification (NCBI taxonomy): domain Bacteria; kingdom Pseudomonadati; phylum Pseudomonadota; class Gammaproteobacteria; order Pseudomonadales; family Pseudomonadaceae; genus Pseudomonas; species Pseudomonas sp. TH37. The sequence goes on from NZ_JAEKFD010000001.1 coordinate 91,937, forward strand.
CTCGACCTTCAGGCCTTCGGCCAGACGCGGACGATCCGCCAGATGCTGTTCGCGCAGCCATTCGGCAGTGCCGGTGCCTGGATCGAGCGCGGCTTGCTGCAAGGCTTCCAACGACGCCAGTCGACCGTTGAGCCGCTGTAAATCACCTTGGGCTTGCTGCTGCGCCGAGAGCGCTTGCTGCAGCTCCTGACGCAGTTGCTCGAGGCGCTCGACCTGAGCCTCCTCACTGGCTTGCAAGTCTTCGAGCGTGGCCTCGGACGCGGCCAACTGCTCGCTGAGTTCCATGATCGCCGCGTCTTCCGGATCCGCCGACAGCAACGCACGCTCTTCACCAAGACGTTTCTGGCGATCGGCCAAACGTTCCATGCTGGTTTCCAGCTGCTGGATCCGCGACTGCTGAACTTCAGACTGACGGCGTGGCTCGGCGGCGGTGAGGTTGAAGGTGTCCCACTGCTCCTGCCAGCCGTGCATGGTGGTTTCGGATTCTTCGAGCGCGGCAGCAGCTTCTTCGGCAGCGGCGCTAGTGACTTCCTGTTCCGGCGTGAGCATGTCCAGCTCTTCGCCCAAGGTCAGCAGCAAGGTGCGGTCGTGGCCCAAGTGAGACTCGGTTTCCAGCCGCGCGCGCTCGGCTTCCTTCAGGTCGTCCTGCAACTGACGCAAACGCTGCTGACCGTGCTGGATGCTCTGTTCGACCCGGGCGATATCACCGCCGACCGAATAAAAACGCCCCTGCACCAGATTGAAGCGTTCGGAGAGATCGTGATGACCGTCACGCAGGCGTTCGATGGCCGCGTCGGCATTACGTTGCTCGGCCACCAGGGCTTCGAAGGTGACCTCCTGAGTGCCGATGATCGACTCGCGCTGGCCGACCTGTTCGTTCAATGCCTGCCAGCGCAGGGCCGACAGCTGGGCCTTGAGCTGGCGCTCTTCGCCTTTGTATTCCTGATACTTCTTGGCGGCCTCGGCCTGGCGGTGCAAGCGTTCAAGCTGACGCTCGAGCTCTTCGCGCAGGTCGGTCAGGCGGGCAAGGTTTTCGTGGGTACGGCGGATACGGTTTTCAGTCTCGCGTCGACGTTCCTTGTACTTGGAAATACCGGCGGCTTCTTCGATGAAATTGCGCAGGTCTTCGGGCTTGGACTCGATCAGCTTGGAGATCATCCCCTGCTCGATAATCGAATAGCTGCGCGGGCCGAGGCCGGTACCCAAAAAGATGTCGGTGATATCGCGGCGACGGCATTTGGTGCCGTTGAGGTAGTAGGTGGTCTGGCTGTCGCGGGTCACTTTGCGGCGAATGGAAATCTCCGCATAGGCAGCCCATTCGCCAAGCAGGGTACCGTCGGAGTTATCGAACACCAGCTCAATGCTGGCCTGGCTCACCGGTTTACGGCTGGTCGAGCCGTTGAAGATGACGTCGGTCATCGACTCGCCGCGCAAGTTCTTGGCCGAGCTCTCGCCCATCACCCAACGCACGGCGTCGATGATGTTCGACTTGCCGCAACCATTGGGGCCGACCACTGCCGCCATGTTACTGGGGAAGTTCACCGTGGTCGGGTCGACGAAGGATTTGAACCCCGCCAGTTTGATGCACTTGAGCCGCACGCTTAAGCGACCGTCAGGGCAGAGACCACCAGATCGCAGCTGCGCTGGGCATACGCCGTCAGCACCACGCGGATCTGAGGAAAGTCACGAGCCAGCACGGCAGCGAGCAAGCGTTCGAACAGCTCGAGGAACTCGCTCATCGAGGCCTTGCGCTGATCCAGCGCAAGGAAATACGCGCGGCTCATGGCCGGTTGCAGATTCTCGACGGTTTCCTGCAAGTACGGGTTGTTGGCGAACGGATAGGCGGCGCGCATCACACTGAAGCTGTCGTCGACGAACGTGCGGATGTCCTGGCGTTCGTAGCTGTCGGTCAGGCGCTGCTGGATCTGCACGAACGGCGCCATGTCGGCCTGGACTTGCCAGCCGCTGGCCACGGCGTTGCCGAGCAGAATGTACAACTCGCTCATCAGCGTGCACAGGCTCTGCACCTTGTGCGCCGTGAGTTCGGTCACGTGGGCGCCACGTCGCGGCAAAATCGCGATCAAGTGACGGCGCTCGAGAATCAGCAAGGCCTCACGGACGGAACCGCGGCTGACATTGAGCGCCAGCGTGACCTTCTGTTCCTGAATGCGCTCCCCAGGCTTCATTTCGCCGCGAATGATACGTTCGGCGAGGTGGTGAGCGATTTGCTCGGCGAGGCTGTCCGGCGCCTTGAACGTCATGGTTGTCCTTCAAACTCTTCGATCTGCACAAGCGGCGCAGTGTAGCGCAATTGATGGGTCATGGCGGAGTGCCCACCCAGCGGTTTTTGGCACGATTCAAGCAAAAGGCAAGCTATCCCGTGAGGGTCAATAATGAAGGAACGAGTCGTTGATCGACAAAACGCTATTTCCTGACCTTTAAGTCAGAAAATCATTGACCGAAAAGTCAGACCTGATAAATTCGGCTCATGTCGGTTAACAACAATAATGAGTTTGCGAGGCCTTCCGTGATCCAGTTTTTACTAAACCAGGAACTCCGTAGCGAGCACGCCCTGGACCCGAACCTGACCGTGCTCAATTACCTGCGCGAACATGTGGGCAAACCCGGCACCAAAGAAGGCTGCGCCAGCGGCGACTGTGGCGCCTGCACCGTGGTGGTCGGCGAGTTGCAGACGGACGACGATGGCCGCGAACATATTCGCTATCGCAGCCTCAACTCGTGCCTGACGTTCGTCTCCTCCTTGCACGGCAAGCAACTGATCAGCGTCGAAGACCTCAAGTACCAAGGCGAGCTGCACAGCGTGCAAAAAGCCATGGTTGAGTGCCACGGCTCGCAATGCGGTTTCTGCACGCCGGGCTTCGTGATGTCGCTGTTCGCACTGCAAAAGAATAGCGACGCACCCGATTCTCATAAAGCCCATGAAGCCCTGGCCGGCAACCTCTGCCGTTGCACCGGTTATCGGCCGATCCTGGCCGCTGCCGAGCAATCTTGCTGCGGCAAACAACCCGACCAATTCGATGCTCGCGAAGCGGACACCATCGCTCGCCTGAAAGCCATCGCGCCCACCGACATCGGTGAACTCAACAGTGGCGACAAACGCTGTCTGGTGCCGTTGACCGTGGCCGATCTGGCCGACCTCTACGACGCTTATCCACAGGCCCGCCTGCTGGCCGGCGGCACCGATCTGGCGCTGGAAGTCACCCAGTTCCACCGCACCTTGCCGGTGATGATCTACGTCGGCAACGTCGCTGAAATGAAACGCATCGAACGCTTCGACGATCGTCTGGAAATCGGCGCCGCCACCGCCCTCTCCGACTGCTACGACGCGTTGAAGGCCGAGTACCCGGACTTCGGTGAGTTGCTGCAGCGCTTTGCCTCCTTGCAGATCCGCAACCAGGGCACCCTCGGCGGCAACATCGGCAACGCCTCGCCGATCGGTGACTCGCCACCACTACTGATCGCCCTCGGCGCGCAGATCGTCCTGTGCAAAGGCGAAGCCCGCCGCACCATGGCACTGGAAGATTACTTCATTGATTACCGGGTCACCGCGCGTCAGGAAAGCGAGTTCATCGAAAAGATCATCGTGCCGCGCGCCAGCGTTGAACAGCTGTTCCGCGCCTACAAGGTGTCCAAGCGTCTGGACGATGACATTTCCGCCGTTTGTGCCGCGTTCAACCTGCGCATCGACACTGGCGTGATCGCCGACGCCCGCGTTGCTTTCGGCGGCATGGCGGCCATTCCAAAACGCGCCAAAAACTGCGAAGCCGCCCTGCTGGGTGCGCCGTTCAACAACGCCACCCTCGAACGCGCCTGCGCTGCATTGGCCGAAGACTTCACGCCACTCTCGGACTTCCGCGCCAGCAAGGAATACCGCCTCCTCAGCGCGCAGAACCTGCTGCGTAAATACTTCATCGAACTGCAAACACCGCACATCGAGACTCGGGTGACCGCTTATGTCTAATCATCACGCTGTAGAGAAGACCCAAGCCGAACTGGCTGAATTGTTCGCCAAGGACCTGACCACCGGAGTCGGCCGCAGCGTCAAGCACGACAGCGCCGACAAGCATGTGTCCGGTGAAGCGCAGTACATCGACGATCGGCTGGAATTTCCCAATCAGCTGCACGTTTACGCACGGCTGTCGGACCGCGCCCACGCGAAAATCGTCAGCATCGACACCAAGCCCTGCTATGCCTTCGAGGGCGTGCGCATCGCCATCACCCACGAAGATGTGCCGGGCCTGAAAGACATCGGCCCACTGTTGCCGGGCGACCCGTTGCTCGCCATCGATGACGTGCAATTCGTCGGTCAACCGGTACTCGCCGTGGCGGCGAAAGACCTGGAAACCGCGCGCAAAGCAGCCATGGCTGCAATCATCGAATACGAAGATCTGGAACCGGTTCTGGACGTGGTCGAAGCCCTGCGCAAACGCCACTTTGTGCTCGACAGCCACACGCATCAGCGCGGCGATTCGGCCACTGCGCTTTCTACTGCAGAGCATCGCATTCAAGGCACACTGCACATCGGCGGCCAGGAACACTTTTATCTGGAAACCCAGATCTCTTCGGTGATGCCGACTGAAGACGGCGGCATGATCGTTTACTGCTCGACCCAGAACCCCACCGAAGTGCAGAAACTGGTGGCGGAAGTGCTGGACGTGTCGATGAACAAAATCGTCGTCGACATGCGCCGCATGGGTGGTGGTTTCGGCGGCAAGGAAACTCAAGCGGCAAGCCCGGCATGCCTGTGCGCGGTGATTGCGCACCTGACCGGTCAGCCGACCAAAATGCGCCTGCCGCGTGTCGAAGACATGCTGATGACCGGCAAGCGCCACCCGTTCTACGTCGAGTACGACGTGGGCTTCGACAGCACCGGCCGCCTGCATGGCATTGCGCTGGAACTGGCCGGCAACTGCGGTTGCTCACCGGATTTGTCGGCATCGATTGTCGACCGTGCGATGTTCCATGCCGACAACTCGTACTACCTGGGCGACGCGACCATCAACGGTCACCGCTGCAAGACCAACACCGCGTCGAACACCGCTTACCGTGGCTTCGGCGGCCCGCAAGGCATGGTCGCCATCGAAGAAGTGATGGACGCGATTGCCCGCCATCTGGGCCTCGATCCACTGGCGGTGCGCAAGGCCAACTACTACGGCAAGACCGAGCGCAACATCACCCATTACTACCAGACCGTCGAGCACAACATGCTCGAGGAAATGACTGCTGAACTGGAAGCCAGCAGCCAGTACGCCGAGCGTCGCGAAGCGATTCGTCGCTACAACGCCAACAGCCCGATCCTGAAAAAAGGCCTGGCGCTGACTCCGGTGAAATTCGGTATTTCCTTCACCGCCAGCTTCCTCAATCAGGCCGGTGCACTGATCCACATCTACACCGACGGCAGCATCCACCTGAACCACGGCGGCACCGAAATGGGTCAGGGTCTGAACACCAAGGTTGCGCAAGTCGTGGCTGAAGTGTTCCAGGTGGAAATGGACCGTGTGCAGATCACCGCGACCAACACCGACAAGGTCCCGAACACTTCGCCAACCGCCGCTTCGAGCGGCGCCGACCTCAATGGTAAAGCGGCGCAAAACGCGGCGGAAATCATCAAGAAACGCCTGGTGGAATTCGCCGCGCGGCAATACAAGGTCAGCGAAGAAGACGTGGAATTCCACAACGGTCACGTGCGGGTTCGCGATCATATCCTGACCTTCGAATCGCTTATCCAGCAGGCGTATTTCGCTCAGGTTTCGCTGTCGAGTACCGGCTTCTACAAGACGCCGAAAATCTACTACGACCGCAGCCAGGCGCGGGGTCGGCCGTTCTACTACTACGCCTTCGGTGCGGCCTGCGCCGAGGTGATCGTCGACACCCTGACCGGCGAGTACAAGATGCTGCGCACCGACATCCTTCACGATGTCGGCGACTCGTTGAACCCGGCGATCGATATCGGTCAGGTCGAGGGTGGTTTCATCCAGGGCATGGGTTGGCTGACCATGGAAGAACTGGTGTGGAACAACAAAGGCAAACTGATGACCAACGGCCCGGCCAGCTACAAGATCCCGGCGGTGGCAGACATGCCATTGGACCTGCGGGTGAAGCTGGTGGAAAACCGCAAGAACCCGGAAGACACGGTGTTCCATTCCAAGGCCGTGGGTGAGCCGCCGTTCATGCTCGGGATCGCCGCGTGGTGCGCGATCAAGGACGCCGTGGCCAGTTTGGGCGACTACCAGCATCAACCGAAAATCGACGCACCGGCGACCCCGGAGCGGGTGTTGTGGGGCTGCGAGCAGATGCGGCAGTTGAAGGTGGCCAAGGCTGCCGAAGCTGAGCCGGAGTTGGCTTCGCTTTAAGACCGCGTTGCGGCCATCGCAGGCAAGCCAGCTCCCACAGGTACGATGCAATCCTTGTGGGAGCGTGGCTTGCCCGCGATGAGGCCCGAACAGACAACAATGTTGTAGGGGTGAAAACATGTACAACTGGATCGACGCCCTCGCCGACCTGCAAACCCGGGGTGAACCCTGTGTGTTGGTGACCATCATCGAAGAGCTCGGCTCGACGCCGCGTAATGCCGGCTCGAAAATGGTCATCAGCGCTACGCAAACGTTCGACACCATCGGTGGCGGGCATCTGGAATACAAGGCCATGCAGATCGGCCGCGAGATGCTCGCCAGCGGCCGACAGGACACCCATCTGGAGCGCTTCAGCCTCGGCGCCAGCCTGGGCCAGTGCTGCGGTGGCGTGACCGTATTGCTGTTCGAACCGATGGGCCAGGTCCAGGCGCAAATTGCCGTATTCGGCGCCGGCCACGTCGGTCGGGCGCTGGTACCGCTGCTCGCCAGCCTGCCCTGCCGGGTGCGCTGGATCGACTCACGGGAAGCTGAGTTTCCCGAACAGATTCCCCACGGCGTACGCAAAATCGTCACCGAAGAACCGGTGGATGAAGTCGATGACCTGCCCGCCGGCAGCTACTGCATCGTCATGACCCACAATCACCAACTCGACCTCGAACTCACCGCCGCGATCCTCAAGCGCAACGACTTCGCCTACTTCGGCCTGATTGGTTCGAAGACCAAACGGGTGAAGTTCGAACACCGCCTGCGTGATCGAGGTTTCGACAGCAGCGTGCTGCAACGCATGCGTTGCCCGATGGGCATCGGCGAAGTCAAAGGCAAGTTGCCTGTGGAAATCGCCATCTCCATCGCCGGCGAAATCATCGCCACCTATAACGCGAATTTCGGCCAGCACACCGCCAGCGCCGGATCATCGATCGCCAAACTGCTGCCTGCTTCACGCCGCAGCCAAGCTTTGAACTGAAAAGCTTCGAACTAATTGAGAACTCACATGCCTCTGACTCGCAAAGCCTACCGCGCCGCCCTCCTGCACAGCATCGCCGATCCCGCCGAAGTGGGTATCGAAGCCTCGTACGAGTATTTCGAAGACGGCCTGCTGGTGGTCGATAACGGCCAGATCAGCGCCATCGGCCACGCCAGCGAATTGCTGCCCACGCTGCCGGCCGACATCGAGATCACCCATTATCAGGACGCACTAATCACCCCGGGCTTTATCGACACCCACATCCACCTGCCGCAAACCGGCATGGTCGGCGCCTATGGCGAACAGCTTCTGGACTGGCTGAACACCTACACCTTCCCTTGCGAAAGCCAGTTCGCCGACAAGGCCCACGCTGACGAAGTCGCGGATATTTTCATCAAGGAACTGCTGCGCAACGGCACCACCACTGCACTGGTGTTCGGCAGCGTACATCCGCAATCGGTGAACTCGTTCTTCGAGGCCGCCGAACAGCTGGACCTGCGGATGATCGCCGGCAAGGTGATGATGGACCGCAACGCACCGGACTACCTGACCGACACCGCCGAATCGAGCTACGTCGAAAGCAAGGCGCTGATTGAGCGCTGGCACGGCAAGGGTCGCCTGCACTATGCGGTCACCCCACGCTTCGCCCCGACCAGCACCCCGGAACAACTGACCCTCGCCGGCCAGTTACTCAGCGAATATCCGGATCTGTACATGCAGACCCACATCAGCGAAAACCTCAAGGAAGTCGAGTGGGTCAAGGCGCTGTTCCCGGAGCGCAGGGGCTACCTGGATGTCTACGATCACTACCAATTGCTCGGTGAGCGCTCGGTGTTCGCCCACGGCGTGCACCTGTGTGACGACGAATGTGCGCGACTGGCGCAGACGGGTTCAGCGATTGCGTTCTGCCCGACCTCGAACCTGTTCCTCGGTAGCGGCCTGTTCAATCTGCCGATGGCCGAGAAGCACAAACTCAATGTCGGCCTCGGTACCGACGTCGGCGGCGGCACCAGTTTCTCGCTGCTGCAAACCCTGAACGAAGCCTACAAAGTCATGCAACTGCAAGGTGCGCGGCTGAGCCCGTTCAAATCGCTGTACCTGGCCACCCTCGGCGGCGCCCGCGCCCTGCGCCTGGAAGACAAGATCGGTACCTTGCAACCGGGCACCGACGCGGACTTCCTGGTGCTGGACTACAACGCCACGCCACTGCTCAGCTATCGCCTGAAGCAGGCCAATAACATTGCCGAGACGTTGTTTGTATTGATGACGCTGGGGGATGACCGGACGGTGTTGCAGACGTATGCGGCGGGGAATCTGGTGCATCAGCGCTAGTTTTCTCCAAGCATAAAAAATCCCCCGTAGCCGTACAGCCCGGGGGATTTTTATTGCCTGTCAGACCGCTATCGCGAGCAGGCTCGCTCCCACATTTGAAATGCATTCCCCTGTGGGAGCGAGCCTGCTCGCGATGGGCGCGACTCGGTCTATCAGAGTTTCGCGACCGGCCGCCCAGGCTTCTTGGTCTGCAACAAATGCGAAAACACCGCATGCAAATCATCCGACGCGCTTTCTTCGTCGAGGTTGAGTTTGCTGTCGATGTGGTCCATGTGGTGCATCATCAGGTCCACCGCCAGCGTCGCGTCCCGCGCTTCGATCGCGTCGATCAACTGGGTGTGTTCATCATACGAACAGTGGGAACGGTTGCCGCTCTCGTACTGGGCGATGATCAACGAAGTCTGGGACACCAGGCTGCGCTGGAAGCTGATCAGCGGCGCATTTTTCGCTGCTTCGGCCAGCTTCAAATGGAACTCGCCGGACAGACGGATACCGGCACCACGATCCCCACGGGAAAAGCTGTCGCGCTCGTCGTTGACCATCTGCCGCAGTTCGAGAAGTTGCTCGGCGGTGGCGTGCTGAACCGCCAATTCAGTGATCGCCCGCTCCACCAGACGCCGCGCCATAAATACCTGACGGGCCTCTTCCACACTCGGGCTGGCGACGACAGCGCCGCGATTCGGTCGCAGCAACACCACGCCTTCATGGGCCAGACGCGACAGCGCGCGGCGAATGATGGTGCGGCTGACCCCGAAAATTTCCCCCAGCGCTTCTTCGCTCAACTTGGTGCCGGGCGCCAGACGCTGTTCGAGGATGGCCTCGAAGATATGCGCGTAGACAATATCGTCCTGGGTACCGCTGCGGCCGGCTTTGCCTGCTCGCGGTTGTTTCTTGAGGGGTTGCAACTGTTCGTTCATGGGCACTCGAGTCGGGAGAACTGCGGCGAATTGACCGTGACTGTAATACGGCACAGTGGGTCGCTGGCAAGTATCGCGTAAAAAACACCGCGATTGTACACAATGGACGGTGGCAACACGACTGTACGGCTGTTTGTCGCCCTCGCTGTATTGCAACGACCGGTTACTTTTCAGTTTAGGCTTGAACGCAGAATCCTGTAGGAGCTGTCGAGTGAAACGAGGCTGCGATCTTTTGATCTTGGAAAATCAACATCAAAAGATCGCAGCCTCGTTTCACTCGACAGCTCCTACATTGGAAGACTTCGCTTCGGACATCTTCATATGTATAAGGAACACCGCTGTCATGACCGACGCCACGCACACGCAGCTTCGCCCCCTGACTGACACATCACCCTCGGCCATCGTCGCCGGGTTCATCGCCATGATGACCGGCTACACCAGCTCACTGGTGCTGATGTTCCAGGCCGGGCAAGCGGCGGGGCTGACTAGCGGGCAGATTTCGTCGTGGATCTGGGCGATCTCCATAGGCATGGCGGTGTGCTCGATCGGCTTGTCCCTGCGCTATCGCACGCCGATCACCATCGCCTGGTCGACCCCCGGCGCGGCATTGCTGATCACCAGCCTGGGCGGTGTCAGCTACGGCGAGGCCATCGGCGCCTACATCACTTGCGCAGTGCTGGTGACCATTTGCGGCCTGACCGGCAGTTTCGAACGGTTGATGAAAAAGATTCCGGCCTCATTGGCGGCGGCATTGCTGGCGGGGATTCTGTTCAAGATCGGCAGCGAGATTTTCGTCGCCGCCCAGCACCGCACTGCACTGGTCCTGGGGATGTTCTTCACGTATCTGGTGGTTAAACGCCTGTCACCGCGCTACGCCGTGCTGGCCGCGCTGTTGATCGGCACTGCGTTGTCGGGGTTTATGGGTTTGCTGGATTTCAGTGGCTTCCACCTGGAAGTCGCGATGCCGGTCTGGACCACGCCGCATTTCTCCCTGGCCGCGACCATCAGCATCGGCATCCCGCTGTTCGTGGTGGCGATGACCTCGCAAAACATGCCGGGCATCGCCGTACTGCGCGCCGACGGCTACAACGTGCCGGCCTCACCACTGATCACCACCACCGGCATCGCCTCGTTGCTGTTGGCGCCGTTCGGCTCCCATGGGATCAACCTGGCCGCCATCAGCGCGGCTATCTGCACCGGGCCGCATGCCCATGAGGATCGCAACAAGCGCTACACGGCCGCCGTCTGGTGCGGGATTTTCTACGGGATTGCCGGAGTGTTCGGCGCGACGCTGGCAGCGTTGTTCGCCGCATTGCCTAAAGAGCTGGTGCTGTCGATTGCCGCGCTGGCGCTGTTCGGCTCGATCATCAATGGGTTGAGCATTGCCATGGCGCAAGTGCAGGAACGGGAAGCAGCGCTGATTACCTTTATGGTGACGGCGTCGGGGTTGACGCTGTTTTCCATCGGTTCGGCGTTTTGGGGGATTGTCGCGGGGGTGTTGACCTTGCTGATCTTGAACTGGCGTAAAAGCTAAAAGATCGCAGCCTCGTTTCACTCGACAGCTCCTACACAGCGCCTACCTTCGTATGCGTTGCCCTGTAGGAGCTGTCGAGTGAAACGAGGCTGCGATCCTTTGATCTTCACAAAAAAAAACGGCGACCCTTGGGGCGCCGTTTTTAGAACATCAAGCTACCGGATTGATCGGCTTTTCCGGGTACCAGACGTCGATCAGCGGGCTGACGGTTGCTTCGGTCAGTTCGCTGCGGCCTTTGAGCCAGGCTTCAACAGCAGCACGCTGCTCTTCGGAAACCGAGCCACGCTTCTGCAGGCACACCAGACCGAAGTCGTCGCCGCCAACATAGCCCAGACCGTTGGCTTCCATGGCTTCTTTCAGGAACGCGTCGAGGAAAGCATCAATGGCTTCATCAGCCAAATCTTCTTTGAAATCCAGGTTCAGTTCGAAACCCAGCTCTTGAAATTCATCGACGCACAGTTTTTTGCGCAGACGCTGGGAACGGTTAGTCGCCATTGGAACAATCCTCATAAGTAATAACGGGCCGCACTTTAGCAGTTTAAGGCGCCGATTGCCCGTCTCAGAACGGCGCTACGCCTACCGTCGGTAAAAAAATAGCGGATTAGACGACCGGGGTACGGCACAAGCTGTTGCACCTTGGGGCATAATGCCGACACTTTCATGACCGCTGAGGGAATTTATCTCCATGCCCTCGTCTTTTTCCCCCTCGGCTGTAGGGTTTTATTTCAGATGATCAAATCTTTGCGTCCATTGCTGCTGGCCAGCCTTCTTCTGCCCCTGGCCCTTCCCGTTTCCGCCGCTTCGATCAACACCGCCCTGTCGCCCAACGTCGAAAAGGCTCTCAAGGCCAGCAAGCTGCAGGACAGTGCCCTGTCGCTGGTGATGATCCCGCTCAATGGCCCGGGCACCCCAACCATTCATAACGCTGACGTTTCGGTTAACCCGGCCTCGACCATGAAGCTGGTGACCACGTACGCCGCGCTGGAAATGCTCGGCCCGAACCACCAGTGGAAAACCGAGTTCTACACCGACGGCACCCTCAGCGGTGGCATCCTCAACGGCAACCTCTACCTCAAGGGTGGCGGCGATCCGAAGCTGAACATGGAAAAACTCTGGCTGCTGATGCGCGATTTGCGCGCCAACGGCGTGACCCAGATCACCGGCGACCTGGTGCTGGACCGCGGCTTCTTCGTGCAACCGCAACTGCCTGAATTCAACGACGACGGCAATGACGAGAACAAACCGTTCCTGGTCAAACCCGACGCGCTGCTGGTCAACCTCAAGGCCCTGCGCTTCGTGGCCCGCAACGACTCGGGCAAGGTCCTGGTGTCGGTCGAGCCGCCGATTGCCAGCATCCGCATCGACAATCAGGTCAAGGCGCTCAACTCCAAGCAATGCACCGGTGGCGTACGTTACAACCCGGTGCCCCAGGCTGATGGCAGCGTCACCGTGACCGTCGGTGGCCAGTTGGGCGAAGGTTGCAGCTCCCAGACCTACCTGTCGCTGCTCGATCACGCGACCTACACCGCCGGCGCTGTGCGAGCGATCTGGAAGGAATTGGGCGGCAGCATCCAGGGCCAGGATCGTTTGGCACCGACGCCGAGCAACGCCAAGGTACTGGCCCGGGCCTATTCGCCAGATCTGGCGGAAATCATTCGCGACATCAACAAATACAGTAACAACACCATGGCTCAGCAGTTGTTCCTGAGCCTGGGCCAGAAGTTCCGCACAGACGCCGACGGTGACGACGCCAAGGCGGCTCAGCGCGTGGTGCGTCAGTGGCTGGCGAGAAAAGGCATCACTGCGCCGCACCTGGTGATGGAGAACGGCTCCGGCCTGTCCCGTGCCGAGCGAGTGAGTGCCCGTGAAATGGCCGCGATGCTGCAAGCCGCCTGGCGCAGCCCGTATTCCGCCGAGTTCATCAGCTCGATGCCAATCGCCGGCACCGACGGCACCATGCGCAAACGCCTGAAGACCACCGCGATGCGCGGTGAAGCCCACGTCAAGACCGGTACCCTGAACACTGTGCGCGCCATTTCCGGCTACAGCCGCGACGTCAATGGCAATACCTGGGCGGTGGTGGCGATCCTCAACGACAAGGCACCGTTTGGCGCCTCCTCGGTGCTGGATCAGGTGCTGCTGGATCTGTATCGCCAGCCGAAACTACCGGAAACGGCTTCGGTGTTGTAACCCTCTAAAGTCAAAAGATCGCAGCCTTCGGCAGCTCCTACATGGGAATGTGTACACCCTGTAGGAGCTGCCGAAGGCTGCGATCTTTTCCTCTCACCACAAACATCCTGCCTGACCTAACTCATCTGCCCCTCAACCCGATCCCTTCCCGCCTGCTTCGCCGCATACACTCCTGAGTCCGCCCGCAACAGCAGCGCATCCGCGCCCTCTCCGGCCCGCCAGCTGGCAATCCCGAAACTCGCGGTGACGATCCCGACCTCGTCGATCGGCGCACTGCGCAACCCCTGCCACAACTCAACGGCCAACACATGGGCCTGTTCGCCGTCGATATCCGGACAAAGCACCATGAACTCTTCACCCCCCAGGCGACAGAACACATCAGTGCGCCGCAGGCGACCGCCAATGCGCTCGCACACGGCCTGCAATACCCGATCACCCACGGCATGACCGTGCTGATCATTGATGCGTTTGAAGTGATCGATGTCGAGCATGATTACCGACAACTCGCCACCGCCGCGCTCGACCCGCGCCATTTCGGTGGTCAGGCGCTCCTGGAAGTAGCGACGGTTATGGATCCCGGTCAGGGAGTCGGTCACTGACAGTGCGCGCAACTCCTCTTCCACCCGCTTGAGGTCGGAGATGTCCGAGATGAAACCATGCCATAGCACACCGCCACCGGGCAGTTCTTCAGGCGTCGCTTCACCGCGGACCCAGCGCAGACCACGCTGGGGCAATTGCACGCGGTACTCTTCACGCCAAGGGCTGAGGGTGTCAGCCGAGGCCAGGATCGAAGCGCGGACCCGACGCGCGTCCTGAGGATGAATCCGCGCGAACACCGCTTCGGCGTTGAGCAACAGCACGTCCGGCTCGAGTTCGTAGATATCGCGCATGCCGTCGCTGGCGTAGATCACGCTGAAGCGCCCATCGAATTCCATCTTGAACTGGTAGATCCCGCCGGGCACATGGGCGCTGAGTTTCTTCAACAACAGGTCCCGTGCCGCCAGGGCTTCATGGACGCGCTTGCGCTCGGTGATGTCGATACAAATCGCCAGGTGCCCGACCCACAAGCCTTGCTCGTCGAGTACCGGGGTCGCCAGCATGTTCACCGTCAAGTGACTGCCGTCGTGGCGCACCAGTGTCCACTCCCGGGCTTCGTGACCGCCCTCTTCCCCCCCTTCGACCAGCATTGCCTGACACGTCGGGATCGGCTTGCCATAACGCGCGCTCAACTCCGCCGAGCGCGCTTCGAGTTCCCGGGGCAGGTGCAGATTTTCCAGGGTCATGTGGCCCACAACCTGCGCACTGAAGTAACCGAGCATCTGCTCTGCCCCAGCGTTGAAGGTGCTGATGATTCCGCGCAGATCGGTGGCGATGATCGCCACCTGAGTCGCGGCTTCCAGCACACCGCGCAACTGGCCATGCGTGCCGCGCAACTCTTGCTCACGGTCGTGAAGTTCCTGGGTCCGCTGCGCCACCATTTTCAGCGCCCGCTGGCGCTGGCTGACCAGCACATAGAGAAACACACTGAGCAGCAGGCTGAGCAAACCGCCGAGCACCACCAGGCTGGTCACCGAAGAATGGTTGGCTTTCAGGAACGCGGCGCTGGGGCGCATATCCACTTGATAATCATGGTCGGCCAGACGCAGCAATCGCGTGGAGGACAAGTCACTGGCCCCCACCGTGTTGGTCGACTCGTACAGCACTTCGTGTTGATCATCGGTAGACAAGTCGAGGATACGCACCGAGAGAGAGTCATGATTCTCTTCCGGCAGCCCGTCCGCCAACAGCTGGCGCATGCTGATCACCGCCATGACATACCCGGCGGGCGCGGCGCTCGGGAGGTTCTGATAGATAACTGGCGCTACCAGCAATACGCCCCGCGAATAGGCAGGCTCGATGCCTACCAGATGCAACGGTTGCGACACGGCCATGCGGCCATTGCGATTGGCCCGTTCCAGGGTCGAACGACGCAGGGGTTGAGCCAGCAAATCGTAACCCAGCGGCGCGGGCAGTCGGCTTTGGGTTTGGGTGTAGAGCACCGGTACGTACTCGTCGCGATCTACGGCAGGTTGCAACTGGCCGTCGGCGGTAAGTTCGCGGAAGGTGAAACCGCTCAAGCCTTCTTCTCGCACCACGCGTTCAAGCAGGGGACGTTCGGCGCGGGAAACCCGGGGAGCCCAGGAGTAGGCCTGGGTGCGACGTAAAAGAGGTTTGGCGTAACCGTCGAATTCCTCGCGGGACACCGATCCGGAATTGATGAAGAACCGGCGCAGGCCGTCGAGGCGCTGCTCCTGATCTTCGAAACGTTCTTCGATACGGCTGTAACGTTCACTGGCGAGCAGCTGGAAACGTTGCCGCACTTGCTGATGAAATTGATTGAACGTCGCCCAAGCCAGCAATCCCGTGAGAATCCCGCCGACGAGCAACGCCAGCAGCGCGACCAGCCAGGCCGAAACATCTTCGCGGATAAAACCCAGGATCTTGGGGCGCACGGCGTGCAACGACATAGATACAACTCAAAACGCCAGGTGCCGGAAAAGCCCATTGGCCATGCGTTGAGTTATAGCTATTAGCCACTAATTTGACCAGCACTGAAAGAACCCAAGAGCCTTTAAAAATCAAGGCTCTGTGGATCCAATCAGGCTCAAGTGTCAGCGAGCAGTGATCTTCCAGGCACGGTGGATCTTGCCATTACGGGCAAAATCCGGATCGATGGTCTGTGCGGTGATTTCTTCAACGGCATAACGCTCGGTGAGGTTTTCCTCGAGCTGGAACTTGCGGAAGTTGTTGGAGAAGTACAACACCCCGCCCGGCGCCAGACGCGCCATCGCCAGGTCGATCAACTGCACCTGATCACGCTGCACGTCGAAGATCCCTTCCATGCGCTTGGAGTTGGAGAAGGTCGGCGGGTCGATGAAGATCAGGTCGTACTCGTCACGGCAAGCATCGAGCCAGGCCATCACATCGCCCTGCTCCAGACGGTTCTTGTCGGAGAAACCGTTCAGCGACAGGTTGCGACGCGCCCAATCCAGGTAGGTTTTCGACAGGTCGACGCTGGTGGTGCTGCGCGCGCCACCCTTGGCTGCATGAACGCTGGCCGTCGCGGTGTAGCAATACAGGTTGAGGAAGCGCTTGCCGGCCGCCTCTTTCTGGATTCGCATGCGCATCGGCCGGTGGTCGAGGAACAGCCCGGTGTCGAGGTAGTCGGTGAGGTTCACCAGCAGCTTCACGCCGCCTTCGTTGACCTCATTGAACTTGCCCTGTGCACTCTGGCGTTCGTACTGCTTGGTGCCACTCTGACGCTCGCGACGTTTGACCACCACGCGGTTCTTGTCGATGTTCAACGCTTGCGGGATCGCCGCCAGGGCATCGAACATCCGCGCCGAGGCTTTTTCCGGATCGATGGATTTCGGTGCGGCGTATTCCTGAACGTGGACCCAGTCGTGATACAGGTCGATGGCCATGGAATATTCCGGCATGTCGGCATCGTAGACGCGGTAGCAGTCGATGCCTTCACGCTTGACCCACTTGCCCAGCGCCTTGAGGTTTTTTTGCAGGCGGTTGGCAAACATCTGCCCGCCTTCGCTCAAGCGCGGTTGCTCGATCACCACCGGGGCCGGTTTGATCGGGTTGCCGTTCTTGTTGTACTTCTCATACTTGCCCGGCGCTTCGATGTTCGACGGCGCATCGGACTCGGCCTGTTCGCGCTCGATCTGGCGCTGTTCCGGAGTACGACGCTCGCCGGTTACGAACTGGTCCGGCGTGACCTTGATCAGCAGCAATTTGCACGGCAAGGCACCGTTCCAGAACGAATACTGCTTGTGGCTGCGGATACCCATGCGCTTGCCCAAGTCCGGGGCGCCGGTGAACACCGCCGCTTCCCAGTTCAGGCACGCCTGACGCAGACGTTCGCCGAGGTTCTGGTAGAGATAAAGCAGACTCGCCTCATCGCCCAGACGCTCGCCGTACGGAGGGTTGCAGATCACCAGACCTTTCTGGTTCTGGTCCGGGCGCGGCTCGAATGTCGCAACTTCGCCCTGATAGATCTTGATCCACTCGCTCAGGCCGGCACGTTCGACGTTATTGCGGCCCGGTTGAATCAGGCGTGGGTCAGCTTCATAACCGCGAATCCACAGCGGTGGCTTGGCCAGGCCGGCTGCGGCGCGTTCGGTGGCTTCTTCGTGGAGCTTTTTCCACAACGCAGGCACGTGACCGAGCCAGGCGGTGAAGCCCCATTGCTCGCGACGCAGGTTCGGCGCCATGTCGGCGGCGATCATCGCCGCTTCGACCAGGAACGTACCGACACCGCACATCGGGTCAGCCAGCGCGCCGCCATCGGCGGCAATTCGTGGCCAGCCGGAACGGATCAGAATCGCCGCCGCGAGGTTTTCCTTCAGCGGCGCCGCGCCCTGCTGCAAGCGGTAACCGCGCTGGTGCAGGCTGTGGCCGGAAAGGTCGAGGGACAAAATCGCTTCACCACGGTCCAGGCGCAGGTGAATGCGCAGGTCGGGGTTGAGCTTGTCGATGGACGGACGATCGCCTTGCGGGGTGCGCAGTTTATCGACGATCGCATCCTTGACCTTCAAAGCGCCGAAGTGCGTGTTGTCGATACCCGAACCGTGACCGCTGAATTCGACGGCCAGGGTGCCATCGTTGAGCATGTGGTCTTGCCACTCGATATCCAGCACGCCGTGGTAGAGGTCTTCGGCGTCCTTCATCGGGAAACGCTTGAGCACCAGCAGCACGCGGTTCGCCAGACGCGACCACAGACACAGGCGATAGGCGGTTTCCATGGTGGCCATGCCGCGCACAGCCGAGGTGTGCTCACGTGCTTCCTCAAGGCCAAGCCCGACGGCTTCCTCGATGAGCAGGCCTTCAAGGCCTTTGGGGCAAGTGAGGAAGAGTTCGAAACGATCGGACATGGTAATTCCAGAGCCTTTAGCTAAGTGAACCGGCAACGCATTGCCGATCCGGTTTTCAATCAGGCGTTTTTCTAACAGAACGCCCGCGTGGCACGAAGGTGTGCCGTCCCACCCTGGCTGCTCGGGTTAAAAGAGCTTAGATGCCAGGACAGATATAAAAGTTGATGCAACAAAATGTCATAAGTCGACCCTTCGTCGAATAGTCCCCAAGTGAACGGGTGTCATTCTCGTTAAAGGCCTCACCCCTCTCATCCAGTGCAGGGCCGATCATACCGGGGTTTGGCCAATAAACACGGGACAAATATCGTGTTACTTATGGCCATAGCATCTTTATGGTTACGTTCTTATGACAAAACGATCATTCCCTCGATGTGACGCATTGGTTAGAACTCAACACAGGTTGACGTCGCAACGGCGTCAACACCTTGGCTCGCGACGCCGGCAGCGAGCCGCCAACGGCAGGATTTTTCTGCCTGACCTCGATTGAGGTCGACGCGATAAATACAGTCAACAAGTGAGGGCAACACCCTATGAGAAGACTTAAGCGTGATCCGTTGGAAAGAGCATTTTTGCGCGGATATCAATATGGCGTTGGTGGTAAATCCCGTGAGCTTTGCCCTTTTACTCTACCGTCGGTACGCCAAGCCTGGATCAATGGCTGGCGAGAAGGACGCGGCGACAACTGGGACGGTATGACCGGCACTGCGGGAATCCACAGACTCAACGAACTTCACGCCGTCGGCTAATACAGGGCACACACTCCGACACGACAATCTGATTACGCAACGACTTAACCACGCACGTCCCATCCGGACGGCGGGCTTCGGCCCAAGGGCTCCTTCGAGGAGCCCTTTTTTATGTCTGATCCAAATTCAGCGAAGAAACAAATTGTGGCGAGGGGGCTTGCCCCCGTTGGGCTGCGAAGCGGCCCCAAAATCAGACAACGCGGTGAATCAGAGAGAACACGGACACAGGGTTTACGACTGCTTCGCAGCCGAACGGGGGCAAGCCCCTCGCCACACAAGCCCTCGCCACAAGTCTCCTACCCTGGGATTAGCGCAGCGCGGCGATGGCATCCACCGATTCACGAATCAACGCCGGGCCTTTATAGATGAAGCCGGAGTAGAGCTGCACCAAACTCGCACCCGCGGCGATTTTCTCAGCCGCGTGCTTGCCTTCAGTGATGCCGCCCACGGCGATGATCGGCAAACGACCGGCCAGTTCCGCCGCCAGCACCTTCACAGTGTGAGTGCTCTTGTCGCGAACCGGTGCACCGGACAAACCGCCCGCCTCGTCACCATGCTCCATACCTTCGACACCAACGCGGCTCAGGGTGGTGTTGGTGGCGATCACCGCGTCCATCCCGGTTTCGATCAACGCTTGGGCGACTTGAGCGGTTTCTTCATCGGTCATGTCCGGTGCGATCTTGATCGCCAGCGGAACATGCTTGCCGTGACGCAGGGCCAGTTCCGCCCGGCGGGTGGCCAGGTCGGCGAGCAATTGCTTGAGCGAATCGCCGAATTGCAGGCTGCGCAGGCCCGGGGTGTTCGGCGAGCTGACGTTGACCGTCACGTAGCTGGCGTGGGCATAGACCTTATCCAGGCAGATCAGGTAGTCGTCGACCGCACGCTCAACCGGCGTATCGAAATTCTTGCCGATGTTGATGCCCAGCACGCCCTTGTACTTGGCCGCTGCCACGCGAGCGAGCAAGTGATCGACACCGAGGTTGTTGAAGCCCATGCGATTGATGATCGCCTCGGCGTCCGGCAAGCGGAAAATCCGTGGTTTCGGGTTGCCCGGTTGCGGACGCGGCGTAATGGTGCCGATTTCGACGAACCCGAAACCCAATTGGGCAAATCCATCGATCGCTGCGCCGTTTTTGTCCAGACCGGCCGCCAAACCCACCGGGTTCGGGAACTCCAGGCCCATGACCGTTACCGGCAGTTTCGCTGGCGCCTTGCACAGCAAGCCGTTAAGGCCCAAACGCCCGCCCGCGCCGATCAGGTCCAGGGACAGATCGTGGGAGGTTTCCGGGGAAAGTTTGAACAACAGCTGACGGGCCAGGGTGTACATGGGCAGGCTTGACTCGGTTGGCGATGAGAGGCGGCGATTATAGCCGCGCATCAGGGCTTCACGCGAGGCGCGCAACAAAATCAGCCAGCGATGGCATATGCCTTGCACCGTCAGAGGCATCAGCACTCATGCCAACGGCGGGATGAGTGGAAGGACAATGGCGTCGTCACCCGGCTTTGCCCACGCAAGGGCCTTGGGACGACGCTTTTTTTTGGAAGGTGCGAAATCGATGAACGAACCATCAGCCGGCCCACTGGCCTGGGTCAATGGCAGCGATGCCCCGGAAAAAACCGCAATCAACCTCGGCTTCATGGCCCTGAGCGACTGCGCCTCAGTGGTGGTCGCGGCCACTCAGGGCTTCGCCCAACCGTACGGCCTGACCCTGAACCTCAAGCGCCAATCGTCCTGGGCCAACCTGCGAGACAAACTGGTCAGCGGCGAACTCGACGCCGCCCACAGCCTGTACGGCCTGATTTACGCCGTGCATCTGGGGATCGGCGGCGTAGCCTCCACCGACATGGCCGTGCTCATGGGCCTGAACCAGAACGGCCAGAGCATCAACCTCTCCCACGGTTTGCAGGCCCTGGACGTGACCAGTCCTGAAGCACTGGACCGGCACGTGCACCAAAGTCGCCCAAAATTGACCTTCGCCCAGACATTTCCTACGGGCACCCACGCCATGTGGCTGTATTACTGGCTCGCGAGCCAGGGTATTCATCCATTGCAGGATGTCGACAGCGTAGTGGTGCCGCCGCCGCAAATGGTCGCGCACCTGCAAGCCGGGCGCATCGACGGTTTCTGCGTCGGCGAACCATGGGCAGCCAGTGCGGTGCAACAGAATCTCGGGTTTACGATGGCCACCAGCCAGACCCTCTGGCCCGATCACCCGGAAAAAGTCCTCGGCTGCACCCGCGCGTTCGTCGAGCAATACCCCAACACCGCCCGGGCGTTGGTGATGGCGATCCTCGAAGCCAGCCGATTCATCGAAGCCAGCCGCGAAAATCGCCGCAGCACCGCGCAACTGTTGAGTGCGCCTGAGTATCTGGATGCACCGCTCGATTGCATCGAACCGCGCTTGCTCGGTGACTACGCCGATGGTTTGGGCAATCGCTGGCAAGACCCGCACGCCATGCGTTTCCACGGTGGTGGCGAGGTCAATTTTCCGTATCTGTCCGACGGTATGTGGTTCATGACCCAGTTCCGCCGCTGGGGTTTGTTGCGTGACGACCCGGATTACCTCGGCGTGGCCCGTCAGGTCCAGCAACTAGACTTATACCGTGAGGCCGCCACCGCTGTCGGTGTGCCCGCCCGGTGCCAGGAAATGCGCAGCAGTCAACTGATCGACGGCAAAGTCTGGGACGGCTCGGACCCGGCCGGCTATGCCCGCAGCTTCACGCTGCACGCCATGAGCGACAGCGCTCCCCTTCTCGCCAGCCGCTGACAGGAGCCTACGAATATGTTGCGTATCCTGCTGATCAATGACACTGCGAAAAAAGTAGGGCGTCTGAAGGCGGCCCTGACCGAAGCCGGGTTCGAGGTCATCGACGAGTCCGGCCTGACCATTGACCTGCCCGCGCGCGTCGAAACGGTGCGCCCGGACGTGATCCTGATCGATACCGAATCACCGAGCCGCGATGTGATGGAGCAAGTGGTGCTGGTGACCCGTGACCAACCACGGCCGATTGTGATGTTCACCGACGAGCACGATCCCGACGTGATGCGCCGCGCGATCAAGTCCGGCGTCAGTGCCTACATCGTCGAAGGCATTCACGCACAACGCTTGCAGCCGATTCTCGACGTGGCCATGGCGCGCTTTGAAAGCGACCAGGCCCTGCGCGCGCAACTGCACGCCCGCGACCAGCAACTGGCCGAGCGCAAGCGCATCGAGCTGGCCAAGGGGCTGCTGATGAAGATGAAGGACTGCAACGAAGAAGAGGCCTACACCCTGATGCGCCGCCAGGCCATGAGCCGCCAGCAGAAGCTGATACAGGTGGCGGAGCAGATCATTGCCATGAGTGAGTTGTTGGGCTGATCCGATCATTGTGGCGAGGGGGCTTGCCCCCGTTGGGCAGCGAAGCGGCCCCTTAAATTCCGTCATATAGACCTCGCACAAAGGTCTTGCGACGGCTTCGCCGCCGAACGGGGCGATGCGGCGTTCCGACAAGCCCCCTCGCCACAAAAGCAGATTGTTGGCACAAATCTCGCTAAGTAAATCACTGCAAGGTAACCAACGGCGGTTGCCCCACCTACGACAAAGACGTCGCTCACCTCATTCGCCCCCTTGGCGGATCGGGTAGCGGCGTTTTTCCGTTTTGGCCCCAGAGACCGGGGCTGGTGGTGCGGCCTTTGTGGCGCCCCACCTGCAAGCTCATGACTCCTTCTTGATACGCCTGACAGCTGAGGTGCGCGATGAATTCAAGCTTCTGGAAATCCGGCCATACCCCGACCCTGTTCGCAGCCTTCCTCTATTTCGACCTGAGCTTCATGGTCTGGTACCTGCTCGGCCCAATGGCGGTGCAGATCGCCGCCGATTTGCACCTGACCACCCAACAGCGCGGGCTGATGGTGGCCACGCCGATTCTGGCCGGGGCCGTGTTGCGCTTTGCGATGGGCCTGCTGGCTGATCGCCTGTCGCCAAAAACCGCCGGACTGATCGGCCAGGTGATCGTCATCTGCGCCCTGTTCGTCGCCTGGAAAGTCGGCATCCACAGTTACGAGCAGGCGCTGTTGCTGGGCCTGTTCCTCGGCATGGCCGGTGCATCCTTCGCCGTCGCCCTGCCGTTGGCCTCGCAATGGTATCCGCCCCAGCACCAAGGCAAAGCCATGGGCATCGCCGGTGCCGGTAACTCGGGCACCGTCCTCGCAGCCTTGATCGCCCCGGTACTGGCCGCTGCATTTGGCTGGAGCAACGTGTTCGGCTTCGCCCTGATCCCGCTGATCCTGACCCTGATCATCTTCTACTGGCTGGCAAAGAATGCGCCTGAGCGCCCGAAACCCAAGTCCGTGTCTGACTATTTCAAGGCCCTGGGTGATCGCGACAGCTGGTGGTTCATGTTTTTCTACAGCGTGACCTTCGGTGGCTTCATCGGTCTGGCCAGTGCCCTGCCCGGCTACTTCAACGACCAATACGGCCTGAGCCCGGTGACCGCCGGCTACTACACTGCTGCGTGTGTGTTCGGTGGCAGCCTGATGCGTCCTTTGGGCGGCGCGCTGGCGGATCGCTTCGGCGGGATTCGCACCCTGCTGGCGATGTACACCGTGGCGGCGATCTGCATTGCGACAGTGGGTTTCAATCTGCCAAGTTCCTACGCTGCATTGGCGCTTTTCGTCTGCACCATGCTCGGTTTGGGTGCAGGCAACGGTGCGGTATTCCAGTTGGTCCCGCAGCGTTTCCGTCGGGAGATCGGTGTGATGACCGGGCTGATCGGTATGGCCGGCGGCATCGGTGGCTTCGCATTGGCAGCCGGCATGGGCGCAATCAAACAAAGCACTGGCAGCTATCAACTGGCATTGTGGTTGTTCGCCAGCCTTGGCGTACTTGCCTGGTTCGGTCTGCACGGTGTGAAACGTCGCTGGAGGACCACTTGGGGTTCGGCAGCCGTCACCGCTGCACGGGTGTGAGGACTGAATGAGCCTGCAACTGAGCTTCGCCGAACACAGCGCCATCGGCCCCCGCGAGGAGAACCAGGACGCCCTGCGCCTGGTCACTCCGGCCCCGGCGCTGGCGGCGAGCAAGGGTTACCTGTTCGCCATCGCCGACGGCGTCAGCCAATGTGCCGATGGCGGGCTCGCAGCCCGTTCAACCTTGCAGGCCTTGGCGCTGGACTACTACGCCACCCCGGAAACCTGGGGCGTCGCCCAGGCATTGGACCGTCTGCTACTGGCGCAAAATCGCTGGTTGCAGGCTAACGGCGGCGGGCAACCGCTGCTGACCACGGTCAGTGCTTTGGTGATGCGCGGCCGGCGTTTCACCCTGGCGCATGTCGGCGATTGCCGGGTTTATCGCTGGCACGCCGACACGCTGCAACGGGTGAGTGAGGATCACGTCTGGGACCAACCGGGCATGCAACATGTGCTCAAACGGGCCTTGGGGCTGGATCAACACCTGGTGCTGGACTTTCTCGATGGCGAACTGCGCCTGAACGAGAGTTTCGTGCTGCTCAGCGACGGCATCTGGGCCGTGCTGGGCGACACCGCCATTGCAGGCATTTTGCGGGATCAGCCTGACCTGAACAGTGCCGCGCAGACCCTGGTCAGCGCTGCGCACCTGGCCGGCAGTCAGGACAATGCCAGCGCCCTGCTGGTGCGGGTCGATGCCCTCGGTGAAACCAGCATTGGCGATGCACTGATTCATCTGCAGCAATGGCCACTCCCGCCGGCGCTGAAGCAGGGCCAGACCTTCGAAGGCTGGCAGGTCGAAGGGATCCTCGGCCAGAGCCAGCAATCGCTGCTCTACCGGGTGCGCGACGCACAACAACAGCCCTGGCTGCTGAAAACCTTGCCCAGTGCGCTCCGCGACGATCACCAGGCCGGGCAGGCGTTGTTGTCGGAGGAATGGTTTCTCAAGCGTGTGGCCGGGCGGCATTTTCCTGAAGTCCATGCCGCCAGTCAGCGTCAGCATTTGTACTACGTGATGCGGGAATATTCCGGATCTACCTTGGCTGAGCTGCATGAGCGTGTCGCAACGCTGCCACTGGCTCAATGGCTGGACCTGGCCGAACGCCTGCTGCGGGCCATCGGCATCTTGCATCGGCGGCAGATTCTGCATCGCGATATCAAACCGGAGAACCTGCTGCTGGGGGACGACGGCGAGTTGCGCCTGCTGGATTTCGGCCTCGCCTACTGCCCCGGGCTGTCTGAAGATCAAGCCTGCGCCCTGCCCGGAACGCCCAGCTATATCGCACCGGAAGCCTTTCGAGGTGACGCTCCTACACCGCAACAGGATTTGTATGCGGTCGGCGTAACCTTGTATTACCTGCTGACCGGGCATTATCCCTACGGCGAAATCGAAGCGTTCCAGCGCCCTCGGTTTGGTGTGCCTGTCAGCGCCAGTCGCTACCGGCCCGACCTGCCGGAATGGATTGCGCAAAGTCTGGAGCGCGCGGTGGCGGCGGCTCCAGATCAGCGTTTTGAAACGGCGGAAGAATGGTTGCTACTGCTGGAACAGGGAGAACGACGCAGCTTGAGCGTGCGCCCCAGACCGTTGCTGGAGCGAGAACCGCTGAAGGTCTGGCGGACGTTGGCGCTGGTGTCGTTGCTGGTAAATCTGGTGCTGCTGTTTTTGCTGTTTCACGGTTGAGTTTTGCACTGAACCCAAAAGATCAAAAGATCGCAGCCTGCGGCAACCCTACGGGTGCCCACGATCTCCTGCAGGAATGACCGCAGGCTGCGATCTTTTGACTTTTCTGCTTCAAAAACGGGCATAGCGCATTGAACCGGTGCACGCAAACACCCTCCTCCCACGCTGAAAGCCCATAAATTCGGCATTTGTGCGACTTGGCACAACCGCTGCATTACCTTTCCCAACATACATAAAGCCCAACCTTCAACGTGGAAGGCTGCGCTGCCCGAGAGAACGGGACAAGGACAAAGGCGTCCTCGCTAGTTAACTAGCGGGACGCCTTTTTTTGTTTGCGCAAAATTTTGTCGAGCAAGGCCTGAATGCCCTGATGAGGCAGGCCCGAGCTCCCCGGAGAACCTGATGAAAAAACTAAAACTAGTGATGATCGGCAACGGCATGGCCGGGGTTCGTACCCTGGAAGAACTGCTCAAGCTGAGTAATGAGCTGTACGACATCACGGTCTTCGGCGCCGAACCCCATACCAACTACAACCGCATCCTGCTGTCGCCTGTACTGGCTGGCGAACAGACGTTCGAAGAGATCGTGCTCAACGATCTGGACTGGTACCTGGAAAACAACATCAAGCTGCTGCTCAACCGCAAAGTGGTGGAGATCGACCGGGTCAAACGCCGGGTCATCGCCGAGGACGGCACCGAGGCCGAATACGACCGCCTGCTGATTGCCACCGGTTCGACCCCGTTCATCCTGCCGATCCCCGGCAATACCTTGCAGGGCGTGATCGGCTACCGCGACATTGCCGACACCCAAGCGATGATCGACACCGCCAAGACCCACAAGCACGCCGTGGTCATCGGCGGCGGCCTGCTGGGTCTTGAAGCCGCCAACGGCCTGATGCTGCGCGGCATGCACGTCACCGTGGTGCACATCGGCGAATGGCTGCTGGAACGGCAACTGGACAAAACCAGTGGCCAACTCCTGCAAACCGCCCTGGAAGCCCGAGGCCTGCATTTCCGCCTGTGCGAACAGACCCAGGCCCTGCACGATGCCGGCAATGGTCGGGTAGGCTCGGTGCAGTTCAAGAACGGCGACATCATCCCCGCCGATCTGGTGGTGATGGCCGCCGGTATTCGCCCCAATACAGAACTCGCGGAAAAATCCGGCATCCCGTGCAACCGCGGGATTCTGGTCAACGACACGATGCAAACCTACGACCCTCGGGTCTATGCCATCGGCGAATGCGCCAGCCACCGTGGCATCGCCTACGGCCTGGTCGCGCCGCTCTTCGAACAGGCCAAGGTATGCGCCAACCACCTCGCCCAACTGGGTTTCGCCACCTACAAGGGTTCGGTGACTTCGACCAAATTGAAAGTCACCGGCATCGACCTGTTTTCTGCCGGCGACTTCATGGGCGGCGAAGGCACCGAGACCATCACCCTCTCCGACCCGATCGGCGGGGTCTACAAAAAACTGGTGATCAAGGATGACGTGCTGGTCGGGGCCTGTCTGTACGGCGATACAGCCGATGGCGGTTGGTATTTCCGGCAGATCCGTGAGAACCATGGCATCGGCGAGATCCGCGATCACCTGATGTTCGGCGAAAACGCCTTGGGCGACGTAGGACACCAAGGCCAGGACAAAGCCATGAGCATGGCCGACACCGCCGAAGTCTGCGGCTGCAATGGCGTGTGCAAGGGCACCATCGTCAAGGCCATCCAGGAGCACGGTCTGTTCAGCGTCGATGACGTGAAAAAACACACCAAAGCCGCCAGTTCCTGCGGTTCCTGCGCCGGTCTTGTCGAACAGATCCTGATCAACACCGTGGGCGGTGCGGCGGACGTCAAACCGAAAAGCGAAAAAGCCATCTGCGGTTGCAGCGACCTCAATCACGGGCAAATCCGCCAAGCCATCCGCGACCAGCACCTGCTGACCATCGCCGGCACCATGAGCTACCTGAACTGGCGCACCCCGAACGGTTGCGCCACGTGTCGTCCGGCCCTCAACTACTACCTGATTTCCACCTGGCCGGGCGAAGCCAAGGACGATCCACAATCGCGCCTGATCAACGAACGCGCCCACGCCAACATTCAGAAAGACGGCACTTACTCTGTAGTCCCGCGGATGTGGGGCGGTGTGACCAATCCTTCAGAGCTGCGGCGCATTGCCGACGTGGCCGATAAGTACAACGTGCCAATGGTCAAGGTCACCGGCGGCCAGCGCATCGACTTGCTGGGGATCAAAAAGCAGGACCTGCCAGGCGTCTGGAAAGACCTGGACATGCCCTCCGGCCACGCCTACGGCAAATCCATCCGCACCGTAAAAACCTGCGTCGGCAGCGAGTTCTGCCGCTTCGGCACCCAGAACTCCACGCAACTGGGCATCGAGCTTGAGCACGACCTGTTCAACATGTGGTCGCCGCACAAAGTGAAACTGGCCGTCTCCGGTTGCCCACGCAACTGCTCGGAAGCGGGAATCAAGGACGTCGGAATTATCGGCGTGGACTCCGGCTGGGAGATGTACATCGGTGGCAATGGCGGGATCAAAACCGAAGTCGCGGAGTTCTTCGTCAAACTGAAAACCGCCGAAGAAGTGCGCGAATACAACGGCGCGTTCCTGCAGCTGTATCGCGAAGAAGCCTTCTACCTCGAGCGCACCGTGCATTACCTGCAACGGGTCGGCATGGAACACATCAAGAAAGCCGTGCTGGAAGACCCGGAGCGGCGCAAGGCATTGAACGATCGCCTGCAATTTTCCCTGTCGTTCGAACAGGACCCCTGGAAGGAACGCCTCGAACAGCCGCTGCTGAAAAAAGAATTCGAGGTCATTCCCGTGAAGAACCTGGAGGTGTCGGTATGAACTGGCTGGATATCTGCGCACTGGAAGAGATCAACACCCTTGGCTCGCGGATCATCGCGGGCCCGAAAGGCGACATCGCGATTTTTCGTACGAGCGACGATGAGGTTTTCGCCCTCGACGACCGCTGCCCGCACAAGGGCGGGCCGCTCTCCCAGGGTTTGATCTACGGCAAACGAGTGGCCTGCCCGCTGCACAACTGGCAGATCGACCTGGAAACCGGCGAGGCCCAGGCCCCGGATATCGGCTGTGCCCACCATCATTCGGCACGGGTCGAGAACGGCCGCGTGCTGCTGGCCCTACGGGAAGCAAGCTGATGGACCGTCAAATCACCGCCTCGACCTGCTGCTACTGCGGGGTCGGCTGCGGCGTGCTGATCGAACACGACGGCGAGCGCATCCTCGGCGTCAGCGGCGATCCTGCGCACCCGGCCAACTTCGGCAAATTGTGCAGTAAAGGTTCGACCCTGCACCTGACCGGCGACTTGGCAGCACGGGCGTTGTACCCGGAATTGCGCCTGGGCAAAGGCCTGGCCCGCAGCCGCACCGACTGGGACACGGCTCTCGATCACGCCGCCAGCGTCTTCGCCGAGACCATCGCCGAGCACGGCCCGGACAGTGTCGCGTTCTACATCTCCGGGCAGTTGCTGACCGAGGATTACTACACTTTCAACAAACTGGCGCGAGCGCTGGTGGGCACCAACAACATCGACAGCAATTCGCGGCTGTGCATGTCTTCTGCGGTGGTTGGCTACAAACGCAGCCTCGGCGCCGATGCTCCGCCTTGCAACTACGAAGACCTGGAATTGAGCGACTGCGTGATGATCGTCGGCAGCAACATGGCCTACGCCCATCCGATCCTCTTTCGTCGCCTGGAAGAAGCCAAATCCCGCCGCCCACAGATGAAAGTCATCGTCATCGACCCACGGCGCACCGACACCTGCGATTTGGCCGACATGCATTTGGCGATTCTGCCCGGCACCGATGTCGCCTTGTTCCATGGGATTTTGCACCTGTTGCTGTGGGAAGACTGGGTCGACCGCGATTTCATCAAGGCCCACACCGAAGGCCTCGCCGAGTTGAAAAACCTGGTGCGTGATTACACCCCGACAATGGTTTCGCAACTCTGTGGCATCAGCGTCGAGCAACTGCATCAATGCGCGGAATGGGTCGGCACTTCACCGAGCTTTCTGTCGCTGTGGTGCATGGGGCTGAATCAGTCCACCGCCGGCAGCGCAAAAAACAGCGCGCTGATCAATCTGCACTTGGCCACCGGGCAAATCGGCCGGCCCGGTGCAGGACCTTTCTCGCTGACTGGTCAGCCGAATGCCATGGGCGGCCGGGAAACCGGCAGTTTGTCGAACCTGCTGCCAGGCCATCGCGAAGCGGCCAATGCCGAACACCGCGCACAAGTGGCCGACTACTGGGGCGTTGATCAACTGCCCGCGAACACCGGGCTGACGGCCATCGAACTGTTCGAACAGATGCGCAGCGGCAAGATCAAAGCCCTGTGGATCGCCTGCACCAACCCTGCACAATCGCTGCCGGATCAGACCGCTGTGCGCGCGGCACTGCAAGCCTGCCCGTTCGTGGTGTTGCAGGAAGCCTTTCGCACCACCGAAACCGCCGCGTTCGCCGACCTGCTGTTGCCCGCCGCCAGTTGGGGCGAAAAGGACGGCACGGTCACCAACTCCGAACGGCGCATTTCCCACGTCCGTCAGGCCATTGGCGCACCCGGTGAAGCACGGCCCGACTGGGCGATCACCGTGGATTTCGCACAGCGCCTGGAAAAACATCTGCGCCCTGAAGCAACCAGCCTGTTTGCCTTTGAAACCCCGGCGCAGGTCTTCGACGAATACAAACACCTGACGCGCGGCCGCGACCTCGACCTGTCCGGAATCAGCCATGAATTGATCGACCAGCTCGGTCCGCAGCAATGGCCCTTCCCCGCCGGTGCCCGCGAAGGCACGGCGCGACTGTATCTCGACGGAGTTTTCCCTACTGCCAGCGGGCGTGCACAGTTCGTGACCGACCCGTATCGCGCCGCCAAGGAGCAACGCGATGCACGCTTCCCGCTGACCCTGATCACCGGCCGCCTGCGCGATCAATGGCACGGCATGAGCCGCACCGGTACCGCCGCGCAGTTGTTCGGCCATGTCAGCGAAGCCGTGTTGAGCCTGCACCCGGATGAACTGCGTCGGCATCGCCTGCAACCGGGCGATCTGATCAATCTGAAAAGTCGCCGGGGCTCGGTGATCGTGCCCGTCAGCAGCGATGACAGCGTACGTCCGGGCCAGGCGTTTCTGCCGATGCACTGGGGCGACCGCTTTCTCAAGGGCGGTGTGAATACCCTCACCCTTCCCGCCTTCGACCCATTGTCGAAACAACCGGAACTCAAACACAGCGGCGTACGACTCGAGCCTGTGCAATTGCCTTGGCAGCTTTTCGCCCTGATAGAGGGCGATGTTCAACAGCACTTGGAGACGCTACGACCGCTCTGCGAGACGTTTTCCTACGCAAGCCTCAGCCTAACCGGCCGTGAACGCCCTGCACTGCTGATACGCGCCGCCAGCGCCACCGCGCCGGAGCCGCAGCTGTTGCGTGATATCGATCAATGCCTGGGCCTCAACGACGGCCCGGTATTGGCCTACGACGATCCTCGGCGCTCGATCGGCAAGCGGGTACGGATCGAGAACGGTCGGATCACCGCGATTCGCCTGGCCGGTGAAACCCTCGCTCAGCACTGGTTGCAAAGCCTGTGGCTCGAAGGTCGCGCCGACGAACAGCTACGCCGTTGGCTGCTGGCGCCTTTGAGTGCGCCACCGGGCAGCGCTGGCGGTCCGGCATCGGGTACCAAAACCCTGTGCAACTGCATGAACGTCAGCCAGAACGCGGTCTGTGCCGGCATCAGCCGTGGTCTGGATTTGCAGGGTTTGAAACAAGAATTGGGTTGTGGCACGCAATGCGGCTCCTGCGTCCCGGAAATCAAGCGTTTGCTGGCCGCCAATGCGCAGCCAGTCGCCGTCATCTCGTGAGGAAAACACTATGAGCGCAAAAGTCTGGCTGGTGGGTGCGGGTCCTGGCGACCCTGAATTGCTGACCCTCAAGGCGGTTCGAGCGTTGCGCGAAGCGGACGTGGTGTTGATCGACGATCTGGTCAATGACGCGGTGCTGGAGCATTGCCCGAATGCGCGAATTATTCCTGTGGGTAAGCGCGGCGGCTGTCGCTCCACGCCTCAGGCCTTCATTCATCGCCTGATGTTGCGTTATACCCGTCACGGCAAATGCGTGGTGCGGCTCAAGGGCGGTGATCCGTGCATCTTCGGGCGCGGCGGTGAAGAAGCGCAGTGGTTGCGTGAGCGTGGCGTCGAGGTTGAGCTGGTCAATGGCATCACGGCGGGCCTTGCCGGCGCGACCCAATGCGATATTCCGCTGACGCTGAGAGGTGTCGCGCGTGGTGTGACACTGGTCACGGCGCACACTCAGGATGACAGCAGCCTGAACTGGCAGGCCCTGGCTCAAGGAGGCACCACACTGGTGATCTACATGGGCGTGGCGAAGCTCAGTGAAATCCGCGAGCAACTGCTGGCCGGCGGAATGGCTGCCGATACGCCTGTGGCGATGATCGAAAATGCTTCCCTGCCGCACCAACGGGAATGTCGGAGCGACTTGGCAGCCATGGAAGACGATGCCTGCGACTTCCAGCTCAAAAGCCCGGCGATACTGGTGATCGGTGCGGTGGCGGCCTGTGATGAGATCAAAAGATCGCAGCCTGCGGCAACCCCTGCATTGGCTCGGTGTTCATCCTTATAGGGATTAAAAGATCGCAGCCTGCGGCAATTCCTACAGGGATAAATGCCAAATCCATGGAGCTGCCGCAAGCTGCGATCTTTTAGAAACAAGAAAAACCGGCGCTGAAACCCAAATCGCAGACAAAGAAAAGCCCGGCCTAAGCCGGGCTTTTCCAGAGCTACGAGCTAATTACTTAGCGCTAGCTTCAACCTGCGCTTCTACGCGACGGTTTACAGCGCGACCAGCGTCAGTTTTGTTGTCAGCAACTGGGCGGGATTCGCCGTAGCCAACAGACTGAACGCGGGAAGATTCAACACCGTACTGGTTGGTCAGAACTTGCTTAACGGCGTTTGCACGACGCTCGGACAGTTTCTGGTTGTAAGCGTCAGGACCGACGGAGTCAGTGTGACCTTCAACAGTAGTAGTGGTGGATGGGTACTGCTTCATGAAGTCAGCCAGGTTCTTGATGTCGCCGTAGCTGTTAGGCTTGACTACCGACTTGTCGAAGTCGAACTTCACGTCCAGCTCAACACGAACAACTTCAGCAACTGCTGGGCAGCCATCAGCGTCAACAGTTACGTTGGCTGGGGTGTCCGGGCACTTGTCAACGTTGTCGCAAACGCCATCGTTGTCGCTGTCGGCGCAGACTTCAGCTGGTGCTGGAACTGGAGCAGCAGCAGGCTTGGAGCCGCCACCGAAGTTCACACCGATACCGACGCTAGGAGCCCACTCGGTGTCGCCCTGGTCGATGTTGTACTGAGCTTCAACGCCGGCACGGGCGTAGAAGTTGTCGGTGAAGTACAGCTTGGCACCGCCGCCAACGTTGGCGAAGGTGGAACCGTTACGACCACCGGAACCGTTCTGACCGATGCTCTGGTCGGAGAAGCCAGCCGATACGTACGGACGCAGCATGTCGCCCGGGTTGTTGAAGTGGTACAGAGCATCCAGAGCGGTGTTGGAGCCCTTGATGTTACGGCCATCTTCAGCACGTGCGTTGTGCACTTCGTCGTAGGCCAGACGCAGTTCAACGTCGTCGGTCAGGAAGTAACCGATCGAACCGCCGAACAGGTTGCCGTTGTTCTTGAAGTCACGAGCGCTATCGAACATTTCTTTCTTAGCGAAGCCTTCGATTTCAACTGCGCCTTGGCCTTGTGCCAGAGCGCCGAACGAAGTGGCAGCAATAAGAGAACCAATGGCCAAGCCCAAGGTGTTTTTCAGTTTCATCCGTTAAATCCCCATCTGGTGATTGTGAAGCAGTCCCGCAAACCGGGGGACAACTCGGCGGCAAGTCTATCAGAACTTGCCTACACGTAAGAGATATTTGCGCCGAACTAAGTTTCAGCAATGCCTGCAAATTTCTCACGCAATTTGTCTAGAGCGCGTTTGTAACGCATTTTTGTCGCACTCAAACCCATGTGCATTATGTCTGCGATCTCCTGAAATTCCAGTTCTGCGACAAATCGTAGCACCAGAATTTCACGGTCGATCGGATTCACATACACCAGCCAGCGATCAAGTCCGCCCTTCTCCTCGGGTTTCGGCGTCTTTTCTTCAGACGCTTCCTCGAGGGGGTCCAGACTCAAAGCGTCCATCAAGCGACGCTTTCGCCGTTCCTTCCGATACTGCGTGATGCACTCGTTGTACGTGATGCTATATAGCCATGTCTTGAACTTCGATTTCCCCTCGAAGTTCTTCAGGCCGTACAGCACCTTCAACATCACTTCCTGACAGACATCGTCTGCATCACGATCGTTCCCAAGATACCGTGCACAAACGTTAAATAATGTTCGCTGGTAACGCCGCATCAGTTCTTCATAAGCGCGCGTTACGTGAAACAGCTCGTTATGCGAGCGCGCGACCAACTCCTCATCAGAGAGCTCGCGGGGGTCGTAGCGCGTGGAGAGCGATTGAGCTTTATTCAAAACAAGTCTGGCCGACAGTCAGGTCAATGTCCGCCGCAGCCCCTCAGGGCATTTTTGCGGCGGCATACATTAGCAGGATTTGCCGGGTTAGCGGCTACTCACATGCTGCTCCAAGAGAATCCGATTCGAGAGAGAGACTAGCTCACCCTCGTCGGTGAGCACGGTGGTTTTAACCGTGCCGATCTCTTCGATCTGACCTTCGACCTCGCCAACTCGCACTTGTTGCCCAACCTGATACAACTCACGCACATAGATTCCCGCAAGAATCTGCCCGGCAATTTCCCGGCTTCCCAACCCCATGGCCAGCGCAACCGCCAGACCAACGGTAATCAGGACGATCACGATCACATGGTTTAGCAGGTCAGTCTTGACCTCCAACTGGCTGATCGCAACCGAAATACTGATGATGATCACCAGGCCTTGGGCAATTCGCCCCAGGCCCGCCGCGTAATCAAGCCCTACACCTTCTGCCGCGCCACGCACCAGCCCATTGGCCAGTTGCGCCAGCAAGACACCCACCAGCAGCACCAGCGCAGCGCCAAATACTTTCGGCAAATACAGCGCCAACATGTCCAGCGTAGCCGAAACTCGCTCAAGTCCAAGTGATTCTGCGGCAGAAACCAGAAAAATCAGCAGAACGAACCAATAAACGATCTTGCCGATCAATGTTGAGATAGGCACCTGAAGGCCGGCGCGGGACAGCAACTTGGTCAGTCCGGTGCCGCCCATCAAGCGATCGAGGCCCAGTTTGGCAAGCAATTTGGAGAGCAGCGTGTCCAGCAGTTTGGCCACGACAAAACCCAGCAGCAGCACAACCAGTGCGCCAAACAGGTTCGGAATGAAGTTTGCAACCTTGGTCCATAACGCAGTCATTGCAGTGACGAGGCTCTGAGTCCAGAGATCAAGTTCCATATTCAATCAGCCTTATCAGCAGTGCGAGCGGTAGGTTTACGAAGACGGGAAACCGGCGAGATATGGGCCGATCCGTTATTCAGGGCGATCATCAGCGCGGGCAACCAGCGGCCCAGCAGGCTGAACAGATCGCCGGCGCCGACCTGGCGGTTGGCGGTTTTCAGCACGCGACCCAGGCAAGCATCGTCGTCACGACTGGACGGCGAAGCTTTGAGCATGTCACGCAAAGACTGTTCAAACGGATCGTGCATATGCACCTCTCGTGATATCTGTGAAAGACGCGGTCAAATTTGGTCGGGTCACATGACTCATCATCAGAACCAGCGCAAACGTCGGAATAGCCACCACTGCCCCAGCGCTACCGAGCCTGCCAGCAAGCAGGCGATCAGGAAGCCATAAGGGCTGGTGGAGAACGGAATACCGCCGACATTGATACCCAAAAGTCCGGTCAGAAAACTCATCGGCAAAAAGATTCCGGTGATGATCCCGAAGCGGTACATCGTGCGATTCATGCGCACGCTCAGACGCCGGTCTTCGGCCTCCAGGACCAGCCCCACGCGCTCCCGGGTCAATTCCAGTTCCTCGAGATAACGGGTCAGGCTGTTGTTCAGTTCGTTCCAGTAATCGCCATCGTCTTCGACGAACCATGGCAGTTTTATCCGCGTCAGCTGACCGAAAATATCCCGCTGCGGTGCCAGAAAACGTTTCAGTGCGGCCGCCCTGCGACGGATCTGCAAAACAGCCCCATGCTCCGGTGTATACCGTTCGTCGGTATCCAGCTTTTCTTCTTCCTCATCGACGATTTCCGAGAGGCAGCTGATCAGATCCTGCACTTTGTTAGTGAGGTATTGCGCCATATAAAGGATCAGTTCGGAGGCGGTTCTCGGCCCTTTTCCTTCGGCCAGTTGCACCAGCAACTCATCGGTGGCGCGCAACGGCCGCAGACGCAGGGAGATCACCCGCTGGGCCGAACCGAAGATCCGCACCGAGACCATGTCTTCCGGCTCGGCACCTGGATTGAGGTTGATCCCGCGCAGAAACAGCAACAGCTCAGAGTCCGGCAGCGGCAAAAGGCGCGGCCGGGTGTTCTCTTCCAGCAACAAGTCGCAACTAAATTCACTCAGACCGCTGTATTTACGCAGCCAGGTCTGGGTTTGCGGGTGACTACGATCCCAGTGCAACCACAGGCTTTCATGGGCCTGCAACTGCAAGTCATCGAGTTCAGTCCGGGCTATCGAACGCGCACCGCCTTTACCGTCCAGCACGAGGGCATGCACCAGCCCCCACTGCGCGTTTTCTTCCTCGAACATCCTCACCCCTTTATTGAAACGCGCTTTATTCAGGCATCTTCAGCGGGCTTGGCGAAATGATCACGCCGTTGTTGTCCGCATAAACATAGTGACCCGGGT
The DNA here is from genome assembly GCF_016650735.1 of Pseudomonas sp. TH37. Classification (NCBI taxonomy): domain Bacteria; kingdom Pseudomonadati; phylum Pseudomonadota; class Gammaproteobacteria; order Pseudomonadales; family Pseudomonadaceae; genus Pseudomonas; species Pseudomonas sp. TH37. The sequence goes on from NZ_JAEKFD010000001.1 coordinate 128,429, forward strand.
GGAAGGTCACACCCGCGAAGGTCACGGCAATATTGAGTTCACCAACACCGCGCCGGTCGGTTTTCATCGGGTGACTGGCCAGGGCCTGAACCCCCAGATCGGTTTGCGCGATGACGTCGACGTCGCGGATGCAACCGTAGATCACCAGCCCTTCCCACCCGTTATTGGCGGCTTTCTCGGCCAGCAGGTCACCCAACAGCGCGCGTCGCAGGGAACCGCCACCGTCGACCACCAGCACTTTACCGCTCCCCTTGAGCGCGACTTGCTCCTTGACCAGCGAATTATCTTCGAAACATTTGATGGTCACGATTTCGCCACCGAAAGAATCACGGCCACCGAAATTGCTGAACATCGGTTCCAGCACCTGCACCAGCTCCGGGTAGGCGTCGCACAGATCAGGTGTGATGTAATGGTTCATCGAGAAACTCCTGTAAGAAGGAAGACAATCGAATAGGCAGCATACGCGGGCCAAGGCTGAACGGCTGCAAACGCGCCGATCGAGTCGACCACCAAAAGTGACCAGAACCGCTTAATGCGTCATATCTTAGCCGCAAGCCGTTCCGAGCGAAATGCCCTTGTTAGAGCATCAGGCTCAAACTGCCGCAGCCAAATCCGGCTTTCCACCCAGCAACGGCGTCTGTTGATCCGCCAGCCAACGCGCCACCAACGGCCAGACTTCAGTCTGCGCAGCCTTGCTGACAAGCATTTCCACATGACCGAAATTATCGCCAAAGCCTTGCTCGCGGCCAAGGGTGATGAACTGCTTGTGCTCGGAGCCAACCTGATCGAACAGCTTGTGGCAGGCCCAGGTCGGGTCTTGATGATCGCCCGCGGCGCTCACGGCCAGCACTGGCAACTGGACCTCGGCCAAACCCGCCCACCAGTCCTTGTCGGCATCACCAAAACGGCCGAACAGCCCGTACCAGCGCATGCTTTCCAGGGCCAGGCCAATCGGCTCGTCCTCCGGGCCGCGCTTGAGCCGTGAACCTGACAGTTGGGCAAATCGCTTGAGAATGAAGCGCCCGCTCCACTCCACCGGCGGAAACTTCAACGGCCAGTAGGTGCGGCTGACCTGAGTGCCAAAAAACGCCGCAGACGCGACGACAGGCTCGCCGATGTATTCCCCACCCAGCGCCGCCGCCAGCGTAATGCCACCCAGCGAATGACCGATCCAGTGTGGGACCTGGCCGCTTTGTTCGCGCACGAACGCGCCAATGGCCGGCAAATCGTAACGCGCGTAGTCGGCGACGCGGTTTTTACGATAATCCTGATTGCGCTGAGACAGCCCATGACCGCGCATTTCCGGAATCCACACATCGAACCCCAGACGCGTCAGATAAGCCCCCAACCCCAGACCTTTGGGAGAGAACCAGAACCGTCGATTGGAAAAGCTGCCGTGCAACAGAATCACCGGCACGCCACGCACCGCCGGCTCATCGGCCAGGCCCAGGCGCGTCACAGCCAGTTCGACGGTGCCGTCGGGGCTGTTGCCGGGTTTCAAACGATAGACGTCTTCGCTCAAATCACCGCGCCGCTCGGCGCTGATCAGGGCGACAGGAAATAGGTTGCTGCTGCTTTGCATAATGCTCTTGCACAAAAAAGGGCGGCATCCAGAGGAGCCCGCCCTACTTGAATCTCTAAAAGGGCCGATCACAGATCGGCCCTTTCACTCACACCATCAGGCCGGAGCCTGACCTTCAGCCAGGAAGAACCAGGTTTCCAGCACGGAATCGGGGTTCAGCGAAACGCTTTCGATGCCCTGCTCCATCAGCCACTTGGCCAGATCCGGGTGGTCCGAAGGGCCCTGACCGCAGATGCCGATGTACTTGCCGGCCTTGTTGCATGCCTGAATAGCATTGGCCAGCAGCTTCTTGACCGCAGGATTACGCTCGTCGAACAGATGCGCGATGATCCCGGAGTCACGGTCCAGGCCCAGTGTCAGCTGAGTCAGGTCGTTGGAGCCGATGGAGAAACCATCGAAGAACTCGAGGAACTCTTCAGCCAGGATCGCGTTGGAAGGCAGTTCGCACATCATGATTACGCGCAGACCGTTTTCGCCACGGGCCAGACCGTTTTCGGCCAGCAGATCGACCACCTGGCTCGCTTCGCCCAGGGTGCGAACGAACGGCACCATGATTTCGACGTTGGTCAGGCCCATCTCGTTGCGCACGCGTTTGAGGGCGCGGCACTCGAGCTCGAAGCAGTCGCGGAACGATTCGCTGATGTAACGCGAAGCGCCACGGAAGCCCAGCATCGGGTTTTCTTCTTCCGGCTCGTAGAGTTTGCCGCCGATCAGGTTCGCGTATTCGTTGGACTTGAAGTCCGACAGACGCACGATGACCTTTTTCGGCCAGAACGCTGCCGCCAGGGTACTGATGCCCTCGACCAGTTTTTCGACATAGAAGCCGACCGGGTCGTTGTAACCGGCGATGCGCTTGTCGACGCTGTCCTTGATCTCTTGCGGCAGGCCGTCGTAGTTCAACAGCGCTTTCGGGTGTACGCCGATCATGCGGTTGATGATGAATTCCAGACGGGCCAGGCCCACACCGGCGTTCGGCAGTTGCGCGAAGTCGAAGGCGCGGTCCGGGTTGCCGACGTTCATCATGATCTTGAACGGCAGATCCGGCATGGCATCCACGGAGTTTTTCTTGATGTCGAAGCCCAGTTCGCCTTCGAAGATGTAGCCGGTGTCGCCTTCAGCGCAAGAAACAGTCACACCCTGGCCGTCTTTCAACAGCTGAGTCGCGTTGCCGCAACCGACCACGGCCGGGATCCCCAGCTCGCGAGCGATGATCGCCGCGTGGCAGGTACGGCCGCCACGGTTGGTGACGATAGCGCTGGCGCGCTTCATGACCGGTTCCCAGTCCGGGTCGGTCATGTCGGAAACCAGAACGTCGCCCGGCTGGACTTTGTCCATCTCGGACACGTCCTTGATGATCCGCACCTTGCCGGCGCCGATGCGCTGGCCGATGGCGCGACCTTCCACCAGCACGGTGCCGGTTTCTTTCAACAGGTAACGTTCCATGACATTGGCCGAAGTGCGGCTCTTCACGGTTTCAGGACGGGCCTGAACGATGTAGAGCTTGCCGTCGTCACCGTCTTTGGCCCATTCGATGTCCATCGGGCACTTGTAGTGCTTTTCGATGATCATCGCTTGCTTGGCCAGCTCGCTGACTTCGGCGTCGCTCAGGCAGAAACGTGCACGATCAGCCTTGTCCACGTCGATGGTCTTGACCGACTTACCGGCCGTGGCCACTTCGCCGTAGATCATCTTGATGGCTTTGCTGCCCAGGTTGCGACGCAGGATGGCCGGACGACCGGCTTCCAGCGTGCCTTTGTGGACATAGAATTCATCCGGGTTCACCGCGCCTTGTACGACGGTTTCACCCAGGCCGTAAGCGCCGGTGATGAACACCACGTCACGGAAGCCCGATTCGGTATCGAGGGTGAACATCACGCCGGCGGTGCCGGTTTCGGAGCGGACCATGCGCTGCACGCCAGCCGACAGGGCAACCAGCTTGTGGTCGAAGCCCTGGTGGACGCGATAGGAAATCGCACGGTCGTTGAACAGGGAAGCGAACACCTCTTTGGCGGCGCGAATAACGTTTTCGACACCACGGATGTTCAGGAAGGTTTCCTGCTGGCCAGCGAAGGAAGCGTCCGGCAAGTCTTCGGCGGTAGCGGAAGAGCGCACGGCAACGGCCATGTCAGGGTTGCCGGCCGACAGCGTGGCGAACGCGGTGCGGATCTCGGCGTTGAGCTTCTCGGGGAATTCGGCTTCCATGATCCATTGACGGATCTGGGCACCGGTTTTGGCCAGGGCGTTGACATCGTCGACATCCAGCGCGTCGAGGGCGGCATGGATCTGATCGTTCAGACCGCTCAGTTCCAGGAAATCACGATATGCCTGAGCTGTCGTGGCGAAGCCACCGGGCACCGATACACCGGCACCTGCAAGGTTACTGATCATCTCGCCCAGGGATGCGTTCTTGCCCCCCACATGCTCTACATCATGGACGCCGAGCTTATCGAGGGAAACTACGTACTCTACCAAGGTGATCTCTCCACTAACTGTGTTGGAAAAGCTCAGAAGCCGGCGACTCGGGGGAGCATTTGCCGGCTGTATGGCCTGGACCTGGAAAATAAGTGAGAATGCTGGCCACTGGCGGCCGACAAATCGCGCCTACTATATCCAAGAATCGTCACTAGCTTAAGGCCCAAGGTGCAAATGAAACGATCTGCTTTCTTTATCTCCGATGGCACGGGCATTACGGCCGAAACCCTGGGTCAAAGCCTGTTGGCGCAGTTCGAAAACATTACCTTCAGCAAAATCACGCGGCCCTACATCGACAACGCGGATAAAGCGCGGGCCATGGTACAACAAATCAACAAAGCCGCCGAAAACGATGGTTTTCGTCCGATTATTTTCGACACCATCGTCAATCAGGACATTCGTGAGATTCTCGCAACGTCGAATGGTTTCATGATCGACATTTTTTCGACCTTCCTGGCCCCGCTGGAACAGGAACTGACCGAGCATTCTTCCTACACCGTCGGCAAATCCCATTCCATTGGTGGCAACTCCAATTACATGGAGCGCATCGAGGCGGTGAACTTCGCCCTCGACAACGACGATGGCGCCCGCACGCACTATTACGACAAGGCCGACTTGATACTAGTGGGCGTGTCGCGATGTGGTAAGACGCCGACGTGTCTGTACATGGCCATGCAATTCGGCATCCGTGCGGCCAATTACCCGCTGACCGAAGACGACATGGAGCGCCTGCAACTGCCAACCGCCCTGCGCGCCCATCATCACAAGCTGTTCGGCCTGACCATCGACCCGGACCGGCTCACCGCGATCCGCAACGAACGCAAGCCCAACAGCCGCTATTCGAGCTACGCACAGTGCGAATTCGAAGTGCGCGAGGTGGAGAATCTGTTTCGACGCGAGAACATTGCCCACATCAATTCCACGCATTTCTCCGTGGAAGAAATCTCTGCGAAGATTTTAGTAGAGAAAGGTGTGGAGCGACGGTTCAAGTAATTTCCGGGGTCTGCTCCACCGCCATCGCGGGCAAGCCCGCTCCCACAGGGATCTGTGTTGAATGCAAAATCCAAACAATGGAGAACCTGTGGGAGCGGGCTTGCCCGCGATTGAACGATGACGCGGTGTAACTAGATCACAAACAAATCCACAAACCGGTTCACCGCCGTCTCCTCAAGCCGCGCCTGGTCCTTGCACAACGCAAAGATCTCGGCACTCCGCTGCGCCGTGAAGCGCGTCGCCAGATTGGCCTTGAACTTCTCTTCCAGCAGCGGAATGCCATCGGTGCGGCGACGGCGATGGCCGATCGGGTACTCCACCACCACGTTCTCGGTGCTGGAGCCGTCCTTGAAGAACACCTGCACCGCATTGGCGATGGAGCGTTTATCCGGCTCCAGGTATTCGCGGGTGAAGCGCGGGTCTTCGACGATGACCATTTTGTCGCGCAGCACGTCGATGATCGGATGCACGGCGTGGAAGTCGTCCTCATATTGCTCGGCCACCAGATTACCGAACACCAAGGGTACGGCGGTCATGTACTGGATGCAGTGGTCGCGGTCCGCAGCGTTGGCCAGCGGGCCGACCTTGGAGATGATGCGGATCGCCGATTCGTGGGTGGTGATGACGATCCTGTCGATTTCGTGCAGGCGATTCCTGACCAGTGGGTGCAAAGTGACGGCGGCCTCGCAGGCAGTTTGCGCGTGAAACTCGGCGGGAAAGCTGATCTTGAACAGCACGTTTTCCATCACGTAGCTGCCGAACGGCCGAGAGAATCTGAAGGCCCGCTTGTCTTCAGGCTTGAGCGCCATGTCATTGTTGGTGTGGCTGAACAGTACGTCGTAGAAACCCCATTGTTTGGCGGTCAGTACACCGGGAATGCCCATCTCCCCGCGCATCGCAATGTCCGCCAGACGCACGCCACGACTGGACGCATCCCCCGCTGCCCAGGATTTACGCGACCCGGCATTTGGCGCATGCCGGTAAGTACGCAGCGCCTGGCCGTCGGCAAAGGCATGGGACAACGCCGACAGCAGTTGCTCGCGATTGGCGCCCATGAGCTTGGCGGTGACCGCGGTCGAGGCGACTTTCACCAGGATGACGTGGTCGATGCCGACGCGATTGAAGGAGTTTTCCAACGCAATCACGCCTTGAATCTCGTGAGCCATGATCATCGCTTCCAACACCACGCGAAGGGTCAGCGGTGCGTCGCCATTGGCCTGGCGTTTTTGCGACAGATGGTCGGCCACCGCAAGAATGGCGCCGAGGTTATCGGACGGATGACCCCATTCGGCGGCGAGCCAAGTGTCGTTGTAATCAAGCCAGCGGACGATGCAACCGATGTCCCAAGCGGCTTTGACCGGATCAAGACGATAACTGGTGCCCGGCACGCGAGCACCGAAGGGAACGACAGTGCCTTCGACGATAGGTCCAAGGTGTTTGATGCATTCGGGAAAACGCAGGGCCAGCAGACCGCAGCCGAGGGTGTCCATCAGGCAATTGCGGGCGGTATCCAGCGCTTCTGGAGATTCGATTTTGAAGTTGAGGACGTAGTCGGTGATGTCCTGCAGGACCGTATCGTAGTCGGGGCGGTTGTTCAGGTCGACGTTGGCGCTCATGTTCGATTCACTCGGTCAGTGGTTCGCTGATGGGACCTCGGTTCAGGATCAATCTTAGTTGGTGACGCCATTCTTGTTATTGAAATGCAGTCCACTGTGGGAGCGGGCTTGCCCGCGATAGCGGTGTATCAGCCGACATAGATGTTGAATGTGAAGGCCTCATCGCGGGCAAGCCCGCTCCCACAGGGTTTTGGGTGACGTCTAAACTTATGTCAGAAACAATCCCCCGGCACGCGGACATAGCCTTCCATCAACACCCGCGCACTGCGGCTCATGATGGCTTTGTTCACGGTCCATTCACCGTTGACCTGAGTGGCCTCGGCGCCCACGCGCAAGGTCCCGGAGGGATGACCGAAGCGCACCGCGTTGCGTTCGATGCCGCCCGCCGCCAAGTTCACCAACGTGCCGGAAATCGCCGCCGCCGTGCCGATGGCCACCGCTGCCGTGCCCATCATCGCGTGGTGCAGTTTGCCCATGGACAGCGCACGCACCAGCAAGTCAATGTCGGTGGCCGCAATCGCCTTGCCGCTGGACGCAATGTACTCCGCCGGTTTGGCGACGAACGCCACCTTCGGCGTGTGCTGACGCTTGGCCGCTTCGTCCAGGTGCTGAATCAGCCCCATGCGCAACGCGCCGTAAGCGCGGATGGTTTCGAACATCGCCAGGGCCTTCAGGTCGCCATTGATCGCGCCCTGCAATTCGGTACCGGTGTAGCCGATGTCTTCGGCATTGATGAAAATGGTCGGAATGCCGGCGTTGATCAAGGTCGCCCTGAGCGTACCGACGCCCGGCACTTCGAGGTCATCTACCAGATTGCCGGTGGGGAACATCGAACCACCGCCACCCTCTTCTTCCGCCGCCGGGTCCATGAATTCGAGCTGCACTTCGGCCGCCGGAAAGGTCACGCCGTCGAGTTCGAAATCGCCGGTTTCCTGGACCTCACCGTTGGTGATCGGCACATGGGCGATGATGGTCTTGCCGATGTTGGCCTGCCACACGCGCACCACCGCCACACCGTTGTGCGGAATGCGGCTGGCATCCACCAGGCCATTGCTGATGGCGAACGAACCGACCGCCGCCGACAGGTTGCCGCAGTTGCCGCTCCAGTCGACGAAAGGCTTGTCGATGGAGACCTGACCGAACAGGTAATCGACGTCATGGTCGGCCTTGATGCTTTTCGACAGGATCACGGTTTTGCTGGTGCTGGACGTCGCACCGCCCATGCCGTCGATTTGCTTGTCGTATGGGTCGGGACTGCCGATCACTCGCAGCAATAACGCATCGCGAGCCGGGCCGGGAATCTGTGCCGCTTCGGGCAGGTCTTTCAGACTGAAGAACACGCCTTTGCTGGTGCCGCCGCGCATGTAGGTGGCGGGGATTTTGATCTGAGGTGCGTGAGCCATTGGTGCTCCTTATAGATAGACAGACACGGGCCTGAAATCCCGTGTCCGCACATCGTTGTTAAACGGCAACCGCCGATTCTTCGAGGAAGTCCTGAGCGAAACGCTGCAACACGCCGCCGGCCTCGTAGATCGACACTTCTTCAGCGGTGTCGAGGCGGCAGGTCACCGGCACTTCGACGCGTTCGCCGTTTTTGCGATTGATCACCAGCGTCAGCGTCGCACGCGGGGTGCGGTCGCCGATCACGTCGTAGGTTTCGCTGCCGTCGATGGCCAGGGTGTGACGGTCGGTGCCCGGTTTGAACTCCAGCGGCAACACGCCCATGCCCACCAGGTTGGTGCGGTGGATGCGCTCGAAACCTTCCGCAGCGATTGCTTCCACACCTGCCAGACGCACACCTTTGGCTGCCCAGTCACGGGACGAACCCTGACCATAGTCGGCGCCGGCGATGATGATCAGCGGCTGCTTGCGTTCCATGTAGGTTTCGATGGCTTCCCACATGCGCATGACCTGGCCTTCCGGCTCGACTCGCGCCAGGGAACCCTGCTTGACCTTGCCGTTTTCCTGAACCATTTCATTGAACAGTTTCGGGTTGGCGAACGTCGCGCGCTGCGCGGTCAAGTGGTCGCCGCGGTGCGTGGCGTAGGAGTTGAAGTCTTCTTCCGGCAGGCCCATTTTCGCCAGGTATTCACCGGCGGCGCTGTCGAGCATGATCGCGTTGGAAGGCGACAGGTGATCGGTGGTGATGTTGTCCGGCAGCACCGCCAGCGGGCGCATGCCCTTGAGCGGACGAGCGCCGGCCAGCGCGCCTTCCCAATACGGCGGACGACGGATGTAGGTGCTCATTTCGCGCCAGTCATACAGCGGCGTGACCTTCGGACCGGTGTCTTCGTGGATGGCGAACATCGGAATGTACACTTGGCGGAACTGCTCCGGTTTCACCGAAGCCTTGACCACCGCGTCGATTTCTTCGTCGCTCGGCCAGATGTCTTTCAGGCGGATTTCCTTGCCGTTCGCGTCCAGGCCCAGCACATCTTTTTCGATGTCGAAACGGATGGTCCCGGCGATGGCGTAAGCCACCACCAATGGCGGCGAAGCCAGGAACGCGTTTTTGGCGTATGGGTGAATCCGCCCATCGAAGTTACGGTTACCGGAAAGTACGGCCGTGGCATACAGATCGCGATCGATGATCTCTTGCTGGATCACCGGGTCCAGCGCGCCGGACATGCCGTTGCACGTGGTGCAGGCGAAGGCCACGACGCCGAAGCCGAGTTGTTCCAGTTCTTTAGTCAGCCCGGCTTCATCCAGATACAGCGCCACGGTTTTCGAACCCGGCGCCAGCGAGGATTTGACCCATGGCTTGCGGGTCAGCCCGAGCTTGTTGGCGTTGCGCGCCAGCAGGCCAGCGGCAATCACGTTGCGTGGGTTGCTGGTGTTGGTGCAACTGGTGATGGCGGCGATGATCACCGCGCCGTCCGGCATCTGGCCGGGCACGTCGTCCCACTGGCCGGAGATGCCTTGCGCCGCGAGATCGGACGTGGCGACACGGGCGTGCGGGTTGCTCGGGCCGGCCATGTTGCGCACCACCGAGGACAGGTCGAAGCTCAGCCCTCGCTCGTATTGCGCGCCTTTCAGGCTGTCGGCCCAGAGACCGGTCTGCTTGGCGTAATTCTCCACAAGCTGCACTTGCTCGTCTTCACGGCCGGTGAGTTTCAGGTAGTCGATAGTCTGCTGGTCGATGTAGAACATTGCCGCCGTGGCGCCGTATTCCGGGGCCATGTTGGAAATGGTCGCACGGTCGCCCAAGGTCAGAGCCGAAGCCCCTTCACCGAAGAACTCCAGCCATGCGCCGACGACTTTTTGTTTGCGCAGGTATTCGGTCAGCGCCAGCACCATGTCGGTGGCAGTGATGCCCGGTTGCAGCTTGCCAGTGAGTTCGACACCGACGCTTTCCGGCAGACGCATCCACGATGCGCGACCAAGCATGACGCTTTCCGCTTCCAGACCACCAACACCAATGGCGATCACGCCCAGCGCATCGACGTGCGGGGTGTGACTGTCGGTGCCGACGCAGGTATCGGGGAAGGCCACACCGTCACGCACCTGAATCACTGGCGACATTTTCTCCAGGTTGATCTGGTGCATGATCCCGTTGCCTGGCGGGATCACGTCAACGTTCTTGAAGGCTTTTTTGGTCCAGTTGATGAAGTGGAAACGGTCTTCGTTGCGACGGTCTTCAATGGCACGGTTCTTTTCAAACGCTTCCGGGTCGAAGCCACCGCGCTCAACGGCCAGGGAGTGGTCGACGATCAACTGAGTCGGCACTACCGGGTTCACTTGCGCCGGGTCACCACCTTGCAGGGCGATGGCGTCGCGCAGGCCGGCGAGGTCGACCAGGGCGGTCTGGCCAAGAATGTCGTGGCACACCACGCGGGCCGGGAACCACGGGAAATCGAGATCGCGTTTGCGCTCGATGAATTGCTTCAAGGACTCAGTGAGCGTGGCCGGGTCGCAGCGACGCACAAGGTTTTCCGCCAGCACGCGGGAGGTGTACGGCAGGGTGTCGTAGGCGCCAGGCGCAATGGCATCGACCGCCGCGCGGACGTCGAAATAATCCAGATGGCTGCCGGGCAGCGGTTTGCGGAATTCAGTGTTCATCGTCAGGACTCGGTCACGGTGGTTTCAAAGGGTGGGGCCTGGCGCAGCTGTTGAAGCAAACACAATCCACTGTGGGAGCGGGCTTGCCCGCGATAGCGGTGTATCAGTCGACATCCATGTTGGATGTCAGTCCGTCATCGCGGGCAAGCCCGCTCCCACAGGGACCTGCGTTTTGTTCAGGTTCCTGTGCCGGCGCCCTCCCGGTCAGCGTTGTTCGATTGGCACGAACTTGCGCTGTTCGACGCCGACGTATTCAGCGCTCGGGCGGATGATGCGGTTGTTGGCACGTTGTTCGAACACATGCGCCGCCCAGCCGGTCAGGCGCGAGCAGACGAAGATCGGTGTGAACAACTTGGTCGGGATGCCCATGAAGTGGTACGTCGACGCATGGTAGAAGTCGGCGTTCGGGAACAGCTTCTTCTGTTCCCACATGGTTGCGTCGATGGCTTCGGAAACCGGGAACAGCACGGTGTCGCCCACTTCGTCGGAGAGTTTTTTCGACCAGGCCTTGATCACCTCGTTGCGCGGATCGTTGTCCTTATAGATCGCGTGGCCGAAGCCCATGATCTTGTCCTTGCGCGCCAGCATGCCGAGGGTGCCCTCGACCGCCTCTTCAGGCGACGAGAAGCGCTCGATCATTTCCATCGCCGCTTCGTTGGCGCCACCGTGCAACGGGCCGCGCAGGGAGCCGATGGCCGCCGTGATGCAGGAATACAGATCCGACAGGGTCGAGGCACACACCCGGGCGGTGAAGGTCGAGGCGTTGAACTCGTGCTCCGCGTAGAGGATCAGCGAAACGTTCATCACCTTGACGTGCAACTCGCTCGGTTTCTTGTCGTGCAACAGGTGCAGGAAATGGCCGCCGATGCAGGCTTCGTCAGTCACGCAATTGATGCGTTTGCCGTCGTGGCTGAAGCGATACCAGTAGCACATGATCGCCGGGAACGCGGCCAGCAGGCGGTCGGTTTTGTCGTGCTGCTCGGAGAAGTCTTTCTCCGGTTCGATGTTGCCCAGGAACGAGCAACCGGTGCGCATCACGTCCATCGGATGGGCATCGGCGGGGATGCGTTCCAGTACTTCTTTCAGCGCTTGCGGCAGGTCACGCAGCTTGCTCAGTTTGGTCACGTAAGCGGCGAGTTGCGCTTTGGTAGGTAGCTCGCCGTGCAGCAGCAGGTACGCCACTTCTTCGAATTGGGCGTCAGCCGCCAGTTCGCGAACGTCATAGCCGCGATAGGTCAGGCCTGCGCCCGACTGGCCCACGGTGGACAGTGCGGTTTGCCCGGCAACCTGGCCACGGAGCCCGGCGCCACTGAGTACTTTTGCTTCGGCCATTGCTGTCTCCAGTTTTCTTGAATTTGTCAGGGAATCGGCAAATTGTGTTTCATCAGGTTCTTTGGGGATTGCCGAAAAGATCGCAGCCTTCGGCAGCTCCTACATTGACTGCGTTCGACAACAACCCTGTAGGAGCTGTCGAGTGAAACGAGGCTGCGATCTTTTGATCTTTTGATCTTTATTTCTTCGCCGCAAACAACGCATCGAGCTTCTGCTCGAAGGTGTGGTAATCGATGCGATCGTAAAGCTCCATGCGCGTCTGCATGGTGTCGATGACGTTCTGTTGCGTGCCGTCGCGGCGGATCGCGGTGTAGACGTTTTCCGCGGCTTTGTTCATCGCGCGGAACGCCGACAGCGGGTACAGCACCAACGACACGTCGGCGGCAGCGAGCTGCTCGGTGGTGTACAGCGGCGTTGCGCCGAATTCGGTGATATTGGCCAGGATCGGCGCTTTCACGCGACTGGCGAACAGTTTGTACATCTCAAGTTCGGTGATCGCTTCCGGAAACACCATGTCGGCACCGGCTTCGATGCATGCGGCCGCGCGTTCCAGCGCAGATTCAAGACCTTCCACCGCCAGGGCGTCGGTGCGGGCCATGATCACGAAGCTGTCGTCGGTGCGGGCATCGACGGCCGCTTTGATGCGGTCGACCATTTCCTGCAGCGAGACGATCTCTTTATTAGGACGATGACCGCAGCGCTTGGCGCCGACCTGGTCTTCGATGTGGATCGCCGCCGCGCCGAACTTGATCATCGACTTCACGGTACGGGCGACGTTGAACGCCGAGGAACCGAAACCGGTGTCCACGTCCACCAGCAGCGGCAGGTCGCAGACGTCAGTGATGCGACGCACGTCGGTCAGCACGTCATCCAGACCGGTAATCCCCAGGTCCGGCACGCCGAGGGAGCCGGCAGCCACCCCGCCACCCGACAGGTAAATAGCCTTGAAACCGGCGCGCTTGGCCAGCAGTGCGTGGTTGGCGTTGATCGTGCCGACCACTTGCAGCGGATGTTCGCTGGCGACCGCATCGCGGAAACGCTGGCCTGGAGTGCTCTTGTTGGAACTCATGACTCACCTCGTTCAGTGGCTGTCGGGTTAGCGCCGTCTTGGTAGTGACGGGCGATATTGCGTTTGGAGGCGCCGATGTGACGGCGCATCAACAACTCGGCCAGCTCACCGTCACGGTCGGCGATGGCATCGAGAATTCGGTGGTGTTCGGCAAACGCCTGGCGCGGCCGATTGGGCGTGGTGGAAAACTGGATGCGGTACATGCGCACCAGCTGATAGAGCTCACCGCACAGCATCTGGGTCAGGGTGCGGTTGCCGCTGCCCTGGATGATCCGGTAATGAAAGTCGAAATCGCCTTCCTGCTGGTAGTAACCGACACCGGCCTGAAACGCCGCATCGCGCTCATGGGTTTCCAGCACCCGACGCAGTTCGTCGATTTCTTCGACCGTCATGCGTTCAGCCGCCAGACGGCACGCCATGCCTTCCAGGGATTCGCGAATTTCGTAGAGTTCCAGCAGTTCGGCGTGGCTCAGCGACACCACTCGCGCCCCGACGTGCGGCACGCGAACCAGCAGGCGCTGGCCTTCCAGACGGTGAATGGCCTCACGCAGCGGCCCGCGGCTGATGCCGTAGGTGCGCGCCAGCTCGGGCTCTGAGATCTTGCTGCCCGGGGCGATCTCGCCTTTGACGATGGCCGCCTGAATACGTCGGAAGACGTTTTCGGAAAGTGTTTCCGAGTCGTCCTGAACTGTGACTGGGGGATCGAGTTGATCCAGCATATTGTCGACACCTTGAAAACCAATGCCGCAAAAACTAGCGAATATAGCCAGATACGTCAAAGGATAATTCGATATTGTCGACAATCGTCTAATAACCACGCTGCACCATAAGGAAGCAACCCCTCAAGTTATAGCCGTCGGCCAACGCTGGCGCCATAAACCCACCGTGCTAGAATGCCGCCCGCATTTGCTTGTCATCTGCATTGCCTGTCATAAAAAACGGATAGGCATACGAGGGAGCTTGTGCAGCAATGCCAGGGCCTTGAATTGAAGAACGGACCGCTGCGCACCAGGATTTATGAGACTCAAGCCCTTCACCACATTCCTTTGTCTTTTTGGTCTGCCAGGTTTCGCCGCGGCAGGGGAAAAGACTGTGTACGGCCTCAATGAGTACGCTTCGCTGGAAGGCATCAATCTGGAAGTCGCCGCCAAACTCGACACTGGGGCGAAAACCGCTTCGCTGAGTGCCCGCGACATCAAACGCTTCAAACGCAATGGCGAGTCCTGGGTGCGCTTCTATCTGGCTATCGACGCCGCGCATTCGCATCCGATCGAACGACCGCTGGCCCGTGTCAGCAAGATCAAGCGCCGGGCCGGTGACTACGACCCGGAAGAAGGCAAAAAATACACCGCCCGTCCGGTCATCGAGCTGGATATCTGCATGGGTTCGGCTTTACGCAGCATCGAAGTGAACTTGACCGACCGCAGTGCCTTCCAATACCCGCTCTTGATCGGCTCCGAAGCGCTCAAACGCTTCGATGCGCTGGTCGACCCCAGTCTTAAATACGCTGCTGGCAAACCCGCCTGCGCCACCGACGCACATACCGCAGAGTAATTCCAATGCGCTCTCTTACCCTCCATCTGAAACTGCTGATCGCCATCCTGGTGGTGCTGGGCATTTCAGTTACGGCCTATCAGATTTTCGTGCTCGGAATTCCGGTGACCGAAGACGCTACCGACGACTTGTGGAACATCGACGCCAAGGTCGAGTTCGTCGCCAACGCCAAGGATCCGATCAAGATCCAGATGTTCGTGCCGCCGCTGAGCCGCGACTACGTGAGCCTCAACGAGAGTTTCATTTCCAATAATTACGGCGTGGCGGTGAATCGTGCCGATGGCAACCGCAAGGTCACCTGGTCGGCGCGTCGGGCCAAAGGCAACCAGACCCTTTATTACCGACTGGTGCTGACCAAGCGCTACAGCGGCGAAAAATCCAAGATCAAAGGCCCGACCTTCCGCGACAGCATTGCCGTCGAAGGCCCGGAAAAAATCGCCGCCGAAGCCTTGCTCGCGCCGATCCGCCAACACTCGGCCGACGTGGAAACCTTCATCGGCGAAGCCATCAAGCGCGTCAACAACCTCAACGACGACAACGTAAAACTGCTGCTGGCCGGCGATCCGTCCACCGTGAACAAAGCCAAAATCGTCGAACTGGTACTGTCCATCGCCCACGTGCCGGTGGAAAAGGTCCACACCATTCGCCTGGTAGCCGATCAGCCGCAAATGCCTGAACTCTGGTTACGCAGCTTCAACGGCACCGACTGGCTGTACTTCAACCCGGAAACCGGCGAACAGGGCCTGCCCACCGACCGCTTGCTGTGGTGGACCGGCGACGAAAACCTGATCACCGTCGATGGCGGTAAAAAAGCCAACGTCACCTTCAGCCTGAACAACAGCGAAATGAACGCCATTCGCCTGGCCAAGCTGACCGACGAAAACTCCGACGCCAACTTCCTCGACTACTCGCTGTACGGTCTGCCGCTGGAAACCCAGCAGACCTTCATGATCATGGTGATGATCCCGATCGGCGTGCTGGTGATCCTGATCCTGCGCAACCTGATCGGCATTCAGACACTCGGCACCTTTACCCCGGTGCTGATCGCCCTCGCCTTCCGGGAAACCCAGCTCGGCTTCGGTATTGTGCTGTTCACCATCATCACGGCGCTGGGGCTGTCGCTGCGCTCCTACCTTGAACACTTGAAGCTGCAAATGCTGCCGAGGCTGTCGGTGGTGCTGACCTTCGTGGTGGTGCTGATCGCGGCTATCAGCCTGTTCAGCCACAAACTCGGCCTGGAACGCGGCTTGTCGGTGGCGCTGTTCCCGATGGTGATTCTGACCATGACCATCGAACGCCTGTCGATCACCTGGGAAGAGCGCGGTGGCGGCCACGCGATGAAAGTGGCGATCGGCACGTTGTTCGCAGCCGCCCTGGCGCACCTGATCATGAGCGTGCCTGAGCTGGTGTACTTCGTGTTCACCTTCCCGGCGATCCTGCTGATCCTGGTGGGTTTCATGCTGGCCATGGGTCGCTATCGCGGTTACCGCCTGACCGAACTGGTGCGTTTCAAGGCTTTCCTCAAGAAGGCTGACGCCTGATGTTCGGTCTCTGGAAGACCTGGAAAGCCTTGGAGGCCCGGGGCATCATGGGGATCAATCGGCGCAACGCAGACTACGTACTCAAGTACAACAAGCGCAGCCTGTACCCGATCGTCGATGACAAGATCATCACCAAGGAGCGCGCCATCGCCGCCGGCATCCACGTGCCGGAGCTGTACGGCGTGATCTCCACCGAGAAGGAAATCGACAACCTCAGCGAGATCATCGGCGGGCGTACCGATTTCGTGGTCAAGCCGGCTCAGGGCGCTGGCGGTGATGGCATTCTGGTGATCGCCGACCGCTTCGAGGGCCGCTATCGCACGGTGTCGGGCAAGATCATCAGCCACGAGGAAATCGAGCATCAGATTTCCAGCATCCTGACCGGCCTGTACTCGCTCGGCGGTCACCGTGACCGCGCGCTGATCGAATACCGCGTGACCCCGGACCAGATCTTCAAAAGCATCAGCTATGAAGGCGTGCCGGACATTCGCATCATCGTGCTGATGGGCTATCCGGTGATGGCCATGTTGCGCTTGCCGACTCGCCAGTCCGGCGGGAAGGCCAACCTGCACCAGGGCGCCATCGGCGTCGGTGTCGATCTGGCCACAGGCCTGACATTGCGCGGCACCTGGCTGAACAACATCATCAACAAACATCCGGACACCACCAACGCAGTGGACGGCGTGCAACTGCCCTACTGGGACGGTTTCATGAAGCTCGCTGCCGGCTGCTATGAGCTGTGCGGGCTGGGTTACATCGGTGTCGACATGGTGCTCGACCAGGAAAAAGGGCCGCTGATTCTTGAGCTTAACGCCCGGCCCGGATTGAACATTCAAATCGCCAACGATTGCGGATTGACGTTGCGTACCCACGCGGTCGAAGCGCGGCTGGAAGAATTACAGGCCCGCGGGATAATCGAAACAGCGCAGGAACGCGTGGAGTTCGTTCAGGAAATGTTTGGGCATATTCCTGCGGTTGAGGGCTGACCTGTGGCGAGGGGGCTTGCCCCCGTTCGGCTGCGCAGCAGTCGTCAAACCAGCCGATGCGGTCTGTCTGATACAACCGACTTTGGGGCCGCTTCGCTGCCCAACGGGGGCATGCCCCCTCGCCACAGGCAAACCTCCCTCGCCACAGATGTATCTCTTGCCGACATCCCCTCTAGGAGCAAATCCTGCAGAGGACTACAATCGCTCCCCCGCCTCGATGGCTGATCTGCCCCGCCCATGTTGACCTGTTCCGTACACCCGCTGCCCTATCGCGCCGACCCCGCTGAATACTTCGCGGCGATTCGTCATGCCCCCGGTGCTGTGCTGCTCGACAGCGGCCGGCCGAGCGCCGAGCGTGGGCGTTATGACCTGCTCAGCGCCTGGCCGCTGGAGCAATTGGCCGTGTTACCAGATGAAAGCGGCAGCCATTTCCTGCAACGCCTTCGCGACAACCTGACGCGACTCGGCGAAGCCACTGTTCCGTTCGACCTGCCTTTCGCCGGTGGCCTGATCGGTTATCTGAGCTATGACTTCGGCCGACATCTGGAAAACCTGCCGAGCCAGGCGCGGGACGACCTGCAATTGCCCGACGCACGTTTCGGGCTGTACGACTGGGCCCTGATCAGCGATCACCACCAGGCCACCAGCCAACTGGTGTTCCACCCAACGCTGATCGACAGCGAACGACAGCGGCTGATCGAACTGTTCACGCAACCTGCACCTCAGAAAATCGAGCCTTTCAAACTGGACGGCCAGATGAGTGCCGACCTGAGCGCCGACGACTATCGACAAGCCTTCGAACGCATTCAGCAGTACATCCAGGCCGGCGACTGCTATCAGGTCAACTTCGCCCAGCGCTTCCGCGCGCAATGCCAGGGTGATCCGTGGGCCGCGTACTGCGCGCTGCGGGCGGCGTGCCCGACGCCGTTTTCCGGCTTCCAGAGCCTGCCCGACGGCGACGCCGTGCTGAGCCTGTCGCCGGAGCGCTTCGTCAAAGTCAGCGAGCGCCACGTCGAAACCCGCCCGATCAAAGGCACCCGCCCCCGCGGCCTGACTGCAGTTGAAGATGCGGCGAACGCCGCCGAACTACTGGCCAGCCCCAAGGATCGTGCGGAAAACCTGATGATCGTCGATTTGCTGCGCAACGACCTCGGTCGCACCTGCCGCATCGGCTCGGTGCGGGTGCCGGAGTTGTTCAGCCTGGAAAGCTATCCGAACGTGCATCACTTGGTGAGCAGCGTTACTGGCGAGCTGGCGGATGACAAGGATGCGCTGGATTTGATTGCCGGCAGCTTCCCCGGCGGCTCGATTACCGGCGCACCAAAGATTCGCGCCATGCAGATCATCGACGAACTGGAACCGACCCGTCGTGGGTTGTATTGCGGTTCATTACTGTACCTGGACGTGCGCGGCGAGATGGACAGCTCCATCGCCATCCGCAGTTTGCTGGTCAAGGATGGGCAGGTGTGCTGCTGGGGTGGCGGCGGGATCGTCGCGGATTCGAACTGGCAGGCGGAATATCAGGAATCGATAACCAAGGTGAAGGTGTTGCTCGATACTTTGGGGGGCCTTTAAAAGCTTCGCGGGCAAGCCCGCTCCCGCAGGATTTGTGTTGATCGACACATAACCTGTGGGAGCGGGCTTGCCCGCGATGGGGCCATCCCTGACGACTACAAACTCAACGCCCGATTCGAAGCCTTGATGAACTCTTGCTTCAACTCCGCAAAGCTGTGCACCGCCGGGAACTGTGGAAACTCACGAATCACATTGTCCGGCGCATGGAACAGAATCCCGGCATCCGCCTCGCCCAGCATCGTCGTATCGTTGTAGGAATCCCCCGCCGCGATCACCCGATAGTAGAGGCTCTTGAACGCCAATACCGACTGCCGCTTGGGATCTTTCTGACGCAACTGATAGCCCGTGACCCGACCGGCATCGTCGGTAATCAGACGATGGCAAAGCAAGGTCGGGAAGCCCAGTTGACGCATCAGCGGCTGGGAGAATTCGTAAAAGGTGTCCGACAGAATCACCACCTGAAAGCGTTCACGCAGCCAGTCGACGAATTCGCTGGCGCCTTCCAGAGGCTTGAGCGTGGCGATCACTTCCTGGATGTCGGAAAGCTTCAGGCCGTGCTCGTCGAGAATCCGCAAGCGCTGCTTCATCAACACGTCATAGTCGGGAATGTCCCGAGTGGTGGCCCTGAGGGAGTCGATCCCGGTTTTTTCGGCAAAGGCGATCCAGATTTCCGGGACCAGCACACCTTCAAGATCCAGACAGGCAATTTCCACAAGACACTCCCATTTTGTACTGTTTATTGAGTCGAGCGAGCAAAAGGACTGCCGAACTCTAGCGACTCGCCCTCCTCTGTGCAACGCAGAGGGCGCACCAGCCGCCGCAGGATTTTGTTACCATCAGGCATATATAGAGCGCCCAGCGCCACCGACCTGTAGGAAGCCGCCCTGATGAGCCCATCGTTCGATGTCGTGGAACTCGCCACGACCTATGCCAACAAATCCGCCCAGGACATCCTGAAACTCGCATTCGCCGAGTTCGGCGATGACCTGTGGATATCTTTCAGCGGCGCCGAGGATGTGGTGCTGGTGGACATGGCCTGGAAGCTAAACAAGAACGTCAAAGTGTTTAGCCTCGACACCGGCCGCTTGCACCCCGAGACCTACCGCTTCATCGAGCAGGTGCGTGAGCACTACAAGATCGACATCGAAGTGGTATCGCCGGACTACACCAAGCTCGAACCTTTCGTGAAGGAAAAAGGCCTGTTCAGCTTCTACAAGGACGGCCATGGCGAGTGCTGCGGCATCCGCAAGATCGAGCCGTTGCGTCGCAAGCTGTCGGGCGTGACAGCCTGGGCCACCGGCCAGCGTCGGGACCAGAGCCCGGGCACCCGCAGCGCGGTCGCGGTGCTGGAAATCGATACCGCGTTCTCCACCCCGGAACGCACTCTGTACAAATTCAATCCGCTGGCGCAAATGACCAGCGAAGAGATCTGGGGCTACATCCGCATGCTGGAGCTGCCGTACAACAGCCTGCATGAGCGCGGTTTCATCAGCATCGGCTGCGAGCCTTGCACCCGCCCGGTATTGCCGAACCAGCATGAGCGCGAAGGTCGTTGGTGGTGGGAAGAAGCCACGCAGAAAGAATGCGGGCTGCATGCCGGAAACATCATCAGCAAATCCAAGGCTTAATCCCCGCCTTATGCAATCCCTGTGGGAGCGGGCTTGCTCGCGAAGGCGGACTGTCAGTCAACATCAGTGTTGAATGTGACTGCCTCTTCGCGAGCAAGCCCGCTCCCACACTGCCCCTGGGTCAACCCGAATAATTGTGTACACAGAAATGTCACCATAAGTGCCATATCTGTGTGCACTTTTTATTTAGGCGCCCCAAAAAGTTACATCCTTCTTTCATGATTCCCTCAGTCGATCATTTCCATACAACCCCGCCGAAATAAATACCTGTTCAATCGGTCAATTTATATTGCCAATTTTTCAACTACTTAGTTTCAGTCAATAACAAAAAGAAATTAGCCAAGTAATTCATAGATCACTGACTGGCACAAATCTGGCTTAAGTGAACACATGTTTTGTATACAATAAATACAAAAACATACACACACTTTATATCCGCAAGCCTGAAGCGCCCTATCCCGTACAGGCTGCAGATGCCCCGTAACCAATGATGCTCTCCCGCCCGCGACGAAGATTTGTCGAGTTCACGCTCATGCACAGTCATCGCGGCAACGAGCTTCTGGAGCCTGCCGGAATGCGTACTAGCCTCCCCAATAACAACATCGCGCTGGATCTGCCCTCCTCACTTTCCACGTCCGTCATTCACGATCAAACATTTCAACCCCCCGTGGTACTCAGCCCTCGTCTGCACAACAAGGACCTGGCGCCGACCAAGGCTGAAGGCCGGCGTTGGGGTCGTTACAGTATCTTTGCCCTGTGGACCAACGACGTGCACAACATTGCCAACTATTCCTTCGCCATTGGCCTGTATGCACTAGGCCTGGGCGGCTGGCAGATTCTGCTGTCCCTGGGAATCGGCGCGGCGCTGGTGTATGGCTTCATGAATCTTTCCGGCTACATGGGTCAGAAAACCGGTGTGCCGTTTCCGGTGATCAGCCGGATCAGTTTCGGCATCCATGGGGCGCAAATTCCTGCATTGATTCGTGCCGTTATCGCCATTGCCTGGTTCGGGATTCAGACGTACCTGGCGTCAGTAGTCTTTCGCGTATTGCTGACGGCGGTGCACCCCGGTTTCGCCGATTACGACCACAACTCGATCCTCGGGCTGTCGAGCCTGGGTTGGGTGTGTTTCGTGGCGATCTGGTTCGTGCAGTTGGCGATCCTGGCCTATGGCATGGAGATGGTGCGACGCTACGAGGCGTTTGCCGGCCCGGTGATTTTGCTGACCGTCGCCTCCCTTGCCGGGTGGATGTACTTCCAGGCCAACGCAACTATCGCCTGGTCGATTCGCGAGCCGCTGAGCGGTGGCGAGATGTGGCGCAACATCTTTGCGGGCGGCGCATTGTGGCTGTCGATCTACGGCACGCTAATCCTGAATTTCTGTGACTTCGCCCGCTCTTCGCCATGCCGCAAGACCATCCGGGTGGGTAACTTCTGGGGCCTGCCCGTCAACATTCTGGTATTCGCCGGGATCACGGTCCTACTGTGCGGTGCGCAATTCCAGATCAATGGCCGGATCATCGAAAGCCCAACGGAGATCATCGCGTCGATTCCCAACACCTTCTTTCTGGTACTCGGTTGCCTGGCGTTCCTGATTGTCACCGTGGCGGTGAACATCATGGCCAACTTCGTGGCCCCGGCCTTCGTACTGAGTAACCTGGCGCCCAAGTACCTGACCTTCCGCCGCGCCGGGCTGATCAGTGCGACCATCGCGGTGCTGATCCTGCCGTGGAACCTCTATAACAGCCCGCTGGTGATCGTCTATTTCCTGTCGGGCCTCGGCGCCCTGCTCGGCCCGTTGTACGGGGTGATCATGGTCGACTACTGGCAGGTACGAAAAGGCCGGATCAACGTGCCGCAGTTGTACAGCGAAGATCCCAATGGCGATTATTACTACAGTCATGGGGTCAATTTGCGTGCCGTGGCGGCGTTCATTCCGGCTGCCTTGATCGCCATTGTCCTGGCCCTGGTGCCAGGTTTCGACAGCATTTCACCGTTCTCCTGGCTGATTGGCGCCGGGATTGCAGGGATGCTCTACCTGATCATCGCCAAACGGCAGCCTTACTACGCAGATGTCAGCGGTGAAGCCATCGCGGTCGATAACGTCAGCCATTGATCTCCGGGTGGCCCGGCAACGTCGGGCCGCAGAACCACTTCGCTATAAAAGGACCTCCCATGCGAATTCTCGTGGTCAACGTCAACACCACCGAATCCATTACCCAAGCCATCGCCCGCCAGGCCCAATCCGTGGCCTCGCCCGGTACGGAAATCATCGGCCTGACCCCGCATTTTGGTGCCGACTCCATCGAAGGCAATTTCGAAAGTTATCTGGCTGCTATTGCGGTGATGGATCGGGTCATGTCCTACGATCAGCCCTTCGATGCGGTGATCCAGGCCGGTTATGGCGAGCACGGCCGCGAAGGTTTGCAGGAGTTACTCAACGTGCCGGTGGTGGACATCACCGATGCCGGCGCCAGCACTGCGATGTTCCTCGGGCATGCCTATTCGGTGGTCACTACACTGGACCGCACCGTGCCGCTGATCGAGGATCGCCTCAAACTGTCCGGTCTTTGGGACCGCTGCGCGTCGGTACGGGCCAGCGGGCTGGCGGTGCTGGAGCTGGAGTCCGATCCAGAGCGTGCACTGGAGGCGATTGTTCGACAGGCGGAACTGGCGGTGAGTGAAGACAAGGCCGAGGTGATCTGCCTGGGCTGCGGCGGCATGGCCGGGCTGGATGAGCAGATTCGTCAGCGCACCGGCGTACCGGTGGTGGATGGGGTGACGGCGGCGGTGACCATTGCTGAATCGCTGGTGCGGTTGGGGTTGTCGACGTCGAAAGTGCGGACCTATGCGACGCCTCGGCCGAAGACCATTATTGGTTGGCCGTGGCGGTTTGGCAGATAAACCGCGTTATCGTTCATCGCGGGCAAGCCACGCGCCCACAGGGTTTTGAGTCGTCTCGTAATGATGTAAACGACACAAAACCTGTGGGAGCGTGGCTTGCCCGCGATGGCCACACCTCGGTCTTAAGCCAGGTTCAGAGCGCACTGAACCGCTGCCCCAACCCCTGCTCTGCAAACTGCTCAATGATGAAATCGACAAACGCCCGGGTCTTGCCCGGTAGCAGTTTGTGTTCGGCGTAATAGATGGAGATGTTGCCGTCGTCGACATACCAGTCGGGCAACACCCGCTGCAACGTTCCGGCATCCAGATAGCCCACGGCAAACGGCATGCTCACCAATGCAATGCCCAACCCCTGAGCCGCCGTGGCGCAGGCGGCTTCAGAATCGCTCATGGTCATCCGCGCCTTGAGCGTCAGCGGGCTGTGTTGCCGGGTGCGACTGGTCAACTGCCAGGAACGCACGCGCCCCGTCTGCGGCGAGCGTATCAAGATGCCGTCGTGGTGTTTGAGGTCGTCGGGCTCGACGATCGTCTCGTGCCCCGCGAGGTACTCGGCTGAAGCCACCAACACTCGATGGGCGGGCGTCAGCTTGCGCGCCACCACGCCTTGGGGCAGTTCGAATCCGCCACCAATCGCCGCATCGAAACCCTGGCCGATCAGGTCGACCTGGCGGTTATCGAAATGCCAGTCCGGGTTGATCGCGGGAAAGCGCCGCAGAAACTCTCCCAGCAACGGCACGATGTACAAACGCCCGAACACTGTGCCCATGCTGACCTTGAGCGTACCTGCCGGACGTCCTTCGGCGCTGGCCAGGTTGGCCACGGCATTCTGGATCGTGTGCAGGCTGGCGCTGACTTCGCCGAGAAATAGCTGACCGGCCTCAGTCAGCGTCAAGCTGCGCGTGCTGCGCTGGAACAGCCGCACACCCAGTCGCGCCTCCAGCTTGGCGACGCTCTTGCCCACCGCCGCCGGCGTCAGACTCAAGCGCCGCGCAGCTTCGGCGAAGCTGCCAACCTCGGCGCTACGCACGAAGCATTCGATACTGCTGAAGGTTTCCATAAGCGCCACTATAAACTTTTGGTATACACAGACTATAGCAATGACGGTCTACCCGCAGGGTAATGCGAGGCCGATACTCGACTCCAACAACAAGGCAGCCCGCCTTGAATTTCTGGAGATCGACATGACCACTCAACACCTCAGCGGTAAAGTAGCTCTGATTCAAGGCGGTTCACGCGGCATCGGTGCTGCCATCGTCAAACGCCTGGCCGCGGAAGGCGCTACCGTCGCCTTCACTTACGTCAGCTCCACCGCCAAAGCCGAAGAGTTGCAAAACAGCATCACCAGCGCTGGCGGCAAAGCCCTGGCCATCAAGGCCGACAGCGCCGATGCCGTCGCCATTCGCAATGCCGTTAATGCCACCGTCGAAGCCTTTGGGCGCCTGGACATCCTGGTCAACAACGCAGGCGTTTTGGCCGTCGCACCGCTGGAAGACTTCAAACTCGAAGACTTCGACCAGACCCTGGCGATCAACGTACGCAGCGTGTTCATCGCCACCCAGGAAGCGGCCAAACATATGACCGAAGGCGGTCGCATCATTAACATCGGCAGCACCAATGCCGAGCGCATGCCCTTCGCCGGTGGCGGTCCGTACGCCATGAGCAAATCGGCGCTGGTCGGCCTGACCAAAGGTCTGTCTCGCGACCTCGGCCCACGGGGTATCACCATCAATAACGTGCAACCCGGCCCGGTCGACACCGACATGAACCCCGCCAGCGGCGACTTCGCTGAAAGCCTGATCCCGTTGATGGCCGTGGGTCGTTACGGCAAAGTGGAAGAAATCGCTAGCTTCGTCGCTTATCTTGTCGGCCCCGAAGCCGGCTACATCACTGGGGCCAGCCTGACCATCGACGGTGGTTTCGGCGCCTGATACAGGTCACTGTGGGAGCGGGCTTATGTGGCGAGGGGGCTTGCCCCCGTTCGACTGCAAGCAGTCGTAAAACCAGTCACCGCTGTCTAACTCAAGATCGCGGTGACTGGTTTCAGGGGTGCTTCGCGCCCCAACGGGGGCAAGCCCCCTCGCCACACAAGCCCGCTCCCGCATTTACCGGCATTAAGCCCAATCGAGTGCCGGCAGGCCACATGCTCCGGGCTTGAACGCCTTCAACGTACGAAGAATGCCATCGGCATGTGCGTACTTTTCGTCGGCCATCGCCGCATCCGGAATCGCAATCGCCGTCATCCCCGCCGCTTTCGCTGCGGTGACGCCGAACGGTGAATCCTCGAACACCAGGCAATCCTCAGGCGCAACACCCAGGCGCCGTGCCGCCGTCAGGAAGATATCCGGCGCTGGTTTGGCCGCGCCCACTTCCGGGTCATCAGCTGTGACGATGAAGTCGAACAGCGCGAACCAGTCGCGGTGCAAGGTGGTTTTCTGGCCGAACGACTGACGTGAAGAACTGGTGCCCACCGCAATAGGAATGTTGTTGGCCTTCAAGTGCCGAACCAGCTCCTCTGCGCCAGGCATCGCCAGCGCCGTTGGAAAACGCTCGCGCATCAACGGTTCGCGGATCACCAGAAACTCTTCGGCTGTAATCGGCAGGTCCAGCGCCTCGACCACATAGCGCGCCAGATCACCCGCGCCACGACCGATGATGTTCTGTTTGACGCTCCAGTCGAAGGTCCGGCCATAACGCTCGGCAATGATGGACGTGACCTCGGTGTAAATGCCCTCGGTGTCCAGCAACAAGCCGTCCATGTCGAAAATCACGGCCTTGATCGGGCCGAACTCATCCAAGGGTGCATTCATCGCATCTGATCCGTTTTCTCATGACATCCCAGGAGCGGCTAAGGCACGACCGGGTCCGTGATGGATTAAAGGGTTCAGCAGCATAGCGAGCGCGGTTGGCAGAGAGCAACGGGCAATGCCTGGCGGATACAAAAAACTGTGTCGAGACGCCCGCGATGATTTAGCGATTTCCCCTACACCAAACACCTCCTTTCCCGACTTCTTTCCTTGTTGATCCCCCGCAAAGTCTTGCGCTCCAGATTAATCAGCGCGAGGGACTGCGAATGTTCGAACCTGACAAGGTCCTGGCCTTGAACAATGCCATCGGCCTGCTGGTGGTCGCCGCCATGAACCCAGAGCAGCCGGACGTCGAAGCGTTGCTCGGTGATTTTCGACTCTGCCTCAACGACTACGACGCCTGGGCGGAAAACTTCTGGACCGGTGGGGCGCTGAATGTCGAGCAAGTGTTCAAGGTCGGCAATGAAGTCCGGCTCAGCGCACCGAAGGACTCCACCCTCCCTGTCAGTTCGACGCTCGCCATATGTCCGGCCAGCGGTCCATTGACCCTGGTGCACCTGTTTGAGGCCACGCGTTTCGTGCCGATCGGCAATACGCCGGTGATGCTCGAACCGGTTATCTCGCAGCGTAATGGTGAACTGACGTTCGGTGAGCCCGTCCACAAAACCATCGGCCCCGGCGGCATCCTTGAAATCCCCGAATGCTGGCGTGGCCAGCGCTATCGCATCACCTTCTTTCCCAATGTTTGCGCTGAGCACGTCAAAGCGCTCTATGCCTCTTATCAAGGTGTTATCGGCGAGCTCGAAGGCTGGTTGCGCAATGAATGGACGAGCGAATTCCAGCCCCTGTGGGCAGGCTTTTCCCAGGCAGGGTTCACCCAGCGCTACGGCATGCTGCAACAGGCCGACTGGCGCGGTTTCGAGCGTTCGCTGCACGGTTTGTGGGATGACGTGAAGCAGGTCTACGCCCTGCTGGCAGACCTGCAAACCAATAGCGAAAAACTCCTTGAGTACCTGACCCAAGGCGAGCTTGGGACGCTGCTGAACGCCTCGGCTGAAGCCATCGCCAATGTGTTGCTGATGTTGAGCGATGAGCCGTTGATGTTCATCCATCTCGCGGCTTTTACCGGTTGGTTGAGGATGCTGCCGCCGCAGTACATCGCCGAAGTCGTGGCGCAAATTCGTACAGAACTGTTGATCAGTTTCCTGCTGGTACGCCTCACCGGCCCTACGGGTCTGAAGCTCGGCATGAGCACCAAAGTATTGGACAAGATCAAGTCCCAGCAGGCTCGGCAGTGGTTGGCGGCGGCCAGTTTGCGGTTGGCCGAACTGACGGCCAGATCTGACCTGACAGCCCACGCTGGCGCGCTCAAACCGCTCGTGGTCAGCGCGCGGAATGCACCACTGAAACCGGCACCGACGGTTCCGCTACAGATCCGTGCCGGCGACTCTCCCGTTGTACAGGTGAACAATCCGGTTGCCATTGCTCGCGACAAGTCCAACGCCATGACCCGACTGGGGCGACACGAACCTCACGACGATGCATCGAGTCAGGCGAAAAACCCCAACGGCGACAGTGCCACTTGCGTGCCGTCCACCTGCAAGAACGGTTGCCCGGTGTCGATGGTCACCGGCGAAGAACTGCTGACCCTGACCGACGGTTCGCTGGACGGGATTCTGCCGTTCGACTTCACCCGGCTCTATCGCACCAGCGCCGCCGAGATCGATTGCGGGCTGGGTTGGGGCTGGAGCCATTCGCTGGCGCAGCGGTTGGAGCTGGACGATGAACAGGTCGTCTGGGTCGACCATGAAAACCGTCGTACGACGTTTCCACTGCCGAGCGTCGAGCGCCCGGTGATCCACAACAGCCTGTCGCGGGCAGCGATTTACCTCGGGAACGAGCCCGAAGAACTGATCCTCGCCCAGGCCGGCGACGACGCGCGTTTCTACCACTTTCACAACGGTCGGCTGACGGCGATCAGCGACGCGTACGACAACCGCTTGCGTATTACCCGCGACCGTCAGGATCGTATTCAACGCCTCGATAACGGCGCCGGTCGTTCGCTGCTGTTTTGCTACGAGCGCAGGCACCTCGTCGCCATCGAATATCAGTCGTTTCATCCCATCGATGCCGTGGGTGAAGCCTGGCATACAGAGCAAACACTGGTTTTCTTTCGCTATGACGCCCGCCAACGCTTGATCGAAGCGACCAACGCCGCGGGTGAAAGCGAGCGTTACGACTACGACGATCAGCATGTGATTTTGCAGCGGCAACTGGCCGGTGGCGCGAGTTTTTTCTGGGAGTGGGAAAGGTCTGGCAAGGCGGCGCGCTGCGTCCGGCATTGGGCGTCGTTTGCACAGATGGAGGCGCGCTACGTCTGGAATGACCAGGGCAGCGTCACCGTCCAGAACGTCGATGGCAGCGAAGAGGTTTATGTCCACGATGACCGTGCACGACTGGTGCGCAAGGTCGAGCTGAATGGTGGCGAACACCTCAAGGCCTATGACAATCAGGGCCGCTTGCTGGCCGAACAGGATCCGCTCGGGGCCGTCACTGAATATCGCTACGACGAAGTCGGGCGGTTGGTGGCGCTGATCCCGCCGGAAGACGAGCCAACATCCTACGAATACCGCAATGGTTTCCTGCATGCGCGCTATCGCGGTAAAGCGGTGTGGAAATATCAGCGCAATGCTCAGGGGGATGTCACCGAAGCCACCGATCCGGATGGCCAGGTCACTCACTATCACTACGACGCTCAGGGGCGTTTGCTGTCGATCCGCTTCCCTGACACCAGCCGCCATGTGTTCGTCTGGAATGCCTTGGGCCAGCTGCTTGAGGAAACGCTGCCGGATGTCGGCCAGCGGCGCTTTTCCTACGACGCGCTGGGGCGGCAGACGACCCGTCAGGATGAACACGGCGCGCTCACCCAGTACCAATGGGATGCCGTCGGCCGACTGGTTCAGACGACGCTGCCTACTGGCGCCAGCCGCGGGTTCAGCTACAACGCCTACGGCAAGATCACCGCCGAGCGCGATGAGCTGGGCCGCGTCACCCGCTACGAATACGCCGACGACCTGCACCTGGTCAGTCGCCGGATCAACCCCGATGGCACGCAACTGCGTTATCGCTACGAAAACGCGCAGTTACGGCTGACGGAAATTGAAAACGAATCCGGTGAAAAGTATCGCCTGGACTACACGCCCAACGGCCTGATCCGACAGGAAACCGGCTTCGACGGCCGCCGCACCGCTTATAGCTACGACCTCAACGGCCACCTGCTGGAGAAAACCGAGTTTGGTGATGACGACTCGCAACTGATCACCGGCTATCAGCGGGACTCGGCTGGACGTCTGTTGGTCAAGACCCTGCCCGACGGCGTCAAGGTCAAGTACCGCTACGACCGCCTCGGCCGACTGGTCAGTGTCGACGACGGCCACGACCATCCGCTGGAATTCGAATACGACGCCCAGGACAGGCTGATCACCGAGCACCAAAGTTGGGGCACCTTGCGTTACCGCTACGACGCGTGCGGCCGACTCAACCACCTGCGCCTACCGGACAACAGCAAACTCGATTATCACCACGCCAAGGGCGGCGCGCTGACGGCCATTGACCTCAATGGCACACGCCTCACCACCCACCAGTTTGCCTTCGGTCGCGAACAAAACCGCCAACAGGGTCTGCTGCTCAGCGAATATGCCTACGACGACCAGGGCCGGCTGAAAGCCCATGCCGTCAGCCAACATCAACATCCGCTGTACCGTCGCGATTATGCCTACAGCGCCAACGGCAATCTCGACCACATCGCCGACACCCGCCATGGCCAGCGCAGCTATCAGTATGACTCGCTCGACCGCCTGATCCGCGTCCGCCATTCCCGTGACCAATCGCCGGAAACCTTCGCCCACGACCCGGCGGGCAACCTGTTGATGCAGGATCGCCCCGGCGTTGCGAAGGTGCTGGGTAATCGCCTGCTGATGCAGGGCGACCGCCACTACGACTACGACGCCTTCGGCAACCTGATCCGCGAACGCCGCGGCACCGCGCAAAAACTCGTCACCGAATACCACTACGACTGCCTGCACCGGCTGATCGGCGCCACCCTGCCCAATGGCAGCCAAGCCACTTACCGCTACGACGCCTTCGGCCGCCGTATCAGCAAATCCGTCGACGGCAAAACCACCGAGTTCTTCTGGCAAGGCGACCATCTCGTCGCTGAACACAGCCAGGATCACCATCGCAGCTACATCTACGAACCCGGCACCTTCCGCCCGCTGGCCATGCTCGACGGCAAAGGCCCGCGCCAAGCGTGCCCGTTCTACTACCAACTCGACCACCTCGGCACACCGCAAGAACTCACCGACTACAGCGGCGACATCATCTGGGCCGCCCGATACACCGCCTATGGCCGCCTCACCCGCCTCAACCGCGACACTCACCAGGTCCTCGATCAACCGCTGCGCTTTCAAGGGCAGTATTTCGACGCGGAAACTGGTCTGCATTACAACCGGCATCGCTACTACAATCCGGATGTCGGACGGTATCTGACGCCAGATCCGAGCAAGTTGGCGGGCGGGTTAAACGGCTATCAGTACACGCGCAATCCGGCGGGCTGGGTTGATCCGTTGGGGTTGAGTGATTGTCCGGGGGGCGATGGATGTAAGAAGCCGTCGTTTGGGGATGAAGATCCGGCGGGTAAGGTGGGGGTTGATGAGGGGGAGCCCGGCCCCCCAAATCCAAAACAAGAGAACTATTATTTATACCGTGGTGACGACCGAGAACCATGGGAAATATTTGAGGCAGGATTTGAACCCTTGGGAGACAGTACAGATCTGTTTTTGCATGCATCAGATAACAGAAGCCCTCCCAGTTACTTTGTCAGCACTACGACAAACGAAAAAGAGGCAAAAAAGTTTGCCACAGGGTACGGTCTTGCCGACGGCTATATATATGTGCTGAAAAACATTCGCGGCATCGATGTAAATAAAGAACTGGGCATGATGTCACCACATCGGCGTGAGGTTGAGATAGCGTTCCCAGGAGGAATAAAAAATCACGACATCGTGGGCGTCACCCCCGTTTACGATGATGGTAGCTATAAGGGCTACTCAATACCCAACCCTTTCAGGAGGTAACCA
This sequence comes from Pseudomonas sp. TH37, assembly GCF_016650735.1. Taxonomy (NCBI): domain Bacteria; kingdom Pseudomonadati; phylum Pseudomonadota; class Gammaproteobacteria; order Pseudomonadales; family Pseudomonadaceae; genus Pseudomonas; species Pseudomonas sp. TH37. The sequence goes on from NZ_JAEKFD010000001.1 coordinate 159,682, forward strand.
TGAAAACAATAGAAATTTTAATAAACAATCATGGGATCATAGAAAGGGCCACAATCGAATGCGACAGAAAAAAACCGACACTCACATTCACGATGCAAAGTGGTTTAAAAAAAGTTTATACAGCCTATGACCTTTACGTATGCTTTGGCATGTTAAGAGCCGACTATCCTGAGATAAAATTTCTGTGCAAAGGAGCCAAATTAAATGTTCATCCTTCAAGAATGTCGTCCCAAATGTCTAGCGGCTTAGTCGCATACGAACTTAAACTTGGAAAACCTAGCGAAGAAGAGGACATAGTAAGAATTTTCGACTACGAAGACAAAAACATTACTAGCAACATTGAAGAGCAAAAAACCTTCTATAAAAACTGGATCGAGTCATTAATTATTACAACGCAAAAAAAACCTGAAGATAATACTCAATAAAACAACCAACAACATAGAATCATGAACTCACGTAACACGCTCATCGAGCAAATGCGTCAAGCATCAGTGACGCCTGTGAAAAGCATCCAAAGCCCAGCTCGACGCTGGGCTCAGTTGTACAGTAAAAAAACTCTGACTTAACCGCCAGAACCACCGGTTTTACCTCCACTTCCTACTCCACCACCGCTCTCATCAATTTTAAAATCACCTGATTCTCCAGACCCACTTCCAGAACCACTCCCCATCGAACTTCCATCGCTCATCGACCCACTTCCCTTCCCCGGGCTGGTGCTACTTCCATTGGCATCGCCGCCATTCCCACCACCAATGGTATCCGGTGGCGGCGCCTTTCCGTCCGAGGTACCCGCATTCATTTCCGAGTAAGGTGGCATCCCGCCCTTGTCGACCGGCGCATCGCGGCCGGAAGATTGAGCAAATGCCGCCAATGAACTGATCGACAATAAGCCGACCACCGTCAGGGTCGTCAGTTTTGACCTGATCATGGCGCACCTCCATTAAAGAGTGCTTTACCTGATGTCTGGCAGCGGTCGCTTTTTTAAGGTGCCGCACAATCGACGAGCGGCGATGGATCGCTGCGCAGGCTTCAGCTCGGTTCTCCCGATAGATCGTCACCGGCAATGTCCGGGTCATCGGGATTGGCCTCCACATCCCCGCGCTCCACATCATCGGTATCGGTGGGCACCTGCTCCACGCCGGTGTCGTCATCGTCGGGCGGGCGCTGATCGCGACTCAGGGAGTCGGTGGGTGAAGGCAGCGGATACTCGGGGGTATCGTCGTCGATATCAGAGTCTTTTGGATCAGCGTTCATAACGCACCTCTCAATGGACCTGAAAAGCAGATCCTGACATTTCGAGGACAACACGATAGACGCGGTTCGATCAGAGGGACGATCGGTTGGCCCGCCCCCCCCTGTCACTCGTCGTCTTCCTCGTCGTATTCGTCGTACTCGATATTGCCCACATCGCCTGCGTCATCGGCATCGTTGAGCGGCACCGTGGCGTCGTCCATCAGAGACCCCGGATCTTCGTTGCCAGGATCGTTGATCGGACCTTCATCTTCCATGCCTTCGGTTTCCGGAGTCATGACATGCCTCAAAACGTTCAGGGGTGTATGAAGTTCGAGGCGTCCTACGGGCAAACGTTCCAGAGTCCTACTAACAGAAACGAAAAACCCGGCACTGGGCCGGGTTTCTACTGTCACTCGATGTCGAGTTAGCGATGCTTGTACTTATTTTTATGCTTGTGTTTGTGATTGCCGCCACCGGAATGCGAGCTGCCGCTGTCATTACCCAGGTTGCTGCCCACCGCGCCACCGGCTGCACCGCCCACGCCAGCACCAATGGTCGAGCCGGTAGAGCCGCCCAGGCTATTGCCGATCACTGAGCCGCCCGCCGCGCCAATACCGCCGCCAACGGCCGCTTCTGTTCGACTGCCCTTGCGCGCACCGACCGCGCTGCCTGCCGCACCGCCGACGCCAGCGCCCACCGCTGCTCCCGTGCTGCCGCCTAGTTGACCGCCGACGACGTTACCCAGCGCGCCACCAAGACCACCGCCCACTGCAGCGGTGCCGTCACCGGCAGCCATTGCACCCTGAGCAACCAAAAGTCCCAAAACCACCGTGGACAATGTCAAACGCATGATATGAACCTCTAATTTCCGCATCGGGGGAAGATCGTGCCGCGGATAGGCCTCAGCCTGGCATCTGCGTCTGTTGAACAGCAAATCAGATACCGACTGTAAGAGATTTGAGCCATATACGGGAGAAACGTTCCAAAACGAAAAAGCCCGGCATCGAGCCGGGCTTTTTCAGCGGATCATTAGGATCAGTGGCGCTTTTTGGACAGATTGCTGCCCACGCCGCCGCCCAATGCACCACCCAGGCCGGCGCCGATGGTGGAACCTGTCTTGCCGCCCAGGCTATTGCCGATCACCGAACCGCCCGCCGCGCCCACACCGCCGCCGATGGCCGCTTTGGTGCGGCTGCCTTTGCGTGCTGCAACAGCACTGCCGGCTGCGCCCGCTACGCCAGCACCAATCGCTGCACCTGTGCTGCCGCCCATTTTCTGACCGACCACATTACCCAGTGCGCCACCCAGACCACCACCGAGCGCGGCAGTGCCATCACCGGCAGCCATCGCACCTTGAGCAACCAAAAGGCCCAAAACCAGGGCAGGCAGTGTCAAACGCATAACGAGAACCTCAAAAAAGGGGGAAACCGAAAGGCCGGAGATTGAATGCTTTAGAGGAGGCAAAGTCCAGACACAAACACGGAACAACCTCGTCATTGGCGACGGTTGGACAGCATTTATGGAAAAGGTTTTATGACAGGCAAAAAAAAGCCCGCTGGGGAGACGGGCCAGGGTACTGCTTTCTAACGGATGAGCTGAGACTACGTAGGCAGGTGTGAAAAGTTTGTGAAAAAAAACTAGCGCTCGTAAAGTTTGTAGGACGTTTTCCCGCATTGCCGCCAAGCCACGCTTTCTACCCTTCAAAAACAAGAAACCCCGCTCAATGGCGGGGCTCGTACGAGTCACTGTTTACTTCCTGGAAGGCGCACCCAGCTTGGGCATGAATTTCGACTTCGGCCCTCGAGTTCGAGGCACTGTAGATTTGATTTTGTTGATTTTGATACGGTCTTCACCAAAGCTCGGCACATAGTCCGTCTGACCACACTGCACGCAATTATTGATTGGAAACTCCGCCCCGTCGTCTTCGATATACGGCTCAGTCATATCTTCGCTCCTATCAACGGGTCGATACCGGCAAGCCCTATTTGCCTGAAAAATATCGACCACCCAGGATTTTGAGACTAGTCGGTCATTCCCGGACTTGTGATTCAGATTGTTACGTGCCCGACGAATGGCCAGCGCTTGCTTCCTACAAAATCAGATGGCGAATAAACAGAACGCGCACGCCCTTGGCACGGTGCCCTCAAGATTTTTTGACGCCAACTTACCTCAGTTTGACCGCCGTCCCGGTCACAAACACCACCACCATTCCCCCCTTGCCGGCCGGCATGCTGATCTCATAATCGAGCCCTACCACTGCATCCGCCTGAAGCGCCCGCGCCCGCTCCTTGATCTCGTCGGTCGCCTGAATCCGCGCGTCCTTCAATGCCCGCTCCAACGTTTGAGAGCGCCCACCGAAAAAATCCCGCATGCCAGCGAACAGATCGCGGATCACGTTAACGCCTTGCACCGACTCAGCGCTGACGATGTCCAGGTAAGCGGTGATTTGCCGACCTTCGATGGTGTGGGTTGTGGTGGTGATCATGAAATGTCCTTGTTCAGAGCTGTCGTCGCCAGGGTGAAACGACGGGGAAAACGGCGCGAGAATTGAGTATAGAGATCGATTACCGTCGAGGGGGTTGGCAGTCTAACAGGAGGGCGGAATACGCCTGAAACGCGGCTTTGGGGGCAGCTTGAAAAGGTCGTACCCGAAAAGCAGTTAAGTCCTACATATCGTTCGGAAGCCGCTCCCCGTTCGCGCATTGCTCTGGTTTGGAGCGGGAGCGTATTGTCTGGACGTTGCCTAAATAGTGGTTCGGATTTGGCGACTCGACGATAAATTTGCAGAAGCCTCCAGGTTGGGACTGGTGCCTGAAGTATTAGAGCAGCTTGATCAACACCGCAGTAACGGTAGCTACCGTACCAATCAACCCAATAGCAACGGCCACTGGATACCAAAAAGTATCACGGGTCATCTTGCCGGCCTCGGCGTTCAGCTTGCGCTGTTCAGCGATCAGTTTGACGATCTCCACATGAACCTTTTCCAGCTCTGCCTGTTTCATGGTCATTTCCTGCATAACGTGCGCACGTCCGTTCCGGATAATGGGGGCGTCATTTGCGCTGCCCTTTGATTCATTTTGCACCCTGGAGGCGCAAAACAAATACCCTTCCCGAGATGGCTCATGTGAGGTGCTGAAACCTATGGAAGCACCCAACTGCCTAGCTTTCCAGCATTACTTCCCACACGCCTAGCACTTGTCCTACATCATTTTCGGACGCGTCTTTGCTGATGCGCCTGAGCCAGCGGCAGCCATGATTGAAAAATCCAGACACCAGAAACCACAAAACCCCTGACTTCTCTCGAAATCAGGGGTTTTGGTTACATCGAATTTGGCGGTGAAGGAGAGATTCGAACTCTCGATACAATTTCTTGTATACACACTTTCCAGGCGTGCTCCTTAAGCCACTCGGACACTTCACCGTATCTCTTCAAACATGTTCTGTCTGTCGAGGCGCGCTAATGTAGTCGAAAGCTTTTCTTATGGCAAACATTTTTTTCAGAATTTTCATGCGGTTAACGCCGTTATCCGTTTCGTGCCGTTCAAGGGCATGGCAAACCTGCCAATCTCCGGCTTCGCCTTTCCTTCTATATAGAAGCCAATGCGCGGCGGACGTGGCTGACTACGGCTGGCGGGCGGCGAAAGGGTGACTGGCGAGTCAGTCACGGCGCTTTACCTGGCCTACGGCGGTGGGTAACGTCTGCCCTACTTTATTAGAAGGATTGGCGTCATGAGTGAGTTGATTTCTTACCATCTCGAAGACGGTATCGCGACCCTGACCTTGAGTAATGGCAAGGTCAATGCCATCTCGCCGGATGTGATTGTTGCGTTTAACGCTGCGCTGGATCGAGCGGTGGCGGATCGGGCGGTGGTGATCATTACCAGTCAGCCAGGTATTTTTTCGGGTGGCTATGACTTGAAGGTGATGACGGCCGGCCCTAAAGAGGCTGTGGCACTGGTGGCTGCCGGTTCGACCCTGGCTCGTCGTCTGCTGTCACACCCGTTCCCGGTGGTTGTGGCCTGCCCTGGGCATGCGGTGGCCAAGGGTGCGTTTATTCTGTTGTCGGCTGACTATCGCATTGGTGTCGATGGCCCGTTCAGCATTGGTCTGAACGAAGTGCAGATCGGTATGACCATGCACCACGCCGGTATCGAGCTGGCGCGTGATCGTCTGCGCAAGTCGGCGTTTCATCGTGCGGTGATCAATGCCGAGATGTTCAATCCGCAGAGTGCTGTGGATGCCGGTTTCCTTGATGTGGTGGTGTCGGCCGAAGAGCTGCAAGGCGCGGCGCTGGCAGCGGCTCGTCAGTTGAAGAAGCTCAACATGATCGCCCACAAGAACACCAAGCTGAAAGTGCGCAAGGCGCTGCTGGAGACACTGGACAACGCGATCATCCTGGATCAGGAGCATATGGGTTAAGCCCTAACGCGTTGCACCGAAAAGCCCGACCGTCGTGTCGGGCTTTTTCTTGCGTGTTTGGTTTAGAACCTTACAACCGCTCTAGACCGCATCTGACCCATAAGTCGGAAACATGCGCTCAAACATCGGCTATCTCCCACTTCTATAGCGGCAATTGCCGAAAACAGTGCACATCCGTACACTGCGCCACCTTTTGTCCCGGTGGGCCCTTTAAATGCTGTTTGTGTTTCGTATGTTATTGATGGGCTTGCACTTTATTCTGGCCGGCGTGCTTGGAGTGATCCTCGGTCTATGCCGGCCGTTTAATCCGGACAACAGCCGTTTATGCGCACGTCTGTACGCGTGGCCGGCGATGTGCATTTTGCGTTTGCGGGTGAAGGCTGACGTCGGGCCATTGATGGCTAAGCCTGACAGTTGCGTGATCATTGCCAACCACCAGTCCAACTACGATCTGTTTGTGTTCGGCAACGTGGTGCCCCGCCGCACCGTGTGTATCGGCAAGAAAAGCCTGAAGTGGGTGCCACTGTTCGGGCAGTTGTTCTGGCTGGCCGGCAATGTGTTGATTGACCGCGGCAATGCGCACAAGGCACGCCAGTCGATGCTGACCACTACTCGCACCTTGCAGCATGAAGACACCTCGATCTGGGTCTTCCCGGAAGGCACGCGCAACCTCGGCGAAGAGCTGCTGCCGTTCAAGAAAGGCGCGTTCCAGATGGCTATTGCCGCGGGTGTGCCAATCGTGCCGGTGTGTGTCAGCAGTTACGTTAAACACATGCGATTGAACCGCTGGCGCAGTGGGAAAATTCTGATCCGTTCGCTGCCGGCGATTCCTACGGCTGGATTGAGTCTGGATGACATGCCGATGCTGATCGCCCAGTGCCGCGAGCAGATGCGCGAGTGCATCGACTCGATGGATCGGCAACTGCAAGCTGCCTGAAAGAAACCCGCCCTGTGCGGGTTTTCTTTTGCCTGCGAACTCTACAGATTTTGCTGACTCTCAAGCAGCAGACAAGGTTAAGCTGAATCCTGCCTGGCACCGCCAGTCTTTACAGAAAACGGCTAATAAGAAGTGAATCACCATCATGGGTAGAGTCGTTGCTGCTGCGGTTTACAGCGCCGGTAAGAAAGTCACCAATATCACCCTCGACGAAGGCGCTGCCTGGGCTGCCAAGCCTGGCCACTTTGTGTGGATTGGCCTCGAAGAGCCGAACGCCCAGGAGCTGTTCAACCTGCAACGCCAGTTCAACCTGCACGAACTGGCCATCGAAGACGCCCTGGAAAAACACAGCCGACCGAAGCTGGAAACATTCGGCGACGCACTGTTTATCGTCACTTACTCGCCGATCCGCAATGAAGGCAAACTGGAGTTCATCGAGACTCATATCTTCGCCGGCAAGGGTTACATCATTACCGCTCGTAATGGTCACTCGGCGTCCTACGCCTATGTCCGACAGCGTTGTGAGGCGCGGCCGCTGTTGTTGGAGCATGGGGAAGATTTCGTACTTTATGCCATCCTCGACTTCGTGATTGAAAACTACCAGCCGATGGGCGAAGCGATCCATGCCGAGATCGATGAGCTGGAACAAAACGTTATGTGCGGCTCCCTGAACGAGCGCGACATCCAGAAACTCCACAGCCTGCGCCGCGATGTATTGCGATTGCGCCGGTATGCGGCGCCGATGGTGGAGATCGGTGAAGAGTTGCAGAAACTGAGCTTTCCATTCATAGACAAGAACATGCGCCCGTATTTTCGCGATGTGCAGATACATGTCACGCGGCAGATGGAAGACCTGACGACTCTGGCGGACATTGCCAGCCAGACCATCGAGGTCGGGGTGTTGCTGGAGGCGTCACGGCAGAGCGTGGTGCAGCGCAAGTTTGCGGCATGGGCGGCGATTCTGGCGTTCCCGACGGCGGTGGCCGGGATCTACGGGATGAACTTCCAGAACATGCCGGAGTTGAGTTGGCATTACGGCTATTTCGGGGTATTGGGGTTTATTACCGTTGGATGCGTCGGTTTGTGGGCGAGCTTCAAGCGGTCGGGGTGGTTGTAGTCAGTACCGAGTCGTCTGCGAAAATCGCGAGCCGGCTCGCTCCCACAGGGTTTCGGCGTACCTGTACAAGGAGCGAGCGGTGCGGCGATCCGACTTGCCCGCGAAGCTTTTAAGGCTTAACCGACTCACCCTCAGGCTTGTGCGCCACAAACCGCATCATCCACTCTGCGACGGTAGTGCCGTGATGCTCGTATTCAAGACTCGCCATACCTTTCGAATAAATCTGCTCGCCCAGCGCTTCCTGACGAATATCCAACAATGCCCGTGAGTAATCGTGAATGAACTCCGGATGCCCCTGGAAGCACAGCACTTGATCGTTGATGTGGTACGCGGCGAACGGGCAGAAATCGCTCGAGGCGATGACCGTAGCGTTTTCCGGTAGCGCGGTGACCTGATCCTGGTGGCTGATCAGCAGCGTCAGCTCTTCCCTCAGCGGGCTCATCCATGGCGCCTTGGCCGCGAGTTTGTAGTTGTGGGTGCCGACGCCCCAACCCTGGGTCGCCCGCTCGCTCTTACCACCCAACAACAGCGCCAGCAATTGATGACCGAAGCACACGCCCAACAGTTTGTCGCCGCGTTCGTACCGGTTCAGCAGGTACGTCTTGAGGGTTTGAATCCACGGGTCGGTGCCGAAGGAATCGGCCTTGCTGCCGGTGACCAGATACGCATCGAAGGTCAGGTCATCGCTGGGATAATCGCCCTGCATCACGTTGTACACGGTGAACTCGGCAGCGATGGGCTGCTGCGAAAACAGACGCTGGAACATCTGCCCGTAACCCTGATATTGATCGACCAGTTCCGGACGCAGGATGTCGGTTTCCAGAATGCAGATGCGTAACGACATAAAAAATACCTGACACATGAAGGGAATAATGCACACCCCAGAGCCTGCCTTGAAACACAGTGGCAAGGCAAGTCCCGGAGCGCGTCATCGGTCCCTTAGAACAGCGCGTTTTTGGCGGCTTTCTCCAGCAGCAGCGCAGGCGGTGTGAAGCGCTCGCCGTACTGCTCAGCCAGGTACTGGGCGCGGGCGACGAAGTCTTTCACGCCGTACTGGTTGATGAACTGCAGCGCACCGCCGGTCCAGGCCGCGAAGCCGATGCCGAAGATCGAGCCAACGTTGGCATCCGCCGTCGAGGTCAGCACACCCTCTTCCATACAGCGCACGGTTTCGATGGCTTGTACGAACAACAGTCGATCGCGTATGTCCTTCGACGAAATCTGCCCATCAGCTTTCTCGAAACGGCTTTTCAGCTCTGGCCACAAATGCTTCTGCCCTGTGGCCGGGTAATCGTAGAAACCACCTCCAGCGGCCTTGCCCGGACGCTTGTATTCCTTGAGCAACAAGTCAATCACGGCGAACGCCGGGTGCTCAATCAGGTTTTTCCCTTCTGCTCGCAGGTCTTTGGCGGTTTGCTCGCGGATATGGCTCATGAGGCTGAGGGAAACTTCGTCGGAGATCGCCAGAGGTCCGACAGGCATGCCGGCCTTGCGCGCTTCGGTCTCGATCATCGGCGCGCTCACACCTTCGCCGAGCATGGCGATGCCTTCGTTGGTGAAGGTGCCGAACACCCGCGAGGTAAAGAAGCCGCGGCTGTCGTTGACCACGATCGGGGTTTTCTTGATTTGCAGGACGAAATCGAATCCGCGAGCCAGGGTTTCGTCGCTGGTATGGACGCCCTTGATGATTTCCACCAGCGGCATTTTCTCCACGGGACTGAAGAAATGCAGGCCGATGAATTTCGTCTGGTCCGGCACGGCGGTGGCCAGGCCACTGATCGGCAAGGTCGAGGTGTTGGAGGCGATGACCGCGTCCGGGCCGACGACTGTTTGCGCAGCCGATGAGACCTTGGCCTTCAGTTCGCGATCCTCAAACACCGCTTCAATAATCAGATCGCAACCCGCCAGGTCCGCATCGTTTTCGGTGGCATGGATTCGCGCCAAAATCTCTTGGCGCTGCTCCCGGGTTAACTGACCACGCGCCACTTTCTTGTCCAGCAACGCCGCCGAGTGGGCCTTACCCTTCTCTGCCGAGGCGAGGTTGATGTCTTTGAGCACCACATCGATGCTGGCTGATGCGCTGACAAACGCGATACCTGCGCCCATCATCCCGGCGCCAAGCACGCCGACTTTCTTCGTCACATAAGGCGCTATGCCTTGGGGCCGCGAGCCGCCGGCATTGATCTCATTGAGCTGAAACCAGAACGTGCCAATGAGGTTTTTCGACACCTGGCCGGTGGTCAGCTCGGTGAAGTAGCGGGTTTCGATCAGGTGCGCCGTGTCGAAATCCACTTGGGCGCCTTCCACCGCAGCACAGAGGATTTTCTCTGGCGCGGGCAGGCAGCCCTGGGTTTTGCTGCGCAGGATCGATGGCGTGATAGCAAGCATCGGCGCGAGCTTCGGATCCGACGGCGTGCCGCCAGGAATCTGATAACCCTTCACGTCCCAGCGCTGCACAGCGACCGGGTGAGCGACAATCCATGCCCGCGCCTTGGCCATCAGCTCATCGCGATCGGCTGCCAACTCGTCGATCAACCGCGCCTGTAACGCCTGTTGCGGCCGGATTTTCTTGCCTTCAAGCAGATACGGCAGGGCTTTTTCAATGCCCAGCATGCGGACCATGCGCACTACCCCGCCGCCGCCCGGCAACAGGCCGAGGGTGACTTCCGGCAGGCCCAGCAGCACCGACTGATTGTCCAGCGCGACGCGGTGATGACAGGCCAGACAGATTTCCCAACCGCCACCGAGCGCCGCGCCGTTAATGGCGGCGACCACCGGTTTGCCAAGGGTTTCCAGGGTGCGCAGTTGGCCCTTGAGTGTCAGCACCATGTCGTAAAAGGCTTTGGCTTCGGGTTTGCCGACCTTGATCAGTTCATTGAGGTCGCCTCCGGCGAAGAAGGTCTTCTTGGCCGAGGTGATGATCACGCCGGCAATGGCGTCCTTGTCAGCGACCAGTCGGGCGACGCAGGTGGCCATGGCGTCGCGGTAGACCGCGTTCATGGTGTTGGCACTCTGGCCCGGCATGTCGATGGTCAGGACGACAATCTGGTCCTGACCCTTTTCGTAACGGATGGCTTGGGTCATGGCAATTTTCCTTGAGTCGGATTTTCTTAAAGTCAGGCTCAGAGGCGTTCGATGATGGTGGCAATGCCCATACCGCCGCCGACACACAATGTCGCCAGGCCATAGCGCAGGCGCCGGGTTTCCAGTTCATCGAGCAGCGTGCCGAGAATCGCGCAGCCGGTGGCGCCGAGCGGGTGGCCCATGGCGATGGAGCCACCGTTGACGTTGACCTTGTCGGGGTCGATGGCCATGTCCTTGATGAACTTGAGCACCACCGAAGCGAACGCTTCGTTGACTTCGAACAGGTCGATGTCTTCGACCCGCAGCCCGGCCTTGGCCAGCGCCTTGCGCGTGGCCGGCGCCGGGCCGGTGAGCATGATGGTCGGGTCGGTGCTGGTGACCGCCGTGGCGACGATTCGCGCCCGTGGCTGCAAGCCCAGCGCCCGGCCCTTGGCCTCGGAGCCGATCAGCATCAGCGCCGCGCCATCGACGATCCCGGAACTGTTGCCCGGCGTGTGAACGTGGTTGATCCGCTCGATCTGGCTGTAAACCCGCAATGCCGTGGCGTCGAAGCCCATTTGCCCGATCATTTCGAAACTTGGCTTGAGCTTGCCCAGGCCTTCCATCGTCGATTCGGCGCGAATGAACTCATCGTGATCCAGCAGGATGATGCCGTTCTGATCCTGCACCGGCACCAGCGACTTATTGAACGAACCGTCCGCCCGCGCCCGCGCCGCCTTCTGTTGGGAGTGCAACGCGAAGGTATCAACGTCCTGACGGCTGAAACCTTCAATCGTGGCGATCAGGTCCGCACCCACGCCCTGAGGCGTGAAGTGGTTGTGCAAATTGGTTTCCGGGTCCAGCGCCCAGGCCCCGCCGTCGCTGCCCATGGGCACGCGGGACATCGATTCGACGCCACCGACCACCACCAGGTCTTCGAAACCGGAACGCACTTTCATCGCACCGAGGTTCACCGCTTCCAGCCCCGACGCGCAGAAGCGATTGAGCTGCATCCCGGCCACGCTGACGTCCCAATCGGCCACCTGTGTGGCGGTCTTGGCGATGTCGGAGCCCTGATCGCCGATTGGCGTCACACAGCCGAGCACCACATCATCGACCTGACTGGTGTCCAGGGACGTGCGCTGCTGCAGCGCCGTCAGCAGCCCGGCCACCAGATTCACTGGCTTGACGCTGTGCAAGGCGCCATTGGCCTTGCCTTTGCCACGGGGGGTGCGTAACGCGTCGAATATCAAAGCTTGGGTCATGACGTCCTCGAAACCTGAGGGTGAATGAAGATCAAAAGATCGCAGCCTGCGGCAGCTCCTACGGGAGACCGTGTGACCTGATCTTTATGCCCTCACCTTATGCCGAGCAGCCGTGGATTCAATGACCACAGCGCTCATTGGCGTTGACGGTCACGCTCAGACGAACGGTAGTCTGCTATCGGATAAACCGATTCAAGTCACCAAGCTGTCTAGCAAACGGGCGCCCAAGAAGCTGGCCATAGGCCTCATGCCTTTTTAAAAGCGATGAGTGCTCAGCACATACGAAATGGATCTAAGCCAATCGTGACGCGGGCCCTAAGGTAAACCTGTACGAAGTTGTCGTCGGGTTTTGCCGAGGCACTCGTCATACAAGGAAGTGCAGCGCTCTGCCGTCATGGAGATAGGCAGGCAGGCATCAGGAAATAACAAAAAAGGCGGTCAAGCCATGTTCAAGCATTCGAAAGTTCGTCAAGCCGGGCTCATTCTATTTGCCACTACACTGTTGTTGATTTTGCCGAACCTGACCAAGGTGATTGGCTGATCGAACATCAGGGTTTTCATTTCGCCTGATAAAAATGTGATTGGCTCGCTACCCGGGTCAGCGTGGCTGTGCCAACCTTTGCGGCACTTCCACGACATGGACGGCGATCACTTGAAAGCGCTCACTCTATTTGGGGCCTTGCTGCTCAGCATGCCTCTGTCTGCCGCACAGCTGAATCTGGAGCTAGGCGCGAGTTCTCGCACCTGGCAGACCGAGCAATTGCTCAAGCATCCTCAGGTTCAGACCATCACGATCACCAACGACGTTTCCTACAAACGGGACATGAGCTATCGCGCCGTGCCGTTGGCGGCGTTGTTGACGGGCATCAAGCCTGACGATCATCTGCAAGCCGTTGCCCTGGACGGTTTTGCCGCCGAACTGGCTGCCGCGCCGTTGCTCAATACCCAGGGCGCGCGGGCCTGGCTGGCAATTGAAGACCCGGCCAAGCCATGGCCAGCATTGTCCGAGGGCAAGCACAGTGCCGGGCCGTTTTATCTGGTCTGGACCGATCCACAAGCGGGCAATATCAGCCCCGAGCAATGGCCGTTCGAAGTAGCGAGCATCAAGCGCATGGCCCCGGTGGCCGAGCGCTTCCCTGCCCTGCTGCCCGATCCTGCGCTGAAGGCGGACGATCCGGTGAACAAGGGCTTTGCGCTATTTCAGAAAAACTGCCTGGCCTGTCATCGATTGAATGGCGCGGGAGATGCGCAGTTCGGGCCGGACCTGAATATTCCGTTCAACCCGACCGAGTATTTCGGCGCGGATTTCCTCAAGCGCTACATTCGTGATCCGCAGAGCTTGCGCCAGTGGCCACAGGCGAAGATGCCGGCGTTCGCGACGACGGTGTTGCCGGAGGGGGATCTGGAGTTGTTGGTGGGGTATTTGAAGCATATGGCGGGGCGGAAGGTGTCTTCAGCCAAGTAAATAACCCCTGTGGCGAGGGGGCTTGCCCCCGTTCGGCTGCGCAGCAGACGCAAACCGCCTGACGCGATCTATCTGGCGGATCGAGGAGGCAGATTTCAGGGCCGCTTCGCGACCCAACGGGGGCAAGCCCCCTCGCCACAGATAAGCCCTAACCACAGTGAATCGCTGCTACTGCTGCTGGACGGAGATCACCGGCGCAGGCGTCGGAGAAACAAACACCTTCGCATGCATCTGCTCGCACCCACCACCACGGCGCATGCCGCGCACCGGGCAGGCGTCGAGGTAATCCAGACCCACGGCCAGTTTCAGGTGACGCTCCGGGCGGGCCAGTTCGTTGGTCACGTCGAAGCTGTACCAGGCGTCATCCAGCCAGGCTTCAGCCCAGGCGTGACTGGCCAGGTGTTCGCTGTTCTCGCTGTACAAATACCCCGATACATAACGCGAAGGAATGCCCAGGCTGCGGGCGCAGGCGAGGAACGCATGGGTGTGGTCCTGGCAGACCCCGGAACGCCCGGCGAAAGCCTGGGCGGCGCTGGTGTCCACTTCGGTGGAACCCGGCGTGTAGGTCATGTGCTGGTTCAGGCCATGCATCAAATCGATCAGCGCCGTACGATCCCGGCGTTGTTTACAGGCCTTCTCGGCAAATGCGCGCAGCGCTTCGTCGGCTTCGGTCAGGCGCGTGAAGCGCAGGAACGGCAGCGCCGACTGGCTTTCATGCTCGGCTTCGCGCAGTTCGTCGATGTCCACCTGCCCTCGGGCGCCGATGATGATTGCCTCGTGGGGCTCGTCCATGGTTAGCACGTGCAGGATGTTGCCGAACGGATCGAGTTGCGCGCGCACCGGGCGTGGCAGGTCGAGCTGCCAGCTGAGCACGTGTTGGCGCTCGCTGTCGTGGGGGGTCAGTCGCAGGTACTGGATGCTCGCCCGCACCTGATCTTCGTAGTGATAGGTGGTCTCGTGGCTAATGGAAAGTCTCATGCAGCCTCCAGGTAGGAACTGTGTATGGCGTTGCCCAACTGGCGTACCAGCGGGATGAACTCGGTCAGCCAGGCGTGCAGGCCTTCGTCGAGAATTTCGTTGATACCGGTGTAGCGCAGGCGTGCGTCCATTTCCGCGGCCAGGCGTTGCGCGGGACGGCCATTGGCCCCCGGCAATTGGGCGAGGATCTGGTCGATTTCTTCGGTACAGGCGCGCAGGGATCGCGGCACGTCGGCGCGCAGCAGCAACAACTCGGCCACGTGCCGGGCGCCGGGGGCGTCGCGGTAAATCTCGGTGTAAGCCTCAAACGACGACAAGGCCCGCAGCAAGGCGCTCCACTGGTAATAGGCGTGAGCCGTGCCGTCGCTGACTGCTTCGGCCTGATCGCCGGCCATTTCGTAACGGGCGTCGAGCAGGCGCAAAGTGTTGTCAGCCCTTTCGATAAAGGTACCCAGACGAATGAAGCGGAACGCGTCGTTACGCATAATGGTGCCGTAGGACGCGCCGCGGAACAGGTGGGAACGTTCCTTGATCCACTCACAGAAACGGCTCATGCCGTAGCGACTCAAGCCTTGCTCGGCGATCCCGCGAATCTCCAGCCAGGTAGAGTTGATGTTTTCCCACATGTCGGCGGTGATTCGCCCACGCACCGCATGGGCGCTGGCTCGCGCGGCACCGAGGCAGCTGTAGATGCTCGCCGGGTTGGCCGCATCCAAGGCGAAAAAATGCAGCAGCCGTTCGGCATGCAGATCGCCGTGACGCTCCAGGTAATCGTCCAGAGTACCGGTGATCAGCAACGGCATGGCGAGTTCGTGCAAGCCGTCGCCACGACCGTCCTGAGGCATCAGTGACAGCGAATAACTGATGTCGAGCATCCGTGCGAGGTTTTCGGCCCGCTCCAGGTAACGCGACATCCAATACAGATCCGAGGCAGTTCTACTTAACATGGCAGGCTTCCTTCAATCCTCGACCACCCAGGTGTCCTTGGTTCCGCCGCCCTGGGATGAGTTCACCACCAGGGAGCCTTCGCGCAAGGCGACACGGGTCAAACCGCCGGGCACTACCCGGGTTTCGCGGCCAGACAATACAAACGGACGCAGGTCGATATGGCGTGGAGCGATGCCGTTTTCGACAAAGGTCGGACAGGTCGATAAAGACAACGTCGGTTGGGCGATGTACGCGTGGGGCTTGGCTTTGATCCGCTCGCGGAAAGATTCGATTTCCGCCGCCGTCGCCGCCGGCCCCACCAGCATTCCATAACCGCCGGAGCCTTGGGTTTCCTTGACTACCAGCTCTGGAAGATTGGCCAGCACGTGGGACAGTTCAGAGGGATTACGACACTGCCATGTAGGCACGTTCTTCAGGATCGGCTCTTCATCCAGGTAGAAACGAATCATGTCCGTGACGAAGGGATACACCGATTTGTCGTCCGCGACCCCGGTGCCGATGGCATTCGCCAGCACCACGTTGCCGGAGCGGTAGGACGACAGCAGGCCTGGAACACCAAGCATCGAGTCCGGGTTGAACGCCAATGGATCAAGGAAGGCATCGTCGAGGCGTCGGTAGATCACGTCGACGGCTTTCGGCCCGTCCGTGGTGCGCATGAACACCTTGTCATCGCGCACGAACAGGTCCGCGCCTTCCACCAGTTCAACACCCATTTCCCGGGCCAGAAACGCATGCTCGAAAAACGCGCTGTTGAAGCGTCCTGGCGTTAGTACCACCACGCTCGGGTTGTCGATCGGGCTGGAGCTTTTCAGGGTGTCGAGCAACAGGTTCGGATAGTGGTCGATCGGTGCAATGCGCTGGGCCGCGAACAACTCGGGGAACAATCGCATCATCATCTTGCGGTCTTCGAGCATGTAGCTCACGCCGCTGGGTGTACGAAGATTGTCTTCGAGCACGTAGTACGTGCCGTCGCCATCGCGCACCAGGTCGACGCCGGAAATGTGCGAATAGATATCGCGGTGCAGGTCCAGCCCTTGCATCGCCAACTGGTATTGCTCGTTGGCCAGCACTTGCTCGGCCGGGATGATGCCGGCCTTGATGATGCGCTGCTCGTGATAGAGGTCGGCAAGGAACATGTTCAATGCCTTGACCCGCTGAATGCAGCCGCGCTCGACGACCCGCCATTCACTGGCGGGGATACTGCGGGGAATGGTGTCAAAGGGAATCAGGCGCTCTGTCCCCTGCTCATCACCATAGAGCGTGAATGTAATCCCGGCACGATGAAATAACAGATCGGCCTCGCGTCGCCGTTGTGCCAAAAGCTCGTCAGGCGTTTCGGCCAGCCAACGGGCGAACTCCCGATAATGCGGGCGGACCTGGCCGCCGGCATCGTACATCTCATCAAAATAGGTGCGGATCATGCCGTACTCCTTGTCACCCGGACATCCAAGCCTTCGCAAGGCCCGTGCCATCGGCATAAACGCTTTGATATCAATCAGTTGGATAATGGCGCTGCATGCACCGCACCAATCCTGTGCGGTAAATGCCCCAACCTGATCGCCCCCGCTTCATGGCGAAGCAATGCTGTCGCCTATCTGCAGCATAGTCAGAGTTGATTTCACTGCCCGGGGGGCGATGCGGATAATCGGCGCATTCGCTGGAAAGATGACCGAACACTTGCCGAAACTCCCTTTTAGCCGCCCGTTCAGGTGGCTTTTTTTTGCGTTTTTGAAACGTTATGAATCAAAAACACGATCAAGAGATCGCAGCCTCGTTTCACTCGACAGCTCCTACAGGAGAACGCATTCCAATGTAGGAGCTGTCGAGTGAAACGAGGCTGCGATCTTTGGCCTTTTCAAACCGCGAAAACGAAAACGGCCAACCCAAAGGTCAGCCGTTGCTGAGTGTTGTCACTGTTCATAAAGTTATGCGAGTAGCCCTCGTACCTCCTGCTTGACGCCCCATCCTTCGATGATACCGCCCAGAGGCTCGACCACCGCCTCAAAGTCCTGCTCAAAGTCGCCGATCCCGTCGTAGGTGGCGTACATCACTTTGCTCAGTTCCAGATGCCACGCGCCGTCGTCGCGCACGCTGATCTGGGCATTCAAGGATTCACCACTGAAATGACCTGCCGCCCTGCGTGCCCGCTCCTCGTCCGGAAAAATGGCGTAGAACTCGATGGGATGGAATCGTGAAAAGTCGAAACCGCCTTCTTTCATGCGGCGCAGCACGCTGCTGCTGATGTCTTCTTGATAGGCTGTGCTCATGAAACGTCCCCCTCAGACTGATGGATAGACTTTCCGTATTCCCTGCACTTTCAACCGATTGGTGAGAGCGATACGGCAACAGAGGTTGCCGACGGGAAACAAGCATGTAGCTGACAAGACCAGACCTTAGCGAGTCATTCGCTGATCTCGCTTGCAGAGTAGCCCCAAGATAGAGCTGCTGCCAAGGTCTGGTTGTGAATGTGACAAGAGGTGTATCAGATCGGGGTAATACTGATGATTTCAATGCTGTTCTGGGATTTCAGGCTTTTGACGGTCGGATCATCGGTACGACCCTCCAGATCATTGAGATCCAGTTCGGCAGCGACAGGCAGGCGCCGGGCGCGAATGAGTTTGGCGGCTTGCTCGCTGTTCGGGCATTCCTCGCACTCGAAGAGTTCGTCCACTGTTTCACCGTGATCATCCACGAAAGTGATTTTCCACTTTTGCATCGGTGCCTCCTCGATAAAACCCATGGATGGGCTTACTTCTATCTGGACTTTTGCCCGAAGTGATCGTTCAAACGGATTACCGCTTGGCTTGCCGGCATGAAAAAAAACACAGAAAACCTGTGTAGGAGCGAAGCTTGCTCGCTCCTACACGGTTATATGTTCATTTTAGTCGTTGCTGGGTTTGTTCACCGCTTGCAGAACGTATTGCGGCAAGGCGAAGGCACCGATGTGGATTTCCGGGTTGTAGTAGCGGGTGATGATGCCGCTGCCGGCGAACCGCTGTTGCAGGGTTTCGCGGGACAATTTGCGATAGGCGGTATTGGCTGCGCCCCAAGCGAAGGTCATCGCGCCGCCGATGTAGGTCGGCACGGCCGCCTGATAGAAGTGCCAGTCCGGAAACAGGCTGCGCAGACGGCCGGCGGTGGTTTTGACTTCTTCTATCTGCATGAACGGCGTGCCGTTCTGGGTCACCAGGATGCCGCCTTCGTTCAGGCAGCGACGGCAAGCCTGGTAGAAGTTCTCGGAGAACAGCACTTCGCCCGGGCCGATCGGGTCGGTGGAGTCGGAAATGATCACGTCGAACTTTTCAGTGGTGGTAGCGACGAAACGCATGCCGTCGTCGATCATCAGGTTCAGGCGTGGATCATCGAACGCACCTTTGGAGTGGTTCGGCAGGAATTCCTTGCACATGTCGACCACGGTGCCGTCGATCTCGACCATGGTGATGTGCTCGATGCTGCGGTGCTTGGCCACTTCACGCAGCATGCCGCCGTCGCCGCCGCCAATGATCAGTACGCGCTTGGCGGTGCCATGGGCGAGGATCGGCACGTGGGTGAGCATTTCGTGGTAAATGAATTCGTCGGCTTCGGTGGTCTGGATCACGCCGTCCAGCGCCATTACCCGGCCCATGCGCGGGTTCTCGAAGATCACCAGGTGCTGGTGTTCGGTGCGCACTTCGTGCAGCAGTTTTTCCATGCGAAAACGCTGGCCATAGCCTTCGTAGAGGGTTTCCAGGTACTCGCTGGTTGGAGTATTGCTCATGGGAAGTGCTCCGTGAATGCGGGTGGCAACGGACGGTTACCCGCCCATGACGGCCAATTGATCGCCTCGATCGACCGGGAAAGACGCGCATTCTATGTCGCGGAATATGACAGGTCGAACGTCACTGATGGTTCAACACAATCCTCTGTGGGAGCTGGCTTGCCTGCGATAGGAGCGCTGCAGTGAATCTGACTGACCGCAGCGCCTGCATCGCGGGCAAGCCACGCTCCCACAGGTTCCGTGTTGCTTGCACGAAACCGATCAGATCCGGACGTTGCCCCTTGGTCCGGCGATGGCCCAGATGATCAGGCCCAGGACCGGCAGCAGGAGGATCAATAGCACCCAGATGATTTTCATCCCGGTTTCGGCGCCACTTTTAAGCACGTTGATGATGGCCCAGATATCCAGGGCAAGAATAATCAGACCGACCAGGCTGTTGAACGTGGAACCCATGGTGACGCTCCCGAAGAGTGGTATGCACTCTTAGGATAGACGGGCCTTGCGAGGGTTCCGTTTTATTACCGTCGTAGACGGTTTCAGACGTGGATCGCCACTTTCAGGGCTTCCAGAGAGGGCGCGGCGGCGATGCCGACTTCGGCGCACAATTCAAGAACCCGTGGCACGTCGTTACCGTAGACCAGCACCACTTGCAGTTCGTCATCGAGCAACTGGCTGAAGTTCATCAGCGTGTAACCGCCGTTTTCCTTGTTCATGCTGCTCATCTGCACCTGAATGCGATTGAGCGCCGTCAGGGCTTCGGTCTTGGCCAGTTGCTTGGGTTTGATGTTGAAATCGACACCAGGGCCGAACGAAGCGACGATCTGCGCAAACAGGTCCATGTAGGTGTCAGCCTGGAACAGCACGGTTTCCGGCAAGCTGCCGACGACCACCCACTCACCCAACGAGATCGGGAAGGTTTCGTCGTAGTTGATGTCCGGATTGGCCGCCAGAAAAGCCTCGGGATCGGCGTAGGCCTGAGCCGCTTCGTCAGCGACTTTCAGAATTTCGTCATCGCTCATGCACCCGGAGCTGATTTTGCTGATGAGTTCGACGAGTGCGGCTTTCATGAGGTGGATCCTGTAGCGAGGGAGATTTGAGGGCGCGAAGGATAGCGCATTAACGGATGAAATGCGGACCTGTGGCGAGGGGGCAAGCCCCCTCGCCACAAAAGCCCCGCAGCCACAGAGATCAGGCCAGGAGTTTCTGCAATTGTGCGGTGGTATCCACCGCGCCCATGGTTTTGGCCGCGTCCAGCGCGGACACACCGTTGGCATCCTTGGCTTTCGGATCGGCGCCTTTGCTGATCAGGTAGTCGACGATTTCGACGCGGTTGAACATTGCCGCCATCATCAACGCAGTGCGACCGTCGAAGGACGAACCTTCCACTTGCGCGCCACCTTCCACCAACGCCTTGACCACCGCCAGATCACCCTTGAATGCTGCACCGGCAATCGGGCTTTGGCCGTTGTCGTTGCGGATTTCAGGATCGGCCTTGTGCTCAAGCAGGACTTTTACCGTCTCGACATGGCCGTGGTACGCCGCGAGCATCAGCAAGGTGTCGCCCTTGTGGTTGCGCAGGTTCGGCGGTAAGCCCTTGGTCAGCAGCGCAGCCATCATGGCCGCATCGCCCTCGCGCGCTTTGTTGAACACCTGTTCGGCAAATTCAGCAGCTTCTTCGGGCGTCATCTGGCGGCTTTTGTCTGACATTGGGGGACTCCACATTCGGTCAATCGGAAAAGCCGATAGTTTCCCGAGCGCTCCGGAACCTGTCACTTCTTTTTTCTCATGAGAGGCCATAGCCACATTCAATAGCGGTACTTACCGTCTTGAATATCCGCCAGTACCCGCTCGGTGACTTGCACGTAAGTCTGGGTACCCGGCAACCAGGCGTAGATCGGGTCATCGCCGGTTTTGTTCGGGTCGAAGGCTTCATCCTTGAGTCGGGTTTTCTGGTATTTGAAGGTCCCGGTGGTCTCCATTTTCACTTTCACCCGTAGGAAAAGTGGCACCGCATAGGCAGGCATTTGCTGCTTGGCGAAAGCCAGCAACTCGCTGAAGTCCAGGGTCGCCAGGGATTCGGCCGGCGTGATTGCCGCCATCCCTGCCCTCCCATTGGTGTTGTGGATTTCCACGCCATAGGCCACGGCTTCGGCGATCTGCGGGTGTTGCAAGAGGATGTTTTCGACCTCGGTGGTCGAGACGTTTTCACCCTTCCAGCGGTAGGTGTCGCCCAAGCGATCGACAAACTGCGCGTGGCCAAACCCGATATTGCGCAGCAGGTCACCGGTATTGAAGTAACGGTCGCCCTTCTTGAACACGTCGTGGAGCACGACTTTTGCGGTCTTCTGCGGATCGGTATAGCCGTCCAGCGGCGCCTTGTCGTCGATCCTCGCCAGCAGCAAACCCTGCTCGCCCTTGGCCACTTTTCGGATGAAGCCCTTGGCATCTCGCGTAGGTGCGCCGCTGTCGTGGTCGTACGCCACCAGTTCCCAGGACATCAGGGAAAAACCGATGGTGTTGTCGAAGTTGAGGATGTTGGTGAAGCCGATATTGCCGTCGCTGGCGGCGTACAGCTCGCAGATATGGTCAACGGCAAAACGCGTCTTGAACTCGCTCCACGCGCCGGGGCGCAGACCATTGCCGATCATCTTCGTCACGCTGTGCCGACTGTCGTCGACGCTGCGCGGTTGATCCACCAGGTAGCGGCACAATTCGCCGACGTAACCGAGGGTGGTCGCCCGGTACTTGCGCACGTCACTCCAGAACTGGCTGGCGCTGAACTTGCGGCGGATGGCAAACCCCGACGCCCCACTGATTGCCGAGCCCCAGCACACGCAGAGCCCGGTGGCGTGGTACAGCGGCAAGGTGCAATAGACGATGTCCTGCGGCTGCATGTCCAGGGCAATCAGCCCGAAGCTGGCGGAGCTGCGCATCCAGCGGCCGTGCTTGAACACCCCGGCTTTGGGCAACCCGGTGGTGCCCGAGGTGTAAATGTAGAAACAAGGATCGTCGAGAAAAACCTGCTGGCTGCTGACGGGGTTATCGCTGCATGCTTCGGTGCTGACCGTCATCAGGTTGATGAAGCCATCGGGCGAATTGCCCGGATCGCGATAAGTGTCTTGATCGGCGACAAACCAGGTGCGCGCTGAGTCGATGGACACCCGTTCGCGGACCGCATTGAAGGCTGGAACCAGCTCTTCTCCGACCACGATCGCCACCGGCGCCACCAGGTTCAGGCTATGGGCCAGGGTATCGCGGGTCTGGGACGTATTGAGCAAGGCACTGATCGCGCCGACCTTGGCCACCGCCAATATCGTCACCAGCAGTTCCGGACGGTTTTCGATAAAGATCGCCACCACATCGCCCTTGCCGATGCCTTGGGCTATCAAGTGATGGGCGACGCGATTGGCCCACTGATTGACCTGTGCATAAGTGAGCGCTACCTCGCCCTGCAGCAAGGCCGGGCCATCGGGATTACGCAATGTCGCCTGCTCGAAGCTCCAGCCAAGGCCGCACGGTTGGGTCGGGTCCTTGACGTTGGCGGCTTTCATGCCCTTCACCACGCGGGGAATGGCTTTGGCAATGGAAGGCAGCTTGCGGAGCATCATGCCCCAGGTGATCGTGTCGTTCAGCGTGCGGCTCATGATGCTCCCGTTCGATCTTCTTATTGTCGGGTGGCGTTGATTGAGGCCGAAAATACGTCAGCGGTTCTTGAGCTGTACACGCAGTTTTTGAAATGTTTTGTATCCGCAGCCGAAGCGTTCGGACCAGACATCGAAAAGCGGAACTCTGGCGTTGTAATTGGTTCCATCGAGCCGATGCCGACCACGCAAAATGCAGGATGCACGATGGCCATTCATGCAGATTGCACGAAAGCATATAAACGCCAAAAGACTAACTTATTGATTTATATGAATTTTTAAAAAATCAGGGGCTGGCACAATCACTGCAACTACCTCTCCATGTTGCCCTTCAAGCACAAACGGAGCTGATAGACATGAGCCTGATCCAGGAAAAATTTTCGTCGCTGTTCTCCAACTTCGAAGTGACCACCCAGCCACGGCCTGACGGCGGCATTCTGCTGACCCTGCGCAGTACGGACGGCAAAGTCTTCAAACGTTCGATTTCCTACCAGCAATTACATGCCGGCGATCAGCTGTCGTGGGTGATCAGCGCGATTCGCCGTGACATCGCCGAACAGGCCAGCGAACTGCCGCAGATCTCCATGCTGCAAAGCCAGCAACGGTTCGCCCTGCCGACCTATCACTCGGTTTAAACGCTACAAACAAACAGGCCGTGAGAGCTTTCGCTTCACGGCCTGAGTTGTTTCTGCGGTTGCGCAATCCCTGTTATGTGGTTTACAGGGCAGAAGGATTGATCCGCGCAAAGCTGTCGACGGTCACATGCCCTGCCAGTTCCCCGCCCTCACGGGCCAGGCCACAGGTTGCCATGCCGGCAGTGCGCGCCGCGTCCAGCTCTTGAACAATGTCGGACAGAAACAGAATCTGCGAAGCCTCGACGCCAATTGCCTGGGTGATGCGCTCGTAGGACTGCGCTTCACGCTTGGGCCCTGAGGTGGTGTCGAAATAGCCGCTGAACAGTGGCGACAAATCCCCCGCGTCCGAGCAACCGAAGATCAGTTTTTGCGCCTGAATCGAGCCCGAGGAATACACAAACAGTTGATAGCCTTCCTGATGCCAGCGCTTGAGCGCTTCGACGGCATCCGGGTACACGTGGCCTTTCAACTGCCCGGCCTGATAACCCTGCTCCCAGACCATGCCTTGCAACGCCTTGAGCGGCGTGGCCTTGCGGTCTTCGGCGATCCAGCCCAAGAGAATTTCGATGACCCGTTCGACGTCGGCTTGCGGCTCACCGCTGTCACGCCGAACAGCGGTGAGCTGCTCGGCAACGTCGGCGCGTTCGGCGTTTTCGCGAACGAAATCCGGCAGGTGTTTGGCCGCGTAGGGAAATAGCACGTCGAACACAAAACTCACCGCACTGGTGGTGCCTTCGATGTCGGTGAGAATCGCTTTGATCGGCATCGACTCAGTCCTCGAGACGCGGGAAGCGGCTGGCGATGTCGTCGCCGGTGAAACTGGCCACCCAGCCTTCGGGGTTGTTGAACAGTCGGATTGCGACGAAATGCGGATGCTCGCCCATGTCGAACCAGTGCGGCGTACCGGCCGGCACCGAGATCAGGTCGTTTTTCTCGCAGAGCACGGCGTAGACGTAATCGCCGATGTGCAGGGTGAACAAGCCACGGCCGGCGACGAAAAATCGTACTTCGTCTTCAGCATGGCGGTGTTCATCGAGGAACTTGGCGCGCAACTCGGCTTTTTGCGGGTGATCGCTGTTCAGGCTGATCACGTCGACAGTGACGTAACCGCGCTCGGTCATCAGCTTGTCGATTTGCTCCTGGTACGCGGCGATCACTTCTTCCTGGCTGGCACCGGGCTGGATTTTCGCCGTGGCCTGCCAACGGTCGAAGCGCACGCCCTGCTCGGCCAGGGTCGAGGCGATGTCCTCGAGGTGGGTCAGGACTTTGTTCGGTATTTCAGGGCTGGAGACGTGATAAACGGACAGGCTGCTCATCTGGGCAACTCCTTAACGGTTCATGCTTTATGGTTCGAGAGCGAGCGCGTCTTCAACTCGCACTCGAACAAAAATTCAAAGGCCTCGATCTGCCGCAGCGCGTCGCTCATGCGCGCGCCCCACGTGTAGAGGCCATGGCCGCGGATCAGATAGCCGACGCAATCAGGATGGGCGTCGAGCCAAGGCTGCACCTTGGCGGCCAGCCGTGCAATGTCCTGATCGTTGTCGAAAATCGGCACGCGCATCCGGGACTCGTGGGTCGAGATGCCGCTGAAGGCTTTTTGCAGTTCATAGTCTTCGAATTCGATGAAGTCTTCCGGCGTCAGGCGCGACAGCACGGTGGCATTCACCGAATGGGTGTGCAGCACCGCACCGATCTCCGGGCGCCAACGGTAGAGCTGAGTATGCAACAGGGTTTCGGCGGACGGTTTTTTGCCCGGTTCCAGGCTATTGCCCGACAAGTCGGTGGCCAGCACATCGTCGATACCCAGCTGGCCTTTGTGCTTGCCAGACACCGTCAGCAAGGCTTCGGTCGGCGACAGGCGGGTCGAGTAATTGCTGCTGGTGGCCGGCGACCAGCCGCGGCCATACAGAAAACGCCCGGCGTCGATGATTTCCTGGGCGAGGTGTTCACGGGTAAGGCTCATGGCCTGTCCTCTTGCATACGTGTGGCAATGATAACGGCAGCGGCGAAGGCAGCGAGACTGGCAATACTAAAGGTCAATGTGGCGCCGAGGGCATTCCAGCTATAGCCGGAATACAGCGCGCCCAGTGCACCGCCAGTGCCGGCCAGCGCGGCATACAACGCTTGGCCCTGCCCTTGCTGACGCGCGCCGAAGCTACGTTGCACGAACTGGATGGCAGCCGCGTGAAAGCTGCCGAAGGTTGCGGCGTGCAGCACTTGGGCAAACAGCAGCACCCAGAGGAACTCGGCAAACGAACCGAGCAACAACCAACGCAAAGCCGCCAGCAGGAAACTCGACAGCAGCACTCGGCGCACCGAGAAACGCGTAAGGATTTTGCTCATGGCCAGAAACATCAAGACTTCGGCAACCACGCCGACCGCCCAGAGCATGCCGATCAGCCCACGACTGTAACCGAGTCGCTCAAGGTGCAGGGTCAGAAAGGTGTAATACGGCCCGTGACTCATCTGCATCAACGCCACGCAACCGTAGAACGCCAATACCCCGGGGTTGCGCAATTGCTGGAGGAATCCCTCCCCCGCCAGCCGTTCACTCTGAATCGGTTGCGCGTTAGGCACCCATAAACTGCTGACCACGATCCCGGCCATGATCAGCACCAGCGTGACCGGATAGATGTCGAGGCTGAGCCATTCGAACATTCGACCGAGGGCGACCACGGTAATGATGAAACCGATGGAACCCCACAGGCGAATCTGACTGTAGCGAGATGTCTGGCCGTTCAAGTGCGCCAGGGTGATGACTTCGAACTGCGGCAATACCGCGTGCCAGAAGAAGGCGTGCAAGGCCATGACCATCGCCAGCCACGCGTAGCTTTTGCTGACGAAAATCAGTGAGAAGGTCAGCAACGTACAGACCGCGCCGAACCGCACGATAGCCAGCCGTCGCCCGGTGTAGTCACCGAGCCAGCCCCAGATGTTCGGCGCCACGCAGCGCATCAGCATCGGGATCGCCACCAGTTCGCCAATGCGCGCACTGGAAAAGCCCAGGTGATCGAAGTACAGCGCCAGGAATGGCGCTGTCGAACCGAGCAAGGCGAAATAGAACAGATAGAAACTGGAAAGCCGCCAGTACGGGAGCGCCGCCACGGTCGTCAGACCCCGGCGGCCATAAGGTCAGCCATTAAAGCTGACCCAGCACCGGAGTGCTCACGCGCACATTGAGGTTCTGCCCGCGGTGACGCAGCAGGTGATCCATCAGCACGATGGCCATCATCGCTTCTGCAATCGGCGTGGCGCGGATGCCGACGCACGGGTCGTGACGGCCCTTGGTGACGACCTCAACCGGGTTGCCATGGATGTCGATGGAGCGACCCGGCGTGGTGATGCTCGAGGTTGGCTTAAGTGCCAGATGCGCAACGATCGGCTGACCGGACGAGATGCCACCGAGAATGCCGCCAGCATTGTTGCTTAGGAAACCTTCCGGGGTCATTTCATCACGGTGTTCGGTGCCGCGCTGGGCGATGCTGGCAAAACCGGCGCCGATCTCAACGCCTTTGACCGCGTTGATGCTCATCAGCGCGTGGGCCAGTTCGGCGTCGAGGCGGTCGAAAATCGGCTCGCCGAGGCCAGGCATCACGCCTTCGGCAACCACGGTGATCTTCGCGCCGACCGAATCCTGGTCGCGACGCAACTGGTCCATATAGGCTTCCAGCTCCGGCACTTTGTCCGGGTCGGGGCTGAAGAAAGCGTTTTCTTCCACCGAATCCCAGGTCTTGAACGGGATTTCGATCGGGCCGAGCTGGCTCATGTAGCCACGAATGACGATGCCCTGGGTGGCCAGGTACTTTTTCGCGATCGCCCCTGCCGCCACGCGCATGGCGGTTTCACGGGCCGAACTGCGACCGCCGCCGCGATAATCGCGCTCGCCATATTTGTGGTGGTAGGTGTAGTCGGCGTGGGCCGGGCGGAACAGATCCTTGATCGCCGAATAGTCCTTGGACTTCTGGTCGGTGTTGCGGATCAACAGGCCGATGGCGCAACCGGTGGTGCGGCCTTCGAACACGCCAGAGAGGATTTCGACTTCGTCGGCTTCCTGGCGCTGGGTGGTGTGGCGGCTGGTGCCGGGCTTGCGGCGATCCAGGTCGCGCTGCAGATCCTCAAGGGAAATCTCCAGGCCCGGCGGGCAGCCATCGACAATGGCGACCAACGCCGGACCATGGCTTTCGCCCGCGGTGGTGACAGTGAACAGCTTGCCGTAGGTATTGCCGGACATGCGGGACGCTCCGTGAAATCGAAACTAAAATACGTAATGCGCGCCAGTATACGCAGGCTACCCGACTAGTTCATCCTCGAACCTTATGGGTGCCTGCGAGTCCAACCGGCACCTTGTTGATGATGGCGTGATGATGCTGCGAGTTCTAGCCTTGAGCCTTACCTTGTTTACCGGCTTTGCACAGGCCACTGTCCTGCAACGCCCGATCACATTGGACACCGGCAGTGGCGAGCTTTTCGGCTCGCTGTTGCTGCCCAAGTCCGACACGCCTGTGCCGGTTGTCCTGATCATTTCCGGCTCCGGTCCTACGGATCGTGACGGAAACAACCCCGACGGCGGACGCAACGACAGCCTCAAACGGCTGGCCTGGGTGCTGGCCAAACACAACATTGCCAGCGTGCGCTACGACAAGCGTGGCGTGGCGGCGAGCCTGGCTGCGACTCCAGACGAACGTAATCTGTCGGTGGAGGCCTATGTGGCCGACGCCGAAGCCTGGGGCCACAAGCTCAAAGCCGATCCGCGCTTTGGCAAACTGATTTTGCTGGGCCACAGCGAAGGTGCGTTAATCGCCAGCCTGGCGGCGCCAAACGTCGATGCCGCGGCGGTGATTTCCATGTCCGGCAGCGCCCGGCCGATCGATCAGGTCCTGCGCCAGCAGCTAAGCAATCGCCTGCCGCCTCCCTTGATGCTGCGCAGCAATGAGCTACTCGACAGCCTCAAGGCCGGCCACACCGACGACAACGTGCCCCCACAATTGCAGGTGATTTTCCGCCCCAGCGTGCAGCCGTATCTGATTTCGCTGTTCCGCCAAGACCCGGCGGCGGCCTTCGCCAAATTGAAAATGCCGGCGCTGATCATCCAGGGCAGCAACGACATTCAGGTCGGCGTCGGTGATGCCCAGGCGCTCAAGGCGGCCAAACCGGACGCCGAACTGGCGCTGATCGAAGGCATGAACCACGTGATGCGCATCGTGCCCAACGACGTGAAGCGGCAATTGGCCTCCTATAAAGATCCGCAATTACCACTGGCAGCCGAACTCGGCGCGCGAATCCTCGGGTTTATTGACGGACTTCGCACCAGTTAAGCGCTGTTTTAAGCGCTGTTGACCCTCCAGTCCTGAAAAAAACGGCCGATAAGCCTTTGTCGCCAGCGCACTGGCTGGCGGCAAGCAGGGCTTGGACAGGATCTCGCCGTTATGACTGATACCCAGACTTCACCCGACACCACCGCTGAAAAAGACGCACCGCCAGCGGTCGAGCTGCCGTGGGCGGACGTCCACGTCGAGCACCACAAAATGCTCCGCCTGGCGCCGCTGCAAACCGACCGCAATACCGGTGGACGGCCGTTGCGCTTTGTCGAATTCGGTTACGCCGAACGCAATAGCAAGG
This sequence comes from Pseudomonas sp. TH37, assembly GCF_016650735.1. Classification (NCBI taxonomy): domain Bacteria; kingdom Pseudomonadati; phylum Pseudomonadota; class Gammaproteobacteria; order Pseudomonadales; family Pseudomonadaceae; genus Pseudomonas; species Pseudomonas sp. TH37. The sequence goes on from NZ_JAEKFD010000001.1 coordinate 188,759, forward strand.
AACACAGCCTGATGCGCATGACCATCAAGCTGCCGGGCCAGCGGGTGCGCAAAGAACAGAATCATCTGGACGTGTGGGTCGATCACACTGCCAAACGCGTGCATTTCAGGCCGGAAAGCGGTTTGCAGATCGAGCCAATGAACCGCGGCATCGGGCGTTATATGGCCGCTCAGGGCATTACTTGGGCGAAGAAGAGATGGCCCGCCTACACCGTCGACGGCACTGACCTGAACAACAAGGATGCGCTGAACGAAGACACTCGCCTGCGCCGCGATCACTTTCTGCGGGTGCACGGTTTTGACGTGGTCTACGCCGACGCCCAGCATTTGAAGGGCAGCGTTAAAGAGGTGTCGGTCGGTGATTTGCTCGGCGACTGGAATAGCGAAAAGTTGCAGCAGGTAGAAATCCTCGAAGCCGCGCAGATGCTCCAGCAAGCCGAGCAGAACCTGGCGGAACAGGAAGTCAAACTGAAGAAGCACGAAGAAAAAGTCAGCAAGTACAAACGCGAAGACGCCGGGCTGCGTTTTACCATTACCTGTCTGGTGGCGTTTGCGGTGTTTCAGGCGGGGTTGTTGATCTGGATTGCTACGCATCGGTAAAGATTTGAGACCGAGGGGCGGCCATCGCGGGCAAGCCTCGCTCCCACAAGTTTTGTGTGTGCCTCCTCATTTGGACACAACACAAAACCTGTGGGAGCGTAGCTTGCCCGCGAAGGCATTCTCAGGTCAGACGCGAGAAGCAAACAACGCCTGATGATCGCGGCATTGCTCCGCTGTCAGCATGAACACCCCATGCCCGCCACGCTCGAACTCAAGCCAGGCGAAGTCGACTTCCGGGTATAGCGCCTCGACGTGAACCTGGCTGTTACCCACCTCGACAATCAGCAAACCCTTCTCGGTCAGATGATCCGCCGCTTCGGCGAGCATGCGACGCACCAGATTCAAACCGTCGTCGCCACAGGCCAGGCCCAGCTCCGGTTCGTGCTGATACTCGTCCGGCATGTCGGCGAAATCTTCCGCATCGACGTAAGGCGGGTTCGACACGATCAGGTCGAAACGTTGACCCGGCAAGCCATCGAAACCATCGCCCTGAACGGTGAACACCCGCTCATCGACACCGTGGCGCTCGATATTCTGGTTCGCCACTTCCAGCGCTTCAAACGACAGATCGGCCAGTACCACTTCGGCGTTCTGGAACTCGTAAGCACAGGCGATGCCGATGCAACCGGAACCGGTGCACAGGTCGAGAATACGTGCAGGTTCGGCACCCAACCACGGCTCAAAACGCTTTTCGATCAGCTCGCCAATCGGCGAACGCGGGATCAGCACGCGCTCGTCGACAATGAACGACATACCGCAGAACCAGGCTTCACCCAGCAGGTAAGCGGTCGGAATGCGCTCTTCGATGCGGCGCTTGAGCAAGCGTTGCAGATTGACCAGTTCGTCGTCTTCCAGACGGCAGTCCAGATAGCTGTCGGCGATTTCCCACGGCAAGTGCAGCGCACCCAACACCAGCTGACGGGCTTCGTCCCAGGCATTGTCGGTCCCATGGCCGAAAAACAGATCCTCCCCATGGAAGCGGCTGACGGCCCAACGGATATGGTCGCGCAGGGTACGAAGTCGGGAAGTGATCACGGGGGCAAACTCCAGAAAAAACGACTGACGATTCTAACAGCCAAAAGACGCCACGACGACGCAGGAAAAACACCGGGTCAGATGTAGGACTCTTCTATTTTTTAAGCAAGCTATTGAACAGAACGAGTATCTTGACAAGGCTGCGACCCAACAACGGCGGTGCCTACGATGGTAGCGATTCACAGAAGCGCTCAGCCAGAGGACAATGTCGCAAAAGCCCCACCCGAAGGAGCCCCAGAATGTCCGTTCCAAAAACGATGTTTCAACTCAGCGGCCGTGGTTATGCAGCGGCCAATCTGGGTCATGCGACCCTTGTCATCATCGATGCCCAGAAAGAATACCTCAGCGGCCCCTTGGCACTGAGCGGCATGGATGCTGCCGTCGCGAACATCAAGCAACTGGTGGCCGCTGCCCGTGCAGCCGGTCGGCCGATCGTGCACGTGCGCCACCTCGGCACCGTCGGTGGGCTGTTCGACCCGCAAGGCGAGCGCGGCGAGTTCATCCCGGGGCTCGAGCCACAGGGCGACGAAACCATCATCGGCAAATTGCTGCCGAGTGCGTTTCATGGCACCGAACTGCTGGAGCGCCTGCAGAATCTCGGCTCGCTGGACCTTATCGTCTGCGGCTTCATGAGCCACTCCAGCGTCAGCACTACCGTGCGCGCCGCGAAGAACCTGGGCTTTCGTTGCACATTGGTTGAAGACGCCTGCGCGACTCGCGACCTGCCCTACAAGGGTGGCGTCCTGAGCGCCGAGCATGTTCAGCACACCGAGATGGCGATCATGGCGGACAATTTCGCCACCCTCGCCCAGACCCGCGAACTGATCTGATCAACCCTTCGATGAGCGGTCCATGCCGCCGCTCATCCGCAAAAGCCTCTCATTTGCTGTAATTGCCCTAGCCTCAGGAACATCCCGGTCAACTCCCGGTCGAAGGGCCGATACCCATTGAGGAAGGTCGGAATGAAGTTATCCGATGGTTTTGATGCACGCCGCTTGCGGCCCAAAGGCCAAAGCAACTGGCGTTTTCGCTTCGGCGCAGCGTTCGCTGCCTTGCTGGCGACGTGCGGTGTGTTGCTGGCGATGGCCGGCGCGGCCAGCCTGCTGGGCCGGCCACCGGCGCTGGGCGAATTGAATGCCAGCCCGCTGGGCTCCGCGATCATTCTGGCCGTGGGCCTGTTCGTGCTGTACATCGGCGTGTGGCTCTGGCGCCGCTGCCGTCGCCGCTCGCGCCAGTCACGAGAGCTGAACATGTCTCCGCACTTGATGAAAAAACACGACTAAGCCCAAAGCCGGACGTTTTGTCGCGCCCGATTCGTCCCGACTTGGGTAAACTGGCCGCCCTTCGCGGAGGCTGACATGCAAGACGACGATTTTTCCCTGTTCAAAAGCGCGATCCAAGGCGTCAAGCCGATCAAGCACGATCGCGCCGAAACCGGCAAACCCAAGGCCGACCGCGCGCAAATCGCCAAGCTGCGCCAAGCCGCCACTGTGCGCACCGATGCCACCACCGTTGACGGGTTGTCCGATCAGTTCGTCATCGATGTCGGCCCCGAAGATGAGCTGATGTGGGCCCGTGACGGTGTCCAGGAAAGCCAGATGCGCAAGCTCAAGATCGGACAGATTCCGTTCGAAGGCAGCCTCGATCTGCATGGCATGAACGTGGAAAAGGCCCGTGAAACCTTGTGGGCCTTTCTGGCCGAAGCGACCAAATTCGAAATCCGCTGCGTACGTGTCACCCACGGCAAGGCTGTGCGCCTGGACGGCAAGCGGCCGATGATCAAAAGTCACGTCAACACGTGGCTGCGTCAGCATTCACAGGTGCTCGGCTTCACCTCGTGCCAACCGAAACACGGCGGCGCCGGAGCGGTTTATGTGATGCTCAAACGCACCATGATGGAAGGTCGCGACGAGTAATGCCGTCGCTTCACGCTTGCAGCGCCGTGTCCGTCACCGTACCCTTGCCCTTTGCGTAAAATCCCACAGGTAGTTTCATGTCCCTGGAACAGAATTACACCGACATGTTCAGAGGTGTTTACTAAGTTATCAGGGGCAATGAAATCAGGGACTTAACGCCCAGGCCAACTCAGAGTTTCCTGCCAAAACGCAGTCATTGGTACAAAAATTGGTACGAGATTCCCTCCTCACGCAACACATAAAAGGCCCCGCTCCGGCTGTACCGTGCGGGGCTTTTTTACAACTAGAGCTGATGCTTTGAACGCTGGCTGAAAGGCGGCTACAGCCATAAGCAGTCAGTGGACAGGCTAGTGGCAAATTGGTAGCATCTCCTTGCTGCGCTGAATCTTTACCGCAGTTGAGCTCGCCGTCATCCATGTCGCTTTTCTCTCTGGGCTATGTCGCGTTGCTGCGACTCCCTCCAAGCTAGACAAGGGCTTACGGGAGGACAAGGAACGTTATACGCCATCACTGTCGTGTTTAAATGCGGCAGTAATGTCGTCCAATAGTAGTTAGGCGTCATTATGAAGAACTTTCTTCTCGCTGCAGCGAAACTCGCCACAGGCCTCTTCCTTGCAGGTTTGGCCCTCGGGATCACGATCGCGCTTTACTTTTGGGCAACCAAAATCTACGAGAGTAGCCAGGCCAAGCAGTACGAGACCATCAAGGAGTGGCCAGCAGACCTAACCGCGAATCTCGGCTTGCAACTTCAGGCCAAGACAAAGGTAATATCTGGGAAGCTCTTGCTATCCGTAGATATCGTCGGATATCCCGCCTATCTATCGGACCCTCGCTTAGCCGAACGAAACCAGAAGGCACAACTCATTGTCCAGTTCGTCGACCTGGATGGTTTCAGAGTCTTCAGCAAACCAATCGAGCTTTCCGAATTTAGTGGCATCGTAGGCGCAAAGGGCGAGAAAATTGGCCTTCGAACTCAACTGCAAGAATACGTCTCGATCGAGGACTACAAGAGGTTTCAGCGTCTTCAGGTCGAATGGACTCTGGAAACCAAGGTCCCGCCTAATCTTGCGCCCGACGTAAAGGAAGAACAGAGTCGCCTTGATCACTGCGCTCCGAGCATCTCGCGCGCAGAACGGCTCAAGCGCCTGTCAAAACACGGAGAGTTACGGGAAATAGCTTCCGGCTCTTACTCTGCAGGCGATCGATCCGTGCACTTCTTCTACGATGGAACACTACTGAATTGCCGATAACAAGTTTCTTGCGCTGGCGATTGGCCCACAGCTTCAGCTATGCATCCATATGCTTTGGCGCTAGAGGCCCGTGTTTACTGGCTGTAACGCCCCTCTTGCCTGCTTGCATAAATGCATAGTGGGCATTGAATGGCATGGTTTGGCGTACGGTTTGCCCCATTCAGTGACGAGACCGTCGAGAAAGGAGGATGTAAATGCAGCAGCTTCGCGTTAGAAACCATTACGTTCCGGAGCTCTATCTAAAGCAGTGGGAGCATGAGGGTAGGATTTCCACTTACCGGCTGCTGGTTCCCCATGACAGCTTCCCTCTCTGGGAAGAGTTACCCTTGAAAAGTATCGCCTTTCGTCGGCATCTCTATACCTCTCTGATCGGGCAAGAGGAGACGGATGAGATTGAACGCTGGCTCGATCGTGAATTTGAAAGTCCGGCGCAAGAAGCGATATCCCGCGTCATCAACGAGCAGCGCCTTACACCTGATCACTGGAGGCACTTGGTTCGCTTTGCTGTAGCTCAAGATGTGCGCACTCCTGCACGGCTTAAGGAGTTTCTTAGTCGCCAAAAAGAGACATTGAAACCGCTGATGGATAAGACATTGGCGCAAACCGTTAATAAACTGGAACGGAGCGTCAATGAAAACCAGCCACTTCAGGTTAACGAAATGGTTGGGGCTGGTGAATTTCCTTTAAAAATCACCATTGAGAAACCACCGGTAGGGAATTGGCAAGTGCAGGCCGAGACCATGATCGGTAGAGGGATGTGGCTTTGGAATATAAAGCATCTTCTGACAAGCACCCTAAAACGCATCCCCCGACAACAGTGGACAGTGCTTCACGCCCCGGCAGGAATATCTTGGCCGACATCAGACAATCCGCTTATCAGACTGAACTATCAGGACGCTAGCAATTATGACTTTGGTGGTGGATGGGGGGTCAAGAACACCGACATACTTCTCCCGCTGAGCCCGAAACATCTTCTTCACACGAGCATTGGCAAGCGTTCGTGGCTGCGCGGCACGGTGCTGGAGGAAGGCATGGCGCGAATTTTGCGCAAGATCATCATTCAACATGCGGATCGTTACATTTTTTCGCTAGACCCGAGCGACGTCCACCTGATTCGACCTCGACTCGTATGCTCGGAGACCTACAAGGGCGAGGAGGAGGCCTGGCAAAATTGGCACAGTGATCAGTGCCAGGCGGAGGCCGAGCTGAGGGAGTAATAGGCTGCTCGAATATGAATGCTTTGAGTGCCTGTTGGACGGTCATCGGTAAAGGACTGGAGATTCCCGGTAATCGAGCCAACATCACCGTTGACCTGCTCGATGAAGCGGACGGATATGTGACAGTGATCAAGGTGACGCGCAACGGGAAGGAGGTCTATATGACCAGCATGCGACGTTTGAATAGCGATCAAGCCAAGCTGGATGAGGAGATCAAAAGGTTAACGAAGAAAAGAAAATGAGCAGACGGTGGGGCCTCCCAGCCCGACTAGGTCGGGAACCCCACATAACCATCCGCAGCATGCTGCGTCGTACGGTAGGGAGATCACCGTGTCACGTCTGTTCGTCACAACCGTAACGCACATCGGTAGTGAAATGGGAGGGAAACAGATCTAGACCAGAGGTCTGAATAAATGGGTGCAATGGCAGATATATGCTAAACCCTAGGTAGGTTCGCAGTGGTCCACAGGCCGATACAAGGCTATTGCTGTCGGGTAGCCAGGATAATATCCTTCGCTGCCGTATCAAAGGTGGCAGGTCTATCGCGCCGTATCGACAGTCAAAGGCTGTCCGTGGTCTCCTAGTCCGATCTCCTATGTCACTTTCAACAAGGAAGCTGCTCCGCTGTCAAATGGATGACAAACCTACTAAAGGAGAACGAAGATGAGCAAAAGTCGTGAGCATAAAAGCCTGATGGATAGGTTGAAAGGCTATTACATGGGTGCAGAGCGCGATGCCGCGAAAACAACACCGTTCTACGTCACTGGAGACGGCGTGATGTTTGCTAATCCTAAAGAAGTGATTCGCTCGCAAGCCGTGCAGCACCAATTGTCGGCGTTTGAGTCGTTGAGGACTGAGATGCAGGACAAAAAAAACGATGATGCCGATAAACGGGCTGCTCAAGGCGATTAGACAAGGCGTTTAATCGCCGCCTAAGGATGGGTTTGAATGCTCAAAGCAGCGTTGGCATTTTTCCCGTTGATAGCGGGCTATCTTTTTGTAACCACTTGGCACAAAACGAGATACCTCATCAAGCGTGAGGACTCCCAAAAAATCTATATCAGAGCCGCTTTTTGGGGCATCTGGCTCTTCCTTCTAGCGTTTACTTTCGTCACCTCGATCAAACAGGACGTAGAGCCGTATCTGGCATTCGTACGGGTATGGGCAGATCTAGCAATCCTTCAAGACTCTAGCGACCGGCAGATAGACACAGCTTTTTGGGTGCTCGTCCTATTCTCCACATTAGCTCTGGGAATGTTTGGCGGTTACCTACTCAACTGGAGCCTGGCCTTCGGAACTATTTCTAGAAAAGAGTTTTTTCGGCTACTCGTACGTCGAGTTAAACACCGCGACCCTCATTTTTTTCGCCAAATCTATGACTACTCAACCCGCGCAGCACTCAAAAAAGTAATACATGATTTGAATGCCGACCTTGAAATCATCGTAATGAGGGCATTGGAGCTTACGATGCCCGTCTCCGTAACCATGGGGAACGGCAAGGTTTATATAGGTTATGTGACTGGGGCGATTGATCCTGGGGACAAACGCGACATGCTCCGGATTTTGCCTGTGGTGAGTGGTTATCGTGCGGGAGAGGAAATGACGCTTCGTTTCACAACCTGGTACACAACGGTATATCAGCGTTTTAAGAAGGATGAGTCATTAAGCCACCTAAACCCTGAGTTGTTTGAAGTGGCCTTTCCTCTGAGCGAAATCAGAGCGATCAATCTGTTTGATGCCGAGGCATATCAAGCCTTTCAGCAGGAAAATGCTCCGGCCGTTCGAATTTACCTCCCCGATCCATAGCTCTCTACCTACTCACGCAACATTATGCTTCAGATGAGTCGCAGCCTGTAGCGCCGTAGGCGGCGTTTAAATGGGTAGCCCAATGAGGCCCAACAGTGGTGATCGGATATTTGAGACGTGAAAGCGACGTAAATGCACATGGACGGTTAGGGATTCGAACCCCTTCGAATGTTTCGGTAGACCGCTCCAGGCCACTAATTGCGCCATTTTACTGCGCCGCTAATGGTATATACCGGCCTACCGCGGCCCACTTTATGCCCTAAATCTGCCCTAAGCTTGCCGCGTTGCTGATGAAGGTGGTTGTTGTAAAGAATACTTGCATGCCCAACCTAGTGAAGCGGGGCGCTCTCAAGCCCCTCTCTTCATCCGCTTGGAAAATATTCACTTCACCGGTTTTACTCCGCCACGGCGCCCTAGGCCGAATCCGACACGGTAGAGATCTGGCAGATTGACCCTACCGTCCTTCATCGTTTCAAAGATGCCGAGCCGTTCTAGATCGCTTCGCACCCCGGACCATCCTCTTTCAGCATGCTGAGGTGGAAGTCTTTGGTCTGATAATCCCGTAAGCCCCGAGGGAAACTGAACTCTCCACCTTTCTTCGACGATTTCAAAAGCACAGGGGACAGAAGCCCCTCGAAGAGGATCCATGATTTTGGGAACCCATGGATAATCCTCAGCCATTTCGGCAACCCTGATCTCAGACGCTTTTTGAACGCCGCGTTTGATGCTCTCATAATGAAGAGCCTGCTCATGGTCCGGATATTTTTCTAACGAGTCTTCTGCCGCCTGGCGTATGGCGGCAAGGAAAGACCTAGGGGAGGTCCGGCCCCGCCCATCTGCGAGGTGGCTCACCGCCCATATATAAGGTACTCCGCGGCGACGATCTCGCCCCATCCACGGACCAGCTAAAGCCTCAAATAAGTCCCGCTGCTTGGCGCTCTCTCGCTTCACCTCTTCAGCTACAAGCCAAACTTGATTGTCTGAGCGCGGAGCATTCCCAATTACTGACGTATATAACTCACGCAGGTTTTCCCCATCAGATCCGGTAGCATTGCAAAGTGTCTGCCATAACAACCCATGCAGATCATGCGACGCCCATGTCAGTTCAGCCTTTGTAGCTAGCAACTTTGAAGCGTCGGGAAAATCGGTGATAGTGCGATCAGACTGATCTTCTCGTAGGAATACTTTGGCATGGAGACGCGGATAGGACTTCAACCAAAGCACAACTTTGAGCAGGTCTCTTACAATCTGGTCCATCATTCCCCAGTCATTGCTGGTTCGATCCAAAGCATCGAATACAATGAGACCAAATCTGCCGCTACTGACAAGCGTGCTGTTCGTATCCTGAACGATCCTCGCTAGAAGTTCAGGATTATCTCTGACCCACTCTATCGTGTCTTGCCACTTGCTATCAGGGATGGATACCGGATTGATTTTAGCGAGCCAACGAAGGACGACTCCTTTCCAAATTTCGAAAGGAGTAAATCCATTATTGATGAGCTGCGCAAAAACCTCCATATCGGGGAACGAATCAATATCTGGCGAAACACCGAAACCCACATGTACATCGGTAATCTCCAGCTCCTTGACAGCTTTACCAAGCGCCTCGCGCAAGATAGGAGCGCGCAGTGCGGCAGTCCAAAAAGATTTCCCTACCCCCCTGGCACCGATTACCAAATTGCACTCGAGCCTCAAAGCTTTTGTATGGCCCGGTGGCATATACAAATGACGTCGATCAGGCGCTTCCCCGTGAGTTGAAGTTGTCAGAGGAATCGCTTGAACAAGAGACTCTTTGATCTGTACCTTAGAAATCACGAACAATCCTCACCTTGAACGGCATTAGATATGCCTTGTATTACTTGACCGAATATAGCGGATACTTCATCGGCATCAATACCATTCAGCCTTGAATGCATCGCACGGAGCGAATTGAATCCGCGGTTCCAACGGATTGCCCAAGCATAGTGGGGACCTCCCTCATCGGAGCTGTCAAAACTCCAAGTTTCCTCCGTAGCCGCGCTACCCGCCGGCACTTCGTCATAGAGCTCATCCGCGAACAAGCTCCATGCCTCTTCACGTAAGCCAATTGTGTATTCGACTCCATCCAACTCTGGAATCAAGGCTCCCACAACTTGAAGCCGCTCTCTGATTTCTCGGACGACTCCGGTGGTTCGCCAGTGACGAAATAGAATACGATAACCGGACCACGTCTGGTCTCCATCTAATGCGAATAGAAGCACCAGGTTCGCGCCTAAATCAGTAACACAGGCAGATGCCACCTCATCAATTCCCGCTCTAGAATCAATAAGAATTACATCGGGAGACCAGCGCTTCTCTAAAAGAGAGATGAGTCGTTGCAGTCTCTGGGACCAAGATTCCTGGCCGCTGGAGGTGACTTTAGGCATCCACGCCCGACCCAACTTAGAGACATATTCACCAGAATCTGCACCATGGGCAGGGACTACAAAAATATCACCGTCATGTGATAAGCCGCTGGATGCCACCATGCTGTCGAAAACTTCATCGCCATTATCGATAAGGTCTTCAACTAACCAATCGGTGATTCCGTATTTGGGACGGCGATCAATTGGCAGCAAGGAGGTCGAAAGACCCGGCGACTCAAGATCCAAATCGAGCACTAAAACTCGCTTTCCACTTTGTGCTAGCGACCAGGCACTCGCCGCGATCGCTGTTGAGCGACCGACTCCCCCTTTGATGGAGAAAAAAACTACCCGTGGTATCTCTGCCGAGGCCGGGGCAATTGTCGACCAATTTCCTTGAGTAGCTAACCGATCAATCAACGAAACGCCAGAAATACCCTCAAGAGGGAAAACGGGTGCACCAAATGCAACGCTCTCTACAGATTGCTCAAATAATACTGCTTGCTCTACGGGAAAAGCCCGCTTACCTAGCGTCTCGACCATTTGTTGCGAGATAGCTGCTAGTGATTTCAAAACGCTTTGATCGCTTTGCCACTTTGCAGAAACGATCAGTCGCACCCTTCCGTTCAGGTCTCTGTTTATGTAAACGGGCGCTGCTAGCTGAAGGAACTCTGTGTGGTGAGAAAAAATCTCCTGCAGCTTGGGAATCAGTTGGTCAAACGTAATCATATCAATCCCTCCAGCAGGGCCTTTCGAACCAGAGCAGCAACAACTCCAGCAGCGGTTCGATGAGCTTCAACGCTCGGCAGCAAAACGTCGCCGCTTTTCGCGTATCTCTGCGATGCATCCCAATCGAGGAAAGGGTTTGGGCTTGGCAGAGCGTAATTTGCACCATTAACCGAGCTTGCACGATAGGTATCGTAGCGATCCCACGCTTTGTTGGCATGCACACGATCATCAACCTCTTTTGGCGCGCCATCTTGCCGAATCACCATTCCGAAGTGGTGCATCAGCTTCTTAAGTCCGCACTCCGCCGCAAAGCCGTATAGCTGATCGGCGTTACCCAAGCGTGACGCCAAAAATAGCGATTCTGCATCAACCATATGTCTTTGATGGGCATCTAAAAAATCTGCATTCATGTGTCGCTGTCCATCCCTAGAGCTCCGAACGCAAATATCGGGTCAACGATCGCCGGATACTGAAGCTGAAATGTGTGAGGTAATCGTGCAATTCCGGATTATGCCCTGTCACTCGCCGAGAGGCCACGCTGGAACAACTGAAGGCACACCGTACTCATAGCGTTGGAGTGCTGAAGTTTTGATGTACCGTATTAACAGGACTCCGCTTGGCCCAAATCAGCCACTCATTCACCTACAGCTAACAGTCCATAATTGGTCCAGCCGCGTGGTATAGCTTTGACTCATCATCTCCCGTTGCATACCCCGATCCGGATTGGTCGGCGCGCTGGCGGCTCGAAGCGTACCTCCTCTACCCCACCGCCCATTGATCTGGTCCAGCACCGCCATCACCCGGGTCGCCTCCAGCCTGTGGCCCTGCCACCAGGCGAATCGCCGAGCACGATGTGCATGGTCCCTCACACTGCGGAGTGGTTCAGCCGAACCTCTGGGCATATGTAAGTAGCTGCTTGTTGAGGTCATGGGCATATGGCGCATAATGCGCTTCGCGGTGACAGCACGGGCAAAGGGCCACACAGTTGTATACACGGTCTGACTTCTCGGCCCCGAAGATGTGATGAACATCCAGGAAGCCAGGGAAGTCCCGACGCTCGCCGCAACCCTCACGCTCGCACGCAAACCCAGCCCTTTTGAGTACAGCTCGACGTACATGCGGATCGCGACGGACCTCCGAGCGAACCACGGGCATGCGTTCGCCTTCATCCCGACCCAGAGACGAGTAATCCGGCGCCGGGCAGTCGTCGTAGGTATCGTCGGCCAGTACCGACTCCACCACATGGGGAGTGAGCTTGGCTAGATCGATCACACCCGGCCACTGCCACAGTGCATCGGCCACCTCGTGTCCGGCGGGTGTCCGGTCATCCTGCAACCACAGGGTCGGGCTGGTGCCGTTCTGAGCGTGATTCTTCTTCGCCCGCCCCTTCAATCCACGGCGTTGCAGGTCATCGCTGACCTCGCGCTGGCGGTTCCAGATTGCATGGAGACTTTCGACAGGAATTAACGCGGCGAAGATAATGGCACCTTCGTCACGCTGTATGAGCAGATTGTGAGTGAGCCCGCGCTTTGTGTCTCTAGCGGTGATGTGCTCCAGTGTCGCATCCCATCCGCCCGGCCGAAGGTGTGCCGCCAACTGAGCAGCGGCGTACTTCTTCTCGCTGAGATTTCGTCCATCGCGGCGCCAGCACAGTCGGACGCGCATTCTCAGTTCCTGGCCATTAGGAGTGCGGGTGCTGATGAACTGCTGAGTTGCTTCGCCCGTTCGAATTCGCTCGTCGGCAATGACAACGTAACCTTGATCATTCAGGAATGGTGCGATTGCATCCCTGGATAGCTTTTCCGCTGCATGACTTTCAGGCCCCCGGAAAGGGCGATCTCCGTTCGACACCTTGGTACTCCTGCTGTTGATCTATGACGAAGCCATGCCGAGATAAAGGGAAATTTCACTCATTTGATTCGTAACTAGCTATTTTAGCGTAGTCACAACTTATAGCTTTCGCAGTGATCTACTGAAACCGTTGCTAGGCTAAGTCAGTATGACGACGAGGAATAGCAAATGCGCCAATTTGAAATTGATGATTTAGTTAAGGCCGCAGCAGGCGATGCGGATGCACAGTTTCGAGTAGAACGCCGCCAAGAGGTCCTAAAGTGGAATCAGGAAAATCGCAAGAATGCGATGGCACTCGCAACCCCCGCATGGAGGGACAAAAAGGCTATCAAGGATATCTACCAGGAAGCGCGCAGGCTGACTGCTGAGACAGGCATCAAGCATGAAGTCGACCACATCGTGCCGATCATGGGGAAAAAGGTCTGCGGGCTGCACGTTGAAGCCAACCTGCAGATCCTTACCAAGACCGAAAACACTCGGAAATATGCGAAGTTTCCTGATATGGATATTTCCGAGCAATTGGAAAGGGCCGGACTGCAAGTTATTGCAGGCATACGTAAACTCAAGGCCGGACTGAAGGTAGGTAAGCCCGTGGTTGCCATCGACTGTCACGGCGCGTTTTATCGTATCACTTCACAGTATGGGCAACTCGCTATGGTCTCCATTGGCGGAAGTGAAACTACCCCGGAGGCCATAGTCAACTTTGTCGCTGCTCAGTGATCAAGGGGGGCTGAAAACACGCTGAAGGTGTTACCCAGACGGTGAAAAAGTGGCGTGCTGCTCAGGGCTCGCCCGGCTTCAAAGGCGAGTGAGTAACTCCACGCTCCGAGGTATGCCATACGGGCAGGGGTAAGCCGGATCGGTGCCAATGCCCGTAACGAATCGAACAAAAATACCCCGCGTCGCCGGCCGCTGGACTAGGCTAAATAGGCCACTCAAGTTCAAATATCGAAAGGTTCTCGCCATGAGCCAGACCGAACAAACATACCAGCAGCTGCAGGCGCGTATTACCGAATTAAAGGCGCAGTATCAAACGCTGCAGGACAGCTACGACGATGAGATCCTGTTGTGCGTGAGTGTACTGCGCACCTTGGTTGATGATGACTATGACTACAGCGAGTCACTGGTGAAGCGAGCTGACTGCTCCGCCGAGCGCAAGGCTGACACATTGCAATTTATCGCCGACGTGCGCGATGGCTATTCCTGAACTAATCGAAAGTAACCCGCGACGAAGCCCACCACACCTCTAACCAGAGCACCCCAGTAACATCCGCTCCAGACGTATAGCAAGCACCATTAAAACAGCCCTCCCAGCGCCGCCGGCTCCCAGTTCATGATCACCAGCTCGCCGCTGACCTCGGCCTTGCCTTGGCGCTGATTGGTGTTGCTGTAGCGGATGTCCAGAGTCTCAAAGTGGAAGCCCTCAAACACCCGCCGGATGTCCGGGTGATCGTTGATGCTGACCATAACCTTGCCTTTGCAGCGGCGCATGAAGTCGGCCATCCGCTCGTAATTCTCGAACGGAAAATCGACCCCATAGCCGGCGGTCTGCCAGTAAGGCGGGTCCATGTAGTGGAAGGTGTGGGCACGGTCATAGCGCTCGGCGCATTCCAGCCAGGGCAGGTGTTCGACGTAGGTGCCGGACAGGCGCTGCCAGGCGGCCGAGAGGTTTTCCTCGATCCGCAACAGGTTGATGGCCGGCCCGGTGGTGGCGGTACCGAACGTCTGACCGGTGACCTTACCGGCGAAGGCATGGTGTTGCAGGTAGAAGAATCGGGCGGCGCGCTGGATGTCGGTGAGGGTTTCGGGGCGGGTCATCTTCTGCCACTCGAACACTTGGCGTGAGCTGAGCGCCCATTTGAACTGGCGCACGAATTCTTCCAGGTGGTTCTGCACGACGCGGTACAGCGTGACCAGGTCGCCGTTGATGTCGTTGAGGACTTCGACGGGCGCGGCCTGAGGTCGCATGAAGTACAGCGCGGCACCGCCGGCAAAGACTTCGACGTAGCATTCATGTGGCGGAAAAAGCGGAATGAGACGGTCGGCCAGGCGGCGTTTGCCGCCCATCCAAGGGATGATGGGTGTAGACATTGATAGCAAGACCTTTACTGTATGGATAACCAGGTGCTAGGCTCGCCGCGCTTTGTGCACGAAGCAGGAGCCTTGGCTGGACTTGCAGGGACGTTCTGCAGGGACGGCGGCAGACATTGATGTTGAAGCATCGATGTCTGCCGCTTCTTTAACTCACAATACTAAATAGATAAGGGACTACTGGATGGCTTTCAGAAAGAACAAGGTGTTACAAGTAGAGTTAAAAAACCCAAACATAAACCTTGTTACGCCTCAAGAAAACGACCAAGCATCCAGCAGCATACAAAATGTACTTTGGACTCCTGAACTAATCTTAAAAACCATAGCTTTTCTAACAGTCGCGATCAACGGAGGGTTATCCATCCTCGGCTATATACATCTTGCCGGCTACCTGGATACGTTTGGCGTAAGTCTAAACGAATTAGAAATTGGCCTTCCCACATTGCTATTTAATGGCTATCTGTCAGCAATGATAGCCATAACCGACCATCACATTTTCAGCGCCATTGCTCTAATAATAACAACTACAACTCTTCTCTCTTGCGGACTTTT
Source organism: Pseudomonas sp. TH37 (assembly GCF_016650735.1). Classification (NCBI taxonomy): domain Bacteria; kingdom Pseudomonadati; phylum Pseudomonadota; class Gammaproteobacteria; order Pseudomonadales; family Pseudomonadaceae; genus Pseudomonas; species Pseudomonas sp. TH37. The sequence continues at coordinate 204,186 of NZ_JAEKFD010000001.1, forward strand.
CATTGTTTTCCGAACAAAACAATGGGCAAAAAAATTCATATCTCACGCAATGGCAACTTTATTAGTTATAAGCATTCCTCTAATTCCTATTTTTGGAATCACCGCAGGACAACGTGACGCCTACCGCGACTACAGATTAGAGAATGGAACGCCCCCCATTATTAGTCTTACAAATACCACCACTATAAATACGAAAGACAACAAAACAATCACGGGCACCAAAATATTCGCAACCATTCAATACACTTTAATCCTCCAAAAAAACGAATTGTATAAAATACTAAACAAAGGAAACCAGATAGTCAGCATTAGCAAATTCACTCCTAAACTAGAACAACAGATGACATCCAAATAGAACCAGGCTATTTTTTTAATATTATGTTCTGTATATAGGCTTGACAGGCTGCCAGGGCGATCAGTCCTTGATCGCCGGTATCGGTGATGCCGATAATTCGTTGAGCATGCGCTGGGTCAAGTTGGGCTCTTGTGGCGCCATGAACCACGCCGCCGGTTGTGGTGGCGGCTGACACTGTGCCGCCGCTGGCTGAATCGGTGGCGTCGAGTAGGACTGACAAGCGCAGATCAGCAGTGGCAAGGCGGTCGCGCAGGCGACCTTGATCACGTTGGGCATCGCTCAGGGCTCGGTAATGGGTTTGTTCACTGGCTGAAAGCCGCTGCTCCAAGGCCAGACGTTTAGCCTGCTCAGCCTGTTGCTGCGCTGCAGCCGCCAGCGTCTGTTGGTTGAGGCTTTCCGCCTGCAGGCGGGCTTGTTGCTCAAGCTGCCGACCGTAGCGCCAGTCCTGAACCTTCCAGGCCGACGCTGCAGAACCGCCGACCAAGGCGATCAGCAGCACGCCTTTGGCCAGCAGCCGATACGGCGCCGGGATCAGATCGACGATATGCATAGCACTGCCCTCGCCCGCTCCCACAATTGCAGCCGATCCGCCAGGCCGTTGAGGCCACCGTTGATCTTGCGGGTGATCGCCTCGAACTCATCCCGATCCGCTAAAGCGTTCAGCTCACGCACCCACCAGAACCACGCGGCCGACTCGGCAGCCCATTGCGGCAGCTCGAGCAACTCCGGGGTGCGCAGCAATCGCTCGTCGCCGAACAATGCCAGGCTGCAGCGCAGGTAGTTGTTGCGGCCGGTGATCTGAATCAGGCCGCGACCGCGATAGCGCTGGCCATCGCCGTCCGGCTCTGGTGTATTGCCCAGCTTCGCGGCCAGACTGCCGGTGTCGTACTTGCTCAGGTACTGGTCGCCACCGAGTTCGCGGACATACTGCAATTGGCCGGACTCGTGACCGACTTGAGCCAGGAATGCGGCCTGCCGCTTCGGTGTGTTGATTTGCCGATGAGTCATGGCGGTGTTTAAGGCGGATACAAAAACGCCCGCTTGGCGGCGGGCGTTCGGCATGATGCGTTGCAGCTGTTTCTCGGTTAAGGACATACAAACTCCAGGCATAAAAAAACCGCACTCGGCGGCTATGGATTCGTTTTCGCGTTACTTCAGGGACACGACTTTGACCGGCTTCGCCTCCTTCTTCTTTTTCCTGCCTTTGGCCTTGGCCTTGCCGTTCTTGCCGCCGTTGCATTCGACGGTGGTCGACCAACCGGCTTGGGTATAAACCTGCTCGACCGAATCAATCAGGTATTCGCCATCGAGTCCGACCTTGAAACCCTGGGCGTTGATGGACCGCTCGGCAAACAGGTCCGTGCGCCCGGGCATTTCAAACCGAACATCCGCGCTCGAACGGTTGAACGCCGCCAAGCGCGCCTTGGCCGCCGATTCCGCGGCGGTCTTGTTCGGATGAATGTGCCGATCGGTATGCACCGCCGGCAGGCCGTCCGGCACGTCGTCATTGTCCAGGGAGACGACCGCGAGCTTTCCGGTCTTCTTGTCCTGGTGCTTGGTGGCCACCGCCTTGTGTGCGCTGCGATCGCCAAAGCGAAACTGCCAGCGACTGACATCACGGCGGGTCAGAGTGACCGCCCCGAACGCCTTGCCGCTGGCCGTCTGCCCGCCTTGGCGGGGCATCACCAACAGCTTCCCGTCGCCCACCTTGGCGGTACAGTCGTATTGCTTGGCCAGACGCGTGATGAAGTTAAAGTCGGATTCGCTGAGCTGGTCCGCCCGGGCGACCTTCGTCGTGACCGGGCACACCGGCTGCCAGCCGTTTCGCGTGGCGACATTGCTGACGATCTTGGACAGCGGCACGTTCTCCCAGCTACCGCTGCGGATGGTCTTGCCGCTGCCGCGCATGTCGCTGGCCTTGCCCTTGATCACGATCACATCCGGCGGACCGGATACCGTGACCTCGTCCACCACATAACGCCCCAGACGCGTCAGGGTCGTCTCGACATAGCCCAGGTAGATCTCGATGCCAATGCCCTTACGGGGCAGCGTCACCAGCCCGTCGCGGTCGTCAATGCGCAATTCGAATTCGTCCGACTCCATGCCGGGCTTGTCCGTGGTACTGAGCTGCAACAGCCGATCATTGATCAGGCTCGTGATATCGGCACCATCCGCCACGATACGAAAGATGGGCGTCATGAATTTTTTCCAAAAAAATACCCGCACAAGGCGGGCAAGAAAGTAAGGAATTTGAAGCGATGAACGACACGAGTGTAGATCATCAATCCCATAGCGTTACCTGCTCCGAAGCAGGGGCCAGCAGATCCGGTAGCGTAATGAGTACCCCAGCGCGATAGGGTTGAGGCTCGTCAGCCAAACCCTGATTGGCATCAAGGACCGCTTCGACACTGCCGACCAGATGGCCGTAGTAGTTGTGACAGATGGTGTCCAACAGATCCCCGTCAGACGTTCTGCATGTCGTCGCCATAGCGTACAAACTCCAGCGTGAACCCTTGTTTGCGCGGGATGCCACCCTGCATCAGCGCGCTCTGTTCTTCTTCAATGCTCTTGAGGCACCAGTTCCCCAGCACGTCGCCATAGCCCGTGACCAGGCTCAACGGTTCAAGCCTGGCGCCGATCGCGCGCAACGTGTCGAGCTGCTTCAGGCCGCCCTTGAAACCCGGGAAGATCGCGCCCTTGAGTGTGATCTTCTCCTCGCCCATGCCCACGGCTTGCTGCGCCGGCCGGCGCGACAGGCGCTCCTGGGAAGCCCAGCGGAATTCAGTCGAGCGTCGCAGCTCGTCAAAGGCCGCCGTGTCGAGGTTGAAGAAATACGGCTGCGCCTTGGGGTCTTTGGGCTGGATGATCAGCAAGTGCGGGAACGGCTTCACCGCCTCCGGTGCCGGCGTCGAATCCGTGGCAAAGGCCCCGGTGGGCACGATGTTGGCCAGCGCCGGACTGGCCTTGCCGGCGATCTTGTTGATCGCCGTCGCCGCCTTGCCCGTCTGCTCTTTCAGCACTGCCATGCGCTCGTCAATCTGCGACAGCGCCCGGGTGGCCGTGTTGTACGTGGCCACCACCTGCCCGACCTTGGCCTGGGCCGCATTCACCCCGCGCATGACGCGCTGAAGCTTGGCGCCGATCGCGGGGCCGACAAAGGGCAGCCCCTCCAGCTCGGACGTCGCGCCGGTGATTTCCCCGATCGCGCCATTCACCGGTCCCAGCATGCCGTCCAGGCTGCGCCGACCGGTTTCCCCGGCCGAGGCCAGGTACTTCAGCCCCGACTGTAATTGCCCCAATGCTTCCATGAGCCCTCCTGATTAAACGTGCGGCGCGTCAAAGAGCTGAGCGCTCCCCATTTGCTTGGCCATGTCGCGATAGTGCTGATCGAGCAACGGCTTGAGCTGACCGTACAGCTGCGCCGCGTCCTTCACGTCACCGTTGACCACCAGCGAAAACGGCGCCTGAATGTCCACCTTGGATTCGATCTTGGGGGGCTCCAGCTTCACGGCCGGCGCCAGGACCTTGGCCAGCGGCCCTGCCCCGGCATCGGCGCTGGCCGGCGGCAACATCATCGAGCGCGCGGCATCACCGGGCTGCGTCTCGGCAGCAGTGGCAGCGCGTGCGGGCACAGCGGCGGCCGGCAGCGCCGGCGCCCCACCACGGGCCATCACCAGCGATCCGGCCACTGGCGCCGCGAACGACTTGGCAATGCCTCCCATCACTGGCGGAATGTCCTTGCCGGCATTGCTCATCATCAGCGGCCCGGCGGCCGGCATCCGCTTCAGCTCATCGGGCGTGCCAAACATCGACTTGCCGATGGCACCACCCAGCGCGTCACCGCCCTGGCTGCCGAGATACCCCCCAATCAAACCGCCGACAAAGGTGCCAATCACCGGCAACACCGCCGTACCGATCGCCGCACCAGCGGCGGCACCGGTCAGCGTGCCCGCCAGCCCACCCGCCGCCGCGCCATAACCCTCGGCCTTCTCGTCCTGCGTCTCGGCGTTCTGATAGGTGTCATAGGCCTTGTAACCGGCCTCAGCGACGGCGAATACCGCCGCACCTTTGACCACAGTACCGACACCACCCCCACCTCGCCCGCCAACGCCCTTGCCGCCCGCCCGGCCTTTTTTGCCCTTTTTGCCTTCGCCACCGGCATCAAGGTCGCCGCCATCCAGCCCGCCGGCACCACCGGCCGGCATGTTGGTGACGATCACTTTTTGCGGGATGTTGGGATTTCCCATCAGCGAGCCGCGCCCGAGGTTCATCAGGCCCTTGGCAATCTTGAAGCTGCTCATGGCGGTCTGGAAACCGATCACGGCCGCGACGGCCGCACCGATGCCCGTCACCAGCCGGGGCGACTCATCGGACAGTTTGGCGAGGCCTTGCGTGACAGAGGTCACCCCGTCGACCACTGCGTCAGTGACCGGCCGAAAGGCATCACCGATGCCACGCATGGCGTCGTCGATACCCTGGACCATTTCCGCCTGTTTCTGCGCGGACGACTGCCGGCGTTCCTCAAGGTTCTTGTCCAGAATCCCCGTGGCGCTGGCCGATTCGCTTTTCAACTTCGCATACAGATCCTTGTTCTGCATGTACGCGGTCAAGGCGCCCTTAACCTGCATGTCGGCGAACAGATCGCCGGTACGCAAGGCTTGCTCCAGGGAGGCAATCATGGCCTTGGCTTTTTCCGGATCGGTCTCCTTGCTGATCTTGGCCGTGGCTTCCGCCATGGCGGCGGCCTTCTTCGGATCGGTAGCCGCAATGTACTTCTGGGCCAGCTCAAAGCTGGATTCCAGTGTGGACTTGCCATTCTGCAGGCCGGTGTTCATTGAGCCCTGATAATCGATCCCGGCCTTTTTGTAGGCCTCGACCGTGTCACCCGAACCGATCTTTTCCATCCAGTTCTTGAGGTTGTTCGCCGCCTCATCCGAACCGCCGGCGGTCTTCATCTGCACCTGAAGCATCGCACCCAGTTGCGTGACCGAATCCATCCCGGTGATGCCCAACTTGCCCATGCCTGCCAGCAGCTCAGGGAACCAGCGCGCCATGTCGGCCGCCTCAAAACTGCCCGCCTGCCCTTGGTAAGCGATCGCCTCCAGCGCCTTCTGCATCATGGCCGGATCGGAAATCTTGGCGTTCTGCCCCAGGGCGTTGATCATGCGCGCGGTTTCGCCACCATCCGAGCCTTGGCCCACGGCGAACTTGGCCGCCGTTGGGGCATATTGCAGGGCCTTGTCCAGCTCCATGCCGGCCCCCACCAGCGCGTTGACCACCTCGGCCACCTGATTGCGCGCCATGCCGGTGTCGCGAGACGTGTCGATCACCGTCTGGGACAACTTCGCTTCTTCAGGCTTGTTGGCAATGTTCGACTTGATCGCAATGTCACGAATGATCGCGCCATAGTCCGCGCTGATCTTCGCCGGGAGCGCCATCGCAGCCGTGCCGGCGACCGCCTGGCCGACACTGCTTCTCAGGCGCTGCTTGCCCTCGTCCAGCTGATGGTGACCTTTGGCTTTCAGCTCGGCCTTGGCGGCCGCTTGCCCCATGGTGCTGTAAGCCTTGGCCAGATTGCGGACTTCAACGCCTTGCTTCTTCAGGCTGCTGAGATTGCTTTCCAGCTGTTTCAGCAGCGCGCCGGCGCCCTTCTCGCCCGCCATGTGTGCCTTGCGCCATTCATCGCGCAACCGCATGGTGTCGCCAATGGTCTTTTCCAGCACCCGGGCTTTTTTGCCTTCGGCCTCCAGACGCTTGATGCGACTGGTGACATCCTTGAACGCGGAACCCACGGTAGAGCTGACCGCCCCGCCAATGACCAGGCCGAGCGCGAGTTTGTTCGCCATGTACTTGCCCTATACGTCGGGTAGATCAAGGGCGGCTCAATCCGTGAGCCACCAAACCATCTCATCAAAGGGCATGGCCGTAATCTCAGCAGCAGAGAAACCTGTCTCTTTCGCCAAGCGTTGGGCCGCCATTTTGAGAGTGATCGCGTTAAACGTCGTCTTCTTCGACCAGGCGAAAATAGCCCGCCGATAGGCGCTGATAGTCCTTGTATTTCAGACTCAACAGTTCCGCCTCGGTGAGCCCCAGCAAGCTGCTGAACAGCGACAACTCCTGTTTTTCATAGTCGCCATTGCCCGCCACCTTTGAGGCGCGCCAATCCATGACACTGGGCGCACGCATCATCAGCTTGTCGGTCAGGACACCACTGATCAGGGTCTTGTATTTGAGCGTTACGGTAACGCCCTCATCGCTCAGCTTCAGCCAGCTCGGCAGTTCTTGGTCTTGGATTACTTGAGTCATGTGCTTTTGTCCTTAGAGGCCGAGGGCCGAGCGTTCGGCGGCAGCTTGGTCGACACCGTCGACCACCATCACCATGTTGAGCGGGTCGATTTCGTACATGACCCGGCCGTCGATCTCCAGCTTGTAGTAGACCAGTTTGACCGCGTGCTTGATTTCAGCCTTGTCGGCCGGTTTCCAGTCGCCCATGTCGACCTCTTTGATGCCGCCGCGCATGGTCACAATGACCGGCGTGACCACGCCCCGCAGGCCCTTGAAGGCACCGCGGAACACGAGATTGCAAGCGGTCTGATCGGCCAGGCCGAAATACTTCAGCGCCTCACGACGCACGCCGTTGGTGGTGAACGCCGCTTCCAGCTTTTCCAGGCCCATGGCGATTTCGACCGGGGACAACATGCCGCCGCCCTGATAGTCGTCGGTCTTTTGGGTCAGCTTGGGTAGCGACAGGGTCGGCACGTCACCGGCAAAACTGACGCCGTCGACGAACGCGTTACAGTTGGAGAGAACTTGAGGAATCATCGAACGGCCCCCTTAGGCTGCTTCAAGAACTTCGGTCGCCCATTGATCGGTGACTTCGAAGAGGAAATTCGGGTTTTCCGCCGGCGGCACGTCGGTGAAACGGATGCGCCAGTAGACTTTGCCCTGCATGATTTGGCTGGCCGTGCTCATTTCGTCGTCCGCGTAGACTTCGAAATTGATCACCGCGCCCCGGTTCTTCTCGTCGCGCATGAACGCCTGAAGGCCTTCGGTGACGTCCTTGACGTAAGTCTTGGTGATCGAGCGGTCGACCGCCCACTTGTGCCCGGCCTGCACCGCATCCATGAGGATGTCGCAGGTCCGCACGCGGGTGATGAACGCCCATTTCGGATCGCTGGACAGCGTGCGGTTGCCCCACAAACGGAAACCGCCGTCACGAATGATCGTGGTGATGTTTGCGTTGTTCAGCAGGTTGGCCCGGCAGGTGGCGTCGCCGTCCAGGTACTCGATCGGGCGGCTCGTGCCGGTGATGCCGACAAACTCCTTGTTCGATGGCGACGCCCAGTAGCCATACTCGGCATCGGTCCAGGCAAACAGACCCGCCGTCCACGCCGAACCCGGTGCATCGACCGTCGCGCTCTCGACCGTGTCCCAGAACTGCACACCCGGATCGACCAAAAACAGGCGCTTACTGCCGAAGTTCAAGGCGTAGGCCATGGCCGCCTCATCGGTGGTATTCGGTCCGTCGATGATGGCGATCGCGCGCAACTTGCCGGCTAGGGCATCCATGGCGGTGGCCACCGCCTGCGTCGCCGAATGCCCCGGGGCAATCAACAATTTGGGCTGGGCGTTGTGTTTGCTCTTGCCGTCCAGCAGCGCCTGGAGGCCGGTACGCTGACCATCGGCAAGCACGCCACCGATGATGGCGGATGTTTGCAGCGCGGCGTCTTCGAGCTTGGGCACGCCGACAGCGACGATTACCGCCTTGGCTCGCACATAGATCGCAGCCGCCGCCCTGGCGATGGCCGAACCCGCCCCGAACGCCGCGATGGCTTCGCGCTCGGAGGTGATCAGCTTCAGCTCGCCGGCCTTGGCCGTACCGCCGCCGAGGATGCCCGGGGTAAAGGTGTCGCACAGACCAATGATCGACGACGACGGCAGCGAAATGGTCCGCGCCCCGGTGTCGAGCAGCGTGGTCGTAACGCCGTGAAAGAAACTCATAAGGCAATCTCCAGAAACGAGAAAGCCCCGCATAGGCGAGGCCGTGAGGGATGTTCGTGTGACGCGTAACGGAAAAGAAAACGCCCCGTCAGTACGGGGCGTTTATTGGGACTGTCCGGCCAGCCATTGAGGAGCTTCCGGCCGACCGGCAATGTCAGGGAACAGTGGCGAAACCGGCCAATCACGCAGGCTTTGCACATAGGCCAGAAGCTCCGAAAACTGCGCCGCTGTAAGTGTGGTCGCCAGATCGAGCTCAACCTCGTCACGATGCCGGTTAATAAGCCACTGAACCTGACTGATCGCTATGTCTCGCCACTCTCGTTCAGCGCTAGCAATCAGCTCCGCCGAAGGCTCAGGAGGACCGACGATAATTGGCGCCCCTCCCTCATCAAGCTTAACCAGCAGACCCGCAGAGCGCGCGGCCAATAACTCAAGGTATGTTTCGCGGGTGACTTCAACGGCGTCATCCGGCATAGTTCTGTGTATTTTCGGGTCATAGAACCCTGCTGTTTGTTCTGAAAAATACATAAAGCCCCCTTATCTCCCAATGCCCCAAAAATATGTCCCTTGCGTCGACTGAAGGCTGCCCGAAAAATTCGTGGCCGCCACGCCAACCGTAGACAGCCCGACATTGAAGACGAAAGCGCCAACCACGTTAGCGGTGGCGCCAGTGCCGTCACAGCTCGCGCCGGCAAGATAGACCGCATTTGGGAACGTGATCGGCCAGCTCGCAGAAACACTCTGCCCGCCGTTGGCTGGCACATTCCCGGGAGCCGTTTTACTCCATTGCAAAATAAGACCGCCCAGCCACGTAGGGAACGCAATGTAACCGGCCGCCGCCAGGCTGATAGCAAAGCCTTTGCGCAGTTTTTTCGGCGTGGCCATCACGGCATCATTCGCGCTATCAAGCATCTGTGCATCAGTGGCGACCTTGGCCGTACCCTGATTGATTTCAGTCGCCTGAGCCGCCAACGCAGCTAGAGCCGCAATATCAATGTTTCCCTGATTGATCGGCGCGTTCCAGGCCTTGATGCACCACATCACCGCCAAGTTGCGCGGGCGGGCTTCGTTCCCACCGGAGTTAACCGTATTAGGGGCCGAGACAACCTGATTTGAGTCCCCCCCTCCGGTTGCCAGGTATCCACCGGTTGCTGCGGGTTGAGCGCCCCCATTAACGAGGCCGGTTGCGGTTCCACCATATGGATCAATGTTGGCGCTTACTGCGTCAAAATAACGGTGGTTGTGGCTTTCGTTCTGGCCTAGTTGATAGCTGCCAATGCCGCGTCCAGCGTCCGCCCCCCGTCCATGATCCCAGCCGCGCAAGAACTCGCCACGCGACTCCGGCAGGCGGAAGTTACCGGCGCCTTCGTCACCCTTGTTGAAGGCCGTACCGAGGAACGTCGCCAGATCCGGATAGGCCGCAATGCTTTTGACGCTGCCGTCCAACTCCAGAAACCCGGGCGCGACCTTGTCCAGTGGAAACGCCACGGTGGCACCGACCGGCAACGCCGAGGCCTGCGCAATCATCGCCTCGATTTGGGCCTTGGTGTACGCGTCCGTGATCCCCATACCGGCTAACGTGCTGGGGTTATCACCCGACACCACAATCCCCCGATCGTTGGTCTTGACCCGGGTCCATTCACCGGGCGTCTTGTTCTTCGGCAGTACTTCCAGAATGGCCGCGTCGACGTAGGCGCGCGAAGCCAGCACAATCGCCGGATCGATCTTGAGCGTGATGTTGCCGGTGCTGGTCACAATGAAGTTCATCCGCACGATTTGCGTGCGACCCGAGCCCTGCGACAGGATCGGTTTGAAGCTCGGCGCACAGTTGGCCACCGCCACCAGATCGCCGTCCGCGTCGTACAGGCCGATTTCGCGAATCCACTTCCCGCCCTCATCCGCCGGGATAATCTGCTCGGCGATCAGCACCGCCGGGTTGATCGGGTCGATCTTGAGCTGATTCAGCGGCCGGCGCCGCCATTCGTTGATCAGCGTGGTTTGCGAGGCATTGGGGATCGGGTCGGTATTGTTGGCATCGCCCACACCCATTTCGGTGATCTTCCAGGGAATGCCGAGCGCGTCGGCGTTCGCCTGCTTCGCCATGCCCACGTTCGTGAGGATGGCGAAAAACTGCGAGTTCGCATCAATCATGGTAAACGTCCAGGGTATCTATGGAGTGTTCGCGCCCCACCACGCCGAAGCGACCCGTGACCTCAATGTCACGCATCACCGGCGGGTAAACGTCGATTTCGTCGCCTTCGTAGAGGGCGACACTGATGTTCAGATTGCCTTGGGTTTCGAGGCTGATCGCCAGCCCAGTCAAGTGCCGGGTCACGGGCTTGGCGTCGTCGATCAGGCGTTCCAGCTCCTGATACATTTCTTCGGTGATCCCGGTATCCAGAACGCCGACCTTCAGCGCGAAGGTGCCCGGCACGCCTTTGGGCACCGTCTTGAACCACTCGACGATTTCGATCAGGTAGCCCAAAGGCTCGACCACCCGGCGCAAGGCGCCGATGGTCCCCTTGTGGGCATGGATGTAATACGACGCCTTGATGGCGGCGCGCTTGGTCGCTTCGGGCCAGCGGTAATCCCAGCGGTCGACCGACCACGCCCATGCCAGATGGGGCAGCAGATGAACCGGGCAGGTATCGGCGTTGTAAAGCGTGCGCAGCGGGACAATCGTGCGTTCGTAAAACGTCGCCTCCAGGGCGCGCTCCAGTTGCGTGCTATTGCTGGGCAGCAGACTCCTCATGTCGCCCCCGCCATCTTCACGTCATAGTCGAAGCACCACGCCGCCTGGGCCTTGGTCGGAGCCAGGTCGACCCAGCCGGGCAGCTCGACCCGGGAAACGCCGGCAACGTGCAACTGAGCGTCAATAGCCGACCGCGCCACCTCAACCCCCAACCGCTTGCGCGGGTTGATCCAGGCCGCCAGTCGCTTGATGGCCTCGGCCAAACTGGCATCCCCCTCAGGCCCGGCGCTGCTCATGTGCAAAATGGCGTCGATGCGGTACCGGATAATCTCCGCGCTCTGCACCGTCACCCAGTCCGTCAGCGGCCGCACATCCTCATCATTCAGCGCCGTGTCCACGACGGCCAACAACTCAGGGCCGGCCTCGCCTTCCCCTTCCGAACTCAGCACCGTTACCGTAACGCAGCACGGCGCCGGGCTTTCCGCCGTGGCATCCGCCACCAGCCCCGACGCATTACGTGAATGCAGGATGTAGCTGTTACGCGGGCCGGCCGTCGTCAACCCCTCAAACGCCAACTGGATGCGCTCGCGAAACGGGTCATCCTTTTCCTTGATTTCCGGCACCGGCGGCACCGCTGTCAGATCTTCGGCCTGAATCACCAGGCGCTTCAGATTGTAATTAGCCCCCAACTGGTCGAGGTCACTACCAATGGCATGGGCCAGTAACAGCGCCTTGGCACCGTCGTTGACCCGGGCGCGGTTCCCGACCTTGATGTAAGCCCCGACCTCGATCACCTTGGTGACCGGGTCGCTTTCCAGCGTCGCGGTCCAGTTGTTACCCATGTAGCCGCGAAAGACGCCCAGCCCTTCCTCATAGGTCGCCTCAAAGTCCAGAGGCTCCAGCACATCTGGCGCCGGCAGGGCCGACAGATCCAGCAGACTCATACGCTGACCTCCACAAGAAAGCTGTCACCGAGGTAGTCGCCGGCAATGCTCAGATTGATTTGCCCGCCCAGTACCGACAGCACGCGCACGCGCTCCAGTTTCAGCCGCGGCTCCCAGCGCTCCAGGGCGCGGATGGCTTCCGCTTGCACGGAGCTTTTCCAGCCCTCATTGACGGGCAAGTCCACGTAGGAGCGGACCTTGCTGCCGTACTCCGGCCGGTGCCGGCGGCTGCCCAGTGACGTGCCCAGGACGTCGCCCATGGACTGGCGCAGATGCTCGATGCCGGAAATGGGCTGGCCGGTGTGGCGATCCATTCCGATCATCGATATCACTCCTTCGGTGGCTCAATCTCGGGATGGGCCTTCAGATACGCAATGGCTTGCTCATCGGAAACGGACACCTCGACACACCCCTTGGCCACCAATAGCGTGCGAGCGCTGCCAGGGATGATCAGGGTGCGCGACGTGTACACCTTGTCGCGAAAGGTCAGCAGCAGATCCGCCGGCGACTGATCGGCGGCCGGCTGTTCGGTGTTCTTGGCCATGTTTTCTCCAGGCATAAAAAAAACCGCACTGGGCGGTCTGGATGGGGTTGTTGATTAGTGCGTGTGATGGTTGTCGCTGGATCCTGCAGCGAGGATCGAGGCGCTCCCGGTGATGTCTTGCGTTACATGTAACGTGCCGTCGATTTCCACTGCCGCGACCAACTTGATCGCGGCCGAGGTGACCGTCACCGAATCGGGTGTTAGCGCGGCCTCGGTGCCGCCAACCTTCACCGTCACGGCGTTATCCGTCACGGCGACTTCGGTGCTGCCGACCTTGATCGTCACCGTCCCGGTCGGCAACGTGATGGTGTAGGTCTTGGCCTGCCAGTCGTAAATCAGCGAGCCCCCATCATCAAAGCGCCAGACTTCCACATGATCGCGGTTGTCCGGCTGGGCGCCGGCATTGCCATACAACCCCGGGATAAAGGTGCCCATGCCCGCCTGGCCGCTGGGGTTGAACAACACCCCTTGCTCGCCCAGGCTCGGCGCGCGCCAATGCCGCGCCTTACCGGCCGCGAGGCTGTGCCAGCGCACCCAGGCGCTGGTCCATTCACCATTGGACACACGGACCATCGCCGCCGGCAGATCCACGCCGACCACCACGCAAGGCATCAACATCGCGGCAATCATGCGGTCATGTTCCGCAGTGGCGTAACTCACAGATCCTCCGGCTTAACCGGACCATCACCCGGCTCGATGTCGAACACCAACGAGCCCGGCGGCTCATCCGGCCATGGCCATTCCTCAACACCCAAATAAATCTGGTGGGTCCACTCAACGAGCCAGACCACGTAACCGTCGAGCTCTGGCTTGGTCCAGTCCTGCGTGGCCTGCACGAACTCAGCGGGCTCTACCGCCAAGCCCCAGGTTTGCAGGCGCAACAACACGGCCAGTTGCGCCGCCAGGTGCGCGGCCTGCTGGCAGTGTTTTGGGCGGATCGGATCAACGATGATCCGCGCTTCGAACCGGCAAATCAGGCTGGTCTCGCCGGTACCGATATCAATCCCCGGTTCCATCTCCGCCATTTCAATGAACACCACCGGCAATGCGATGCGGTCCTTGATGTTGGGCCACGCCGTTACCGCTTTGATGCCCGCCAGATTGCTCGCCAGGTGCTGCTCGATCCCCTGATAAAGCTGGTCCAGGCTAAAAGGTTCGTCAGACATGGGCCGTCCCCTTCAGGTATTTCTGCAGTTCAAAGTTGAGTTCCTGGTGCAGGATCTCCAGCAGACGCGCATCGGCCCGTTTGACCCAGGTGTCGAAGTGCGGACGGGCTTGCTCCAGCGATACCTTGGCTTTGGCCAACGGAAAGCGATCGCCGTTTTCCGCAACCCAACCCGAACTGGCACCACCACCTCGCGACACCGTGCTATCGGGATAGTCGTCCGCATTGAAGTGCTTGCTCGCGGTGCGGATCCAGATGTCGGGTTTGTTGCCATAGACCTTCTTGAGGAAGGCCCCTTGATACCGCCGCCCGGCCACCGACACGCCACTGCTGGACTGCCGTGCTCGCCCGATCCGGCTGGACTCAATCGCGTTGAGACCAAACCACAACTTGCCGCTCGTGGCTCCCCCGGACACCGGATAACTGCGCAGACGCTGACGCACCGCCGCGACGGCGATGCGCTCTTGCCGGCTGACTGCTCGGGCAATGTGAGTGCGCAACCAACCCAGCGTTTTGTTGATCGCTCGACGGTGCGCCGCCGCTGCCGCTTTCGGTACCAGCTTGGCGAAGTCCTGAAACGCTTTTAGGTCCGCAGCCGAGGACTGGATGGAGAGCATCCCGCCGCCGGCCGAAGGCTTGAAGTAGCTGCCGACACTCATGCGCGCATCCTCAGAATCAGGGCGACCAGACCGTCACCGCTGGGCTCCAGCTGCAGCAGGTCGTACTCGCCACCACCGTCCAACTCAGGCAGTTCGATGGTGACCAGCAACCCCTGCTCCAGTCCGTGCGAGTCGCTGACGCGAATCTCGAAACGAGGCTCGCGCAGACCGGTGTTGAGCTTGCCGATCTTCGGCTGCAGCCAGGGCGCCGAGAACATGCCCAGCACCGGTTCCTCCCGGCCTTCGATCCGCGCGGTATCGCCCAGGGTCTCGAACACCACCGCGTCTACCTCGGCAATCAGATCGCGGAAGCCCATGGTCAGAGCTCCAGCAGGATCTGCGCGCGCGGACGGGTACACAGGTGCAGCGGGTTGGACTGGGCTTCGCCGGAGATCCCTTTGTTGAACGGCATCGGCTCAAGTTTGCTGTAGTAAGGCACGCCTTCGGTGTTGACCGTTTCCATGTAATCCGCCGGCGCGAACACCGAGATGTACAGGTCCGGCACACCTTCGGGAATCAGCAGAGCCTTGTCGTCATGCACGAAGTTCATGCCGGCGATCTTGCCGCGATAACGCTCCCACACGATGCCGCCGTACTCGAAACTTTCGCGCGAGTCACCGCGCAGGGACGCCGCTTGCTGAGTGTTCAGATAGGTGGCCTTCACCTCTTTGATTTTAAGAAGCGCATTCCAGAAGCTCTTCCCGCAAAAGGCGCGAGAGCCGCTGCTGGTCACGCTGCCCAGCGCTTCCTCTTGCATATCCAGCGCATCGCCACAGCGCACGCGGAATTCGCTGCTTGGATCGTTCAGCCCCATCGACAGCGTTTGGCGCTGCACACCGAAACGGTCATAAAGATCCAGCAGAACGGTTTGGCCATCGGCGTCATAGATCTTGCCGTTGAGTGCGCCCATGCGTTGGAATTCGTGAGTGACATCGAGCTGGCGTCGAGCTTTGGCCAGGCGTTTGTTGACCACGTCCTGCACAGACTGCAACTCGGAACGCGTACCAAAGGCACGGATCCCCTGAATCTCATCAGCCTTGATCGCAAAGCGCTGAGGCAGGTGCACGGTGTTGAACGGGATCAGGTTGCGTTTGGTGCCGCTGACCACTAAACCGGAGGTGCCGCGCTCGCCCGCCGGTACCAGGGCCAAGGTGTCGCCGTCCTTCTCAATCTGCACCGTCAGGGTGGTGATGCCCTCCTCCTGGAACAAACCGAGGCTGCTGATGCGGCCCGGCAAGTATTCCTGTTCGTTGATGGCGGCGGTCAGCGAAGAGACCGAAAACGCGTCATCGTTAAAGATTTCAATGTCAGCCATGAAGCTATCTCCAGAAAGCAAAAAACCCGCACTCGGCGGGTTCGGTAATCAGGGGGATCGTCTTAGCGGACGATCAGGAAATTGGTGGCCAGCGCCTTTTCAGCGGCCGGATCCAGACCAGTGAGATGGGCTTCGCTGACCTCAGCCAAGCGCACCACGGCACGGCCGCGACGGACCACATCGGATTCGCCCAGTGGACCGTAGAGAATGGCGATAGCGTTTTCGCTGCCGTCTTCGGCGGTTGGGTTGTACGGGGCGAACTCACCGCTAATGCTCACCAGGCCGAGGATCTGCCCCGGCTCCAGCGCAGGCCCTGCCGCGACATTGATGGCTTCGCGGGAAATGGTGCCGGCGGCTTCGGACAGGAGGAACTCGCCTGCATGCATCGGCTCTCGTTGAATCGTCATCGTCTTGCTCCTGTAGCAGATTGAGGTCTAGCGGTTCGCGCGGCTTGGCGCGCCGACCAGATAGAGGGTTGATCGATTTGCTTGGCCTGCACCTTCGGCGGTGGGTCTTCGTCCAGCGGCAGACTGTTGTCGATTTCGAAGCCTTTGCCGCTGCCGACGATCTTGTCGAACAAACGCGCCCGAACCGCCGCTGCATCCAGACCGGCCGCGACGAACTCGGCACTGAACTCTGGCAACCGTGCGGCCACACACAGGTCATTCACAGCCTTGGCGCGTGTCAGTCCTGCCTGAACGATCTCCTCGCTTTCGAGGTTGGTCGAACTAAGCAGCGGTGCGACCAGGTTGTTGATCCCTGCTTCCGCACAACGTTGGGTGATCATCAGTGCCAACTTGGCAGCGTCGACTACGGTCGGTTCCGGTGGCGGGTTGTCTGGCTCTAACTCCGGATCCGATTCAGGTGGCTCGTCGAGTTGGGCCAGCAGTTCGGCCGGTGCGTGCTGGTAACGCTGCAGCACACCACCTTGGCCGAGGCACGCCTTAACCTTAATGCCGTCGCCAACTTCATCGGCCAGCCCCAAGGCCACGGCTTCGTTGGCCGTCAGCCAAGTCTCAGCAGCGACCAGTCGCCGCAACTCGACCTCATCAATGTCCGGCGCCTTCGCCTTGTAGGCCGCGATGATCGCTTCCATAGTTTGGTCAAGGACGTCGGCCACCTTGCGGAAGTCTTCGGCGTCCCCGGCCGCGTAGGTCCAGGGGTTGTGAATCATCAGCATGGCGTTGGCTGCGATCACGACCTTGTGTGCACCGCAGACTGCGACGCTGGCCGCACTGGCGGCCAATGCATCGATTCGACCGGTGCAACGCTCGCCCAGACGCGACAGCGCGTTGTGCATGGCCAACCCGTCAAACAGGTCACCGCCAATGCTGTTGAACGCTGCGATCACCGGCGAGACGCCATCGTCCATGGCACGCAGATCCTGCACGAACTGATTGGCGGTAATACCCCAGGCACCGATCTCACCGTAAACGAACACCTCAATGACACGTTCAGCGGCCTCGCCGTTGGCCTCCAGCGCGTACCAGGTTTTATCCTGCACCTGGACTCGCTTGCCCGCTCGGTTGTAAATGCGCGGTCGCGCTTTCTTGCTCATGGTTGCTCCTTCTCGTCGAGCTGCTCGACGGCTTCGTGCGTGTTGTAGTTGAGGCCAAGACGAACGGCCCGCTCGTTGTCTGCGGCGTTTTCCGCATCGACCGTTTCCGCGTCGTAGCCGGTGCGCAGGACCATCTCGCTACGCGAGGCAAAACCCGCCTGCACTTCCATCCGCCGAGCCTGTACGTCCTGCACCGGCTGGATGTAGGCCCAACCTTGTGGCACCCAACGTGTGCGCAGGTATTCGCGGCGACGCTGTGCGTAGTCTTCCAACACCAGGGCACCCGACAGCACCGCCATGTCCATCCAGGCAGCCCGAACTGGACGGCAAAGCTGGTGGACATAAACGCTGAATTGCAGCTGCTCCAGCCGGCGCCGGAATTCGTTGAGCACCACGCGCAGCGCCCGGTCGTTGACCTCGCGCATGTCGCCGGTGAGGATCTCGTAAGGCGTGCCCGTCCCCGCCGCAGCGGCCATCAGCTGCTGCCGCATAAAGTCCGGGTAGTTGTTGCCAGCGTCCGGTGGTTTGGAGAACTCGACCTCTTCACCCGGCCCCAGCTCCTGCATGGTGCCGGGCTCCAGCGCCACCATCGGCGTGAAACCATCACGATCAAGGCTCAACGGTTGGCCAGTGACGGGGTCTCTCGGCACCAGCCCAGAGTCGGGAGCCGGCCGGCTGATGAAACCGGCAAACAGGTTGGCCACTTCCTGACGAAACAACACCGCATCGTCGTAGTTGTCGAGACTGCGCAGGCGCTTCAGCACTGGCGACAATCGCGGCACGCCGCGTAGCTGGCCCGGTTCGACCGGCTCAAAGATGTGCAGCACCTGAGCGGCCGGCACGCGCACCAACTGGTTGTAGCCCACGTTCAGCGACGAGGCATCACGCGGATGCGACAGATACATCCAGTACGCCACCCGCTTACCGCCGGGGGTGAACTCGATCCCGGCGCGGATGATGTTGCCGTTCTTGGTGGTCTCGTATTTGTCGTGCGGTACGAACTCCGGAGCCAGCGCCTGAATCTGCAACGGCACCGCCAGCCCTTCGTCCAGACCGCGAGGCCGCAAGCGCACAAAACACTCGCCCGAGGTTTCAACCGTGCGGGCGATCAGCGCCTGCTGGCCGTTGAAGTCGGTGCGTTCATCCGCGTCCGACTCATCGACCCAGTCGTCCCAGAGTTCCTGCAGCAACTTGCGCAGGGCTTCGTCGTCAGTCTTGGGACGCGGCGTGATGCCGGTGCCGATCAGGTTGCTGACACGCTTGTCGATCACGTTGTAGGCATACGGATCGTTGCGAACCGCTGCCCGCGAGCGCGAACGCAAGTTACGCAGTGCTGGGGTGTTGATGCTGTTGATCCCGTTGTCGGGAGCATCCCAGCCAGTGGAGCGACGGCCTTCCCCGGCGCCTTCGTAACTGGCCTTGATGTTCGACGGCAGCAAGAATCCGTTACGGGTCAACGTCGGATAGGTGCGGGCCATTAGACTCCTTTGCCTCCGTGGTACAGCCGAACCACGCGCGAGCGAGGTCCGGCAGCGCTGATCAGCGAGGTGCGGATTTCTTCACGAGCCTTGAGCAGCTCATCGACGGTGCGGTACTCCACGGTGCGGTCGGTGTAGCGCACGGTTTTCTCACCGCGAGCAATGGCCGCCTCAACCGCGTCGAGGTGCTTCTGGGTAAATGACATATCAGCGTCTCTTCAGGTAACCGCTGGTGGAGCTGCGGCGTTGAGGTGGCGGTGCTGCGGGTCGCGATTGCACGACCGGCGCAGCGGGTTGCGGTGCCGGTTGTGGTGCGGCAACGGATGTTGTTGGCACCGGGTTACTGATGCGTTCACCTTGAACGGGCTTGATGCCCAGGGCTTCGTCAAACAGACCGGACTGTGCCAGGGACTGACGCACCCGCTCCCAGTCGTGTTCCTTGTAACGGTTGAGGCCCAAGTAGTGCGCCATCGCCAGGCAGTACACCATCAGGTCGAGCGCTTCGTTGCGCTCGGCCTTACCCTTGACCCACTCAATGCGCTTGTGTCCGCGCACATAGCGGGCGACTTTGCGCTCGGCAACGCACTGGTCAAAGAAGTCATCCGGCAGGTCATTGGCAAAGTGCAGCGCGCCCGGACCGGCTTCGAACGGGTAGCGGTTGTAGATCCAATCCTTCGCCGTGTCGGTACCGACAAACCACAGCTCGGCGCCGTTGCGTTCGGTCTGGCCCTTCCAGGTCACATCGACCATCGACGGCCGCTGGGCAATCACCGGCTTCCCGGGCTTGCTCGCGCCCTTGATGGCGAACACGTTGCGCCAGCGGCGAACGCGGCAGAACTGGTAGACCTCATCAGTGTGGTGACCACCAGAGTCGACGGCCACCGCGAGAATGCCCAGACCGACACCGCAGGGATGGCGGTATTTGGCCTTGAGTAATTCGTCCAGCGCGGCCCAGGTGCGCTCGTCGGCGGGATCACCCGACACCACTTGGTAGTCGATGACCCAGCGTTCCATGCCGACACCCCAGCCCATCGCCATGAACTCCAGGCGGTTAGCCTGAACGTCGACGGCACCGGTGATCATCAGCACGGCAGCCGGCAACGAGCCAAGACCGAAGCCTTCCAGACGCGCCCGTTGTCTGAGCACATCGGCTTTGGTTTGCTCTTGGGCGGCGTCCCAGACCTTCGCCAGACGAGTGTTGTAGAACACCTGCATCGGCTCAAGATCGCCTTTGGCCTGGGCCTTCTTGGCCTTTTCGAATTGCTTGGCCAGCGACTTCCAGTCCATCCAGCCCAGCGGCGAATACAACGCGTTGAGGTGGAAACCCACCGTCTCGCCGTCGCCCTCGGCATGGGCACGCCACTCGCCGTTAGCGAGCATCTCGCCCTTGTGGTATTCCTCGATCAGCACGTCGCAATCAGGCCCGGCACACTGGTAGTGCACCACGCTGAAGTCCTTCGAGTAATGCAGTCGCTCCCATTCCAGGGTCTGCATGTGGCCACACGTCGGGCATGGCACGTAGTAGTGACGCTGGTCGCTGCCGTCGAACAGGTCGGAGATCCGCGAGGCGCCCTTGATCGTCGGTGAGCTGGAGAAGTAAAACTTCGCATTGCGGCCGAAGGTGCTGCCTCGGGTTTCCGCCAGCTCGATGGGATCGCCCTCCTCGCCGATGTCCACTTCCCAACGGTCGATCTCGTCGCCGTACACGTAGCGCGCTGACAGCTCCGACAGGTTGGCCGCCGAGCCGGCAGTGGTGACGTACAACGTCCCGCCCTCAAACTCCTTGGTGTCCATGGTGTTGCGCGAATCCCGCGAGCGGTTGGCCGCCACGCGCTCCCGTAGCACGGGCGTGGCTTTGATCGTCTTGCCGATCCGCGCGGACACCCGCTTGGCCAGGCCGAGGCTGGGTAGCAGCGCCAGAATGTTCGACGGCGCCATATGCATCAGACCGCCAATCCAGTTCAGGCCGATCTGGGTTTTCATCAGCTGCGACGCGACCATGGTGATCACGCGCTTGCAGGGGTGAGCCGGTGACAGACAACGCATGGGCTCGCGGGCATACGGCGTGCGCGAGGTGCGGTACTGGCCCGGCTCAGCGGCGCCGGTGTCACGCGGGATGCGCATGTACTCGTCGGCCCACTGATCGATCCAGACGTCCGGGTCGGGCCGGAGCCCGCGGAAATACGCCTCGCGGTACACCTCTGCACCGTCAGGAATATCCGTGGGCATGGGCTTAACTCGTGGTCAGTGCGTGTTCAAGGTCCGCTGAAGACATGCGTTCGGCGTCTTCCAGCGAGCGACGGATCGCCGCCGTGAGGTGCTTTTCGATTTCCCAAGGGTCGGTCATGGAGGCCAGTTCGGGCGCCAGCTGCGGCGGCATGCCCAGCAGTTGATCGCGCAGCATGCGGCCAGCGTTGTAGGCGCCGGTCTGCACCGCCGTCATGGCGACCAAAGAACCCTTGGCCTTGTGCAATTCGATCTCGGCGAGCTGGGCCAGGTTGTGTTCGCGCAGTGCCCGAGCTTTCTGGAAGTCGGGCAGCTGCCCCGCAGGGGTGATCGCGGGTGGCGGCGCAGCCATTGAAGTCGGTTCGACCTGACTGGATAGCTGGCTGTAAACATCACGCTGAAGCCGGTCTTGGTGGTGACGGTCGGCGACGGCAGTCTTGCTGGGGTCAGCGGTGTCGCGAATCAACGCTTCGCTAGCCAGCACGTCTACCTGTTTGCCATCGGCAGTCAGCACCAGGCGGTTATTGTTTTTCAACCAGGTGATGTAGCTGGGTGCCCTGCCGATCCGAGCCGCGAAGGCGCTCTTTGACAGGTACATTGGTTCTGTCATAAGCCCTCCTTTTCAACGGCTTTTCAATGGAACCTTTCAATTTCAATGGATTGAATTTCAGTAAGCTGGCAACCCTGCCGCTAACACTTTCCCGCGGGTTTCCGACCCCGTACCCCTCAACATCCCCCAGGGTCCCCCCGACTTTTCTGTCCCCAAAATCGTGCACCCCCAGAAAAATCGAGAAAATCGAGGCCATCCCGGGCAGCGCAGCGGACATAACAAGCAAAGTGCTACCATCAGATAGTCCTTCTCCCGCAGAAGGCATGTCGAGGAAGGACACCTCATCAATCACGAAGGATAAGAGATGGCCAAATATAAAATTGCTCATGTCCACCGTAGCGGCCATGACATGATCATCTTTCCGCTGACGTCTTCGTTCGGCTCTCAGTCGAACACGTCTCAACAAGAGATCATGGACTCGCTCCAACAAGCCGCTTGGGGTGCAAACCTAGCAGGACATGTCGTAGTCATCTGGAAGTCCGGGAATCGCATTAACTTCCGCGCCCCACCTGCCTGGCATTCGTTCCTCAAGTCCCCGGACATCTGGGAATGGGTGATGACTAACATCAACAAGGAGCTGACGATCTAACATTTCTGCAAGAGCTGCGGAGTTATCAGCTGCTACATCACTACCCATGATCAGGCAATTCTGTTCCGCATGTGCCTGTAACAAAGCTGATTCCAGCGCAGCAATGATCTTCTCCAGCGTCCCATCCCGGCGGTAAGCCAGACTTGTCAAACCGCCGTTTTCTGTCTTGATCCACAGTACTTCTGAGCTTTTTTCAAAAACACACACCTTCATGGTTTGATCTCCCGTATCTACTGACCCGGCTCGCCATTGGTCGGTGGCACTTCGCAAACGCCCAGCCGCTTGGCGGCCCAGCGTTCGTATAGGCCGATGGCGACATCGGCGCCGGCCATCGCGGTCAGGCATCCCAAGGCGCCCGCCGTCCAGATCGACATACCGGCGGCGATCATTAACATCATCGCTGTCACACCGCAGGCGATACAGGCGCCGGATCGAAGTGCCAGCCTGCGCAACAATGCCCAACCTCGCGCCCCGTCTTTGTCCGCCCGCCACATCTCACCCGATACGCCGCCGACCAGGGCCAGGACGATCACTAACCAGATCGGCATCTCAGCCAACGCTTGCTGCTCATTTGTCATGTTCTGCCTCAGTAGTGGCGCCACCAACGCCGGAAAAAGAAAACCCCGCCGGGGTGGGCAGGGTTTTCGAAGTCCTGGGTGCCCCCGGGACTAAGTGCATAGTTCGTGTGGGCTCTACGCCAAGGCGCAAATTCCATATCGTGGAGACTTTTTACCCCCCTCCGGAAAAACCGAAAAGAGGTGATTTTCGGTTGTCACGCTTGACGCAACTTTGGTTCACTTTGACGCAGCTTTGAGGCAATCCACTCCGACGAACGGTCAGCACGCCTGACGTCGCTTTATGGACGAGGCCCGTGTCAAATCGGTCTGGACACTGCCGCTGCGCCGATCATGGTTGCGGGTCGTCGCCGTCCGAACCGTCAGAATGAGCTGCACTTGCTGATGCATGCGATGTACCCAATTGCGGTAAGTCCGGTCGCCATCCTCGGGCAGACCCAGCAACTGCAACTGACGGCGAACTGGCAACGGCGGATTCGCCAAGTAGCGGTTGTGAGCCAAGGCTGCCAGTTTTGCACCCTTCTCCGACTGACGCCCCAACTGGGCGACCGCCGCGGCCACCTCGCACGCCACGTAATCCATCCCGCCGCCACCGTTCAGCAAAAGATCGCGAGACCCCGGTGTTCCACGTGGCGCGCTACCGCCATATTGCATGATGGTCGCCATCGGACTGCCCAATCCCGGCTCGTCGCCAATCAGGCAGTACTGCCGGCCCCAGTGCACCATCAGCTCTTCAATTTCCTCGATCATTGCCTCATTTCCCCGCCAATCGAACCCCACACAAAAATCCCGATACCCGACACAAACCCAACACAAAACAACCCCTTTAAAACCAAGGCCTTTATCCAATTTGAGTTGAGTGTGTTGGGTGTGTCGGTTTTTTCGCCCATCGCATGAAAGGAATTCCGAGCACCATTTTTGCCATCAAATAGCGTCACGTATGCGCGCACGCGTACGTAAACCCAACACACCCGACACAAAGCCCGCCAGCCCGCGAAGTACAAGGGTTTACGCTGTGTGGAGTAGCCCACGACAACCCAACACATACCCGCCACACCCAACACACTTAGAGGCGTCGTCATGCGGCAGCCGCCTTGATGTGATCCCAGTTGTCCACGTTCCAGCCCGCCAGCTTCGCTTTGGCCCGCCAGTTCTCCACCTGCTTGCCAAGCTCTGCCGCTTTCAGTGATGGGGGTGGGGAAGCGTCCTGGTCGACCGGAAAGAAGAACGCGCCGAATCGTCGGTTGTTACCATCGGTCCAAGGAATCGCCCGCGTCTTGTTCATCTCCGAACTGATGAACAACGAGAACTTCGTCTGACTCATGACGTGCTCCTTGTTGCGCTGACACCACTCAAGGAACAGCGAATACAAATCCGTGGAGAGGCATGGCCCCCATAACCCCTGACCGAGTTCGCTGTACTTCCACAGGTGGAGGAAGGTTTGCCAGCCGGCACGACTCAGGGCGACCAACCGCTCCCGGGCATCGGTGGAGGGTGGACGCGTGCGCTGATTGAAATCGCCTAGGTCGACCGCCAATAGCCAACCGTACAGCGCCGCGACGCCGCCTTCCTGCAGCTCCTGGCCGATGGCCTTCTGGCGCTCCCCCGGCAACGTTTCCAATGGCCACACCACCAGCATTCGCCGGTCGGTATCGCTGATAGGCCAGGGCAGAATCTCGTTGCTCAGGAACACCGCGTTCATGTGGTTGGCCTCTTCCCAGCCGTTGATGAACTTGGACTCCATTCGTACCGTTTTGCCTGTCACCAGATGCTTGATCTTGCCCACCTGGTTGTAGCGCTGGTCGCGACTCACAACCTCCTCGAAGACCGCCCAAAGCTTGCGGCTTTGCCAAGCATTAAAATTGCTTTCCAGCTGGGTCTGTCCGACTGTTGCCGCGTACTGCCCGTACAACATGCCAAGCGTGTCGGCAAAGAACAGGCTCTTACCCGAGCCTTCCATGCTGGAGTGCATCAGCACCGCGGTGTCCATCTTGGCGCCGAGGTGCTGCAGTGGATACGCCAGCCAGCGCGTCAGCCACCGCACCGCATCTTCGTCATGGTTGCAAAGGAACGAAATCAGCCAGCGCAGGTTGGTGCAGGCTGCATCGTCCCTGACCGGCTCAAGCGGCAGCCCATCGAAGGTGTTGATGTACATGGCCGGATCCTTGGTCATGGTCGGATCGAACACGATGTGTTCAACGTCCACCGTTCGCCGCTCGCTACTGTTGAGCCACAGCGGATAGGTGTCACCCAACGCCATCTTGACCGCACCTTCAGCGATACGCCGCTTTTTCTCCCGGTCCCACACATCCTTGGTGCCGTCGATGTACACGTAACGATCCGTCGGCGACATGCCTAGGGCACCGCCCTTTTTGCCGGCCATGCGCCGCGCCTGCTCGATGTCGCGGACGTGGTCATCGGAGATCAGACGCTTGCCAGTGTCATCCAGCCAGGCCTTGGCCAACGGCTTGCCTACCCGGGCCTCGAACGCCGATTTCTTCATTACCTTCGACTGGTCGCAGTCCCACACATGCGTGGTGCCCTCCACCAGCGCAAACCGACGCAACACCTGCTCAAGGGTCAACTCCTCCCCCGCTCCCCCGGAAGTTGCAGGAGCGGCCTCGCTTGATGCCGTCTCATCATGCACATCTGTTGCAGCTGTATCACCAGAAGGGGGCGGGGGAAGATCTCGCGGATCCGGTCGAGACGAATGCTGCATGCCCAACAGGCGCGCCGCCTCCTTGACCGCCCGCGCCTGATCACCGCAGTGCTCGAGCAGGCAGTACACTTCAAAGGCGTCGTTCTGGTGTCCGTTGGCGAGCGGATCGGCGCCGTGGTGCGAATACACCTTGCCCTCGGCCACCGTGATGCCGGGCAACCCCGTGCTGCTCTGTGGATAGAGCCACTTGCTGCCGCGTTTGATGTAACCATTGGCGCGCAGTAACTCTTCCACATCGTGACAGCGGTTGAACTCGTCGATCACAGAGGGTTGCTTGCCATTGGCCGGTGCCTGACGCTTGATCGGCTTGCCAAGGGGCTTTTTTGCCCTCACCGCCCAGGGACATGCAGCCTCGGCGTCACGCTTGAAAATCTCCCAGTTGGTCCAGATGGCCAACAACTCAGGGGGCAGCACCGGTAAGCCATTCTCTACTTTAGGCGGCGTACGCCATGCATAGGGTTTTCCCGTACCCGGATGGATCGATGGAGGCAACACGTCCTGCACAAGACCCGCACGCAGCTCGAACACCGTGAAGCGCTTGAACTCCTCGGCCTCGGCCCGCGCCACGGTCTCCCCCACCACATCACCGGCGGCTTTGGCAGCCTTGGCTTTCTCGATCAAACCCTTGTGGATCGTGCCATCCGGATCTTTCTCGTTCGGCCACGCCAATGAATGCCGGGTCAGCTCGATGCCGTCCGGCACACGAAACATGATCCGAAAGCGTGCGGGGTTCCCAACAACCGTCGGGAATACCAACGCCATTGCATCCAGATCAATCTCCAGTAGTTCGTAGAGGATATGCCTCGTCCATTGCACATCATCAACGTCTAACGAGCAGACGCGACTTGGACCCAGCACCAGACCTAGGTTGTGCGCAGGATTGGTTTGCCAAAAAAGAGCGGCTTTCGCCGCTTCGGTGATGTAGCCCCCGGGCTTGTTCCAGCCCATACCCTTGGGGGCCTTCTCCCCTGGCTCGATGGGCACCAGGGCGAGATTGAAAGAGTCGATGTAACGTTGCGCCCACTCCGCGGTGGGCGCTCCTTTAACCAGCTCACTCATCGGCGACGCTCCCGCAAAGCCTGGCAGCTGACGCAGGTCTGACAACCTTCGATCGTCTGCTGACGAAGTGCCGGGATGGGCTCATCACAGTCAGCGCAATACTCGGCGCTGGCGACACCTGTTGCCGGGCGGGGACGACGATCCAAAGCGACCTGCAGGAAGTAATCGGCCTGATCGTTGGCCGTATCGATCACATCAGCCATGCTCGTGCCCCTCCATCGCCTGACGGGCGCCGGCCATGATGCCCAGCACTGCGCGAATCACGTCCGCGCCATGTTTCTCCAACTCAGCGACTTCGTGCTGTTCCCACACGTTGTCCGCTGCGCCCTCGTGCATGCTGGAAACAAACAGCCCTGTTTCGTGCAGCAACTTGCTGACGGCCAAAAGCGCCTGCTTCGTAGGAGCTGCGGCTTCGGGCTTGTACCAAACCATTCCCGCAGGACGCATCAGCGCATCCAGCAACACAGGGCTGGCCGTCAACCGGATAACTTCTTCCAGTTCGTCCGGATCCAGCCAGCGTTGCTCGAAGTCGTGCTTCAGCTTTTTCTGCAGGGTGTCGTAATCGATAACCATATCCAGCGCCAAGGCAGTGACACCGCCTCTGTAGGAATGGCCGGCGCGGTACAGCGCCTTTCGAAGAGAAAGAACCGGCTCAGCGGCCGGCAGTTTTGCGTTGCGACTCATAACCGTAAAAACTCCTTTTACGGTCTAGCCATAGGAACAGGCACAACCTATCCTACGACCACGACCGATGTGCATTGCTGTGTATCGTCGTCGCCGGGCTGGGGGATCTTTGGTGAGAGGCCCCGGCCTGGCACCTTTAAGCTATTTCCTGCTGGGTCTCAGCGCCTTTTTCTTGCTCAAAAAGCCGTTCAATTGCTTTGCCCGTTTCGTATCGAATATCTGCACCCTTAGCAGCTCGAAAAATCGTGGGTTGCGTCGTTCCGACACGCTCCGCAATCGCACGCTGCGAAAAGCCAAGTCCCAGAAGTACGGTCAGCATCTTTTGAATAGTCATGTGATTCACCAATGCGTTTTCGCATTAAGCTGATAATACGCATACGTATCGACGAGCGCAATACACTCCCAATACGTTTACGAATCAGAGGACCAACATGTGATAGGCAAGCGTATAGCTCTGCGCATGACGGAGCTTCAGCTATCAGAAGGTGAATTAGGTCGCAGATCCGGCGTACCTCAACCAACTATTCACAGAATAATCACCGGTGAATCGCTTAGTCCGAGGCAATCGAACGTCGACAAAATTGCGAAGGCTCTTGCTGTTACATCGAATTGGTTGTGGACTGGTAAGAACGCTGGATCTGAGGCAAGCACGTTTGCGCACGCCAACGTGGAGCCAGGCCCTGCTATTAAAGGTTCTGTTCCATTGATTTCATGGGTACAAGCGGGTGCGTGGTGCGAAGCAATCGATATTATGACTATCGGCGATGCGGAGATTTGGCTTCCATGCGCCGTATCTCATAGTAAGAAAACCTATGCGCTTCGTGTGCGCGGGCTTTCAATGTTCAATCCTCATGAACGTCGATCTTTTCGAGATGGCGACATCATCTACGTCGACCCAGCGAAGGATCCAGAAAACGGATCTCTTGTCATCGCCAAACTGACAAACAGTGATGAAGCAACGTTCAAGCAACTGGTCTTGGAGGGGCATCGTCAGTTCCTCAAGCCTCTCAACCCATCGTGGCCAGAACCCATTATTGAGCTACCGCCAGATGCCGTGATTTGCGGAGTTGTCATTTCAAAATTGGAAATTTTCTAAATCGCTGCTCCCAACAAGACCGCCCTTTAGGCGGTTTTTTTGTGGCCATGGAAAAAACAATACATATTCGTATTGACCAGATCGATACGTATTTGTATTGTTCGCCTCGTATACCTCTCACCAAGAGTACGAGCGATGACCTCTATAGCGCCCTACGAAAATGTAGTTACTGCGAACAGTTTGACGGATGAAACCACGATAGAAGTCCGACAAATCGAGCATGGTGATACGCCATGAATTGCTTTCAGCTACCACTCATGGAACAAGACCTGCTGCATCACATGTTGCAAACAGGCGGCCGAGCTGCCTGCTCAATGATGCGGCCAGCGCAAACAATCCAAGCAGTGTTCGATGTTGAGTTGACTGCGGAATACGCACTTGTCCGAGTCGACGTGGCGGGGCGCTCAGACCAGGTGAAGCTACGTCGCGGTGATCGAGCCAATCACCTACATCTACGAGACTTCATGCACGAAGTAGCAAACCGCCAAATCGCAGAAAACGTCATTTCAGAAGGAGTTCGACATGAATCGTACTCTTGACCAGACCGCGGCCTTGCTTGGCGTCAAACCACGCGCCCTTCGCAAGGCGCTCCGCGAGCTACGCATTCTCACGCCAGGGGGCGATCTAGCGAGTCACCACCGTGACAGCGGCCATTTGTTCTCCGATCCGCGAAGCGTCCAAGTAGGTCCGAAACGACTCAAGCACTACGCAGTGGTGATGGTCACCGAGACAGGCATCCAGTGGCTTGCGAAAAAACTGGGCATCGTAATCACGGATCAGGAAGTCGCTGCATGAAGACCAATTACTACAACGCATATACGCAAGCAGTAGGTACCTTAAAACTAATTCCGATTTACCTGAATTGCCCTGGAGTTATCAGCCGGGCGACGCTCGTTGGTGCGGCGACAGAAGCCGTCCAACTGCTCGAAAGCATGCCCTCGCTGAGCGTGGAACTTGCTGAGGTTTTCCGTAGCGTCAATGCGGTGATCTTGGAAGGTCAAACGGCTTACGTCACACCTACCAACTCTCCCGAGTTTCCTTATGGGGCGGTTGTAGCGGACAAAAAAGGTCACGTTTGCGCTGCAGCTATGGGTCGCAGCAAAGAAGGTCTGGCGGAGTTGATTCGCTTGAAGCTGCAGCCACAAGCCGAGGGGTATGGGGAGGATGCAGCGTGACCAGCACCCTCACCCAGCTTAGAAAGCAGTTTGATACACCTTGCCCGTCTATTGCCGAAGTACGTGAACGGTATTTCTCACACATCCGAACCGACCGCTACCTGCTGAAGGAAATCAAGGCAGGTCGTATTCCGTTGAACATCAAACGCCTGCACAGCTCGGCGCGGGCTAAACCCGTGGTTTACCTACATGACCTCGCCGACTACCTCGACGCCCAAGCAGAAAAAGAAGCGGCTTGATTTCAGAGGCTAGGTTACCCAAATCCGGCTGCCGTCCTCTCACCAAAGATCCAGCAGCTGGCTCAAACAAGGAACACAGCATATGCACACGCCTCTAGACCCAATCGCTCCCGAACCGGCTGTTGAGATTTGCCAGATCGACAAAATTCCGGAGGAGAAAATGGCCGAACTGGTCGGCACGACCCGCCGAGCATTGCAAGGCAAGCGAGCCAGAGGAGTCATTCCCAAAGGCGTCTGGAACACCATCGACAGCCGCATTTACTACAGCATCAGGAGATACGAAGCATGGCTCGAGAGCCAATGGGATTGCCCACCGGAGTTGAATTTGCCGGACAGTCCGTCCGCATTCGCTTCACCTGGAACAGGCAACGCCGTTGCGAAACCCTCCCCTATCCCCAGACGCCGAAGGGGATTAAGGCTGCCGCCGACCTACGCACTCACGTAACCAGCCTGATCAAGCATGGTGTGCTGGATGATCAGCGCTATGCCGAACTGTTCCCCAACTCCACCTATGCCAACTACTCGGCGACTCCCCGTTTCGGGGAGTACGCCCAGGAGTGGCTCAACAGCCGCGAGATCGTGGCCGGGACGCGCAAGAACTATCTAGGTTCCCTGAATTTGTACTGGATGCCTTATCTGGCGATGTTGCCGATCGACAGCATCACGTCGGTGATGCTGCGCAAGGTGGTAGCGAACACCGAATGGCCATCACCGGGCGTGAAGCGCTCGGCGATCCAGCGCCTGACCACACTGTTCGGCACCGCGGTGAAAGACGGGCTGATCAACCGAAACCCGGTTGAATCGATCGAACTGCCGGCGAAAGCCAAGAAGCCGATTGACCCCTTCACGGTGGATGAGGCCAATAAGATCATCGCTCACCTGTACGAGACCCTGACCCACTCGATGCGCATATACGCGGCGTACTTCGAGTTCGCCTTCTATACCGGCATGCGCCCGAGCGAAATGGCGGCGCTGCGCTGGGAGGAGGTCGACCAGGAGAAGCGCCTGGTTAACGTGTGTCGGATCGTCGCGGACTACAAGATCGAGGAGCGCACCAAAACCCGCACTATCCGCCAGGTCATGCTCAACAGTCGCGCTTTGCACGCTATAGAACAAGCCCAGCGCATGGCCAAGCAACGCACGCAGCAGAGCCGCCGCAAGCAGGCGAAATCGCCGTTTGTGTTCCCGCCGACCAAGAACTTCGAGTTCATCCAGCAGTCGAGTGTGACCGACAAACATTTCCAGGCTGCGCTGACCGAATTGGGGATTCGCACTCGCCGGCAATACAACTGCCGACACACTTACGCAACCATGTGCCTCATGGCGGGTATGAACCCTGCGTTTATTGCCACTCAACTCGGTCATAGCGTTCAGATGTTGCTATCGACCTACGCCCGATGGATCAACTCCAGCACCGACTGGGGTGAGCTCGGGAAGCTCGAAAACAGCTGGAGTGGTAAAAAATTGCTACAGACAGAAACAGTACCCCTCTGAAATTATGGAATCAGCCTCTGTGACACTGGAACCAGCCCGCTACGTTATAAGAGCGGTTTTCTAAGTGTACCGGGGCCTAATTGCATACTTTAGAATCAAGCCACTTATAGCCAATAGCAATAAATAACTTATTTAATACATTTCGGATGCCTATAGCTTCTGAAGTCCGCCCTACTGACCGCCTTGGCTTGGCTTGGCTTGGCTTGGCCAGTAGCAGATAGGCTTGAGGCCTTCCCGTGGCTCCAATGTAAAGGTAAATACGCTACCGTTGATGCCAGAGAGTTTCACTTCTAATCTTCATGCGAAGCTATGACCTCATTTTCTGCATTGGTAGGTAACTATCACCCTTGGCGAAGCCCCGAACTTCTTCACTTTTAGTTTCAGCTCAGGCACTTAGGATCAAGAAAACGTCATTCAAATCATCCTCCCTTTAGCCATAAATAAAAAATTGACGAATTAGGCTTTCAAACATTTGACAGAGTGAGTTCTCCCAACAAGAATTGCCCAGCGCGTTTCCAAGGTTGGGATCGCGTAACAAGGAGAAATTCTTTTCTAGAATTTCAGCGCAGATAAAAAAAGGAAATTAAAATGTCTGAAGCACTCAAGGAAAAAATCTCGAACGACGCGGTGACAGTTCAGCCCTACATCCTCTTCAACCAGAATGGCATCCTGATCACCTTGGCTCTGCCCAGCCCAGTGTCGCTCGTCCTGAACACCCCGCAGTATTACCCCCCCGAAGCGAACCCATCCCCAAAAGTCGTTCCACTTTTGACCAACCAATCGGGCCTTGACCTCCAATCGGCGACGTTCACTATCCAAGTCAATGACGTACAAGAGGACGGCAACACGATCGTCAATACGCGGTGGTGGAACGACAGTCTGGCCGATGGGCAACAGTCCATAGTATTCACTTGTGGACCGATTGCTAACCAGGCCCCCCCGGGCAAAGGTATCGCCGCCATTTCTGGATATGAGCAAATCCGGTGGGCCACCATGGCGAACAACGGGAAAGGCCATCAAACCTTTTCCGTGAGCGATGTCTCGCTCACCTTCAAATCTACTTCTTCGGTAACTACGGGTAAAACTGACGGGCCGATTGTCAGAATTGGCTAGTTGATCTGCCACCGCGGGGCCCAGAGTTCCGGTCCCCGCGGTCGTCGCCGTCGCTGCGATGTTTTGCCAAATCGACGTGCTGGACGGATCGGCTTGAAGCCGATTCGCCGGTCTTAAGTCAAGGTTAAAAGCCATCGCGCCAGCAGGATTCAACTGCAGGGTTTGCCCTTGAACTCAACCTGATCGGTTGAACCTGTCGAACCCGTTTCCTCTTCATTGGCTACGACCGAATCGTGCCTGACATCCAGGTGGATCAAGCGGTAGTGAGAACACCTGCACCGCCCTGGCAGTCAACTCCCCCCGAGAAACGCTGGGGGCCGCCAATGTGCCCACAACGTGTCACCGAACGTTGGCTGGTGCCCAACACGCCAGTGCCAACGGACTCACTTGGCAGACGACCCGTTTCTAACACCCTCAGGCGGTGACAGCCGGCCGCCAATCAGATTTTATGGCTCACACCAGTCCCCTTTCGGTTGGTCGATCATCACCTTAACTCGCCCGGCAGGCGAAACAGCGCTTGGCATCGAAAGGCTGTTTCTCCTTATACCGATTTGCAGCTTCGCGCCCGCCGGCAATACAACTGCCGACACACATACGCTACCATGTGCCGCATGGCGGGGATGAACCCTGCATTTATTGCCACTCAGCTCGGTCATAGCGTTCAGATGCTGCTATCGACCTACGCCCGATGGATAAACTCCAGCACCGACTGGGGTGAGCTCGGGAAGCTCGAAAACAGCTGGATTGGTACAAAATTGGTACAGACTGAAACAGTACCCCTCTGAAACCCTTATGGAATCAGCCCCTGTGACACTGGAACAGAATTACACCGAGATTCTCGGCCAATTGGGCGAGGACGCCTCCCGCGAGGGCCTGCTCGACACGCCAAAACGTGCCGCCAAAGCCATGCAGTACCTCTGCCGCGGTTATGAACAGACACTGGAAGAGGTCACCAACGGTGCCTTGTTCAGCTCCGACAACAGCGAGATGGTGCTGGTCAAGGACATCGAGCTCTACTCGTTGTGCGAGCACCACATGCTGCCGTTCATCGGCAAAGCTCACGTTGCCTACATTCCGAGCGGCAAGGTCCTGGGGCTGTCGAAAGTCGCGCGTATCGTTGATATGTACGCCCGCCGCCTGCAGATCCAGGAAAACCTCAGTCGCCAGATCGCCGATGCGGTCCAGCAAGTCACCGGCGCGCTGGGCGTTGCGGTGGTGATCGAGGCCAAGCACATGTGCATGATGATGCGCGGTGTGGAGAAACAGAATTCGACGATGATCACCTCGGTGATGCTCGGCGAGTTCCGCGAAAACGCGGCCACCCGCAGCGAGTTTCTCAGCCTGATCAAGTAACTCGCAGCACAAAGAAAACCGGCACTGATCGCCGGTTTTTTTTCGCCTGCGAAAAATCAGGTAAGCTGCGCGCCTTCTGTTTGCCCTGTGAGGCTTATCCCGTGTTCGTTAAAGCGCTTCGTATCGGCCTCGGCCAACTGATCATCTTCATCGACTTCATCACTCGTCCAGGCAAGAAGCAGCGCCCCGCCGCCGCTCAGGCCCAGGTCGAAACCGCCGCCAAGGACCTGACCCTGTATCAGTTCCACGCCTGCCCGTTCTGCGTGAAAACCCGCCGCACCCTGCGCCGCCTGAACGTTCCAGTGGCGTTGCGCGATGCGAAGAACAACGAACAGGATCGCCAGGCTCTGCTGGAGCAAGGCGGCAAAATCAAGGTGCCGTGCCTGCGCATCGAAGAGAATGGCCAGACCACCTGGATGTATGAATCCAAGGTGATCATTGATTATCTGGATAAGCGGTTTGCTGCTGCCTGATGGTTTTGTGGTGCTTCGACCAGCGCCATCGCGGGCAAGCCCGCTCCCACAGGGATTTGTAGAGTAAATGGGATCTTTGTTTAAAACAGATCCACTGTGGGAGCGGGCTTGCCCGCGATGAGGCCAGACCAACCACCACAAATTACAGACAAAAATAAACCGGCCCATAGGCCGGTTTATTTGTTTACGCCCTCCCCTCAAGCCGCTTTTGCCGCCAGGGCCTGACGCACCACCGTCGCCAATCGCTTGAGCCCTTCGTCCAGCCGCGCCGGGTCGATGTGGCTGAAGTTCAGCCGCAGATGACCGGGGTTCTTGTCCGGCTCTGGGAAAAATGGCTCGCCCGGCATAAACGCCACATCCGCCGCCAGCGCAGCCTTGAGCAGCGTGCGGGTATCCAGCGGCTGCTTGAGCGTCAGCCAGAAAAACAACCCACCCTGCGGCACGTTCCACTGCGCCAGGTCGCCAAAATGCTTTTCAAGGGCTGACTGGAATGCATCCCGACGAACCCGATAGAAGTCCCGCAACTCACCCAGGTGCTGCTGATATTTCTCGGTGCCGATCCATTGCAGCGCTTGCCATTGCCCGATGCGGTTGGTGTGCAGATCGGCCGATTGTTTGAGCCGCAACAAGTGCGGAAACAAGTCCGGGCTGGCGATCAGGTAACCGACCCGCAGGCCCGGCAACAGGGTTTTCGACACGGTGCCGGTGTAGATCCAGCTGGCCTTGTTCAAGCGACTGACGATTGGCGTGGCACTGCCGCCGTCGAAGGTCAGTTCGCGGTAGGGTTCGTCTTCGATCAGGGTTACGCCGAACTCGTCGAGCAACGCCGCCACTGCGTCGCGCTTGGCTTCGCTATAACGCACTGCCGATGGGTTCTGAAACGTCGGAATCAGGTAGATGAACGCGGGTTTGTGCTTTTCCAGACGGTTGCGCAATTGCGCCAGGTTCGGGCCATCGGCTTCCAGCGGGACGGTGATGCAGTCGGCGCCGAACAGCTGAAAAATCTGCAACGCCGCCAGGTAAGTCGGCGCTTCAAGCAGGATCTCGGTGCCTTTGTCGATATAGAGCTTGGCCGCCAGATCGAGGGTTTGCTGGGAACCGCTCACCACCAGCACCTGACTCGCCTCGCAAGGCACGCCCAACGCTCGGGCTTCGGCCGCCAGCGCCTCACGCAGCGCCGGCTCACCTTCGCTCATACCGTATTGCCCCATGGACAGCGGCATGTCCGCCCACTCGACTTTCGGCAGCATGGCTTCGGCCGGCAAGCCGCCGGCGAACGACATCACTTCCGGGCGCTGGGCCGCGGCGAGGATTTCACGGATCAAAGAACTTTTAAGGCGCGAGACACGTTCGGAAAAAGCCATGGGGTCACCGGTAGCGAGGCCTGAGGAAAATGAGTCAAACTGGTTGACCGAAATTACGACAGACCGAGCGGATACGTCAACATGATTGACCTTAAAAACCCCAGCACTCAGCAACAAGCCATGGAAGCGTTTTTCTTCGGTTACCAGGCGTTCACCGCCAAGGCCGACGAAATGCTCGAGCGTCGCGGCTTGAGCCGGGTGCATCAACGCATCGTGTTTTTCATAGCCCGCTACCCTGCCCTCAGTGTCAAGGAGTTGCTGGCGTTGCTGGGTGTGAGCAAGCAGGCGCTGAACATTCCGCTGCGACAATTGGTGGAAATGCATTTGGTGAACAGCGTCGCGTCCGAGACCGACAAGCGTAAGCGGCTGCTGGAACTGACCGACGATGGTGCGCGGTTCGAGCAGTCATTGCGGCGCGAGCAGGTGAAATTGCTGGAGCGGGTGTTTGCCGAGGCTGGGGAGACGGCAGTGAATGGGTGGCTGGCGGTGAATCTGGCCTTGGGGAAAAGTCAGGTGACAGCTGACTGAACGCTCTGCCCGCGACATGTGTATCGACTGATCTAAAGCTATCGCGGGCAAGCCACGCTCCCACAGGGGAATGCGCTCACCTGTAGGAGCGAGGCTTGCCCGCGAAGGCGTCCTTCCTGGCGATATATCCCTATTGCCAAACTTTTCGTCTACAAAATCAAAAACATTATTTGCTTTATTTGTATACAAAAGCATAATTCGCTTCGTGCGAGTTCCTGACCATAAGGTCAACAAATTCGCAAGTACCTCAAAGGGTCGCTGCCACCCTCATGGGTCCGGCCCTGGAAATAACAATAAAACTCTTGAGGAGTATTCGCTGTGGAAAGCCGCAAATCCGAAGCCCCGACGCTGGAACTCTCGCCGCCATTACGCAATGGCTGGCTGGAGCGCATCTTCAAACTCAGCTTGCACGGCACCACGGTGAAGACCGAGCTGATCGCCGGTCTGACAACCTTCATCACCATGGCTTACATCATCTTCGTCAACCCGAACATCATGGCCGATGCCGGCATCGATCACGGGGCGGCGTTCGTCGCCACCTGCATCGCCGCCGCGCTGGGTTGCCTGCTGATGGGCCTGTACGCCAACTGGCCGGTCGGCCTGGCGCCGGGCATGGGCCTGAACGCGTTCTTCACTTACACCGTGGTCGGCACCATGGGCTACAACTGGGAAACCGCCCTCGGTGCGGTGTTCGTTTCCGGTGTGTTGTTCATGTTCCTGACCTTTTCCCGGATTCGCGAATGGCTGCTCAACAGCATTCCAGTGAGTTTGCGCTTTGCCATGGGCGCCGGTGTGGGCCTGTTTCTGGGGCTGATCGGTTTGAAAACCGCTGGCATCGTTGTCGATAGCCCGGCCACTCTGATCAAGCTTGGTTCCCTGCGCGAGCCTGGCCCGCTGCTGGCGGCCATCTGCTTCCTGATGATTGCCGTGCTCAGCTACCACAAAGTGTTCGGCGCGATCCTCATCAGCATCATCACCGTGACCCTGGCCGGTTGGGGCCTGGGCCTGGTGCACTACGAGGGCATCATGTCTGCCCCGCCGAGCCTGGCACCGACCTGGATGGCCATGAATGTCGCCGGCGTATTCAACGTCAGCATGATCAGCGTGGTGCTGGCCTTCCTCTTCGTACACATGTTCGACACCGCCGGCACCCTGATGGGCGTCGCCCAGCGCGCCAACCTGGTGAACGCTGACGGCCGGATCGAAAACCTTTCCCGCGCCATGAAAGCCGACAGTGCTTCCAGCGTGTTCGGTGCGGTGGTCGGTGTTCCGCCAGTCACCAGCTATGTGGAAAGTGCCGCTGGCGTAGCAGCGGGTGGTCGGACTGGTCTTACCGCCGTGACCGTAGGTGTGCTATTTATTGCCGCAATGTTTTTCGCACCGCTGGCTGGCATGGTCCCCGCTTATGCAACCGCCGGTGCACTGATTTATGTGGCGATGCTGATGATGGGCGGCATGGCGCATATCGAATGGGACGAAGCGACCGACAGCATTCCGGCGATCGTTACCGCGATCATGATGCCGCTGACCTTCTCGGTCGCCGACGGCATCGCGCTGGGCTTCATCACTTATGTGGCGCTGAAGGCCGGCACCGGTAAGTACAAGGAAATTTCCGTCAGCCTGTGGGTGCTTTGCGCGATTTTCATCGCCAAGTTCATTTTCTTGTAAGCCGTTTACGTTTCAAAAAACGGTGCTTCAAAACAGCCTCACCCCGTCGGGTGGGGCTTTTGCACATAGGGAGGAAAGTGATGAGTCTGGAAACCTGGCTGCTGTTCAGCGGCGCTGCACTGGTGGTGATCCTGATCCCGGGGCCACTGTCTTTGCTGATGATCAGCAACAGTCTGAATTACGGTTTGCGCCGTTCTTACCCAGCGTTTCTGGGAGGCGTGATTGCGTCGATCTGCCTGCTCAGTGCTTCGGCTTTGGGTTTGGGCGCATTGTTGCTGGCGTCGGAACAGCTGTTCAGCGCCCTGAAAATCGTCGGTGCGCTGTACCTGTTCTACCTCGCCTGGCAGAGCTGGCAGCAATCGCGTCAGCCATCCCAAGGCGCCGAAGTGCCCCAGGCTGCACCGGTGCCGCGCTTTCGCGCACTGTTCGGGCGCGCGTTCATGCTCGGCGCGAGTAATCCGAAAGACATTTTGTTCTTTGCCGCTTTTCTGCCGCAGTTTTTGAGCGCCGAGCAACCGTTCCTGCCGCAATTGCTGGTGATGATTGTCACTTGGACCGTGCTGGATCTGCTGTGCAAATTGGCTTATGGGCTGGGGGCTCACGGCGCGGCGCGGTATCTGCGCAGCGGCGAGGGGCAGAGCTGGTTTAACCGGGTGAGTGCGGGGTTGTTCAGTGGTGCGGGCGCAGCGTCCCTGTTGAGCCGATAAGAGCTTCGCGGGCAAGCCCGCTCCCACAGGTTCTGTGAGCGCCAGAAATTCTTGTGGGAGCGGGCTTGCCCGCGAAGGCGTCATTGGCAACGCCACATTTCTACAGGCAAAAAAAAGCCCGCAGTGTGAGCGGGCAAAAGACCAAAGAAGCTATATGCGCAGCTTTTTTTGAGAAGAAGGGGCTTGGGGGGAAAGTCCTAGCTTCCTCTGTAGGTCGAATAGCTATACGGCGAAATCAACAACGGCACATGGTAGTGATCCTGTTCCGCAGAGATGCCGAAACGCAGCACCACCACATCCAGGAACGCAGGCTCAGGCAGCTGAACCCCACGGGCGCGGTAGTAATCACCCGCATGAAACTGAAGCTGATAAACCCCGGACCGATAGTCATCACCTTGCAGCAGCGGCGAATCGACACGGCCATCGCTGTTGGTGAGCGCAGTGGCGACCAATTCCAGCTGCGAACCTTCAACGCGGTACAACTCGACCTTGATCGAACTGCCCGGGCAACCGTGTGCAGCGTCCAAAACGTGTGTAGTCAAACGTCCCATTGATTCTGCGCGCCTGCCTGCGTGGAGCAGTCAGACCTCGCGCCTCCCGAAGTCAGTTGAAAAGGAGACCGCACCGTTTCGGAGCACGAAAAGCTGCGGCGAGCGACTGATTAAGACATTTTTAATAAAAATTGTACACAATAAAAACGACATTTTTACCGCTGCCACCGTCATTCAGCCTTTGGCAGCGAATCTTGCGCCGAACCATAAGATCAGAGGACCTTCTATCCATTAGCTGACCAGTCAGGCAGGTTTCTTGCTGTACCCTTCAAAGTAGACAGTCAGTGAAAAATGCAAAAAATCAGGCTTACAAAGTGAATATAAAGTTGTATACAATCACTCCATCGCTGTGACGCCAGCCTGCCCTCTCATCGCCAGGCCGCCACACACACCCTGACTTTGAATAAGTCGACACGAACAAGAAGGAAGACTGCAGTGAGCGCTGACTATCCACGCGACCTGATCGGTTACGGCAGTAACCCTCCTCACCCACACTGGCCGGGCAATGCCCGCATCGCGCTGTCCTTCGTGCTCAATTACGAGGAAGGTGGCGAGCGCAATATCCTGCACGGCGATAAAGAGTCCGAAGCTTTCCTCTCGGAGATGGTCTCGGCGCAGCCGCTGCAAGGCGAGCGCAACATGAGCATGGAATCCCTTTACGAGTATGGCAGCCGTGCCGGCGTCTGGCGGATTCTGAAACTGTTCAAGGAATTCGACATTCCGCTGACGATCTTCGCCGTGGCCATGGCCGCCCAGCGCCACCCGGATGTGATCCGC
Source organism: Pseudomonas sp. TH37 (assembly GCF_016650735.1). Lineage (NCBI taxonomy): Bacteria > Pseudomonadati > Pseudomonadota > Gammaproteobacteria > Pseudomonadales > Pseudomonadaceae > Pseudomonas > Pseudomonas sp. TH37. Next base: position 243,897 of record NZ_JAEKFD010000001.1, read on the forward strand.
GCCATGGTCGATGCAGGCCACGAAATCTGCAGCCACGGCTATCGCTGGATCGACTACCAGTACATGGACGAAGCGCAGGAACGCGAGCACATGCTCGAAGCGATCCGCATCCTCACCGAAATCACCGGCGAGCGCCCACTGGGCTGGTACACCGGCCGCACCGGCCCGAATACCCGTCGGCTGGTGATGGAAGAAGGCGGTTTCCTCTACGACTGTGACACCTACGACGACGACCTGCCCTACTGGGAACCGAACAACCCGACCGGCAAGGCGCATCTGGTGATTCCGTACACCCTGGACACCAACGACATGCGCTTCACCCAGGTCCAGGGCTTCAACAAGGGCGACGATTTCTTTGAATACCTGAAAGACGCGTTTGATGTGCTGTACGCCGAAGGCGCCGAGGCTCCGAAAATGTTGTCGATCGGCCTGCACTGCCGCCTGATCGGCCGTCCGGCGCGCCTGGCCTCGCTCAAACGCTTTATCGAATACGCTAAAAGTCATGAACAGGTGTGGTTCAGCCGTCGCGTCGACATCGCCCGTCACTGGCACGAAACCCACCCGTATCAAGGGGCCGCGAAATGAGCCACTTCCAAACCCTGAAGCCCTCGACCCTGAGCCGCGACGCGTTTGTCGCCGCCTTCGCCGACATCTACGAGCACTCGCCATGGGTGGCCGAGAAGGCCTTCGACCTGGGCCAGGACGCTTCGATCGACGAGATCGAAACCCTGCACCAGCGCATGAGCGACATCTTGTTGAGCGCTGATCACACAAGCCAACTGGCCCTGATCAACGCTCACCCGGACCTGGCCGGCAAAGCCGCCGTCCAGGGCCAGCTTACCGCAGCCAGCACTGAAGAACAGTCTGGCGCGGGTATTCACCAATGCACGGCCGAAGAGTTCCAGCGCTTCACCGAGCTGAACGACGCCTATAAGACCAAGTTCAAGTTTCCCTTCATCATGGCGGTAAAAGGCAGCAACCGGCATCAGATCCTCGCGGCGTTCGAAATGCGCATTCACAACTCGGTCGACACCGAATTCAAATGCGCGCTGGCGGAGATCAACAAGATCGCGTTGTTCCGATTACTGACCCTATAAGCGAGCTTGGCCCGAGTGCTCTTAAACGCGAAAAGTACCCAGGGCCCTGCAAGCATCCCAAGCCAACTTATTTAAAGGCAGACAAGAAGAATGAAAGCTTACGCCGTACCTTTCGAGAAGTTCGTCAACCTGGCCGACGCCCGCCTGGGCACCAAAATCATCTCGGTCACCGATGACTGGTTCGCAGATGCCAACCGTCTGTTCCAACCGACCCCGGCCGTGTGGAAGGAGGGCGTGTTCGATGACAACGGCAAGTGGATGGACGGCTGGGAGTCGCGCCGCAAGCGCTTCGAAGGCTACGACAGCGCGGTGATCCGCCTGGGCGTACCGGGCTCGATCAAAGGCGTGGACATCGACACTTCATTCTTCACCGGCAACTTCCCGCCGTCGGCTTCCCTGGAAGCCTGCTTCCTGACCTCCGGCGAGCCGGACGAAAACACCCAGTGGACTGAAGTGCTGTCGGCCGTCGAGCTGCAAGGCAACAGCCACCACTACCACGAAATCACCAACGACCAGGCCTTCAGCCACCTGCGTTTCAACATCTACCCGGATGGCGGCGTCGCCCGTCTGCGTGTGTACGGCATTCCGTTCCGCGACTGGTCAGCTGTGGGCGACAACGAACAGGTCGACCTGGCCGCAGCTCTGAACGGTGGCCGTGCGCTGGCCTGCTCCGACGAACACTTCGGCCGCATGAGCAACATCCTCAACCCGGGCCGTGGCATCAACATGGGCGACGGCTGGGAAACCGCACGTCGTCGTACGCCGGGCAATGACTGGGTGATCGTCGCGCTGGGTCATGCCGGCGAGATCGAGAAAGTCATCGTCGACACCCTGCATTTCAAAGGTAACTACCCGGACACCTGTTCGATCCAGGGTGCATTCGTGAAGGGCGGCACCGACAGCCAGATCGAAACCCAATCGCTGTTCTGGCGTGAACTGTTGCCAAGCCAGAAGCTGGAAATGCACGCCGAACACACCTTCGCCGAGCAGATCAAGGCGCTGGGCCCGATCACCCACATCCGCCTGAACGTGTTCCCGGATGGGGGCGTGAGCCGCCTGCGGGTATTGGGCAAGGTCGCTAAATAAACGTCGCCCCCAATCGCGGGCAAGCCCGCTCCCACAGGTTTTGCGAATGCCACAATTCATGTGGGAGCGGGCTTGCCCGCGATGGCGATAGAACAAACAACACAGAATTTGGATAAGAAGACCAGCATGCGCACATTGACGATTGAACCGCTGACCAAAGAAGCCTTCGCCCCTTTCGGTGACGTGATCGAAACCGACGGCAGCGATCACTTCATGATCAACAACGGTTCGACCATGCGCTTTCACAAACTGGCGACGGTGGAAACCGCTACGCCAGAGGACAAGGCGATCATCAGCATCTTCCGCGCCGACGCGCAGGACATGCCGCTGACCGTCTGCATGCTGGAGCGTCACCCGCTGGGCAGCCAGGCTTTCATTCCGCTGCTCGGCAACCCCTTTCTGATCGTGGTCGCGCCACTTGGCGATGAACCTGTATCAGGCTTGGTCCGCGCCTTCGTCACCAACGGCAGGCAGGGCATTAATTACCATCGCGGCGTTTGGCACCACCCGGTGCTGACGATCGAAAAGCGGGATGACTTCCTGGTGGTTGATCGCAGTGGCACAGGCAATAACTGCGATGAGCATTTTTTCAAAGAGGATGAGCGTTTGATCCTCGCCCCCCACCAATAAGAGAAGGTCTGATCACTCGACGACAGAGTGACAGGCGAGAGGTAAAGACTGTGGAAGCACATCTGTTGGAATGGCTGAACCTGAGCGTGCGCTGGGTTCACATGATTACTGGCGTGGCCTGGATCGGCGCGTCGTTCTATTTCGTCTGGCTGGAGAACAACCTCAATCGGGTCAACCCGAAAAACGGGCTGGCGGGCGATTTGTGGGCGATCCACGGCGGCGGTATCTATCACCTGGAAAAATACAAACTGGCTCCACCGACCATGCCCGACAACCTGCACTGGTTCAAATGGGAAGCCTACTTCACTTGGCTGTCGGGGGTCGCGCTGCTCTGCGTGGTGTTCTACTCCAACCCGACGCTGTACTTGCTGGCACCGGGAAGCACCCTGAGCGGCCTTGAAGGCGTGGCCATCGGTCTGGGCTCGCTGTTCATCGGATGGTTTGTCTACTCCTTTCTCTGCGACTCGGCCCTGGGCAAACGCCCTGCCCTGCTCGGCTTCATCCTGTTCGTGCTGATCATTGGCGCCGCTTACGGCTTCAGCAAAGTGTTCAGCGGTCGTGGTGCGTACCTGCACGTCGGCGCGATCATCGGCACCATCATGGTCGGCAACGTGTTCCGCATCATCATGCCGGCGCAGCGCGCCTTGGTGGCGGCGATCGCCGAGAACCGCACGCCCGATCCGGCCCTGCCGGCCAAAGGCTTGCTGCGTTCGCGTCACAACAACTACTTCACCTTGCCGGTGCTGTTCATCATGATCAGCAACCACTTCCCGAGCACCTACGGCAGCCAATACAACTGGCTGATCCTGGCCGGGATCGCGGTGCTGGCGGTGTTGGTGCGTCACTACTTCAACACCCGTCATGACAGCCACAAATTCGCCTGGACCCTGCCCGTTGCGGCGGTCGGCATGATCTGCCTGGCCTACGTGACCGGGCCGGCGCCGATGTCCAGCGCACCTGAAGTGGCCAAGGCGCCTGGGACCATCGAGTACCAGCCGTTGCCGGAAACAGCCCTGGGCGGTGGCAAGAACCCGGCTGAAGCTGCACCGGCGGCGGCCCCTGAAACTGCACCCGCCCAGGCATCAAATGCCGGTCCTGCCTTCGACAAGGTGCACGACGTGATCCAGGAACGCTGCACGGTCTGCCATTCGGCCAAACCTACCAGCCCGCTGTTTAGCGCGGCGCCGGCTGGCGTGATGTTCGATACCCCCGAGCAGATCAAGCTCCAGGCCCCGCGCATCCAGGCCCAGGCTGTTGCCAGCCAGATCATGCCACTGGGCAACATCACCCAGATGACCCAGCAGGAACGTGACCTGATTGGTGCGTGGATTGTTCAGGGGGCCCAAACCCAATAAGTAGCAAAAGCATCGCGGGCAAGCCCGCTCCCACAGGGTTTGCATTGCCTGTGTGGGAGCTGGCTTGCCTGCGATTGGCCGCAACGCGGTCCACCTGATTAGAAAACAGCTGCCAGCAGCACTGCGGCTGTAAATCACAAGAATAAAAAAAGATCCGAGGTGTTGCATGTCCGAGCTATCCGAAGCCCGCATCCCCGACGCACCCGCCATTCAGCGCTTACCCCTTTTGCAACTGATCCTGGTCGGTCTGCAACACGTTCTACTGATGTACGGCGGAGCCATTGCGGTGCCGCTGATCATCGGGCAGGCCGCGGGGCTGAGCCGTGAAGAAATCGCCTTTCTGATCAACGCTGACCTGCTGGTGGCTGGCATCGCCACTATCGTCCAGTCGCTGGGCATTGGCCCGATGGGCATTCGCATGCCGGTGATGATGGGCGCCAGTTTCGCCGCGGTCGGCAGCATGGTGGCCATGGCCGGGATGCCTGGCATCGGTCTGCAAGGGATTTTCGGCGCAACCATCGCCGCCGGTTTCTTCGGCATGCTCATCGCGCCCTTCATGTCCAAAGTCGTGCGTTTCTTCCCGCCGCTGGTGACCGGCACCGTCATCACCTCGATCGGTTTGTCGCTGTTCCCCGTGGCCGTGAATTGGGCCGGCGGCGGTGCTGACGCGGCTCAGTTCGGTTCTCCTGTTTACCTGGCCATCGCGGCATTGGTACTGGCTACGATTCTGTTGGTCCATCGTTTCATGCGCGGTTTCTGGGTCAACATTTCGGTGCTGATCGGCATGTGCCTGGGCTACATCATCTGCGGCGTAATCGGCATGGTCGACCTCAGCGGCATGGCCCAGGCGCCGTGGCTGCAGATCGTCACGCCACTGCATTTCGGCATTCCGCAATTCCACCTCGCGCCGATCCTTTCGATGTGCCTGGTGGTGGTGATCATCTTCGTCGAGTCCACCGGGATGTTCCTGGCGCTAGGTAAAATCACGGGGCAGGACGTCACGCCACGGATGCTGCGTCGTGGCTTGCTCTGCGATGCCGGCGCTTCGTTTTTCGCCGGCTTCTTCAACACTTTCACCCACTCCTCTTTCGCCCAGAACATCGGTTTGGTGCAGATGACCGGCGTGCGTTGCCGTTCAGTGACCATCGTCGCCGGCGGCTTGCTGGTGGTGCTGAGCCTGCTGCCGAAAGCGGCATTCCTGGTGGCATCGATTCCACCTGCGGTACTGGGCGGCGCGACCATTGCGATGTTCGGCATGGTCGCCGCCACCGGGATCAAGATTCTTCAAGAGGCCGATATCGGTGACCGTCGCAACCAATTGCTGGTGGCGGTGAGCATCGGCATGGGGTTGATTCCGGTGGTCCGTCCGGAGTTCTTCGCCCACCTGCCAATGTGGATGAGCCCGATCACCCACAGCGGCATCGCCATGGCCACGCTGAGCGCCCTGGCGTTGAACCTGTTGTTCAACATTCTTGGCGGTCACGAACGCGCGGACATCAACGACTGCCACGCGCACCCGCACTAATCGAACCGGCGAACAGGCTTCCTGTGGCGAGGGGGCTTGCCCCCGTTGGGTCGCGAAGCGGCCCCGGCATCCTCTCAAGCAAACAGCATTCACCTGTTTTACGACTGCCTCGCAGCCGAACGGGGGCAAGCCCCCTCGCCACAAAACAATAAAAACAAGAGGGAGCAACAGATGATTCGGACAAAAACCAGCGTGCTGTTGGGCACTGGCCTGTTGGCCGCGAGCCAAGCCATGGCCGGGGATTTGCTGCTGTGGCAGACCAACAGCCTGAGCTATCTGTATGGCAAGGATTTCGCGGTCAACCCGTCAATCCAGCAGACGATAACCTTTGAGCACGCCGACCGCTGGAAGTACGGCGACAACTTCCTGTTCGTCGACAGCACTTACTACAACGGCGAGAAAGACCGGAATAAAGGCGTTCACGCCTATTACGGCGAGTTCAGTCCGCGCCTGTCTTTCGGCAAAATCCTCGACCGCCGTTTCGAATTCGGCCCGATCAAGGACGTGTTGCTGGCCATGACCTACGAGAATGGCGAAGACGACACTGAGGCCTATCTGATCGGCCCCGGTTTCGACCTCGCAGTACCGGGCTTCAATTTTTTCACCTTGAACTTCTACTATCGCCAGACCGAAGGCTCGCGTCCCGGCGACGATGTCTGGCAGATCACGCCGGCCTGGTCCTACACCCTGCCATTGGGCAACTCGAACCTGTTGATCGACGGCTACATCGACTGGGTCGTGGATAACGACCAGAACTCACAGGGCACCTACCACGCCAACCTGCACCTGAACCCGCAGATCAAATACGACCTGGGGAAGGCTTTGGCCTGGCGGGAGAAACAGGTGTACGTCGGCGTCGAATACAGCTACTGGAAAGACAAATACGGCATCGAAAACAACGCCAACCTCGACACTAATGAGAACACCACCAGCCTGCTGATGAAGGTGCATTTCTAGATGATCCGCAACCGTGCTCCAAACCTGTCGTCGGTGCGCTGTTGCGGGGCACTTGAGACCTGGCCAAGGAGTCAGTATTCTCCGCGGCCGCCCGAATCTGGTCTAAAAAAAGCCCGGATTTAATTCCTGACCAGAAAGCCAACTTACCCCGGCGCTGGACGGTACCAAGGCACTCCAAAACCACTCTCAATCGACTGCTCTTGAGCCGCCGAACGGGAGTTTTTTGGCTTTTTAAAAGCCTTGGCTCAGCTCTTGCTAACAGCACTGAAGCTGACCGATTGGATGATTTTTTACAGCTAAAGAAAAAGGCGCCACACCAGAGCGCCGACCTTAGAAAAATAACGTGGAACCACCTACTTTTTGGGAGCAACCGAATGAAACGTACGTGCACCAGCCTGATGCTTGCGGGATCCTTGTTGGCCGGGGGCCAGGCAATGGCCGGCGACTTGCTGCAATGGCAGAACAACAGCCTGACCTACCTCTATGGCAAGGACTTCCAGGTCAACCCGCGCATTCAGCAAACCGTCACCTTCGAGCACGCCGATGCCTGGAAATACGGCGACAACTTCGTGTTCGTCGACAAGATTTTCTACAACGGCAAGGAAGACAGCGGCGTCGGCTCGAACACCTATTACGGCGAAATCAGCCCGCGCTTGTCGTTTGGCAAGATCTTCGACCAAAAACTGGAGTTCGGCCCGGTCAAAGACGTGCTGCTGGCCATGACGTACGAATTCGGTGAGGGCGATACCGAGTCCTACCTGATCGGTCCTGGTTTCGACCTGGCGATTCCCGGGTTCGATTACTTCCAGCTGAACTTCTACCAGCGTCACACCGAGGGCAGTCGCCCGGGTGACAACGTCTGGCAGATCACCCCGGTTTGGTCCTACACCATTCCAGTGGGCGATTCGAACATCCTGATCGATGGCTTCATGGACTGGGTGGTCGACAACGACCAGAACAGCAAAGGCACCTACCACGCCAACCTGCACTTCAACCCACAGATCAAATACGACTTGGGCAAAGCCCTGAACATAGGCGAGAAGCAGTTGTACGTCGGTGTCGAGTACGACTACTGGTCAGACAAGTACGGGATTAAGGACAGCCAGTACTTCAAGACCGATCAGAGCAACACGAGCTTCCTGGTGAAGTTCCACTTCTAATCGTAAAAGCTTCGCGGGCAAGCCTCGCTCCCACAGGTTTTGTGTCGTTCACATCATCGGCGAACGACACAAAACCTGTGGAAGCGAGGCTTGCCCGCGAATTGCCGCACCGTAAATCTCAAGCCGAAACCGCAGGCTCCACCAACCCCAGAAACCGGCACAGCTCATCCCGCTTGGCCAACGCATCGCGCCGGCCCAGATCAATCAGCTCGCTGCAATACCCCGCCTCAAACAGCAGATAACTCAGCACCCCCGCCCCGCTGGTCTTGGTCGCCCCCGGCCCGCGCAAAAACAGGCGCAAGGCCGCCGGTAATTCCTGGCGATGCCGCGCCGCAATTTCATCGATCGGCTGACTCGGCGAAATCACCAGCACGTCCACCGGCGCTGCTCCCAATGCACGACTCGGTGTGCCGTCGGGCAGCAGATGGCTGAACTGATTCAGACGCTGCAGCAACTCGATGTCACTTTCCAGGCTGTCAATGAATGTACTGTTGAGCATGTGCCCGCCGATTTGTGCCAGGGTCGGCTGCTGACCGGTGTAGGCGCGTTGCAGCGGCTGTTCCGGATCGACCCCGCGCGGGTTGCCGCTGACGCCCACCACCAGCACGCGACTGGCACCCAGGTGCAGGGCCGGACTGATCGGTGCCGATTGGCGTACCGCGCCATCGCCAAAATATTCTTCGCCGATTTTCACCGGTGCAAACAGTAATGGAATCGCCGAACTGGCCAGCAAATGATCGACGCTCAATTGGGTCGGCACGCCGATTCGCCGATGGCGCAACCAGGACTCGATGGTGCCACCGCCCTGATAAAACGTGACGGCCTGACCGGACTCATAGCCAAACGCCGTGACCGCCACCGCCTTCAATTGCTTTTGCGCGATAGCCTCGGCAATCCCGGGCATGTGCAGTTTGTCGTTGAGTAAACCGCGTAGCGGCGAGCTGTTGAGCAGGGCCACAGGCACCGGAGCGCCAATCCCCATCAGATTGTGACTGACAAAACGGGTGGCTTGATGGATCACCCCAGGCCAGTCGCTGCGCAGTACCAGATGGCTGCGGAAACCTTGCCAGAAGGCGGTCAGACGCTGAATCGCGCCGCGAAAGTCCATTGCCCCACTGGCCAGGCTGACCGCGTTGATCGCGCCGGCCGAGGTGCCGACGATCACCGGAAACGGATTCGCCGCGCCCACCGGCAGCAGCTCGGCAATCGCCGCCAGCACACCCACCTGATAAGCCGCCCGAGCCCCGCCGCCGGAAAGTATCAACCCTGTAACCGGTTCAGCAGAACTCATCGCAACACTCCATGGTGCTTAAAGGGATCGGTGACTCAACCGCGTTTGGCGTACAGCTTCGGTTCGCCCGGTGGTCGGCTCTTGAAGCGGCGATGTGCCCAGAGGTATTGCTCCGGACATTCGCGCAACGTACTTTCGACCCACTGATTGATCCGAATGCAGTCAGCCTCTTCCGTCTCGCCGGGAAAGCCCTCGAGCGGCGCATGAATCACCAACCGATAACCACTGCCGTCAGCCAGGCGTTGCTGAGTGAACGGCACTACCAGCGCCTTGCCCAGCCGCGCGAACTTGCTGGTGGCGGTGACGGTCGCCGCCTGAATCCCGAACAACGGCACGAAGATACTTTGCTTGGCGCCGTAGTCCTGATCCGGTGCGTACCAGATCGCTCGGCCTGCCCGCAGCAGTTTGAGCATGCCACGCACGTCGTCGCGCTCCACCGCCAGCGAGTCAAGGTTATGCCGCTCGCGGCCACGACGCTGGATGTAGTCGAACAGCGGATTCTTGTGTTCGCGGTACATGCCATCGATGGTGTGCTGCTGACCGAGCAGCGCCGCGCCGATCTCAAGCGTAGTGAAATGCACGGCCATCAGAATCACGCCCTTGCCGTCGCGCTGGGCCTGCTGCAAATGTTCCAGGCCTTCGACATGGGCCAGTTTCGCCAGACGCTTGCGCGACCACCACCAGCTCATGGCCATCTCGAAGAAGGCGATGCCGGTGGAGGCGAAGTTTTCCTTGAGCAGACGCTTGCGCTCGGCAGCGGTCTTTTCAGGGAAACACAGCTCAAGATTGCGCTTGGCAATGCGCCGTCGGTCGCCGGCCACTCGATACATCAATGCACCCAAGACGCGACCGGCCGACAGCAACGCCGGATACGGCAGCTGCACAATCAGCCACAAAAGCCCCAAGCCACACCACAGCGGCCAGAAACGTGGAGAAAGAAATGCTGTTCGAAAACGCGGGCGATCCATTAAAGGTTCCGTCAAGACAGTGGCCGCGCATTCTACATCGTTCGACCCGGCTTGCGGCCTGCGGGCGTTCTCGTTATAAGTCTCGGCACTTTTAGTGACAAGCCGTTGTATGCCAACCATGAGCCAAACCGAACCGCTAGACCAAGATCCCGTGTTCCAGTTGAAGGGCAGCATGCTTGCCATTACGGTGCTGGAACTGGCCCGTAACGACCTTGAGAACCTTGATCGACAACTGGCCGCCAAGGTCGCCCAAGCGCCCAACTTCTTCAGCAACGCGCCGCTGGTACTGGCCCTGGACAAACTCCCGGCCAGCGAAGGCTCGGTCGATTTGCCGGGGCTGATGCGCATCTGCCGCCAGCATGGCCTGCGCACCCTGGCGATCCGTGCCAGCCGCATTGAAGACATTGCCGCCGCCATTGCGGTCGATCTGCCGGTGCTGCCGCCGTCCGGCGCCCGTGAGCGACCGCTCGACCCGATCGAAGGCACTGTTGCGAAAAAACCGGAAAAACCACCGGAACCGACCATCAAACCGACCAAAATCATTACCTCGCCGGTACGCGGTGGCCAGCAGATTTATGCCCAGGGTTGCGATTTGGTGGTGATTTCGTCGGTCAGCCCGGGGGCGGAACTTCTCGCCGATGGGAACATCCATGTATACGGCGCGATGCGCGGTCGTGTCTTGGCCGGCGTCAAAGGTGACACGAAAGCCAGGATTTTCTGTCAGCAAATGACCGCTGAACTGGTCTCCATCGCCGGCCACTACAAGGTTTCCGAGGATTTGCGTCGTGATCCATTGTGGGGCGCGGGCGTACAAGTCAGCCTGTCGGGCGACGTGTTGAACATCATTCGGCTTTAACGGATACTGCCGCATTTTCCAAGCATCTCTAAAACGTAGCGAAAACGGCTCAAACGAAGTAGGAAAAAGGCTAAAAGCAGTGTTTACCGGGGGTAAGCGCCGCTCAGAACCGGATTCCAGCCAAGGCTGTCCGACTGCAGTAGTTTTTCAAGAGATGTTTTTCAGGGGCTAAACGTCCTTTTTCCTTAGGGGTAAAACACCTTGGCCAAGATTCTCGTGGTTACATCCGGCAAGGGTGGTGTGGGTAAGACCACCACCAGCGCCGCTATCGGTACCGGCCTCGCTCTGCGTGGTCACAAAACAGTTATCGTCGACTTCGACGTCGGTTTGCGTAACCTCGACCTGATCATGGGTTGCGAGCGCCGCGTGGTGTATGACTTCGTCAACGTGGTAAACGGCGAAGCCAACCTGCAACAGGCTCTGATCAAAGACAAGCGTCTGGAAAACCTCTACGTACTGGCCGCCAGTCAGACTCGCGACAAAGACGCGCTGACCCTGGAAGGCGTGGAAAAAGTGCTGATGGCACTTAAAGAAGACTTCGAATTCGTGGTCTGCGACTCCCCGGCGGGCATCGAGAAAGGCGCCCACCTGGCCATGTACTTCGCTGATGAAGCGATTGTAGTGACCAACCCGGAAGTCTCCTCCGTACGTGACTCGGACCGCATGCTGGGCCTGCTGGCCAGCAAATCCCGTCGCGCCGAGAACGGCGAAGAGCCGATCAAGGAACACCTGCTGCTGACCCGCTACAACCCTACACGCGTGAGCAACGGCGAAATGCTCGGCGTCGAAGACGTCAAGGACATCCTCGCGGTGACCCTGCTGGGCGTGATTCCAGAATCGCAGGCAGTCCTCAAAGCCTCCAACCAGGGCGTGCCAGTGATTCTCGACGACCAGAGCGACGCCGGTCAGGCGTACAGCGATGCCGTCGATCGTCTGCTGGGCAAAACCGTGGACCATCGTTTCCTCGATGTCGAGAAGAAGGGATTCTTCGAGCGACTTTTTGGAGGTAGGTAATGAACCTTTTTGACTTCTTTCGTGCCAACAAAAAGCCTAATACCGCCTCGGTAGCGAAAGAGCGTCTACAGATCATCGTGGCGCATGAACGCGGCCAGCGCAGCACGCCGGATTACCTGCCAGCCTTGCAGAAGGAACTGGTGGAAGTGATCCGCAAGTACGTCAATATCGGGTCCGATGACGTGCACGTCGCTCTGGAAAACCAGGGCAGCTGCTCGATTCTGGAACTCAATATCACCCTGCCAGATCGCTGAGTCGATCCGGCGGGAGCCACGGCGGCTCAGAACCTTCGAGCCTGTGTAGGAGCTGCCGCAGGCTGCGATCTTTTGATCTTGTTTTAAAAGCAAAATCAAAAGATCGCAGCCTGCGGCAGCTCCTACATGGACAGTGAAGGTTCTGAGCCGCCGTTGGCGTTTGTTACGAGGCTGTTTTAATGCCGTTGTCCAACATCCGCATCATCCATCAGGACGCCGCCGTACTGGTGGTCGACAAACCGACCCTGTTGCTCTCCGTCCCTGGCCGGGCCGATGACAACAAGGACTGCCTGATTACGCGTCTGCAAGAAAACGGCTACCCGGAAGCACGAATTGTTCATCGGCTGGACTGGGAAACTTCCGGCATCATTCTGTTGGCCCGTGACCCGGACACTCATCGCGAGCTGTCTCGGCAATTTCACGACCGCGAAACCGAAAAGGCCTACACCGCCCTGTGCTGGGGACAACCGGAACTGGACAGCGGCAGCATCGATCTGCCCCTGCGCTATGACCCGCCGACCAAGCCACGCCATGTGGTGGACCATGAGTTCGGCAAGCATGCCTTGACCTTCTGGCGTGTGCTGGAGCGTTGTGGCGACTGGTGCCGCGTCGAGCTGACGCCGATCACCGGCCGCTCTCACCAGTTGCGCGTGCACATGCTGTCGATAGGTCACCCGCTGTTGGGTGATGGGCTCTATGCCCATGAGCAAGCCTTGGCTGCCTGGCCACGACTTTGTTTGCACGCCAGCATGCTCAGCTTCACTCATCCCCAGACGGGCGAACGCCTGCGATTCGAGTGCCCTGCGCCGTTTTAACGGTCGATGAGCATGCTTTTGTGGCGAGGGGGCTTGCCCCCGTTCGGCTGCGAAGCAGTCGTATATCCTGCAGATACGGTTAGCCGGTTTCAGGAGTGCTTCGCACTCCAACGGAGGCAAGCCCCCTCGCCACAAAAGCTCCCTCACCACATTGAGTCTCACTCTGCACGCGTAATCGCCCGCCGCACTTTGCGCTTTCAATACGTTAAACTGGCGCCACTGCTGTCTGGAGCTACTTATGCGCGAAGAGTTGAACCAAGGCCTGATCGACTTCCTCAAGGCCTCCCCTACCCCATTCCATGCCACTGCCAGCCTTGTTCAGCGTCTGGAAGCGGCCGGTTTTATGCGCCTCGACGAGCGCGAGCCTTGGAGCACCGAAGCCAACGGTCGTTACTACGTCACCCGTAACGACTCTTCAATCGTCGCGTTCAAAATGGGCCGTCATTCGCCCCTGCACGGCGGCATTCGTCTGGTCGGCGCGCACACCGATAGCCCGTGCCTGCGGGTCAAACCCCAGCCGGAACTGCAACGCCAGGGCTTCTGGCAACTGGGTGTCGAAGTGTATGGCGGTGCACTGCTGGCGCCGTGGTTCGACCGCGATCTGTCTCTGGCCGGCCGCGTGACGTTCCGCCGTGATGGCAAGGTCGAGAGCCAATTGATCGACTTCAAGGCACCGATCGCGATCATTCCGAACCTGGCCATTCACCTCAACCGCGAAGCCAACATGGGCTGGGCGATCAATGCCCAGACCGAACTGCCGCCGATCCTCGCGCAATTCGCCGGTGACGAGCGTGTGGACTTCCGCGCCGTGCTCACCGATCAACTGGCCCGCGAACATGGCCTGAACGCCGACGTGGTGCTCGATTACGAGCTGAGCTTCTACGACACCCAAAGCGCCGCGGTCATCGGCCTGCATGGCGATTTCATTGCGGGCGCGCGCCTGGATAATTTGCTGTCGTGCTACGCCGGCCTGCAAGCTTTGCTGACGACCGAAACCGACGAAACCTGCGTGCTGGTCTGCAACGATCATGAAGAAGTCGGTTCCTGCTCGGCCTGTGGCGCCGACGGCCCGATGCTTGAGCAAACCCTGCGTCGTCTGTTGCCTGAAGGGGACGAATTCGTACGGACCATTCAGAAATCCCTGCTGATCTCGGCCGACAACGCCCACGGCGTGCATCCGAACTATGCCGACAAGCACGATGCCAACCACGGCCCGAAACTCAATGCCGGCCCGGTGATCAAGGTCAACAGCAACCAGCGCTACGCCACCAACAGCGAAACCGCCGGTTTCTTCCGCCATTTGTGCATGGCTGAAGAAGTACCGGTGCAGAGCTTCGTGGTCCGCAGCGACATGGGCTGCGGTTCGACCATCGGCCCGATTACCGCCAGCCATCTGGGCGTGCGCACCGTGGACATCGGCCTGCCGACGTTCGCCATGCACTCGATCCGCGAGCTGTGCGGCAGCCATGACCTGGCGCACCTGGTCAAAGTGCTGAGCGCGTTCTACGCCTGCCGCGAATTGCCGTAGTCCTTGGTGATTAAAAGGTAACTCTTGTGGCGAGGGAGCTTGCTCCCTCGCCACGATGATCTTCATCACCTCCGCTCGTCCGAAAGCCGCCTAGACTTGCAATACCCCTCTCCGACAAGGCTGTCACCATGATCTCGATGTCATCATTCCACTCCATGCTGATCCCGATTCTTTCCGGGATGATCATGCTGGCCATCGGCTTCAACTTTCGCGACAAGAACGTTGGTGTATTCGCGATGTGGGTTGGCATGCTGATGATCCTCGCCACCGTGATCTACAAGATCCTCGCCAAACTCAACGAATAAATCCTCGTACCTGGCTCGCATTGATTTTGACGGCCTCGTACACTCGGCCGATTCGTTCATCCGAGGTTGACCGTGTTCGCTCGTCTTTTTGCCCTCCCGTGTTTGTTCCTTGTCTGCCTGATGACATTGCTGCCGATGGCACCTGCCCAGGCGGTCAGTTTGCCGGGTCTGCTCAATGGCTCGGCGAAAACCCAGCCGCAAGCACAAGAGCCACTGGGGCAATCGCTGGACGAAGTCATTAAGTCTCTGGAAAACGATCAGCAGCGCGCCCAGCTGCTGACGGACCTGAAAAAACTTCGCGACGTCACCCAAAAGGCTCAGCCGACCACTGAACAAGGCGTGCTGGGATTGATCGGCGGCACTCTGGCCGGTTTCGAAAAGCAATTTTCCGGCGCCGACAGTCCCCTCAATCGCTGGTCCGAAGAGGTCGATCTGGCCAAGGATGAACTGGCGGCGCTGATGCTGCCGGCCAATGAATGGCTGCCAATCATCTTCGCGTTCGCTGTGATCCTGATGGTCTGGAGCCTGCTGGCCGCCGCCCTGATCTGGCTCGGCCACCGAGTGCGTATGCGCTTCGGCCTGACCGAAGAATTGCCGCAACACCCCAAGGCGCTGGACATGCTGCGCTTCGCCTTGCGCAAACTCGGGCCGTGGTTGATTGCCTTGGTCATGACGGTTTACATGACCTACGCCCTGCCTTCGTCATTGGGCAAAAGCCTGGCCATGGTGCTGGCTTATGCGCTGGTCGTCGGTACTTGTTTCTCGGCGATCTGCGTCATCGCATTTTCCGTGCTGGATGGCCCGCATCGCCATCGTGCCTTGTACATCCTGCGGCATCAGGCTTTCCGCCCGTTGTGGCTGATCGGCAGTTTCGCCGCCTTCGGTGAAGCCCTGAGCGATCCGCGTCTGGTTGAAAGCCTCGGCAGTCACCTGGCTCACACAGCAGCGACATTCGCCAACGTGTTGGCAGCGATCTTCACCGGTTTTTTCATTCTGCGTTTCCGTCGGCCCATCGCACATTTAATCCGCAACCAGCCGCTGTCCCGGCGCCTGACTCGTCGAGCCTTGAGCGACACGATCGAAATTCTCGGCACCTTTTGGTATCTGCCGGCGCTGGTGCTGGTGGGCATTTCGCTGTTCGCCACCTTCGTCTCCGCCGGCGACACCAGCACGGCCCTGCGTCAGTCACTGATCTGCACCGTGCTGCTGGTGTTGTGCATGGTCATCAACGGGTTGGTGCGCCGCCATTCACTCAAACCGCAGCGCAGCGTAAAGCGCCATGCACTGTATTCGGACCGCTTGAAAAGCTTCTTCTACACCCTCGCCCATCTGCTGGTGTGGCTGGCATTCATCGAACTCGGCCTGCGCGTCTGGGGCATGTCGCTGATCCGCTTCACCGAAGGCGAAGGTCATGAAGTCAGCGTCAAACTGTTCAGCCTCAGTGGCACGCTGATTTTTGCCTGGTTGATCTGGATCCTCAGCGACACCGCCGTGCATCACGCCCTCACCCGCTCGCGCAAAGGCCTGGCCAATGCCCGCGCGCAGACGATGATGCCGCTGATCCGCAACGTGCTGTTCGTAGCAATATTCATCATTGCGCTGATCGTCGCCCTGGCGAACATGGGCATGAACGTCACGCCGTTGCTGGCCGGTGCCGGCGTGATCGGTCTGGCCATCGGTTTCGGCGCGCAGTCACTGGTGGCTGACCTGATCACCGGGCTGTTCATCATCATCGAAGACTCCCTGGCCATCGACGACTATGTGGACGTCGGCGGCCACCTGGGCACGGTCGAAGGCCTGACCATCCGCACCGTGCGCCTGCGGGACATCGACGGCATCGTTCACACCATTCCGTTCAGCGAAATCAAAAGTATCAAGAACTACTCCCGGGAATTCGGTTACGCGATCTTCCGGGTGGCGGTGCCCTCCAACATGGACATCGACGAGGCGATCAAACTGATGCGCGAAGTCGGCCAGAAAATGCGCACCGACCCGCTGCAACGGCGAAACATCTGGTCGCCGCTGGAGATTCAAGGGGTAGAAAGTTTCGAATCCGGCAACGCGATTCTTCGCGCACGGTTCAAGACCGCGCCGATCAAACAGTGGGAAGTTTCCCGGGCGTTCAACCTGTCGCTCAAGCGACATCTGGATGAAGCCGGGCTGGATCTGGCGACGCCGCGGATGAGTGTCCACGTTGCCACGGCGACAGGTGGGCCGCAGAAAGAATAGCCTTGGCTGTCAGGCCGCCATCGCGAGCAGGCTCGCTCCCACATGGGTTTTGTGAACGACATAGATCCATTGTGGGAGCGAGCCTGCTCGCGATGGCGGCGACTCGGTTTTACTGCGAACTAAACCACATCCACCCCGACATGAATCGCATCATGGCGCCAGAACTCCAGGTCACAGTCGATCAGTCGTTGATGTTGATCGTAATTGACCCGCGCAATCCGCAACCCCGGGCTGCCCACCGATACCCGTAAAGCCGCCGCAGCGTCCACCGACAACGCCGTCGGCACGATCTCGAAACGCACCCGCCCGTAATGCAAGTCGTAATGCCGGGCATACAGTTCGGTCATCGACTGATTCAGATCGAAATCCAGAATCCCCGGGAAAAACTGCGGGTTCAAGTAGTGCTCCACATACAGCACCAATCGCCCGTCAATCCGTCGCGAGCGGCAGATCTGGATCACGCTCGACAGCGCCGGCAACTGCAACCAGGCACACACCGCCGCCGACGCCGGTTGCAACCGCGCCGAGATCACCTCGGTGGACGGCACCCGCCCCTGCGCACTGACCATCGCGTGAAAGTGGCTGCGCTGCATCAAGTTATAAGCCAGCCGGGGTGGCGATACGAACCAGCCGCGTCGCTCCTCGCGATAAATCTGGCCCTGGGCCTCCAGTTGCAATAACGCCTCACGCACGGTGATCCGCGTAGTACCGAACAACTCACTGAGCTTGCGCTCTGCCGGCAACTTGCTCCCGGGCGCCAACAAGCCGTGGTCGAGCTGTTCCTGCAGAACCTGCCCGATGGCTGTCACCGCTTTGGTTGTCTCGATGCGCATCAACGTTACCTATCTGGACTAGACCAGCACTGATTCAGGGCAGAACCATGATTCAAATCGGTTCCTTCAACTGCCTGCAAGCCTAGGCACTGCACATGACTGACAGATGACAAAGCCGCCGAACGGTTGCTCCAGACACCTGCAATTTTATGGCCAAGTCCCTTTCATATCAGCTCTTTAGCCATGGTCTACGCTTATCTCGCACCCCGCGTATCCGAGCGCAGAAAATTCAGGCCGACCGGTCGTCGACATCAAAATGTCATCCAACCCGCCTAAATTGGCTCAGGTATTGCTGACCTAGACCAACACAACCGCAATCGCAGCGTTGAAAACGCCCAAAGGAGCTTCGGATGAAACAGTTTTTCCTGGCATCACTGTTAGGCTCGACCATTGCCCTGTGCACCACCGCCATGGCGGCGGATGATCTGAAAACCCTGGAAGCCGCTGCGAAAGCGGAAGGCGCAGTCAACAGCGTCGGCATGCCCGATGACTGGGCCAACTGGAAAGGCACCTGGGAAGACCTGGCCAAGAAATATGGCCTGAAACACATCGACACCGACATGAGCTCGGCTCAGGAAATCGCCAAGTTCGCCGCCGAAAAAGACAACGCCAGCGCCGACATCGGCGACGTCGGTGCCGCCTTCGGCCCGATCTCGGTCAAGCAGGGCGTGGTACAACCTTACAAGCCAACTACCTGGGAACAGATTCCGGATTGGGCCAAGGATAAGGACGGTAACTGGGCGCTGGCCTACACCGGCACCATCGCGTTTATCGTCAACAAAAAACTGCTGCACGGTTCTGAAGCACCGACCAAATGGGCCGACCTCAAGACTGGCAAGTACAAAGTCTCTATCGGTGACGTGAGCACCGCAGCCCAGGCTGCCAACGGTGTACTGGCCGCAGCCCTCGCCAACGGTGGTGACGAGAAAAACATTCAGCCAGCCCTGTTGCTGTTCGCTGACATCGCCAAGCAAGGCCGCCTGTCCATGGCCAACCCGACGATCGCCACCATGGAAAAGGGTGAAATCGAAGTCGGCGTGGTCTGGGACTTCAACGGTCTGAGCTACAAGGCCAAGATGGCGAATCCGGATGACTACATCGTGCTGATTCCATCCGACGGCTCGGTGATTTCCGGTTACACCACCATCATCAACAAATACGCGAAGAACCCGAACGCCGCCAAGCTGACCCGCGAATACATCTTCAGCGATGCCGGCCAAATCAACCTGGCGAAAGGCAACGCCCGTCCGATCCGCGCCGAACACATCAAACTGCCGGAAGATGTGAAGGCCAAGCTGCTGCCTAACGAGCAGTACAAAAAGGTTACGCCAATCAAAGACGCCGACGCATGGGAAAAGACCTCCAAGTCGCTGCCACAGAAGTGGCAGGAAGAAGTCATCATCAACATGCCGTAACACGGTAGATCCCCATTCGGGGATCTGATGGAGATCCATTGTAGGAGCGGGCCTGTGGCGAGGGGGCTTGCCCCCGTTGGGCCGCGCAGCGGACCCAGTATCTGCGAGCGCTGCGCACTCGAACGGGGGCAAGCCCCCTCGCCACACAAGCCCGCTCCCCCAGGGGATTGGTTGCGTACTTGAATCATCTGTTTTCGCGGAGTCCCAGCCCTATGAAGCACAACGTCATCCTTGTCGTGCTCGACGGCCTCAATTACGAAGTCGCGCGCCACGCCATGGGGCATCTGCAGGCTTACGTTGGCGCAGGACGCGCGGCACTCTACAAGCTGGAGTGCGAACTGCCGGCCCTGTCCCGACCACTTTATGAATGCATCCTGACCGGCGTTACGCCGATCGTCAGCGGTATCGTTCACAACAACGTCTCACGCCTGTCCAACCAGCGCAGCATCTACCACTACGCCACCGATGCCGGCCTGAAAACCGCCGCCGCGGCCTATCACTGGGTCAGCGAGTTGTATAACCGTTCGCCGTTCGTGGCCGCCCGGGATCGTCATACCGACGACCCCAAACTGCCGATCCAGCACGGTCATTTCTACTGGAGCGACCACTACCCCGACTCGCACCTGTTCGCCGACGCGGAAAACTTGCGTCTGCGCCACGCGCCGGACTTTTTATTGGTCCACCCCATGAACATCGACGACGCCGGGCACAAGCACGGCCTCGACACCCCGCAGTATCGCAATAGCGCTCGCTCAGTCGACATCATCCTCGCCGATTACCTGCAAGGCTGGCTCGACGCCGGTTACCAGGTGCTGGTGACGGCTGACCACGGCATGAACAACGACCGCTCGCACAACGGCCTGTTGCCCGAAGAACGCGAAGTGCCGCTGTTCGTCCTCGGCGATGCCTTCAGCTTCAACCAAAACGCCGCACCGAAACAGACCGAAATCTGCGGCACCGTCTGCGAACTGCTGGGCGTGCCCCACGACAAACCTGTGTGCCGGGAGCTGCTCAAGTGAACGCCATGACCCGTGGTAAATGGCTGGCCGTTCTGTGCCTGGTGCCCTTCGCGATTTTCTTCTTCGTGTTCCAGATTGCCCCGCTGCTCTGGGTGATGATCAACAGCCTGCAATCGGAAGAATTCGGCTGGGGCCTGGCCAACTTCAGCAAAATCTTCAACTCGAAGTTCTATTTGCAGGCGATCCAGCACAGCCTCGAGATCAGTTTCTGGTCCAGCGTGTTCGGCATCATCATCGCCATACTCGGCGCCTACTCCCTGCGCCGGGTCGACTCGAAACTGCGCAACTTCGTCAACGCCTTCGCCAACATGACCAGCAACTTCTCCGGCGTGCCACTGGCCTTCGCGTTCATTATTTTGCTGGGGTTCAACGGCACCTTCACCATCATGCTCAAACAGGCGGGGATCATTCAGGATTTCAACCTGTACTCGAAAACCGGTCTGATCATTCTCTACACCTACTTCCAGATTCCCTTGGGCGTGCTGCTGCTCTACCCGGCTTTCGACGCCCTGCGCGAAGACTGGCGTGAGTCCGCCGCGTTGCTCGGTGCCAACGGCTGGCAATTCTGGCGACACATCGGTTTGCCGGTGCTGACCCCAGCGCTGTTGGGGACTTTCGTGATTCTGCTGGCCAACGCCCTCGGTGCGTACGCCACGGTCTACGCCCTGACCACCGGCAACTTCAACGTGTTGCCGATCCGCATCGCGGCAATGGTCTCTGGCGACATTTCCCTCGACCCGAACCTGGCCAGTGCCTTGGCCGTGGTGCTGGTGGCGTTGATGACCCTGGTGACCATCGTGCATCAGCTGCTGTTGAAGAGGAGCTACCATGTCTCGCGTTGAACTGGGCCCCGTCGGTGTCTATCACCGCGTCGTGGCGTATTTGTTGTTTGCCATTCTGCTGTTGCCGCTGCTTGGAACGCTGATCTACTCGATCTCCACCAGTTGGTCTGCGACGATTATGCCCAGCGGTTTCACCTTCAAGTGGTACATCCAGCTGTGGAGCGATCCGCGTTTTCTCGACGCGTTCGGTCAGTCGTTGCTGGTCTGCGTCGGCTCGCTGATTTTGTCGGTGGTGCTGATTCTGCCGCTGCTGTTTGTGGTGCATTACCACTTCCCGAAACTCGACGCTTTGATGAACATCCTGATCCTGCTGCCCTTCGCGGTGCCGCCGGTGGTGTCGTCGGTGGGGCTGTTGCAGCTTTACGGTTCGGGGCCGTTCGCGATGGTCGGCACGCCGTGGATTCTGATCGGTTGCTACTTCACCGTGGCGCTGCCGTTCATGTACCGGGCAATCACCAACAACCTGCAAGCGATCAACCTGCGCGACCTGATGGACTCCGCGCAACTGCTCGGCGCCAGCACTTGGCAAGCGGCATTCCTGGTGGTGCTGCCGAACCTGCGCAAGGGTTTGATGGTGGCGTTGCTGCTGTCGTTCTCGTTCCTGTTCGGCGAGTTTGTGTTCGCCAACATTCTCGTCGGCACCCGCTACGAAACCCTGCAGGTCTACCTCAACAACATGCGTAACAGCAGCGGCCACTTCACCAGTGCGCTGGTGATCTCCTACTTCTTCTTTGTGCTGGTTCTGACCTGGGCTGCCAATATCTTGAACAAGGACAAAAGCGAATGAGCTACGTGAGCGTCCAACATCTTCAAAAAAGCTACTCTCAAATAGGGCAGTCCGGCACCACGGTGTTCAGCGACATCAACTGCGAAATCAAGAAAGGCGAGTTCGTCACCCTCCTCGGTCCGTCCGGTTGCGGCAAGTCCACCCTGCTGCGTTGCATCGCCGGCCTGACTTCGGTGGATGGCGGCAAGATTCTGCTGGAGGGTCAGGACCTCGTCCCGCTGAGCCCGCAAAAACGCGGGATCGGCATGGTGTTCCAGAGTTATGCGCTGTTCCCGAACATGACCGTGGAGCAGAACGTCGCCTTCGGCTTGCGCATGCAGAAGGTCAACGCCGACGATAGCCACAAGCGCGTCACCGAAGTACTGACACTGGTGGAGCTCAATGACTTCGCCGCCCGTTACCCGCATCAACTGTCCGGTGGCCAGTGCCAACGTGTCGCCCTGGCTCGCTCGCTGGTGACCCGGCCTCGGTTGTTGTTGCTGGATGAGCCGCTATCGGCACTGGATGCGCGGATTCGCAAGCACCTGCGCGAACAGATCCGTCAGATCCAGCGCGAACTGGGGCTGACCACGATCTTCGTCACTCACGATCAGGAAGAAGCCCTGACCATGTCTGACCGAATCTTCCTGATGAATCAGGGAAAGATCGTACAGAGCGGCGATGCCGAAACCCTCTACACCGCGCCAGTCGATGTTTTTGCCGCAGGCTTCATCGGCAACTACAACTTGCTGGATGCCGACAGCGCCAGCAAGCTGTTGCAACGACCGATAACCCATCGCCTCGCCATTCGCCCGGAAGCCATCGAGCTGAGCCTGAACGGCGAACTCGACGCGCAGATTCGCAGCCACAGCCTGTTGGGCAACGTCATTCGCTATCGGGTCGAAGCCCGGGGCGTGGAATTGGTGGTGGATGTGCTGAACCGTTCGGCGGCTGACCTGCATCCCGATGGTCAGCGCCTGGCGCTTTCCATCGATCCGACGGCCCTGTGTGAGGTAGCCTGATGACTTTGCTGATGTTGAAGAGAGAACTGCACTGATGGCCCTGGCAATTTTTGATCTGGACGAAACCCTGATCCACGGCGACTGCGCCACCCTTTGGAGCGAGCAAATGGGTCGCTTGGGCTGGGTCGATCCCGAGTCGTTCATGCGTCAGAACAACGAACTGATGGACGCTTACAGCCACGGCAAGTTGCGGATGGAGGAGTACATGACCTTCAGTCTGGAACCGATGATCGGTCGCACGCCGGAAGAAGTCGACCATCTGGTCGGACCTTGGGTGGAAGACTTCATCGAGCCGATCATCTTCAGCAACGCCACCAAAGCCATTGCCGCCCACCGCAAGGCCGGCGACCGGATCCTGGTGATCTCGGCTTCGGGCACACATTTGGTCAAGCCGATTGCCGACCGCCTGGGCATCGACGAGATTCTCGGCATCGAGCTGGAACTGCTGCACGGGGTGTACAGCGGCAACACCGTTGGCACCCTGACCTACCGCGAAGGCAAGATCACCCGGTTGCTGGAATGGCTGGATGCCGAAGAGGAAAACCTGGAAGGCGCGAGTTTCTATTCCGATTCACGCAACGATTTACCGCTGCTGCTGAAGGTGGATTTCCCACACGTGGTGAATCCGGATCCGGTGCTGCTTGAGCACGCCGAAAAGGCCGGCTGGCCGATCCATATCTGGAAGTAATCCAAATCCTGTGGGAGCGGGCTTGCCCGCGATTCAGGCGACGCGGTGTGTCTTTCATACCGAGTCATCGTTCATCGCGGGCAAGCCACGCTCCCACAGGTGAGTGTCAAACCAGGCTGTCGTCGATCACCAACACCAGTTTGCCGGACACCTTATTGGTCGCCAGTTCCGCAAACGCCGCTTCGGCATCCTTGATCGCAAATGTCTTGGCCAGTTGCGGGCTCAAACGCCCTTCGGCGAACAGCGGCCAGACATGCTGGCCAAGATCACTGAACAAATCGGCCTTGAACTGCTCGTCGCGACTGCGCAGGGTCGAACCCAGCAGTTGCACCCGCTTGGCCAGTACCTGTGCCAAATCCAGCTGCGCCTCACGACCGCCCATCAAGCCGATCAGCACCCAACGACCATCGCGAGCCAGCAGCTTGAGGTTCAACGCCGCATAGTTGCCACCCACCGGGTCCAGGATCACGTCGAACGGCGCAAGATCATTCAAGCTATCCAGATCGCCATTGCGCACTACGCCACCCTGTGCGCCCAACGCTTCGCAGTAAGCCAGACGCTCGGCAGAACCGACGCTGACCCAGCACGGGTTACCAAACGCCTTGCACAGCTGAATGGCAGCTGAACCGATTCCACTCGCTCCGGCGTGCAGGAGAACTTTCTCACCCGGTTTGAGCGCAGCCAGTTGAAACAAATTCAGCCAAACGGTCGCATACACTTCCGGCAATGCTGCCGACTCGGCCAGAGACAAACCTTCGGGAACCGGCAACACATGCCGTCCGTCGACAACTACCTCTTCGGCCATCCCACCCCCGGCCAGCAAGGCGCAAACCCGATCGCCGACCTGCCAGGAGGAGCCCGGGCCAACCTCGCTAATCACCCCGGAACACTCAAGACCCAGTACTTGACTGGCCCCCGGCGGTGGCGGGTAAAGTCCTGCTTTCTGTAACAAATCGGCGCGATTGAGTCCTGCTGCCGCTACTCGGATGCGAACTTGTCCTACATCGCACGTAGGACTCGGCTCTTCAACCCACTCCACTCGCCCCTCAACGCCTTGCAATGCTTTCACAGTGCCTCCATAGTGAGTCTGGACTGAGCCCGAAGCTGTAGCGCCGGGCTTTTTGCATTATGCGACCGGTCCTTGTGGATCCGGCGACTTCAAAGACGGCCTAATATGCGTGATCAATTGTCCCCGCGTCGAATCAGCATGAAGCATTTTTTTCCCAGCACCGCCCTTGCTCTTGTCATTGGTCTCGGTCTTTTGCCGATGTCGAGCAATTCGTTCGCAGCCAACAGCTGGGACAAGCTTCAGCCCGATCGTGACGAAGTAATCGCCAGTCTGAACGTCGTCGAATTGCTCAAGCGTCACCATTACAGCAAACCACCGCTCGACGATGCACGCTCCGTGATCATCTACGACAGCTATATCAAGCTGCTGGATCCATCGCGCAGCTACTTCATGGCCAGCGATATTGCCGAATTCGACAAATGGAAAACCCAGTTTGACGACTTCCTCAAAAGCGGCGACCTGAACGCCGGGTTCACCATCTACAAGCGCTACCTGGACCGCGTCAAGGCGCGTCTGGACTTTGCCCTTGTCGAGCTGAACAAGGGCGTCGACAAAATCGACTTCACCACCAAGGAAACCTTGCTGGTCGATCGCAAGGATGCCCCTTGGCTCAAGACCACCGCCGATCTGGACGACCTGTGGCGCAAACGCGTCAAGGACGAAGTCCTGCGGATGAAGATCTCCGGCAAAGAGTCGAAGCAGATTCAGGAAACCCTGACCAAGCGTTACAAGAATCAACTGGCGCGTCTGGACCAGACCCGTGCAGAAGACATCTTCCAGGCGTACATCAATACCTTCGCCATGTCCTACGACCCGCACACCAATTATCTGTCGCCGGATAACGCGGAAAACTTCGACATCAACATGAGCCTGTCCCTGGAGGGCATCGGCGCCGTGTTGCAGAGCGATAACGATCAAGTGAAAGTCGTGCGTCTGGTGCCTGCCGGCCCGGCCGACAAGACCAAGCAGGTTGCACCGGCCGACAAGATCATCGGCGTAGCCCAGGGCAACAAAGAGATGGTCGACGTGGTCGGCTGGCGCCTGGACGAAGTGGTCAAACTGATTCGTGGTCCGAAAGGCACCGTGGTGCGCCTGGAAGTGATTCCGGCCAGCAATGCGCCGAACGACCAGACCACCAAAATCGTACCGATCACCCGCGAAGCGGTGAAGCTTGAAGACCAGGCAGTGAAGAAGTCGGTCCTCAACCTCAAGCAGGATGGCAAGGACTACAAGCTCGGTGTCATCGAGATCCCGGCCTTCTACCTGGACTTCAAAGCCTTCCGTGCTGGCGATCCGGACTACAAGAGCACCACCCGCGACGTCAAGAAGCTGCTGACCGAGCTGCAGAAAGACAAGGTCGACGGCGTGGTCATCGACCTGCGCAACAACGGCGGCGGTTCCTTGCAAGAGGCCACCGAGCTGACCAGTCTGTTCATCGACAAAGGTCCGACCGTACTGGTGCGTAACGCCGATGGCCGGGTCGATGTACTGGAAGATGAAAACCCGGGCGCGTTCTACAAAGGCCCGATGGCGTTGCTGGTCAACCGTTTGTCCGCCTCGGCTTCGGAGATTTTCGCCGGCGCCATGCAGGACTACCACCGCGCGCTGATCATCGGCGGCCAGACCTTCGGTAAAGGCACCGTGCAGACCATTCAGCCGCTGAACCATGGCGAACTGAAACTGACCCTGGCCAAGTTCTACCGGGTTTCCGGCCAGAGCACCCAGCATCAGGGCGTGCTGCCGGACATCGATTACCCGTCGATCATCGACACCAAGGAAATCGGCGAAAGCGCCCTGCCGGAAGCCATGCCATGGGACACCATCCGTGCGGCCATCAAGCCAGCGCTTGACCCGTTCAAACCGTACATCACTCAGCTCCAGTCCGAGCATGAGGTGCGCACGGCCAAGGACGCGGAGTTTGTGTTCATCCGCGATAAACTGGCCCTGGCGCAGAAGTTGATGAGCGAAAAAACCGTCAGCCTCAATGAAGCCGATCGTCGCGCACAACATGCCGATATCGAAGCCAAACAACTTGCCATGGAAAACATCCGTCGCAAGGCCAAGGGCGAAGAGCCGCTCAAAGAGCTGAAGAAAGAAGACGAAGATGCCATCGCGGCCGAGCAGGACAAGACCAAGCCAGAAGACGATGCTTATCTGAGCGAGACCGGGCGGATTCTGCTGGATTACTTGAAACTCAACACCGCGGTTGCCAAGCACTAAGTTGTTACAAGCAAGATGATGGCAATTTAATGT
Source organism: Pseudomonas sp. TH37 (assembly GCF_016650735.1). Taxonomy (NCBI): domain Bacteria; kingdom Pseudomonadati; phylum Pseudomonadota; class Gammaproteobacteria; order Pseudomonadales; family Pseudomonadaceae; genus Pseudomonas; species Pseudomonas sp. TH37. The sequence continues at coordinate 270,874 of NZ_JAEKFD010000001.1, forward strand.
TGACGCTCCCCGGAGCATCATCAAACAGTCATCATTCTGTCGTGAAATACAGGACTGGGCGTGCTCTTTAACGAGAGCACGCCCAGTCCTTTTTTTATCGCCAGAGAACGCCATGACCACGACCGAACAGCTGAGTGCCTTGAGCTCAATACTGACTCAAAGCGGTTTGCACAGCCTGTTCCAGCCGATCATTTCCCTCTCTGAACGACGCATCATCGGTTACGAAGCCCTCAGCCGTGGCCCGTCCAACAGCCCGCTGCACTCCCCCGTCGCCCTGTTCGCGGTAGCCCGCCAGGCCGGTCGCCTCAGCGAACTGGAGATCGCTTGCCGTCAAAGTGCTTGCCGCCGTTTCAATGAACAGCAACTGCCCGGCAAACTCTTCCTCAATGTGTCCCCGGAATCCCTGCTCGAAGCCGCCCACCAACCCGGACGTACTTTGCAACTGCTGCAGGATTTCGGCATACCACCGAGCCAAGTGGTGATCGAACTCACCGAACAGACCCCGACAGACGATTTCCAGTTATTGCAAAACGCCCTGCATCACTATCGGGCAATGGGCTTTTCCATTGCGCTGGATGATCTGGGTGCGGGTTATTCGAGCTTGCGGCTCTGGTCTGAATTGCGCCCGGATTACGTCAAGATCGATCGGCATTTTATCGACGGCATTCATCAGGACGCGCTCAAGCGTGAGTTCGTCGGCTCGATCCTGCAGATCGCCAAGGCTTCGCGTGCAAAAGTGATCGCAGAAGGCATCGAATTACCGGAAGAACTGGCGGTGTTGACCGAGATGGGCGTCGATCTGCTGCAAGGCTATCTGCTCTGCCGGCCCCAGGAGCATCCGCCCCGCGATGCCCGAACTTTCATACCCAAACCAAACAGCGTCGCCGCAATACTGAACGAAGAAGTCAGCGACCTCAGCGCCCTGCTCAACGACCAAGCGGCGGTGACCAGCGACACCCCGACCGCCACCGTGCTGGAAGCCTTCCGCCGCCAGGCCAACCTGAACTCCCTGGCGGTGCTCGACGAACAGGGCCAGCCCTGCGGCATCGTCCACCGTCATTCGCTCTCCGATGCCTTGCTCAAGCCTTTTGCCACCGACCTGTTCGCCCGCAAGCCCATCAGCCGCTTGATGAGCGACGACTTCCTCGCCGTGGAGCTGAGCCAGTCGCTGCAACAGGTCAGCCGCCTGATCACCAGTCGCGCCCGCCAGCGTATCGAAGAAGACTTCATCATCACCCTCAACGGCGGCTATCTGGGGCTCGGCCGAGTGATCGACGTGCTCAAGCTGATTACCGAACTGAAAATCCAGCAAGCACGCTACGCCAACCCGCTGACCCTGCTACCGGGCAACGTGCCGATCCAGCAATGCCTGACACGGCTGCTGCAACAGGAACGGGAATCGGTGATCTGCTACGTGGACATCGACAGCTTCAAACCCTTCAACGACATCTACGGCTACGGTCGCGGGGATGAAGTCCTACTGTGCCTGGCACAATGCCTGAACGACCGCGTCGACCCTTCCCGCGACTTCGTCGGCCATATCGGCGGCGACGACTTCCTGCTGGTGCTCGGCCCGGAAGACTGGCGCAAACGCCTGAATCAATTGCTGGATGACTTCCACAGCCAATGCCGACGCTTTTACCGCAGCGAACACCTGGAAGCCGGCTGCTTCATCGCCCCCAACCGCCAGGGCGTAAGACAGGAATTTCCGCTGCTGTCCCTGTCCATCGGCGTGGTGCATTTGCATCCCCAGGCCTGTGGACAACTCGATGCGAGCCAGTTGGCGGAAATGGCATCACAGGCCAAGCACCACGCGAAGAATGTGCCGGGGTATAGCGTGCATGTGATTGATAGCCTGGCGGTGCCCGGACCAGAAGAAGAGCTGCTCATTGGGCATCGTTGATTGATCTGACGCCTTCGCGGGCAAGCCTCGCTCCCACAGGTTTTGTGTCGTTTGTGAATATTGCCTACGACACAAAACCTGTGGGAGCGAGGCTTGCCCGCGAAGAGGCCCGCTCAGGCACCATAAATTCCCAGGGCTAATCCGTCACTAGGCATCGCCTGAAGGCCGAGCCCGCAACCGCCGCCCAATCACATCCAGCACATCACACCCATCGCGCAGTGGAATGGCACAGAGCAAGGCAAAGTCGCTGAGTATCGTCGAATCACACTCGACTGAGCCGCGCATGGACAGGTTCTCAAGTACCTGGGTGACGGCACGAATTCGATAGCTGGCAGCATCGGTCAAAATATCGAGCGGCGCGTGGGTATCGACGAACAGCGTGGGCATGTCGTTGCAGTTGCTGGTGAGCGCCATGAAGCGGCTTTTGGGGTGGGGAATTGGTTTTTCGTAGGGTGGATCAGGGGTAATTGCCGTCATTGTTTGATTCCTAACGTATGGACTGGAGCCGCCAGAAATCACTTCCACGCAATAGGTGGCGGCTATACGCAGGTGTGGAAGACCAGGACGTTAGGCACCTGGCGCACTCGAAAGCGCCCCGCGCACAGCCACCATAAAACACAGACGATAAAAAACGCCGAACTGGTGGCGCTTGATGCGCCTAACGATAGAAGGGCTTCCACGCCCTGTCACTGAATTTGCAGTGACAACCCCAAGACTATCGATGGAGCGCATCGCGCACCAGTTCATGCAAACCGCTACAACTTGAAGGAAATCTCCGATGGATCTGCCCGGCAATAAACGCGCGAGACTTTGCGGGGGATCGATCAGGAAAGAAGTCGGGGAAGGATGATGTTGATGTAGGGCGATTCGCTAATGATCGCTCCATTAATCAACAAGCAGGCAGAAACGCAAACGTGGCGGGAGGTTTCCCTCACGCCACGTTCGTTTGTCAGACACACAATTGTTTAATCTGCAGAACCACTAGACGCCAACTCTTTCAATTTGAGTTCGGCCAGCGGATGCCCGGCCTTCGCCGCCATTTCCCACCAGCGAGCCGCTTCAGCCGGATCAGGCGCCTTGCTCGGCGTTCCGGCGAGGCTGATCACACCAACCTGATAGGCCGCCTTGCCATCCCCCGCCAACGCGGCCAGGCGCAGTAATCGCATCCCCTCCTCGCGTGCCCCAAGACCGACGCCGCGAAAGGTCAGAATGTGGCCATAGAAGCTCTGGGCGCCGACGTCCCCCAGGTTCGCCATGCGCGCGAACTGGCCCTCGAGCCAGCGCCAGCCTCGCGGCTGGCGCACAAACCACGGCCAGTGGAACAACCGGCGGGCCAGCCAGTAACTGGCCCGTGCCTTGAGTCGTAAAAACACTCAGGCTTCCGCCGACTCGGGGTACTCGTATTCGAACACCCGCACCACTTCCGAGGCATGCCAGGACGCGGCAGCCACGCCATCGGACGGGCCGGAAAAGCGCCCGAGACGCTCGACACATTCAAAGAAGCCGGTGCGCGGCAAGCGGCTGGCGCCTTGGCTGATCACCAACGAGCTGCGCAACGGCTGCTCGGCTCTGGCATCCAGCGCGGCCAGATGCTCAAGGGCTGCGGTCAAGGTTTGCATGGCCGGCGTGGGTAGCTGCAAACGCTCCAGCAACGCCCGATAAGTCAAAAGATGGCGCTGACGACGCGCCTGATCCAGCTCCCCCAACAATCCGTCCCAATGTTGACGACTGATGCGTACGCTCACGATTCATCCCTCCATCCTGGCACCGTCAATTCCCAGGCGAGGCTGCGGCGAATAGCAGCGTCGGGTTGACGCTCACCGCTTTCGATCAAGGCGAGATATGACGGGCTGATGCCTACCGTGCGGGCGAGCGCCTCAATGGCGATGCCCTTCCCTTCGCGCAAATTGCGTAGTTGATCCAGACCCGGAAGAATCTGGTCTGGTGCCGCCGCGGGAGGCACTGTGGCGTCGCGCGGTGGTTGTTGCTTGATGCCTGCTGCTTTCAGTAGAGCCTGATACTGAGCCCATGGCAGAACCGCATATTCGGGTTCACCTTCGCGTGTAATTATCTGGATATCCATGACCACCCCGTAGGACAACGACACTTAGCGAGTCGGCGCTTTTCCTTAGAAGTGTAATCCTAACAGCGGCCAAGGTCGCGGGGGGGCATGAATATCTGGAGGATTTTGAATTGGCTCAGTTTTTTTTCGGGCCCTGAAGCTGCAATTGTTCGGGGGTATCGGGCAGGCGTTCGACCACCGCAAGCTTTTCCGGCAGCTGACGCTTGCGCCAGGCACGGAAGGCGTTGAGTTCGTCATCAAGGACTTTCATCAACCAGGCCAGCACGGCAATGTCGTCGAGCATGCCGAATACCGGGATGAAATCCGGGATGGCATCCACCGGGCTGAGGAAATACATCAGGCCGGCCACCACCGAAACCAGTGCTTTCGGACTGATGGCCCGGTATTCGCCCCGCCAGTAGGCCAGGCAAAGTGCCTGTAACAGGCGCAGATCGTCTTTGATCTTGCCCAGGCGATTGCCCTGGCTCGCGCCTTTGCTGGCAACAGCGAACAGCAAGGTCGGCAAACGACCACGGGCCAGCAGGCGTCCGGCCAGAGGCAGAAAACGAGCGAAATTCCAAGGTGCTTTCATCATTTTCTCCCACTGAAATGTTATCCACACAAATTGTGGATAACCTTGTGAACAGAGCTGCATTTCATCGCTGAAAGCCCCGTTTCATAAGGGCCTGACTCAGATCGGGCGTTTTTTACTCACATAAAAAAACCCAAGAATTCATTGACTTGGCGCACCGGTCCGTCTAGCTCAAGCGCTCTCACTGGCTATGACTCCAGCGTACCGCATCTGTTCGCTTTGTTTACCGCCACTGAACGCCAGATGCAACAACGCCCCGCATAAGCGAGGCGTTGTTTTTCGAGCAGACGCGTATTACTTGGTGGCGTCTTGTTTTGCTGGGTCCTTGATGGCCAGCAGCTCCAGGTCGAATACCAGCACCGAGTTGGCTGGAATCGCCGGGCTTGGGCTTTGGGCGCCGTAAGCCAGTTCGCTAGGGATGTACAGTTTGTACTTCTCGCCAACGTGCATCAGTTGCAGGCCTTCGACCCAACCCGGAATCACACCGCTGACCGGCAGATCGATCGGGCTGCCGCGCTCGACGGAACTGTCGAAAACGGTGCCGTTGGTCAATTTACCGGTGTAGTGAACAGTCACTACGTCGGTCGGCTTAGGCTGAGCGCCATCGGCTTTCTTGACCACTTCATATTGCAGACCGGAAGCGGTGGTGGTGACACCGGCTTTCTTGCCGTTCTCTTCGAGGAATTTCTTGCCGGCGGCTGCCGACTCTTCGCTCATCTTGGCCAAACGCTCTTCAGCACGCTTTTGCAGTGCGGCGAAGGCTTCGACCAACTCTTCATCTTTCAGCTTCTGTTCTTTCTTGCCGACGGCATCTTCGATGCCCTGGGCAACTGCTTTGGAATCCAGGTCATCCATGCCTTCCTGAGCCAGGCTTTTGCCCATGTTCAGGCCGATACCGTAGGAAGCTTTTTGCGCCGGGGTTTTCAGCTCTACGCTGGTCTGCGAATCACAACCCGCAAGTACCAGGCCAACCAGGGCCACCGCCGCCGCCAACCGATGCTGTTTCATGCTATTTCCTTGTTCATGCGCCTAAAGGGCAATCGAGTAAAGCCGCGAGCTTATCAGGCCGCCACGACCAATGGCTACCGGCATGAGAGCCGGAAACGCCTGATAAGTTCAGGTGTTTCAACGCATTTCGGCTATAGAAGGATGAAGCTTCTGTCATTTGGCTCTTACAGACTCAAGGGCCGGCTCCCACAGCCTCTGGCGTAATGGCCTCTTGCCGCACCTCGTCAGCTGAGGCATAAGAGAGCTACAAATTTACAAGGATGTTTATCTTGCGCCTCATATTCCGCTTGCTGATTCTGATCGCAGTATTACTGGGGCTAGGCCTCGCCATAGTGCTGTATTACGTCGCCAACCCGAGATTACCGGCCTGGTCACCGGCGCAACAGGTGAATTACCTGGAGCAATGGAGCGCCGCCGACCGACAGGCTTACTACTTCACACCTCAGGGTACCCAGGTCAAAGGCTTGCGCTATGACTGGTTCAACGCCCTGGAATTGCCCTTCTCGCAAAAACGATTCGCCGCTCCTGAATACCTCGCACGCTTTGGTTTTCTGATCGACCCGAGCCAGAAAGCCACGCCGAACAATCCTGGTAACCTGCCCGTCGGTTTTGCCCGTCATCAAAACCCCGGCAGCCAGGACGAGTTTCTGGACATCACCTGCGCCGCCTGCCACACCGGCGAATTGCGTTTCAATGGCCAGGCCGTACGCATCGACGGCGGCTCGGCCCAGCATGTGTTGCCATCCAGCGTTCCGACCCTGCGAGGCGGCAGCTTCGGCCAGGCACTGGTGGCCAGCCTCGCCTCGACTTACTACAACCCCTGGAAATTCGAACGTTTCGCACGCAACGTTCTGGGCCAGGACTACGACGCACGGCATCAAAAGCTACGCCAGGATTTTAAAGTCTCACTCGATACCTTCTTGAAAGTGGCCTGGAACGACACCCATCGCGGCCTCTACCCCACCGAAGAAGGCCCCGGCCGCACAGATGCCTTCGGGCGTATTGCCAACGCCAGCTTCGGCGACGCGATTTCACCCGCCAACTACCGCGTAGCCAACGCACCGGTGGACTACCCGCAACTGTGGGACATGTGGACCTTCGACTGGGTGCAGTGGAACGGTTCGGCGCAGCAACCGATGGCCCGTAATATCGGAGAAGCCTTGGGAGTGGGCGCCACGCTGAATTTCTTCGACAGCAGCGGGCAGCCGCTCAAGGGCGACGACCGCTACCCGTCCAGTGTCCGGGTGCGCGATCTGCACCGGATCGAGGAAACCCTGCAACGACTCAAACCGCCTGCCTGGCCGGAAGCCCTGTTGGGCAACATCGACAAGCCTCTGGCCGCAAAAGGCCGCGAACTATTCGCTGAAAACTGCGCCGGGTGCCACGTACCTCGCGTCACCCAAAGCGACGGCAGACCGGTGCATCATCTGAAATTACTGCCTGTGGAGGTGATTGGCACAGACGCCGGCGCCGCCAACAATATTGCTGATCACCGCTTCGATCTGACGGCCTTGCAGTGGGATCCGGCAGAACTTGCGCAACTGGACGTACAACTGCATCCCAAACCCACAGAACCATTGGATATGAGCCAGTTGTCAGTGGCCAAGGGACTGGCTTACGTCACTGCTTTCGTGAGTAACCAGGCCTACCGCGAAGCCAACGTGACACCTGCAGAGCGCCCGAACCTGGACGGATTCGGCCTGCCGATCGGTGTTCAGGAATTACGCAGCTACAAAGCCCGACCATTGGCAGGCGTCTGGGCTACGCCGCCGTTTCTGCATAACGGTTCGGTACCCAGTATTTATCAACTGCTCTCGCCCCAGGATGAACGCGCCACCTCGTTCTACAAGGGCACCTTCGAATACGACCCCAAACATTTGGGTTATCGCACCGAAGCCTTCACCAACGGTTTTGTGTTTGATACGCGCGTCACTGGCAATCACAACAGCGGTCACGAGTTCCGCGCAGGCGAGCGCGGGAACGGCGTCATTGGTCGCCTGCTGCAGCCGGAGGAACGCTGGGCGCTGCTGGAATACCTGAAAGTGTTGGGCGGCCCGATGGAGTCGCAACTGCCAGACCGCCGCCTCAGTCAAAAGGATTGACCCATGCTGATTACTCTCTGGCTGCGCCTGGGCGCCTTCCTTGGCAAAACCCTGCTGTGGTTGCTGGGTCTGGGCCTGCTCGGCTGGGCGCTGATCATGGCCTGGTCCGCCTGGCAGCATCGCGGCCCGGTATCGGCCGAAGAACTGATTCCGGACGGCGAAGCGGCAATGACCCAGGACATCATCCAGACGGCCGTGCGTATCGTCGATCAACACCGTGAAAGTACTCGCTACCTGCGCGATGCCCATGCCAAAGCCCATGGCTGCGTGAAGGCCGAGGTTCAGGTGCTGCCAGATCTGGCGGCGGAGTTACGTCGAGGCGTGTTCAGCGAACCCGGCAAAACCTGGCAAGCGACGATGCGGCTGTCCAATGGCAATGCGTATCCGCAGTTCGATAGCGTCCGCGATGCCCGGGGTATGGCGATCAAACTGTTCGATGTGCCTGGTAAACAGCTGCTGAATGACCGACAAGGGCGCAGCGAACAAGATTTCGTGATGTTCAACCATCCGAACTTCTTTGTCAGCGATGTCGCCGAGTATCGTCAGAATGTGGCCGCTCAGGCTGATGGCAAAAAGGTCATGGCGTTCTTCCCGGGTTGGGACCCGCGCACCTGGCAGCTTCGCCATCTGTTTATCGCGCTGGCGACGCTCTCCCCTGCCCCGGCAAGCCCGACGCAGACCACTTACTTTTCGGTTTCGCCGTACAAGTTTGGTGACGCCAATGCCAAATTCCGGGTGATGCCGGATCCTGATAACTGCCCGGCCTACGCGCTGCCCACGCAAAATCAAAACCTGCCGAACTTCCTGCGCAGTGCGCTGAACCAGCAGCTGTCGACCGATCGGGTGCCGGCGTGTTTCGTCTTGCAGATCCAGCGTCAGGATGCGGGCAAGTACATGCCGATCGAAGACACCAGCATCGAATGGCGTGAACGCGATGCACCCTTCGAAACCGTGGCCCGGATCAAACTGCCTGCCCAGGATTTCGACACCCCGGCGCTGAACCTGCAATGCGACAACCAATCGTTCAACCCATGGTTCGGCCTTGAAGCCCATAGGCCGATTGGCGGGATCAACCGGTTGCGCAAAGCGGTGTACGAGGCCGTCAGCGACTACCGGCACAGTCGTAACGCCGAACAATAGGCAAGACAGAAACGAAAAAAGCGACCCGAACAGGTCAATGCTGGTCAGGTGCGGAACCTGTGGGAGCGGGCTTGCTCGCGAAAGCGGTATGTCAGGCGACATCAATGGTGAATGTGCTGCCGTCATCGCGGGCAAGCCCGCTCCCACAGGGATTTCGCGTAACTTAAAGGCATCACCCGAACAGGTCGTTTTTTCAGTGGGAGGCCAGCACAAAGCCAAATCCCAGACAGCAAAAAGCCCGCATTAAGCGGGCTTTCTGTGGTGATCTGGCGTTCAGCGTTCCAGATACCGAATATGGCGCAGCGGACGGGACTCGAACCCGCGACCCCCGGCGTGACAGGCCGGTATTCTAACCGACTGAACTACCGCTGCGCGTAGCGTTGAAAGTAAGTGGTGGGTGATGACGGGATCGAACCGCCGACATTCTGCTTGTAAGGCAGACGCTCTCCCAGCTGAGCTAATCACCCTTTACCTTCGTTGCGGGGCGCATTGTGCCACAGATTTTCATAAAGTGTTGATTTAATTGATAAATTTATCAAAAAATCTGAAAACCGGTAAAACGACACGACCTGCAGGAACAACGTTCAAACCATGGACAGAAAAAAACCCGCGTTAGCGGGCTTTTCCGTGGTGACCTGGCGTTCAGCGTTCCAGGTTACCGAATATGGCGCAGCGGACGGGACTCGAACCCGCGACCCCCGGCGTGACAGGCCGGTATTCTAACCGACTGAACTACCGCTGCGCGTAACACTAAAGCGAATGGTGGGTGATGACGGGATCGAACCGCCGACATTCTGCTTGTAAGGCAGACGCTCTCCCAGCTGAGCTAATCACCCTTCACTTTCGGTGTGGCGCGCATTCTACGGAGCGACCCAACCTCTGGCAAGCACTTTTTTAATTAATTTTCTCAGGCCTTCCAAAGGCTTAGAGAAGGGTTGGCCTATGGCACACGGAGGACAATAATGCCCCCCTTTGTATAAAGGAGAGACTCATCCCCATGTGGTTCAAAAACCTGCTTATCTATCGCCTGACCCAAGATCTGCCTTTTGATGCCGAGGCGTTGGAAACTGCACTGGCCACCAAACTGGCGCGTCCATGTGCAAGCCAGGAGTTGACCACCTACGGTTTCGTCGCGCCATTCGGTAAGGGCGAAGACGCGCCGCTGGTGCACATCAGCGGTGACTTCCTGCTGATCGCCGCCCGAAAGGAAGAGCGCATTCTGCCGGGCAGCGTCGTACGCGACGCGGTGAAGGAAAAGGTCGAAGAGATCGAAGCCGAACAAATGCGCAAGGTCTATAAAAAGGAACGCGATCAGATCAAGGATGAAATCATCCAGGCCTTCCTGCCCCGGGCCTTTATCCGCCGCTCGTCGACCTTCGCCGCCATCGCGCCGAAACAGGGCCTGATCCTGGTTAACTCGGCTAGCCCGAAACGTGCCGAAGACCTGCTGTCCACTCTGCGCGAAGTGATCGGCTCGCTGCCAGTGCGTCCGCTGACGGTGAAGATGTCGCCGACCGCCACCATGACCGAATGGGTCACCACCCAGAAAGCCGCGAATGATTTCTTCGTGCTGGATGAGTGCGAGCTGCGCGACACCCACGAAGACGGCGGCATCGTGCGCTGCAAGCGTCAGGACCTGACCAGCGAAGAAATCCAGCTGCACCTGAGCACCGGCAAAGTGGTCACTCAACTGTCACTGGCCTGGCAGGACAAACTGTCGTTCGTGCTCGACGACAAAATGGTGGTCAAGCGCCTGAAGTTCGAAGATCTGCTGCAAGATCAGGCGGAACAGGACGGTGGCGACGAAGCCCTGGGCCAGCTGGACGCCAGCTTCACCCTGATGATGCTGACCTTCGGCGACTTCCTGCCGTCGATGGTTGAAGCGCTGGGTGGTGAAGAGACCCCGCAGGGTATCTAAAAAACAACCGGTTCCCATTGAAGGAACCGGATCAAATGTGGGAGCTGGCTTGCCTGCGATGGCGGCGTGTCAAACGGCTTAAATGTAGTCTGGCACACCGCTATCGCAGGCAAGCCAGCTCCCACATTGATTGGATTTCCAAACTGGGAATCTCACTAATTCAGCAAGGATCAGGCCATGCGCGCACTGGCTGCATTGAGTCGTTTTGTCGGCAACACCTTCGCTTACTGGGTACTGATTTTCGCCGTCGTGGCGTTTCTGCAACCGGCCTGGTTCATCGGTTTGAAAGGCGCCATTGTGCCGCTGCTGGGGCTGGTGATGTTCGGCATGGGCCTGACCCTCAAGCTCGAAGACTTCGCCGAAGTCGCTCGTCATCCGTGGCGTGTGGCCTTGGGTGTGGTTGCCCATTTCGTGATCATGCCCGGTGTGGCGTGGTTGCTCTGCCAGGTTTTCCACTTGCCACCGGAAATCGCCGTCGGTGTGATTCTGGTCGGTTGCTGCCCAAGCGGCACCTCGTCGAACGTGATGACCTGGCTGGCGCGCGGCGATCTGGCGTTGTCGGTGGCCATTGCCGCTGTCACCACCCTCCTCGCTCCGCTGCTGACGCCGGCACTGATCTGGCTGCTGGCCTCGGCCTGGTTGCCGGTGTCGTTCATGGAGCTGTTCTGGTCGATCCTGCAAGTCGTGCTGCTGCCGATCGTGCTCGGCGTGGTTGCCCAGCGCGTACTCGGTGATCGGGTTCGTCACGTGGTAGACGTGCTGCCACTGGTGTCGGTGGTGAGCATCGTGATCATCGTCACTGCCGTGGTGGCCGCCAGCCAGGCGAAGATTGCCGAATCCGGCCTGCTGATCATGGCCGTGGTGATGTTGCACAACAGCTTCGGCTACTTGCTGGGTTACTTCACCGGGCGCCTGTTCAACCTGCCATTGGCCCAGCGCAAATCCCTGGCACTGGAAGTGGGCATGCAGAACTCCGGCCTGGGCGCGGCGCTGGCCAGTGCGCACTTCTCGCCGCTGGCAGCGGTGCCAAGCGCGTTGTTCAGCGTCTGGCACAACATTTCCGGGGCGCTGCTCTCGACGTATTTCCGTCGTATGAGCGAGAAAGAAGACCGGCAACTCGCTGCTCAGCAGGCAGCGGATTAAGCCGCAAACTTGATCCTCGGATTAATGATGGGCACTCTAATGCGCAATGCGGGGACGACCTCGCGGCTCGATCGAGTGATTAATCCGGGGACGACCCCATCCATTGATGGAGGTCTTTGATGTCCTGGATCATTCTGTTTTTCGCCGGCCTGTTCGAAGTCGGCTGGGCCGTCGGCCTGAAATACACTGACGGTTTCAGCCGCCCTCTTCCTACCGCACTGACCGTTGCCGCCATGGCGATCAGCCTTGGCCTGCTGGGCCTTGCGATGAAGGAATTGCCGCTGGGCACGGCCTATGCGATCTGGACTGGCGTGGGCGCGGTGGGCACGGTGATCGCCGGGATTATTCTGTTTGGTGAATCCATGGCGTTGTTTCGGCTGGCCAGTGTGGCGTTGATCATTGCCGGGTTGGTTGGGCTCAAGGTTAGCGCTTAGGCCTCCGACGCCATCGCGGGCAAGCCCGGCTCCCACAGGTTTTGTGTTGTGCCACATAGTGTGGACACACCATCAATCCTTGTGGGAGCCGGGCTTGCCCGCGATGAGGCCCGCCCGATCACCGACTACCTGACGGCCCCACGCAATTCCCCCACCAACCCTTGCAATGTCGCCGGTTCAGCCACTTCAACGGCCACCGCCGGCCCCGCCACCAGGGTCACCCGCGACCACAGCCTGCGAAACACGCCCTTGGCTGGATCACGGCTGAAGAAACTCCCCCACACCCCCTGCAATGCCAACGGAATCACCGGCACCGGCGTTTCTTCGAGAATCCGCGTCAGCCCGCCCTTGAATTCGTTGATCTCGCCATCGGCGGTCAACTTGCCTTCAGGGAAAATGCACACCAGTTCGCCGTCCTTCAGATACTGGGCGATGCGGGTGAAGGCTTTTTCGTAGATCTGAATGTCTTCCTGACGTCCGGCAATCGGAATCGTCCCCGCCGTGCGGAAGATGAAGTTCAGCACTGGCAAGTTGTAGATTTTGTAATACATCACAAAGCGAATTGGCCGACGCACTGCGCCGCCAATCAGCAACGCGTCGACGAACGACACATGGTTGCAAACCAGCAATGCCGCGCCCTCATCGGGAATCAGCTCCAGATTGCGATGCTCGACGCGGTACATGGAATGGCCAAGCAGCCAGATCATGAAGCGCATGCTGAACTCGGGGACGATTTTGAAGATGTAAGCGTTGACGCCGATGTTCAGCAGCGACACCACCAGGAACAGCTGTGGGATCGACAGCTTGGCAAGGCTCAACAAGACGATCGACACAATGGCCGAGACCACCATGAACAGGGCGTTAAGAATGTTGTTGGCGGCGATCACCCGCGCCCGTTCGTTCTCGACGGTGCGCGACTGGATCAGCGCATACAGCGGCACAATGTAGAAACCGCCGAAGATCCCAAGCCCGAGGATGTCGATCAACACCAGCCAGGCGTGGCCAAACCCAAGGACTTCGATCCAGCCATGGCCAGCAACGCTGTCGGGAATTCCGCCGGAATGCCACCACAGCAACAGGCCAAACACCGTCAGACCGAATGAGCCGAACGGCACCAGACCGATCTCGACTTTGCGCCCGGAGAGTTTCTCGCAGAGCATCGAACCCAGTGCGATACCGACCGAGAACACCGTAAGAATCAGCGTCACCACGGTCTCGTCGCCGTGCATCCATTCCTTGGCATAGGCCGGGATTTGCGTCAGATAAATCGCCCCGACAAACCAGAACCATGAGTTGCCGACGATCGAACGCGATACCGCGGGCGTTTGCCCGAGGCCCAGCTTCAAGGTGGCCCAGGACTGGCTGAAGATATTCCAGTTCAAACGCATTTCCGGCGATGCCGCTGCGGCCCGGGGAATGCTGCGGCTGGCCAGGTAACCGAGCACCGCGATACCGATGATTGCCGTGGACACGACCGGCGCGTAGTTGCTGGTGGACATCATGATCCCGGCACCAATCGTCCCGGCGAGAATCGCCAGGAAGGTGCCCATTTCCACCAGACCATTGCCGCCCACCAGCTCCTCTTCGCGCAAGGCCTGTGGCAGGATCGAGTACTTCACCGGCCCGAACAGCGCCGAGTGGGTACCCATGGCAAACAGCGCCAGCAGCATCAGCGACAGGTGATCGAACATGAAACCGACCGCCCCCACCGTCATGATGACGATTTCCCCGAGCTTGATCAGACGGATCAGGGCGTCCTTGGCGAACTTTTCCCCGAATTGCCCGGCCAGGGCCGAGAACAGGAAAAACGGCAAGATAAACAGCAACGCACACAAGTTGACCCAGATCGAACGGTCACCCTCGATTGTCAGCTTGTACAAAATGGCGAGGATCAGCGACTGCTTGAAGATGTTGTCGTTGAAGGCCCCGAGGGACTGCGTGACAAAAAACGGCAGGAAGCGCCGAGTGCGAAGCAAGGTGAACTGTGAGGGGTGACTCATCTTCCATGTGTCCCTGATTTTGGGTGGCGTGGATACTGTTATTGGAATGTCGAGCGTCGATCCAGGCCACAGATTACCTAATCTTTGCCCCTTATTTCTTTAATCCTGCAATGCACGGCGAGACAAATAGCTCACCTCGCCACGCACCCTGCACCGTACGCTTGGCGACTATCAGCCACATCACCGCCAGCATTGCCACCAACAGGCAACCAAAGACACTGAAAAACGTCAGGCTCAAGGTGCTGGCCAGTTTCAGCGTAGCCAGTGAGTAGACACCCAGCGGAAAAGTGAAGCCCCACCAGCCGAGGTTGAACGGGATACCGGCGCGCAAGTAACGCACGGTGATCAACAGCGCAATCAACATCCACCAGAGCCCGAAGCCCCACAACGTGATGCCGGCCACCAAGCCAAGCCCAGCGGCGATCTCGCCAATACCCGGCAGACCGTTGGCGGCAAAGATCGTCGGTGCGTCGGCGCCCAACAGCAACATGCCCAATGCTCCGGTACCGATGGGACCGAGGGCCAGCCAGCTCGAGGCAGCCATGTTTTCATGGGGCAATTTATGCAACGCCATGCGCAATAACAGGATAGTCAGAATGCTGAACGCCACCGGCAGGGAAAAGGCCCAGAGCACGTAGCTGGTCACCAACACCACCCATTGTGAATGAGCATCGGCCAGGTGCGGCGCCAGCAAGCCACCGCTGGCAGCCGCCACTTCCGCCGCCACCACCGGCAACAGCCAGACGGCGGTCATCTGGTCGATGCTGTGCTCCTGACGGGTAAACATCATGTAGGGAATCAATACCCCGCAGGCCAGCGACATCACCACGTCCAGCCACCAC
Source organism: Pseudomonas sp. TH37 (assembly GCF_016650735.1). Classification (NCBI taxonomy): domain Bacteria; kingdom Pseudomonadati; phylum Pseudomonadota; class Gammaproteobacteria; order Pseudomonadales; family Pseudomonadaceae; genus Pseudomonas; species Pseudomonas sp. TH37. The sequence goes on from NZ_JAEKFD010000001.1 coordinate 286,018, forward strand.
AGCACTTCGGCGAGATGAATCACACCGTCACCCCAGCGCGGCAAACCGAACAACAGAAAGCCATTGATGATGGTCGCAAGGCCCATGGGAATGGTGCCGAAAAACATCGAAACCGTGGAATGGCCGAAAATCCGTCGCGCCTCGTCGAAGAACATGACCCAACGCGCGGCATACATGGCCGTGAACACCACAAACAAAGCGATGTTGAATAGCCACAGGCTTTCGGCAAACGCATGCAGACCGGGATTCGACACCGGCAATTGCGCAAGCGCCAGCGCCAATACACCCGTGCCCATGGTCGCCGCGAACCAGTTGGGGGTGAATTGGCGGATGGCCTCTCGAGGGTGCTGCAAATGACTGAGCGGTTTGATACCGGGTTTAACGCTATGGGTGCAGGTCATGGTGAACTCCTGTCCTCTCGTGAGGTGGAGCTCATGGTAGATCCGAATCGAATATCGATATAACGGGTAATATCTCTAACTGTTATCTGTTTTACAGATAACGTCTCAGACGCTGCCTTCGGTCTCGATCACCAATATGCGCGCCACACCCAGTGGATGAGCCACATGCTCGGTGCCCACCGAGGCATAAAAAATATCGCCGATCTCGAGTAGCGTTTCCTTCTCCAGGCCTTCTTCGCGATAACGCATCTGCACCTGCCCATCGAGCACCACGAACACTTCCTGACCGTCGTTGATGTGCCATTTATAGGGCTGATCGGTCCAGTGCAAACGGGTGGTAATGCCGTTCATGTTAGCGATATCCAACGCCGCCCAGGCGCGGTCACCGGTGAAGGATTTGCTGCGGATGATCTTCATGGGGCGGTCCGTCGAAATGAATGGCGGTGCCAAGGCTAACGGTCATCGAACATCGACGCCACAGGCTTTGACGGACCGCTCACGCATCAACCCGAAGAGCGCACCGAGCGACAGGATAATCAGCACCGCGCCATAACCATCGGTGGTTGCCACCAAGCCAAAGGTCCGCGTCAGACCGCCAGCCAGCAACGACGGCAAGCAGAACGCCAAGTAACTGAGCGCATAGAACGCCGACATCAAACCCGCCCGCTCATGAGGCAAGGCCAGCGGCACGATGCTTCGCAAGGCACCCAGGAAACCCGCGCCAAAACCGCCGCCCGCCACCAGGGTGCCGAAGAAAAACAACGGCAGGCTGGCGCTGTGTACCGCCAGCAGAATCAGCGCAACGCCCGCAGGCAGCAGGCTCGCGCCCAACAGCAAGACTTTGTCGGCCGGCCGATTGCGCAAGGTGTAGATCATCAATGCACCGGTCACTGTCAACACGGCCACCGTCGCCCCACCAATCAGATTCGAGGTGGACCCAGTGGCGGTCCGCACCAAAGACGGCGCCAGGGAAGCGAAAAAACCACCGAGCGCCCAAACCGCCAGATCTATCGGCAGCACCCGCCACAGCATACGCCGCGCCTGAATCGGCACATGCAAGGTCGGGCGCAGCGAGGCCCAGGCACCCGATTGCCGTGTGACGCTTTCCGGCAGGCGCCAGACGTACAACGCTTGCATCACAAACAGCGCGAACAGCACCCAATAGGTCAATTGCAGCGGCAGCGGCGCAAACTCGGCCAACACACCGCAGCCCATGGCACCCAGCGCCATGCCCAGCAACGGCGCGACGCTGTTGACCATCGGCCCTTGCTGACGGTCGGTGTCCAGCAGCGCCGCACTCAAAACGGCGGTGGCCATGCCCGTGGCAAAACCCTGCAGGACCCGGGCACTGATCAGCCAGGCAACGCTGTCGGCGTTGATAAACAGCAACATCGCCAGCATGTTCAGCAATACGGCGGTAAAAATCACCGGTTTGCGCCCCAGATAATCCGAAAGCGAACCGACCGTGAGCAACGCCGCCAGCAAGCTGAGGGCGTAGACGCCGAAAATCAGGGTCAGGGTCGCTGCCGAGAACTGCAGGTGTTCTTGATACAAGTGATACAACGGCGTTGGCGCGGTGGAAGCGGCGAGAAAACTGAGTAAGGTGATCGCCAGAAACCACAGGCTGGAACGGTTTGACGTTAGACGAGACATAAGCACACTCCGCAAAAGCTAACTTTTTGCTTTTGCGGAGTGTGCTACTGGTAAACGCTTAAAGCAAATTCTTTGTGTTAAGGTCCGCCGTATGGCTATTAAAGAAGGTTTACGTCCTGGGGGCCGCAGCGCCAGGGTGCAAGAGTCGATTCATTCGGCAGTCCGCGCGCTCCTCGAAGAACAGGATCGCGCGAGCGTGACCGTGCCGCAAATCGCTGCCCGGGCCGGAGTGACGCCGTCGACCATTTACCGGCGCTGGGGTGATCTGTCGGCGCTATTGGCCGACGTCGCCCTCGCCCGCATGCGCCCCGACAGCGAACCGGCCAACACCGGCAGCCTGCGCGGTGACGTGCGGGCCTGGGCGGAGCAGTATCTGGACGAAATGAGTTCCGAGCCCGGGCGCAACATGATGCGCGACGTGCAATCCAGCGCCACGCCGGGTTATTGCGTGGCGATCATTGGCGGGCAGTTGCAGACGATTCTGGATCGCTATCCCGAGCAGCCTAAGCCGAGTGTCGATCGACTGATCAATATGGTGGTGGCACCGACGGTGTTTCGCATCCTGTTTGCGGCGCAGGCGCTGGAGGTTGAAGAGTTGCATCGGCTGATTGATATTGCGTTGAGTCAGTAACCGCCATCGCGAGCAGGCTCGCGATGAAGGCCGCACAGGCACCAGAGATCTGACGGTCTCCCAACCTGCGACACCCCACCACGCCACGACCTTGGTCGACACTGACTAACTCAAGCGGTCATGCGAGACTGTCCTGACCGGGCGGAGTCCCGGATGTCTTTTGTCTGGAGTTCCCATGTCGCTGTCCATCGGGCTGATCGCCACCGTCGCCCTGGCCTATATGGCCATCCTGTTCGCTATCGCCTTTTACGGTGACCGGCGCAGCGCGCCGTTGCCGCCACGGGTGCGCGCCTGGGTGTACAGCCTGTCGCTGGCCGTTTATTGCACCAGTTGGACATTCTTTGGCGCCGTGGGCCAAGCGGCCGAACAACTCTGGTCATTCCTGCCGATCTACCTCGGGCCGATCCTGCTGCTGGTGTGCGCGCCGTGGGTCCTGCAAAAAATGGTGATGATCAGCAAACAAGAGAACATCACCTCCATCGCCGACTTCATCGCCGCCCGCTACGGCAAATCCCAGTCGCTGGCGGTGGTGGTGGCGCTGATCTGCCTGGTCGGCGTGTTGCCCTATATCGCCCTGCAACTCAAGGGCATTGTGCTGGGCGTGAACCTGCTGATCGGCGCCGGCGCTGACGCCATGGGCACACGCGCGCAAGACACGGCGCTGATCGTGTCCTTGGTGCTGGCACTGTTCACCATCGTTTTCGGTACCCGCAACCTCGATGCCACGGAACACCACCGCGGCATGGTGTTGGCGATCGCCTTTGAATCACTGGTCAAACTGTTCGCTTTTCTCGCGGTCGGCGCGTTCGTGACCTACGGCCTGTATGACGGTTTCGACGACCTGTTCGACCAGGCCATGCTCGCCCCGCGCCTCGAAGCGTACTGGAAAGAAACCATCAACTGGCCGTCCATGGTGGTGCAAACCGGCGTGGCGATGATGGCGATCATCTGCCTGCCCCGGCAGTTCCACGTGACCGTGGTGGAAAACATCGACCCTCAGGATCTGCGCCTGGCCAAGTGGGTGTTCCCGGCCTATCTGGCGCTGGCGGCGTTGTTTGTCGTGCCTATCGCGCTGGCCGGTCAGATGTTGCTGCCCAGCTCAGTGCTGCCGGACTCATTCGTCATCAGCCTGCCTCTGGCCGAATCTCACCCTGCCTTGGCGATGCTGGCGTTTATCGGCGGTGCTTCGGCGGCGACCGGTATGGTGATCGTGGCCAGCGTGGCGCTGTCGACCATGCTTTCCAATGACCTGCTGCTGCCGTGGTTGCTGCGGCGCAACAACGCCGAGCGGCCGTTCGAAGTGTTCCGCCAGTGGATGCTTTCGGTGCGGCGGGTGAGCATCGTGGTCATTCTGCTGCTGGCCTACGTCAGTTATCGACTGCTGGGCTCCACCGCGAGCCTGGCAACCATCGGCCAGATCGCCTTCGCTGCCGTCACCCAACTGGCCCCGGCCATGCTCGGCGCGCTGTACTGGAAACAGGCTAACCGTCGCGGCGTGTTCGCAGGGTTGGCCGCAGGCACGTTCCTCTGGTTCTACACGTTGGTGTTGCCGATCGCCGCCAAGAGTCTCGGCTTGCCCCTGAGCAGTTTTCCGGGCCTGGCATGGCTGCAAGGCAACCCGTTGAACCTGCCGATCACGCCACTGACTCAAGGCGTGGTGCTGTCCCTGGCGGGCAACTTCACCTTGTTCACCTGGGTCTCGCTATTGTCACGCACACGGGTTTCGGAGCACTGGCAGGCCGGCCGCTTCATCGGCCAGGAGATCAGCGCCCGACCCAACGCCCGCTCGATGCTGGCGGTACAGATCAACGACTTGCAGCAACTGGCCGCCCGTTTTGTCGGCGAGGAGCGGGCTCGTCAGAGTTTCCTCCGTTTCGCCTACCGTCAGGGCAAAGGCTTCAACCCGACCCAGAACGCCGACGGTGAATGGATCGCCCATACCGAACGCTTGCTGGCCGGTGTACTCGGCGCTTCCTCGACCCGGGCGGTGGTAAAAGCCGCCATCGAAGGTCGGGAAATGCAACTCGAGGACGTCGTGCGGATCGCCGACGAAACCTCGGAAGTGCTGCAGTTCAACCGCGCCCTGCTGCAAGGCGCCATCGAGAACATTACCCAGGGCATCAGCGTGGTCGACCAGTCGCTGAAACTGGTCGCCTGGAACCGGCGCTACCTTGAGTTATTCAACTACCCCGACGGTTTGATCAGCGTTGGCCGGCCGATTGCCGACATCATTCGCTACAACGCCGAGCGCGGTCTGTGCGGGCCCGGCGAAGCGGAAGTGCACGTCGCCCGCCGCTTGCACTGGATGCGCCAGGGCCGCGCCCATACCTCCGAGCGGCTGTTCCCCAATGGTCGAGTGATCGAGCTGATCGGTAACCCGATGCCCGGCGGCGGTTTCGTCATGAGCTTCACCGATATCACCGCGTTCCGCGAGGCCGAACAGGCGCTGACCGAAGCGAACGAAGGTCTCGAGCGACGGGTCACCGAACGGACCCACGAGCTGTCGCAACTCAACGTTGCCCTGACCGAAGCCAAGGGCACCGCCGAATCGGCCAACCAGTCGAAAACCCGTTTCCTGGCTGCCGTCAGCCATGACTTGATGCAACCGCTGAACGCCGCACGACTGTTCTCTGCCGCCCTCTCCCACCAGGAGGAAAACTTATCCAGTGAAGCCCGGAAACTGGTTCATCACCTGGACAGTTCACTGCGCTCGGCCGAGGACCTGATCAGCGACCTGCTGGACATTTCCCGTCTGGAAAACGGCAAGATCAACCCTGACCGCAAGCCCTTCGTGCTCAATGAGTTGTTCCATACATTGGGCGCCGAGTTCCAGGCACTGGCGCAGGAACAGGGGCTGAAATTCCGTGTTCGGGGCAGCGCGTTACGGGTCGACAGTGACATCAAACTGCTGCGAAGGATTTTGCAGAACTTCCTGACCAATGCCTTCCGCTACGCCAAAGGCCCGGTGCTGCTCGGCGTTCGGCGGCGCAACGGTGAGCTGTGTCTGGAGGTCTGGGACCGTGGACCGGGCATTCCGGAAGACAAACTGCAGGTGATTTTCGAAGAGTTCAAACGCCTCGACAGCCACCAGACCCGAGCCGAGAAAGGTCTGGGCTTGGGTCTGGCGATTGCAGATGGGCTGTGTCGCGTGTTGGGTCATACCTTGCGCGTTCGCTCCTGGCCGGGCCGCGGCAGCGTGTTCAGTGTCAGCGTGCCGCTGGCTCGGGTACAAACCGCGACGCCGGCCAAGACCGCCGAACTCAATGGCCATTTGCTCAGCGGCGCGCAGGTGCTGTGTATCGATAACGAAGACAGCATTTTGATCGGCATGAATAGTTTGCTCACGCGCTGGGGTTGCCAGGTCTGGACCGCGCGCAACCGTGAGGAATGCGCGACGCTGCTTGGCGACGGGATGCGTCCGCAATTGGCGCTGGTGGATTATCACCTGGACGATGGCGAGACCGGGACCGAGTTGATGGCGTGGTTGCGCACGCAACTGGGCGAGCCGGTGCCGGGGGTGGTGATCAGTGCCGATGGACGGCCAGAGACGGTGGCCCAGGTGCATGCGGCGGGCCTGGATTACCTGGCCAAACCGGTGAAACCGGCGGCGTTGCGGGCGTTGTTGAGTCGGCATTTGCCGTTGTAGGGTGATGATTGAGGTCTGTGTTGCCTTCGTAAAGATCGCAGCCTTCGGCAGCTCCTACAGGATCGGGTTTCCACGCGGTCAATGTAGGAGCTGCCGAAGGCTGCGATCTTTTGCTCTTTATTCGGGGAGTTCGGCCAAACCATCGACATCCGTCATCGCCCGCTCCAGCAGGTCCGCCGGCAAGCTCTTGCTGGCCCGCGCCCCGAGCAACTTGAGCTGCTCGCTGCGACTGACAAGGTTGCCGCGGCCTTCCGTCAGCTTATTGCGTGCAGAGCTGTAGGCTTTGTCCAGTTGTTGCAGGCGATTACCGACCTCATCCAGATCCTGAATAAACAACACGAACTTGTCGTACAGCCAACCGGCGCGCTCGGCGATTTCCCGGGCGTTCTGGCTCTGGCGCTCCTGCTTCCACAAGCTATCGATGACCCGCAAAGTGGCCAGCAACGTGGTTGGACTGACGATCACGATATTGCGGTCGAATGCCTCCTGAAACAGCGTCGGCTCAGCTTGCAATGCCGCAGAAAACGCCGCTTCGATCGGGACGAAAAGCAAAACGAAATCCAGGCTGTGCAAGCCGTCGAGCCGCTTGTAGTCCTTGCCGGCCAAGCCTTTGACGTGAGTGCGCAGGGACAGCACATGCTGCTTGATGGCGATCTGGCCGATGGCATCGTCCTCGGCCGCTACATATTGCTGATAGGCCGTGAGGCTGACCTTGGAATCGACCACGACCTGCTTGTCGCCGGGCAGGTAAATAATCACATCCGGCTGGAAACGCTCACCGTCCGGCCCCTTGAGATTGACCTGGGTCTGGTACTCACGCCCCTTCTCCAGCCCCGCGTGCTCAAGCACCCGCTCGAGAATCAGTTCGCCCCAGTTGCCTTGGGTTTTCTGTCCTTTCAAGGCGCGCGTCAGGTTGGTGGCTTCGTCGCTCAGGCGCAGGTTCAGTTGTTGCAGCCGTTCCAGTTCCTTGGCCAGGGAAAAGCGCTCGCGGGCTTCAGCCTGATAGCTTTCCTCGACGCGTTTTTCGAACGACTGGATACGTTCCTTCAACGGATCGAGCAACTGCCCCAAACGTTGCTGGCTGGTTTCGGCAAAACGCTGCTCACGCTCGTCGAAGATCTTGCCCGCCAGCTCGGCGAATTGCGCGCGCAGCTCGTCCCGCGAGCCTTGAAGGTCGTTGAGGCGCTGCTGATGGCTTTCCTGCTGCTCACGCAGCTCGGCATTGAGGGAGGCGGCCTGCGCGTCGAGGCGGCGCAACTCAGCCTCTTTGCCGGCGCGTTCGATGTTCCAGGCGTGGGCCGCGTCGCGGGCATCGTCGCGTTCGATCTGGAGCAGTTCGACTTCACGGCGCACGGCGGCCAGATCGGCCTGTTTGGCGGAGTTGGCCTGGCTCAGGTCGGCGATTTCATCACGGCAGGTATCAAGCTGAGCATTCAAGCCGTCCTGCGTCAACTGGGCGATGGCAAGGCGCTCTTCCAGCAGCGCCAGCTCGGCCTGCCCCGCACTCGCTCGACGCTGAAGTTGCCAGGCCAGTACCAGTAACGGCAGCCCAGCGCCCGCCAGCCCCAGCAATGCGCTGGTCAAGTCCATCGCCATAGCCACTCCTGCCGATTAGTTAAAGCGTGAAGGTTAACCAAGGCGTCAGGTCTTGGACAGCTCAGTCTTCGGTCAGGCCCAGTTCCTGTTGCGCGCGTCGGTCGCCCGCACGCGCGGCCTGACGCAACAGTTCCTGGCCAATTCGGCGATCCCGTGCGTTACCGCATTCGCGGCACATCAGCTGGCCGAGACGGCTTTGCGCGGCCACCACGCCGTCCCGGGCAGGCTGCTTGAGCAAGCGTCCGGCGAAGTGTTTGACGTTGGAGTTTTCGCCCAGGCGCGGGCTGTCCAGCAGCCACTCGGCCACCCGCATCGAAAAGCGCTTGGGAGGGGCAACACTAGGGGATGTTGAGGCAGCAGAGATTGATACTGAGCGAAACTTCATAAAGCACTGTGGGGCAGATCGGAAGGCGCGCCACTCTACTCTTTTTTTCGTACAGGTAAAGTCGAAAAAAGCCTGCACGCCCGTCCTAGAGCAAGCGCTTGGGACAATCCACAGAAGCTGTGGATAACTCAGTGGACAACCGTCTTTGAACTCGCGCAAAGCCCTGTGGAATGGGGCTCGCAGTCAAACTGACGATTTTTTCACCAGTAAAAAAAAGCGATGTTTTTCATTGACTTAAATTTTCGTTACAGGCACCCACTCCTGTTGAAGCCAGGATGACAGTGGGATGACAGTCCGCGCAACTTATGTGCACAAGTACCTGCGAGGCGGTTATATCGATGCGCTTTTTCGGCGCGTTTTTCCGTAAAGCCTGGGGATAAACCCGGGCAACCCGCTCTACAGATTGATCCTGGCTCGATCGTCCTCTCGGATCAACGGTCGGGTTCTGGGCTATTACGGGGCGCCGGGTCTGCCGGTGACCCTGTCGGTGGTCTTCGAATCGCTCAGCCGGGACTAGTCGACAGGCACCCCAGCGATCTTTTTTGCGATCCGGCTTCCCTTTGGCAATTCAATCCGTTAGTATCCGCGGCGTTAGTACCAAGCTGAAAGTCAATTCTGGTCGAACAAATCCCCCGGTCAGCCTTCCCTAAGAGAAGCCTCCACCGACAAAACGGGATCGACCACCTCGATGGTTTCCAGGTAAATCTTGCACCAACACAGCCTTTGAATCGAAAGCAAAGGGTGTTGCCAAGCTCACTTACTCTGACCGAACCAGCCTGCAAATTGATCAGGATCTTCACCCCGGGCCCAGAACCTTTGCCCTTGATGTGTTGCCTGCCCTCCTAAGTACCTACCTGCCAGCCCAAGCGCGCCAACTTATCAGCGCTTCAAACTGGCTGCTTTGTTCCAGTCGGGTTCTTCGTTCGACCAATGGTGGTCGTCGTCACTGGAACGTTTTAACTTTGCACGGTTCTTATCCGTGTCGCTTGTAGGAACACCAATTATGTCCACTCAAATCCACACTCAGGATGCCATTCGCACCCTAACCAACGCTTTTGCTCCAATGAACTGCCTGATCATGGCCGCTCGCAAAGGCTGCTTCAGCTTCACTCTGGTCAACGAACACGGCATCGCTCGTCACAGCGAACGCCTGTACCCGGATCAATACTCCAGCGCAGAACCGCTGCAGGCTGTGATCGAGCGTACTCGCCAGGCACTGGTTGCCTGAGACGCCAGAAAGGCTGAAAACCTCAAAAGCCCTGCTGAAAAGCGGGGCTTTTTATTGCCCGATATTTCTCATTTCGTGGCCAACGACTAAGCACCAACCGATATAACGGTTATAACTCGAAGCCGGAAATATTTTAAAAACAGTCCTTTACAGCGAAATAATGACACTACACTTCAACTCAAGCGGCTTGATCCGCTTCCGGCGAGCCTGAATCGATCCACTGCTGCCAAGGCCCCCTTCAGGTATCGCCGACCACTTGATGTTTCGAGGGCTTTATGGGAATCGCTGCCAGCGAACTGTGTCGTTATGTGATCCGTCCGACGTTGATCTACCTCGGACGCCATAGCGCAACTGCCGAATCCCTGCTGCTGGGCATTGCCGCCAGTCAGTCAGCCCTTGGGTCAGCCTTGCACGACCGCCGTGGACACGGCCTGTACCGAATCGCCGAACCCCGCCACCAGGCCCTATGGGATCACTATTTGGCCTTGGACCCGGATCGCGCGAGCCTGGTCCGCGGCCTGGCCAGCCAGCATGCTTTTCTCAGCGGGCCGCATCTGGAATTGACCGTCAACCTGCGTTACGCCACTGCCATCGCCTGGCTGCTGGTAGAAGAACAGAACACTCCCCTCCCCGCCTCCGATGACCTGTTGGGAATGGCCCGAATCTGGCGCCAGACTTTCCAGCCCCAAGGTCGTCTGCGAGATTTCACCTACGCCTGGCAAACCTGTGTTTCATCGTTGAATCAGGTCGCCTGCTGACCCACCCATTTCCGAAGATCGCGTAACTTGTCGCGATTTTGGTCGGATTGTCCTACAAAACCGCTCTAAATCAAGCGATACAGGCTATAGCGCCCGGACGAAAATGTTGGTAATTTTCGCCCCGGTGATCACCAGGAGTTCTAATAATGAAAAAAGTAATGCTCAAAACCACCCTTAGCCTCGCCGTTACGTTGGCATCCACCCAGATCTTCGCAAGTGGCTTTGCCCTCAACGAACAAAGCATCAGCGGGATGGGGACAGGTTTTGCCGGGCGATCTTCAGCTGCCGACGACGCATCCACCGTTTTTGGTAACCCTGCCGGCATGTCTCGCCTCAAGCGCGAACAAGTGACAGGTGGTGTTGCATTTATCGACGCGCACGCTGATATCAGTGATACGAGCTCCAGTCCGAATGGTGGTACCAACAAAGGTGACATGGTCCCTTTCATGGGCGTCCCCATGGGCTATTACGTAAAGCCAATCAATGACCAGTGGGCAGTCGGTTTCGGCGTCTACGCTCCATTCGGCCTGGTGACCGACTACGAGAACGGCTTCGCCGGCAAATACTTCGGCAGCAAGAGCGAAGTAAAAATCGTAACCCTGCAGCCAACCGTCAGCTACGCCTTCAATGACAAGGTGTCGATCGGTTTCGGTCCGACCATCAACCGCATTGACGGCACCCTGGAATCGAATCTGTCGCTGAACCCGCTCGCTGCGGACGGTAACGTCAAGATCAAGGGTGACGACACCGCGCTGGGTTACAACATCGGCATCATGGTTCAAGCCACCGACAGCACTCGCGTCGGCCTGACCTACCACTCGAAAGTAAAGTACAAGCTCGAGGGTGACACCAAGGTCAACTACAACCTCCTGGGGGCCCTTGGTCAGAACCCGAGCCAGAAGTACGACGCGTCGCTGGACATCACCACGCCTGAGTCGGTCGACTTCTCGGTTACTCACCAGCTGGACGACAAATGGACTCTCTACGCAGGCAGCACCTGGACTCGCTGGAGCCGCCTGAAAGAAATCTCCGTTGAGAACAGTGGCGTTCCTGCCGCCCTGAACGGCCGCTTCGGTACCATCACCGAAGAACAGAACTGGCACGACACCTGGGCTCACGCCATCGGTGCTTCGTACCAGCTGAACAAGCAATGGGTCCTGCGCACCGGTCTGTCCGTCGACCAGGCACCAACCAACAACGAAAACCGCTCTCCACGCATTCCGACTGGCGATCGCAAGATTTTCAGTCTTGGTGCTGGCTGGAGCCCGACCGACGATCTGACCATCGACGTTGCGTACTCGTACCTGCGCGAAGAGTCGGTCAAGGTCAACAACAGCAACGGCCGCCAGAATTACAGCGCCGAGTATGAAAACTATGCGAATGGTTTCGGTGTTGGCGCGACCTACCGCTTCTGATGATTCACGACGAGCCTGAACCATTGGCTGCCTGAATTGAAAAAGCCCCGCACTCTTGTACAGAGGCGGGGCTTTTTAGTGGCCGTCGATCAGGGTTTCGAGGCCAGGGCTTTCTCAACCGCCTCGATGAACTCGGGATTGTCAGGTTTGGTCAGGCTGGAGAAATTGGCGATCACCTTGCCCTGGCGATCGACCACGTACTTGTAGAAATTCCACTTCGGCGAACTGCTTTGTTCAGCGAGAACCTTGAACAAATGCGCTGCGTCATCGCCGCGGACTTTCTGTGGTTCGGTCATGGTGAAGGTCACGCCGTAGTTCACGTAACAGACTTTGGCAGTCTCTGCGCCATCTTTGGACTCTTGCTTGAAGTCATTGGAAGGAACACCAATCACCTCAAGCCCTTGATCCTTGTAACGCTGATACAGCGCCTCAAGGCCTTTGAACTGGGGGGCGAAGCCACAGAAGCTCGCGGTATTGACCACCACCAGCGGCTTGCCGGCGAAGCGCTGGCACAGATCAATGGATTCCTTGGCCCGCAGCTTGGGCAATGAGCCTTGTAACAACTCCGGGCATTCTGCCGCCTGGACCAACCCGGCAAAAGCCGTCAGCAACGCGGGGACTGCAAGCCAGCGCATCAGCATGTCGGTGCATCCTTGAACAATCGTCAGAAAACGAAATTACTCGCCTTCGCCGCTCGCTAGCAAGCACCCATGCCCAACTGCATCAATGCCAGGCCACCCTGATGCCAGCCCCACCACGCCAGGGCCAGCAGCAGTACGCCGATGGCGATTACAGCCATCCGCGGCCAGAGACTGTTCATGCTGCACTCATCCGGGTTTGCAGACGCGCCACCGGCTGCTCGCGCACCGGCCAGTTCAGGGCTGCGGCCACCAGACTCAAGAGAATTGCCACCTGCCAGATCAAGTCGTAGCTCCCGGTTCGGTCATACACCACCCCACCCAACCAGCCACCGAGGAACGAGCCGAGCTGGTGGAAGAGGAAAACGATCCCACCGAGCATGGACAAATTCCGTACACCGAACAAGGTGGCCACCGTGCCGTTGGTCAAGGGTACCGTCGACAACCAGAGAAAGCCCATGGCCATGCCGAACAGATAAGCCGTGACCTGGGTGACCGGTGCCCAGAGGAACAGCACAATCACCACCGCCCGCAACAGATACAGACCGGTGAGCAGGCGCGGCTTGGACATCCGCCCGCCGAGCCAGCCTGCTGTGTAGGTGCCGAAAATATTGAACAGCCCGATCAGCGCCAGCACCGTGGTGCCGACGGAGGCTGGCAAGTGCTGGTCCACCAGATAGGCCGGTAAGTGCACGCCAATGAACACCACTTGAAAACCGCAGACAAAAAAACCAAACGCCAGCAGCCAGAACCCTGAATGGGAACAGGCTTCGCGCAGCGCTTCAGAGAGGGTTTGCTCGTGTCCGAGAACCGGCAGCGGTTTGTCTTTGAGCATGCTCACCAGCGGCACGATCAGTGCCACGATCAGGCCCAGCACCAGCAATGCCGCGGACCAGCCAAGCCAGCCGATCAGCCCCAGCGTGCCGGGCAACATGGCGAATTGACCGAAAGAACCGGCGGCGCTGGCGATCCCCATGCCCATGCTGCGTTTTTCCGGCGGCACGGCACGGCCGACCACGCCGAGGATCACCGAGAACGAGGTGCCTGACAGGCCGATACCGATCAACAGGCCGGCGCTCAAGGACAAGGTCACCGCCGAATCGGACAGCCCCATGAACACCAGGCCCAAGGCGTACAAAACACCCCCGATCAACACCACCTTCGCGGCGCCAAAGCGGTCGGCCAGTGCACCGGTGAACGGCTGCGCCAGGCCCCAGATCAGGTTCTGCAAAGCAATGGCGAAGGCAAACACTTCGCGGCCCCAGCCGAATTCGGCGCTCATGGGCGCCAGAAACAGCCCGAAGCCGTGTCGCACACCCAGGGACAACGCCAGAATCAGCGCACTCCCCAACAGAACCCAACCGCATGTACGCCACATTGATGTCATTCTTGTTCTCCAGTAGCGGGTATATACCCGCTTAAGATCGAACAAACTGGCCTCAAGCCAGTTCGTCCAACAGTTTCAGCAAGATTTCGCGCTTCTCGGCACCCAGACGGTCAATCAACCGTTGCTGCGCCGCTTCCCAGGCCGGCAAGGCCGCTGCCAGACGTTCGCGCCCTGTCTCGGTGAGCAGAACGATACGATTGCGCATGTCCTCACCCTCAACCAGCGTCACCAGACCTTCGCCTTCCAGCACTCGCAGATTGCGCCCGAGGGTGCTGCGATCCAGGCCCATGGCTTCGGCCAGCGACGAGATGCTCGGCTGATCCAGACGCTGCAGATTGCACAGCAGAGAATACTGGGCAACGTTGATCCCGAAGCCGTCGAGGGCGCCGTCGTAATGCCTGCTGACGCCACGAGCGGCGCGACGCAGGTTAGTGCACAAACATTGAGAAGGAAGCATAGTGCGTGTATATACCCGCGGTTAAATGAAAGCAAATTTTTTGAAACATATTACCGTAGGAGCGAGCGCCGCTCGCTCCTACAACATCAATGCCAGCCCCACCAGCACCGCCACCTCCAACAATTCCAGCAACGCCCCTGCCGTATCGCCCGTCGTCCCGCCCAATCGTCGCACCATCACTTGCCGCAACCAGACAAACACCGCCGCCGCCAATACAAGCGCCCACACCCCGCTGAGGCCAGCCATCAGCACACAGGCCACGGCACTGATCGCCAACACCTGCTGACCGGCCAAACGCGGCAGATGATCGGCCAACGCCTGCCCCAATCCACCGGGACGTACGTAAGGTGTGGTGAGGAATAACCCCAGTAACGCGCTGCGGCTAATCAATGGAACGATGATCAAGACCACGCTGTGCTGCTGCTCGATCAACGCCAGCAACGCGGCGAACTTGAGCAGCAACACCAAAACCAGTGTCACCACGGCGATCGGCCCGCTGCGCGGGTCTTTCATGATGGTCAGGGTGCGTTCACGGTCGCCGTAACCCCCGAGCCACGCATCGGCGCTATCGGCCAGGCCATCCAGGTGCAACGCACCGCTGAGCACGGCCCAAACGCTCAGCAGCAGTGCGGCATGAAGCAATAATGGCGTGCCCAGCAATAGCCAGTTCAGCCCCCACAGAATCGCGCCGAACAGCAAACCGACCAGCGGATAAAACAGCAACGACCGGCCCAGCTCCTCGGGCGTCGGCATGCCCGGCAGGCGAATCGGCAGGCTGCTCAAAAATTGCAGGGAGATCCAGAACGGCAACATGTCAGATCGCTTCCCTTAACAAGACGCCGGATTCGACCGACAAAGAGAACAATGCGCCATGGCCGACTTCAACGTTGAGCAACTGCTCACGCGGCAATCCACGCGCTTGAGCCAGCAACAAACGCATGACGCCACCATGGCTGACCAGCAGGATTCGCTCACCCGCATAGGCCGCGTGCAACCGCTCGATGGCCGCCAACACCCGCGTAGAAAAGTCCGCAACCGACTCACCCTCGGGCGGCGTGAACGAATAAGGATCAGCCCAGAACAAGCCCAACGCCTCGGCGCTGGTTTCCATCAGTGCCGCCGCGCTCTGCCCTTCCCAGGCACCAAAGTGCAGCTCTTGCAGATCCTTATTCAATTGCACCGGCAAACCCAGTTGCGCCCCAAGCTCTTCAGCAAAACGCGCACAACGCTGCAACGGCGAACTGACCAGTCGATCCCAGGGCCCCTGCTCGATCACCGCGGCGCGCATTTGCTCCCAGCCCCTGCCGGTCAGCGCATCGTCGAGGCTGCCGCGCAAACCGCCGCCGAGTTCAGTTTCGCCATGGCGCAACAGGTCCAGGCGCAAAGTCATGCCGGGCGATCCGCCACTGCGGCTTCGGCGAACGTCGCCATCTGCCCGTGCAGGTCGCAGGCCAGACGCAGCAATGGCACGGCCAATGCCGCACCACTGCCCTCGCCCAGTCGCAGACCGAGGTCCAGCAACGGTTCGGCGTTCAGGGTTTCGAGCACATGGCGATGACCCGGCTCGGCGCCGCGATGACCGAACAGCAACCACTCACGGCAGGCCGGATTCAAACTCACCGCCACCAGCGCGGCGACGCTGCAAATAAACCCGTCAACCAACACCGCGATACCTTCCTGAGCACAGGCCAGGTACGCGCCGACCAGCGCAGCAATTTCAAAACCGCCGAGGTTGAACAAGGTCTGCAGTGCATCACTACGCTGAGCGCCATGCAACGCCAAGGCACGTTCAATGACTTGGGCTTTGTGGCTGACACCCGCCGCGTTCAATCCAGTGCCCGGCCCGGCCAGATACACCACCGGGCAATCGAGTAACGCACAGGCCAACGCACTGGCCGCGGTGGTGTTGCCGATGCCCATTTCGCCACCGATGAACAACTGCGCACCGGCTGCGATGGCGCGCTGCACACTGTCACGACCAGCCTGCAAGGCGAGTTCGCCCTGGGCCTGAGTCATCGCTGGCCCCTGGACGAAATTCGCCGTACCCGGGCCGACGTTCAGGTGACGCACACCCGGCAGACTCAACGACGGCGTGATGGTGCCGAGATCGACCACTTCCAGGGAAGCACCCAACTGCCGCGCCAACACGCTGATCGCCGCGCCACCGCTGACAAAGTTGTGCAGCATCTGCCCGGTGACTTCCTGCGGAAACGCCGACACGCCTTCGGCGACCACACCATGGTCACCGGCAAAAATCGCAATCCACAGCTGATCGAGCGTCGGCTTGACCTGCCCCTGCAACCCTGCCAGTTGCACCGCTACCGATTCGAGCTGGCCGAGCGAGCCGGCAGGCTTGGTCAGTTGCTGTTGACGCGCCTGCGCCTGCTCGACCGCTTGCGCATCGATTGGCTTGCACGGGTTCAGCCACCAGGAGTGAGTCATAACGCAGTTCCTTTCAAAGTCAGGGGCAGGCCGGCGACGGTCAGGACGACTCGCTGACAGCGCTCGGCCAGGGCTTGATGCAGCCAACCGGCTTCATCGACATAGCGGCGAGTCAATTCGCCCAGCGGTACGACACCCATCCCGGTCTCGTTGCTGACAAAAATGATTTCACCCGGCAATGACGCCAGGCAGTCCAGCAAAGCTTTGCGTTCGGCCGATAAGCGCTCGGCGTTGTCGAGCATCAGTAGATTGGTCAGCCACAGCGTCAGGCAATCCACCAGCAAGCAACGATCGGCACTGGCGTTTTCCCGCAGCACACGGGCCAGCTCCAGCGGTTCTTCGATCAACGCCCATTCAGCTGGACGGCGGGCGCGATGATGGGCCACCCGTTCATTCATTTCACCGTCCAAAGGTTGGCTGGTGGCGATGTAGATGACTTGGAGCTGACTGTCTGTCGCCAGTTTTTCAGCCAAGCGACTTTTGCCGGAGCGGGCGCCGCCGAGGATCAGTTGCAGCATGGTTTATTCCTTAAAATCTTCGGTGAGGCGACGGGCCTCATCGCGGGCAAGCCCGCTCCCACAAGGATCGAGGCTGTTCACAGATCTTTGTCCCCCCACGAAACCTGCGGGAGCGGGCTTGCCCGCGAAGGGGCCTGTGCAGCCACCTCAAATCCCACAGAGCTCACGCAGCAACGAAGTATCCAGATGCTTCTCCACCAGATCCGCCAGCCGTTCGATATCGCGCTCACGCAAGGCGTGGTAATCGACTTCCTGCACATCCTGCAACCCGGCCCAGCGCAACAGCGCACTGCACGCTGCCGGAGACTCGAACAGGCCATGCAGATACGTGCCGAAAATCTGCCCATCGACACTTTGCGCGCCATCGCAGCGACCATCGTCGAGCTGCACCGCGGCGTTTTCCAGCGCCGGCCCAGTGGTCACGCCGGCATGAATTTCATAGCCGCTGACCTGCGCATCTTCCAGCACCAGACGCCCACGCACATTGCGCAATTGCTTCTCTTCTTCGAGCCGAGTTTCGAACGCCAGCAAGCCCAAACCGGTACTGGAACCCGGTGCACCTTCGAGGCCCAGCGGATCATGCACCTGCTCGCCGAGCATTTGCAGACCGCCACAGATCCCCAACACTTTTCCACCGTAGCGCAAGTGCCGCGAAATAGCCGTTTCCCAACCGTTAGCCCGCAAGTACGCGAGGTCACTGCGCACGCTTTTCGAGCCGGGAAGAACGATCAGGTCGGCCGGCGGAATCGCCTGACCGGGGCCGATGAATTGCAGATCCACTTGCGGATGCAGGCGCAGCGGATCGAAATCGGTGTGGTTGCTGATACGCGGCAACACCGGCACCACCACGTTGAGCACTTGATCGGCCTTATCGGTCTGCCGCTGATCGAGACCATCCTCGGCCTCAAGATGCAGGTCCATCACATAAGGCAAAACGCCGATCACCGGTTTGCCAGTGCGCTCCTCCAGCCAATCGAGGCCTGGTTGCAGCAAGGCGATGTCACCGCGAAAACGGTTGATGATGAAACCTTTGACTCGCGCCTGTTCGCTGGGCGACAGCAGCTCCAGCGTACCGACCAAATGCGCGAAAACTCCACCGCGATTGATGTCGGCAATCAGCACCACCGGGCAGTCCACCGCCTCGGCAAATCCCATGTTGGCGATGTCGCCGGCGCGCAGGTTGATCTCTGCCGGCGAACCCGCCCCTTCGACCATCACCACCGGATACGCCGCGCTCAAACGTTTATGGGAGGCCAGCACCGCTTGCATGGCGATGGCTTTGTAGTCGTGATAAGCGACGGCATTCATGGTGGTGACCGCTCGCCCATGAATGATCACTTGGGCGCCGGTATCGCTATTGGGCTTGAGCAGCACCGGGTTCATGTCGGTGTGCGGTTCGAGGTTGGCGGCCTGAGCCTGCACCGCTTGAGCGCGGCCAATCTCGCCACCGTCGGCGGTCACCGCGCTGTTGAGGGCCATGTTCTGCGGTTTGAACGGCACGACGCTCACGCCCTGACGCGTCACCCAGCGACACAGCGCCGTCACCAGCGTGCTTTTACCGGCGTCCGATGTAGTGCCCTGCACCATCAAAGTCGCGCCTTGCACCATCAACGTAGTCATTGCGCTTCCTTAACGTAGGCTTCAAGCGCTTGCTCGAAACGCAGCCAATCCGCTTCATCGGCGGGCAAGCCAAACCGCACGCTGCTGTTGTGGGTGAACAACCGCAGCAGAATGCCGCGCCGGGCCATGAATTCATGCAGCGCTTCGGCGCACTCGGTGATCAGCCATTGGAACAATGCGCAGCCACCCTGAGGTTTGAAACCGTACTGTTCAAGCAGCAACGCTAGACGCTCGCCGGCCTCGTCAGTACGAATGCGCTGTCGAGTGTGCCCGTCCGTATCCGTCAGGCACGCCTGACCCAGCACTCGGGTCGGACCGCTGACCGCCCAAGGCCCGACCTGTTCGGCCAGCAGTTTGAGCAACTTGCGCTCGGCCAATACAAAACCCAGCCGCACACCGGCCAGGCCGAAAAATTTGCCAAAGGAGCGCAGCACGATCAAGCAGATCTGATTGGTGAATGGCGCCAGACTCAAATGCGGGGTGTTGTCCATGAACGCCTCGTCCACCACCAGCCAGCCACCGCGCTGGGCCAGCCGCGAATGCCAATCCAGCAGGCGAGCCGGGGTCAGGCTCAACCCCGTGGGATTGTTCGGGTTGACCACCACCAGCACGTCGAGGCTGTCGAGAAAGAAATCGACTTCCGACTCCAGCACTTCACGCACGATGTAACCGTTGCGACGCCAGGCTTCGGCGTGTTCGGCGTAACACGGCGACAGCACGCCGACCTTGCCAGCCCGGCGCAAACGCGGCAGCAGCTGGATCGCCATTTGCGAACCGGCCACCGGCAACACTTGGGCCGCACCGTAATAGTCGCAGGCAGCCTGCTCCAGACCGTCATCGGTTTCCGGCAACCGCGCCCAGGCCCGCAGCGGGATGTCCGGGACCGGGAATGGCCAAGGTGCCAGGCCACTGGACAGGTCGAGCCAATCGGCTTCGGCAATACCGTATTCAAGCGCCGCCTTGCGCAAGCGACCACCGTGCTCAAGCATAGAACTCAGCCCCCACGCAGAGAATCAGCAGCCATAACCATACCCCGCGCTGGACCAATTGCCAGCCACGGTCGATGGAATCGGCATCCGCCGGCACGCCTTCGCCCAATTGCGGACGTTGATGCAGTTCACCGTGATAAATCGCCGCCCCACCCAACTCGACACCCAGCGCACCGGCACCGGCCGCCATCACCGGCCCGGCATTCGGGCTATCCCAGGTCGGGCCCTGGGTACGCCAGCACTTCAGCGCCAGTCGGGTTTTGCCCAGCAACGCGTAGGTCAACGCCACCAGGCGCGCGGGAATGTAGTTCAGAACATCATCGATCTTCGCTGCCGCCCAACCAAAACGTTCGAAGCGTTCGTTGCGATAACCCCACATCGCATCGAGAGTGTTGCTCAGACGATAGAGCACCACGCCGGGCGCACCCGCCACGGCAAACCAGAACAGCGCGGCGAACACTGCATCGCTGCCGTTCTCCAGCACCGACTCGGTGGCGGCGCGGGCAACTTCGGTTTCATCCAGTTCGCTGGTTTGACGGCTGACCAGATAACCAACACGTTTGCGCGCCTCGATCAGATCATCGCTGCGCAGGGCCTTGGCCACCGGCTCGACATGCTCGCCGAGACTGCGCATGCCAAGGGCGCAATAGAGCACGAGAATCTCGACGATCCAGCCAACGTAAGGCGTCCAGGAAAGTGCGGTGGCCAACAAGGTCAGCGGCACGACCGCCATCACCCAGGCCGTAACGCCATGACTGCGCCAGCCGCGGCCACCGTAGTTGAAACGTTGCTCGATGCGATCGGCAAAACGACCGAACGCCACCAGCGGATGCCAGCGTTTGGGTTCACCCAGCAGCGCATCCAGCGCGACCGCGGCGACACTCAACAACGCCACACTCATTGACTCACTCCCCAATAATTTTCATACAGCAACTCGCTGAGTGGACGCGCCTGCGCCCAGCCTTCGAGTACCAACATCGGCGCCGGATAGAATTCCTTGACCGGCCCCAGGCAAAGAACGGCCAAAGGCTTGGCCCCGCTCGGTAAACCCAGCAAGTCCGCCAGCGCTTGCGGCTCGAACAATGACACCCAGCCCATGCCCAAGCCTTCGGCGCGGGACGCGAGCCAAAGGTTCTGGATGGCGCAGGACAACGAGGCCATGTCCATTTCCGGCAATGTACGACGGCCGAAGATATGCCGCTCGCGATCGTCCATCAGCGCGGCGACCAGCACCTCGGCGCAGTCGTTGATGCCTTCGACCTTGAGCTTCATGAATTCGTCGGAGCGTTCGCCGAGGGCTTCGGCGGTGCGGATGCGTTCTTCTTCCACCAGCTGCTGAATCTTGCCGCGCAGTGCCCGGTCGCTGATGCGGATGAAACGCCAAGGCTGCATCAGGCCGACACTTGGCGCCTGATGCGCGGCCTCGAGCAGACGCCTCAGCAACTCAGGCTCGACGGTGCCTCCGCTGAAATGCCGCATGTCGCGGCGTTCGGCGATGGCTCGGTAAACAGCTGCGCGTTCGGCTTCGGAAAATGCGTTGTCCGTCATGGCCTCTTCGCGAGCAAGCCCGCTCCCACATTTGAAATGCGTTCCCCTGTGGGAGCGGGCTTGCTCGCGAAGGCGGCCTCAAGGTCAGGCACAAACAGCGCGGCAATCGCCGATGGATTGGACGGAAAATAAAAATGCACATAAGAGGCTGTCATCCGCCCCTCGCGATAAACCGCCTCCGCCCCTCGCCCGCCATTCGGGCTCAGCCCACGAGCAATTGGCTCAAGTTCAGTGCTGGTCAACGAGTGGTGATAGGTGTGCCCACGCAGCAAACCTTCCGGCAATTCGACCGCCTGCAAGGCCAACGCGGCAAGACGCTTCTGCATCACCGCATCACCGGCCAGCAAACCGACCAGTTCAGCGCGAGTGCCCTCGACATCGGTCAATGAGTCGAGCAAATACAGCATGCCGCCACACTCGGCGAGCAACGGTTTACCCGCCGCGTGATGAGCGCGGATCGCGGTCAGCATCGGCGTGTTTTGTGACAACGCCACATGGTGCAATTCAGGGTAACCGCCCGGCAGATAAAGACTGTCTGCCTCCGGTAACGCGGTGTCGCGGATCGGCGAGAAGAAAGACAATTCGGCGCCCATGGCCCGCAGCAGATCCAGGCTCGCGCCGTAGGTAAACGCAAAAGCTTCGTCCCGGGCTACGGCAATCCGTACACCGGCCAGCAACGGTTCGGCTGCGATCATTTCAGGCGCGGCGAATTCCACGGCCGGCGGTAGAGCCACATCGCAACTGCTGGCCAGTGACTCGGCCGCCGCATCGAGACGCAGGTCGAGATCATTCAGCTCGCTGGCCTGAACCAGACCGAGATGCCGACTCGGCAATTCGATCCCGGTCTCCCGGGACAACGCTCCGTACCAGCGCAAGCCTTCAGTCAGGCTGCCTTCGAGCAACTGCGCATGGCGTACAGTGCCGACCCGGTTGGCCAGTACACCGGCAAACGGCAAGTCCGGCTGATAGCGCGCAAGGCCCAGGGCCAGCGCACCAAACGTCTGCGCCATGGCGGTGCCGTCGATCACGCCGAGCACCGGCACACCGAAGTGCCGCGCCAGATCGGCGCTGGACGGCGTACCGTCGAACAGCCCCATGACGCCTTCGATGAGGATCAGATCGGCTTCGCCAGCGGCCTCCCACAATAGACGCCGACTTTCCTGCTCGCCGACCATCCACATGTCGAGTTGATAGACCGGTGCGCCGCTGGCGCGCTCGAGAATCATCGGGTCGAGAAAGTCCGGGCCGCATTTGAACACGCGAACCTTGCGCCCCTGATTGCGATGCAAACGGGCAAGCGCGGCGGTGACGGTGGTCTTGCCCTGACCGGAGGCCGGCGCGGCGATCAGTACCGCCGGGCAATGACGTGGTTGACTCACAACTCGACGCCTTTTTGCGCTTTGATTCCGGCCTGGAAGGCGTGCTTGATCATGCCCATTTCAGTGACGGTGTCGGCCAGCTCGATCATCTCCGGCTTGGCGCCACGACCGGTGACTACCACATGCTGCATCGGCGGACGGGCCTGCAAGTCGCTGAGCACCTGATCGAGATCGAGGTAGCCGTGCTTGAGGGCGATGTTCAACTCATCGAGCACCACGAGGCCAATGGCCGGATCACGCAGCAATTCGCGGGACACCGCCCAGGCGGCTTCGGCGGCGGCAATGTCACGCTGGCGATCCTGGGTTTCCCAAGTGAAGCCCTCGCCCATCACATGAAAACGCACCTGTTCCGGAAAGCGCCGGAAGAACAGCTCCTCGCCGGTGCTGGTGCGCCCCTTGATGAACTGCACCACGCCGCATTGCATGCCGTGGCCCATGGCCCGCGAAAGCATGCCGAACGCCGAGCTGCTCTTGCCCTTGCCGTTGCCGGAAAGCACCAGCAGCAAACCGCATTCATTCGGGGAGTTGGCGATGCGTTCGTCGATCACCGCTTTTTTGCGCAGCATGCGCGCCAGGTGGCGTTCGTCACGATCGGGGGTATCAGTCATGGGGGAGCTCTCCGTTGAGGCTGGATAACGGCGGGCAGGCACAAGAATAGACGGCAAGAAGCCTGGCATCGCCCACCGTGATGCCGTTGGATGAATCAGGCCGGTCTCCGGGCTCATGAGCGGCTTGCGCCTGACTGCGCGCCTTCCCATGTCGACAGTCGACACAGTGGCTAGGGCCAGGCCCTTGCACAGTCTTCACTCATTTACCGTTGCGGGGGCAGCGCCGGGATCATGACTCTTCGTCGCTTGAAGATAGTCACTCACCGGCTTCCCTGTTTCACTCTGTCGGCCACCGCCACAGAGCACCTGAAACAAGCCGCGAAGGTTAGAGGGTTGGGGGTGGAGCGTCAATTGAAGACAAAGCTCGGGCGAGCGATATACTGCCGCCGATCAAATTTCTGACACCCAACTTGCACCACACTGTCAGCAGTGATATCAAAGCGCCACAACCCAACATCACAATTACAAGGGTGAGCAACATGCAAGGCATGATCATCAGCAATCCGAAGCTGGAATTCCTGCGACCGGTGCTGGAACGCTGGTTTGACTGTATCGACCGCTACAACGCTGTACGCGGCGATAACGACACACCTTATTGGTACGACGAAAAAGCCAACCTCGGCCTGCTCTCCGCCGCAGCCTGGATGGCAGAAATGGTCACCTTGCAACAAACGCCGACGCGCAAGCAGAACGAAGAAGGCGAACGCAACGGCCGCGCCGATCTGTTTATCGCCACTCCCGAAGCCACCGCCGAACAACGCGCCTACCTTCAAGCCACTCAACGCTGGCCGCGGGTCAACAGCCTGAACCTGACTCAGGCGCTGCAGGACATCACCAGCGAGGCCAAGAGGATCAGCTACGCCAGCGACCTGAAACTCGGTTGCCTGTTCGTTGCGCCGCAAAAAGCTCAGCAGAGCGCTACACCGGAAGAACTCCAGGACATGCTCGACGACCTGCAAAAGGAACCCAGCTGCGCCGTGGCCTGGTATTTCCCGTACGCCTATCGCAAGTTGCGCAATGAAGCCGGCAACTACCATCCGGGCATCGCCGTGCTGCTCAAGGAAGCCCGCGGCTGACGGGTTGAACCATCGAACGTCTACGCTTCTCTATGATTACGTCAATGCATTCATAGGGAAGATCAGTAATGCGCAAACCCCAGCTCGTTTTCATCATCGCGCTCGCCGGAGGGCTCGCCGCCTGTGGTGAAACCTCCAGCCTGCAAGTCTCGGACGGCACAGGCCCCTCGCCCAAGCTGCCAGAACCGAATAAAACCCTGATCCCGACAGTGAACATCGCCCCGGCGATCGGCTGGCCTGAAGGCAAGAAACCTGTCGCCGCGACGGGGACTCAAGTGGCGGCGTTTGCCGAAGGCCTCGATCATCCGCGCTGGCTCTATGTGTTGCCCAACGGCGATGTGCTGGTGGCCGAAACCAACGCACCACCCAAACCCGATGATGGATCAGGCATTCGCGGCTGGGTCATGGGCAAAGTCATGGGCCGCGCCGGTGCTGGCGTCCCCAGCCCGAACCGCATCACTCTGCTGCGGGACAAGGACCACGACGGCGTCGCCGAAACCCGCACGGTGTTCCTGGAAAACCTCAACTCGCCCTTCGGCATGACCCTGGTCGGCAATGACCTGTACGTCGCCGACACTGATCGCCTGCTGCGTTTCCACTATGAAAACGGTGAGACGGCGATCAAGTCGCAGCCAATCAAGGTGGTCGATCTGCCGGGCGGCACGCTGAATCACCACTGGACCAAAAATGTCATCGCCAGCAAGGATGGCAGCAAGCTGTACGTCACCGTGGGCTCGAACAGCAACGTCGGTGAAAACGGCATGGATCAGGAGGAAGGCCGCGCGGCAATCTGGGAAGTGGATCGCGCCACCGGCAATCATCGGATCTTCGCCTCGGGGATTCGTAATCCAAACGGCCTGGCCTGGGAGCCTCAGAGCGGCACACTGTGGACCGCCGTCAACGAGCGCGACGAAATCGGCAGCGACTTGGTGCCGGACTACATCACATCCGTGAAGGACGGCGGGTTCTACGGTTGGCCTTACAGCTATTACGGCCAGCACGTCGACATTCGCGTCGAACCGCAAAAACCCGATCTGGTGGCCAAGGCCATTGCACCAGACTACGCGGTGGGGCCACATACCGCGTCACTGGGCCTGACGTTCGCCGAAGGCAGCAAACTGCCCGCGCCGTTCACTCAAGGCGCTTTCATCGGCCAACATGGTTCGTGGAACCGCAAGCCACACAGTGGCTACAAAGTGATTTTCGTGCCGTTCAGCGCCGGCAAACCGACCGGGCAGCCGGTGGATGTGCTCACTGGGTTCCTCAACGACGAGGAAAAAGCCATGGGCCGGCCGGTGGGCGTGGTGATCGATCAGCAGGGTGGCTTGCTGGTGGCGGATGATGTCGGGAACAAGGTGTGGCGCGTTTCCGCAGCTAAGTAAATGTCAAAAGATCGCAGCCTTCGGCAGCTCCTACAGGGTGTACGCCATCCAACGTAGGAGCTGCCGCAGGCTGCGATCTTTTCCGGCAGACGCCTACATCCGCTATGGATTATGTGCCAAGTGCTCGGGCTGCAAGACGCGCTTGGCGCTCAGATAGGCTTTCTGCCAGTAAGCCTTGGACAAGCTGTCCAGCTTGACCGTGCCGCCCGTGGCTGGCGCGTGGACGAAGCGGCCTTCGCCGACGTAGATCCCGGCGTGGCTGACCTGGGAGCCGCCATTGGTGGCGAAGAAAATCAGGTCACCGGTTTGCAGGCCTTCCTTACCGACATTGGGGGCCTGCATGCCGATCATCTCGCGGGTGGAGCGCGGCAAGGAAATGCCTGCGACATCGCGATACACATAACCGATCAGACCACTGCAATCGAATCCGGAATCCGGCGTGTTGCCACCCCAGCGATAAGGCGTTCCCACCAGGCCCAGCGCGCGAAACAGCACGTCTTCTGCCGCAGGAGAAAAGGCTTGGGAAGGACCGAAGACAATCGGAGCGCGGACCACCGGCGCTGGTGGCGGTGGGCGGCTGGCGCAGGCGCTGAGCAGCGCTGCGAAGAACATGAGTGCGAGGCGGGCCGACATCGTCATAAACAGAACATCCTGATCTGGCTGCGGCTTTTTCCACCGAGAAGGCAGAAAAGAAAACCGCCTGCGTAGAACGCAGGCGGTTTGCCATCAATATTAGATCAGGATTCTAGCGGCTACGCGGCAAACTTCAAGTAAGACTTTAAGTTCGCCTTACAAACTGTCCGCTTACTTGCGTGCCGTGACGATAGCCGGGGCCGCTGCCGGCGCCATCGCGAGTGCGCGCTTGGCTTCGATGAAGGTCTTGCTCCAGTAGCTGTCGCCCAGACTATCGATCCGGACACCACCGCTTTTGCGGCTGCTGGAGTGGATAAACTGGTTGTCACCCAGATAGATCCCGGCGTGACTGACACGACCGCGACGACCATTGGTGGCGAAAAACAGCAGGTCACCTGGCTTGAGGGCGCTGCGAGCAACCAAGGGAGCGTCAACGTTGATCATTTCGCGAGTGGAGCGCGGCAGGTTCATGCCGGCCTCTTCACGAAACAGATAACCGATGAAGCCGCTGCAGTCGAAACCAGCCTCGGAGGTGCCGCCGAAACGGTAACGGGTACCGATCAGGGACATGCCACGTTCGAGGATGCTGTCGGCCAGAACCGGAAGCTGGTACGACTTGCCGCCGGCGAAGTCTGCCAGTTCTTTATCGGTGGCTGTCTCTTCCTGGTAAAGAGTTTCCTGGAAAAGAACGGAAGACTGCGCGGTAACTGAATTCTTGACCTGCTGTTGTGGCGCTTGCTGGGACACTGGAGAGTGGGCAGCGCAACCGAACAACAGGGTAACGAGTGCGAGAGGCACGAGGGGTGCGAAGCGATTTAGCATGGGCACGACCGTGGCTGATAGTTTCTAAAGAAGCCGAGACTATGCCCGCTATCAACCTCATTTGCAAATTCAATCGATCTTTATGTGACTTATCGGTTTCTCGTTTACATCTAAGCGCTTAAGCCCATTTTGAACCTTTGCGCAGCCTGCCCTCTTGCAGGAAAGCGGATTTGTTGACGCCTGGAATATACCGAAACCCGTGTAAAACCTGGGCTTGATCAGTTTTTTCACCAACCAAGGGTTTCTTTCAGGAACGGGATTGTCAGCTTGCGCTGAGCTTGAAGGGAGGCCTGATCGAGGCGTTCAAGCAGCTCGAAAAGCGCACTCATGCTGCGGGTACCGCGGGTCAAAATAAAATGCCCGACCTCGTCGGTCAGGTGCAGGCCGCGACGGGATGCGCGTAACTGCAAGGCACGCAATTTGTCTTCGTCAGAGAGTGGGCGCATCTGGAAGATGAGTGCCAGTGTCAGCCGCGACTTGAGATCCGCCAGCTTCACCGGCAGTTCGCGCGGAGATGTCGAGGCGGCGATCAGCAGACGCCGGCCGCTGTCACGCAGACGATTGAACAGATGGAACAATGCCTCTTCCCAATCCGCCTTGCCGGCGACTGCCTGCAAATCGTCCAGGCAGACCAGTTCGTATTGTTCGAGGTTGTCGAGGATTTCGATGCCACGGTCCAACAACTCGGCCAACGGCAGGTACACCGCCGGCTCCCCCAGTTGTTCGAAGCGCAGACACGCCGCCTGCAATAAATGCGTGCGCCCTACCCCGTCCTTGCCCCAGAGGTAAATCAGGCTTTCCGTCCAGCCGGCGTCGGCTTCGCAGAGCCGCTCGACATAGCCGAGTGCAGCGGCATTGGCGCCTGGGTAGTAATTGATAAAGGTAGCGTCATCACGCAGACGCACACCTAGGGGCAGCTGAATCGGTTTCATGCTGACTGAACAGTTCCAAAGGAACCGTTAGTGGCCTCTGTGTAAAGTTTGCGAAGTTTATACCCGTGCGGCTGACCGCACAATGCGACAGACCATAAGCAAAATCAAAGGTTTGCGTTAATGCATTGGTTTTATGACAGATTCTTTGACGGCGCATATGACAGCCACGCGAGCGATACGGGCAAACCTGGCACGAAACCAGACTGCCCGCTACGAGCGATTAAAAACTTACAGCTCGGATTCGTCGACACCGCCGTAGATATCTGAATCCTTATACAAATCGTGTACGTGACGCACCAGGACCATGATCACCGCCGCCACCGGCAATGCCAGCAACACACCGGTAAAACCAAACAGCTCGCCGCCGGCCAGGATCGCGAAGATCACCGCCACCGGGTGCAGGCCGATCCGGTCGCCCACCAGCAATGGTGTCAGGACCATGCCCTCCAGCGCCTGACCGACCATGAACACCGCGACAATACCGATCATGGGATACAAATCGCCACCGAACTGGAACAGACCGGCAATCAATGCCGCACCAATCCCGATGACGAACCCCATGTACGGCACGATCGCCGCCAACCCGGCAATCAGACCGATCAACAGCCCCAGCTCCAGCCCGACGATCATCAAGCCCGCGGCGTAGATCACGCCCAGCGCCAACATCACCAGCAACTGGCCGCGCACGAATGCCCCGAGCACTTCGTGGCATTCTCCCGCCAAGGACATGACGCGCTCTTCACGATCACGGGGCAGCAGGCTGCGGATCTTGGCCATCATCAGGTCCCAGTCGCGCAACAGATAAAAACTCACCACCGGAATCAGCACCAGGTTGGCCAACCAGCCAATCAGTGCAAGACCTGAAGCCGTCGCCTGACTCAGCACCACGCCGACCACATCGGTGGTCTGGCCCATGTGCTCGCTGAACGCCGCCTTGAGCTTGTCGAACTTCCAGAAGCCGTCCGACAACCCGATCTTCGATTGCGCCCACGGCACAGCGGTGTGCTGCAACCAGTCGAGCATTTGCGGCGCCAGTTCATACAAACGGAACAGCTGCTTG
Source organism: Pseudomonas sp. TH37 (assembly GCF_016650735.1). Lineage (NCBI taxonomy): Bacteria > Pseudomonadati > Pseudomonadota > Gammaproteobacteria > Pseudomonadales > Pseudomonadaceae > Pseudomonas > Pseudomonas sp. TH37. The sequence goes on from NZ_JAEKFD010000001.1 coordinate 315,222, forward strand.
GCGAGCATTGGCACCAGCACCAACAGCAACGCGGTGACGATCAATGTGAACAAGGCGAACACCGCCACCACGCCCCAGGTCCGTGACAGACCGTACTTTTCCAGCCGATCCACCAGCGGGTCGAACAGATAAGCCAGCAACAGCGCCACCAGGAACGGCGTCAGGATCGGGTGCAACAGGTAAACAAACGCGCAAAGCAGGACCACCCCACCGAGCCAGAACCAACGCCGTGTATCGGCCATGTACCACTCCTGCTTCTATATAAAGAAAAACTACCAGCGAAAACGTAACTGCGGCGTCGGTGCCGGGGCCGGCGCTGCGACCGGTGTCGAGCCAGCCGCCACGGGCTGAACAGGCGCAGTGGGGGCCGGTGCTTCACCCGCCGGAATTTCCTGCAACCTGGCCAAAGACAACTGCGCCCGCAGCTGATCGGGGCTGCCATTGACCCGATAAAGCACGCGGTCGCCATCGACACTTTGCAGGCGTGCGCCAAAAGGTTCCAGCAAACGCCCGAGCGTCGCATAACGCTCCAGGCTCATCCCCTGCACTTCCAGCAATTGCTCGCTCGACGCACCCGGCTTGGCGACAAAACGCGGCGCCAGGCGCTGGCTGACCGCCAGCATCACCGCATCGGCCAGCGCGGCGGTATCGGCGCCCTGCACGCTTCCGGCTTCTTTCTGATCGCCCAACCACAAACGCCACTTGGCTTGCCATTGGCCACCCTCTTCACGGGCATGCACCGCCAGCAAGGCGTCGGCATTGTAGCGGTCGGATGCGCCCCGCAGCGGCGCCGGGTCTGGACTTTCCAGATTCGGCGCAGTGGCGACAATCTGCTCGTCCAGGTCCGCCAGCGGCAAACGCAGCGGCAGCCCACGATGTTGCGCCGCTCGAAGCAGTGGCGTGGCACTGGCCTGGCCATCACCGACCAGGCTCGAACCTTCAGTGGAATCGTTCAACCACCAACCGAGAATCGACGGCCGGTTGCTACCCCACATGGCCAACCCGGCACGCCGCAAGGCCTGTTCGGTGGTGGCCGGATCGAAATCGACTTTCAGCACTTGCGGCGGCCCGGCCTCATAACCGAACTGACTGATGATCTGCTGAGGGTCTTTGCGCACGGTCGCCAGACCCGGGCTCTGCGCAGCCTTGGGGTCGCCGGTCAGGCGCAACACCAACGTATCCAGCGCCCGCTGAGTCGCCTGATCGCGCTCCTCCGGCGTCTGGCTGCTGACAGGTTCGCGCACTTGATAGAGGCTTTTGACTGTTTCGGCATGCCCAGTCAGGCTGACCATGGATAAACAGCCCACGAACAAGAATTTAAGAAAACGCATAAAAAGATTCCTGACGACAAGAGCGGCTGGAACAGACCGCGTGAAGATGATTGAACCGGGGTCTGTTGACCACACGTTCAAGCAAAACATTCACCCGATCCCGGTAAGTTTTCGCACTGTCATAACGATAGACGGTTAACGTCGATACCTTATACAGCCATCCGGGACACCGCCAACACGGGCAATATCGGTTTTTTTAACGCGATATGCCCCTGCCCGTCGGCACGAGGATGGCCGCTGCCTCTCAAGCCTGATAAAATCGCGCGCCTTCGCAGACCGGCAACAGCCGGGCACCCTGAAATTCGCGGATGGCACTCGCCTTCGTTTGTTTCGGCGGTCCCACTGGACTCGGTCGTTACCCCTGAATCCCCCCTAAAGGCCTGGATCATGAGCAAGCAACCCTCCCTGAGCTACAAGGACGCCGGTGTAGACATCGACGCCGGTGAAGCATTGGTCGAACGCATCAAGAGCGTCGCCAAGCGCACTGCGCGCCCGGAAGTCATGGGCGGCCTGGGCGGTTTCGGCGCCCTCTGCGAAATCCCGGCCGGTTACAAGCAACCGGTACTGGTATCGGGCACTGACGGCGTCGGCACCAAACTGCGCCTGGCGCTGAACCTGAACAAGCACGACAGCATCGGCATCGACCTGGTTGCCATGTGCGTGAACGACCTGGTGGTCTGCGGCGCCGAGCCGCTGTTCTTCCTCGACTACTACGCCACCGGCAAACTGAACGTCGAAACCGCGACCCAGGTCGTGACCGGCATCGGCGCAGGCTGCGAACTCTCCGGCTGCTCTCTGGTCGGCGGCGAAACCGCTGAAATGCCTGGCATGTACGAAGGCGAAGACTACGACCTGGCCGGCTTCTGCGTCGGTGTCGTGGAAAAGTCCGAAATCATCGACGGTTCCAAAGTCGCTGCCGGCGATGCCCTGCTCGCCCTGCCATCTTCCGGCCCGCACTCCAACGGCTACTCGCTGATCCGCAAGATCATCGAAGTGTCCGGTGCAGACATCGAAAACATCCAGCTCGACGGCAAACCGCTGACTGACCTGCTGATGGCCCCGACCCGCATCTACGTGAAGCCGCTGCTCAAGCTGATCAAAGAAACCGGTGCCGTAAAAGCCATGGCCCACATCACCGGTGGTGGCCTGCTGGACAACATCCCGCGCGTTCTGCCAAAAGGCGCACAAGCGGTGGTTGACGTTGCAAGCTGGACTCGCCCTGCCGTGTTCGACTGGCTGCAAGAGAAAGGCAACGTCGACGAAAACGAAATGCACCGCGTGCTGAACTGCGGCGTCGGCATGGTCATCTGCGTTGCTCAAGAGCACGTTGAAACCGCGCTGAACGTACTGCGTGAAGCTGGCGAGCAGCCTTGGGTTATCGGTCAGATCGCCACCGCTGCCGAAGGCGCGGCCCAGGTTGAACTGAAGAACCTCAAGGCTCATTGATGTCCCAGACCTGTGATGTGGTGGTGCTGTTGTCCGGCACCGGCAGTAACTTGCAGGCCTTGATCGACAGCACGCGGACCGGCGACAGCCCGGCCCGCATCGCTGCGGTGATCTCCAACCGCGCCGACGCCTACGGCCTGCAACGCGCCAGGGACGCGGGTATCGACACCCGCACCCTGGATCACAAGGCTTTCGAAGGTCGCGAGGCCTTCGATGCCGCGCTGATCGAACTGATCGACGCCTTCAACCCCAAACTCGTGGTACTGGCCGGCTTCATGCGCATTCTCAGCGCTGACTTCGTGCGCCACTATCAGGGTCGCCTGCTCAATATCCATCCCTCGCTGCTGCCCAAATACAAAGGGTTACACACTCATCAGCGCGCGCTGGAGGCCGGCGACACTGAACACGGCTGTTCCGTGCACTTCGTCACCGAGGAACTCGATGGCGGACCACTGGTCGTACAGGCAGTAATACCGGTAGAGTTGCACGATTCGCCGCAGAGTCTGGCGCAGCGAGTCCACACCCAGGAACACCTGATCTACCCGATGGCCGTACGCTGGTTTGCTGAAGGTCGTTTATCACTCGGTGAACAAGGTGCTTTACTGGACGGACAGTTACTCGCGGCCAGCGGCCACTTGATTCGAACCTAGGAGATTTTATGCGTCGCGCCCTGCTCTTCGCTTGCGCTCTGCTCGCCCTGCCGTTTGCGCAGGCCGCAGACCTTCAGCCCTTCTCCGCCAGCTACACCGCCGACTGGAAACAGCTGCCCATGAGCGGCACCGCCGAACGCAGCCTGACCAAGGGAGCCAACGGCGTCTGGAAACTCAGCTTCAAGGCGTCGATGATGATCGCCAGCCTGACTGAAGAAAGCACCCTGACCCTGGACAAGGACACGCTGCTGCCGCAGTCCTACCACTTCGAACGTGGTGGCCTGGGCAAAGCCAAGAAGGCTGATCTGGATTTCGACTGGACCAATAAGATGGTCACCGGCACCGATCGCGGTGACGCCGTCAAGCTTCCGCTCAACCGCGGCATGGTCGACAAGTCCACCTACCAACTGGCGCTGCAGCATGACGTGGCCGCCGGCAAGAAAAGCATGAGCTATCAGGTCGTTGATGATGGCGAAGTCGATACCTATGACTTCCGCGTGCTGGGTTCGGAGAAAGTCGACACCAAGGCTGGCCAGATCGATGCGATCAAGGTCGAGCGCGTGCGCGACCCGACACAAAGCAAGCGCATCACCGTGCTGTGGTTCGCCAAGGATTGGGATTACCTGCTGGTTCGTTTGCAACAGGTCGAAACCGACGGCAAGGAGTACAACATCATGCTCCTCGACGGCACGGTCAACGGCAAGCCGGTCAAAGGCAGCTGATTCGCAAGGACATGAAAGCCCCGCAAACGCGGGGCTTTTTTTCGTCTGGCATTTGGCTGGGCGAGAGCGCGATCAGCGCACGGTAAAGCGTTGCTGGGCCAGCAGACGGTCGCCCTGGAACACCATGAAACGCCATTCACCGGGAACGACTTCATGACTTTCGGTGAACTCGAAGGCCATCAGGTCCTGCGGAGCACCGGGTACCAGTTTTTGAGTGACTTCCAGTTTGTCGTGACGCACGCCGTCCGGAGTACGAATGCCCGGGGTGAAATAGAGCAAAGTCAGCGGCTGATCTTCGGCGACCTTGCCGGCCAACTGGTAACGCATACCGAATTTGGTGCCTAGTTTGGCGGGGACGATTTCGGTTTGCTGGATCTGTTCATTGCTGCGGCGCAAAACTCGCTCGCCCGATTGCAGTTCGGCTTTCGGGCCAGCGAACACGCCGTATTCCACTGGGCCTTCGACGCGGACTTCGGCACTGGCCAGACCACTGACGAACATCATTGTGGCCAGGGCGGCTAAACGGGTGAGGTGCATGGTGCGCTCCTTGATTGAGATGAGCGCGAGGGTATGACGCAGGGGTGACAGGACGATGACAACCTTGAGTTTGGATATCTGCAGGCTGAAGACTCATTGTGGCGAGGGGGCTTGTCGGAACGCCGCATCGCCCCGTTCGGCGGCGAGCCGTCGTAAAACAGGCATATGCGGTATGTCTGAAAACATGCGATTGCAGGTTTTTAGGGTCGCTTCGCAACCCAACGGGGGCAAGCCCCCTCGCCACAGGATTGCGGTTACTTCACGACAGACCGAGGCAAAATCGCCAAAAAGTTATCCCGCGCAACCTTTCTGGCAACATCCTCCGGCAAGGCATCAAGAAACGGATCGAAGCTGCGCATTTCCTGACCGAGCTTGTTGAAACGTCCCACCACATCGGAACCGAGCATGAAGCGCTCCGGAAAGCGCGCGACCAGCTTCACCCATTCATCCCGAGGCTTGCCCTGCTCGTCCAAGAGGTAAGGCGTCAGCATGCTCCAGGACAGGTCAACGAACAGATTGGGGTAAGCCTCGAGCATTCGCGACAGCGTCGGCAACAGAAAATCCAGCTGAGTCTGGTGCCGATGAATCTCCGCGCTGGTGCCCGCGTGAGCCCAAATGAATCGCGTGTGTGGATGATTGCGCAGCGGCTCTTCGATTTCTGCCAGGTACAGCGGATTTTTCTCACGCTTGGAGGTGATGTTGGAATGCAGCATCACCGGCAAGTCGTTCTCGGCAGCCAGGTGGTAGATGCGGGTCATCGCCTCATTGTTGGCCCGCGGCGTGTCGCCGGACGTCAGCGCAGTCAGATCGTCGTGACGGGTAAAGACTTCGCCAATGCCCTGCCAAAGCCCGGGATTGAGGTCGAGCATGCGCTGGATGTGTGCCGCGGAGTTTTTGTCATTCGGGTTGAAGCCGGACAGGAAAGGGTGAAAACGCTGGCGCTGCTCGGGCGTCAGCTTATTCACCGCCGCCGCGACGATCACATCGGTCGCGCTGTACCAGTAGGCATCGGCGTCATCGCCGGCGTAATAACGTGGACGCTTGGGTTCGTCTTCGTGCCATTTCTTGGCCACCGGAATGCCGGAAATCATCACATGCTCAATGGCATTTTCGTCCATGGCCGTGAGCAATTTCGACATGCCAGCCGTTTCCTGGAAAAAATCGACGTAATGCAGGTGCGCATCGCTGTAAGCGTATTCGCGGGCGTAGGCATCAACGCTGCACAGCGCCAACAGCCAAGCGAGGCTCAAGCGGATCGGGGGCACGGAATTCTCCTGTGATGGGCAACTGCGGTATGAGCACCATAGACCGCCCCGCGCAAACCGGGGTTCAGCCGGTAAGAAAGTGGAACGCGAACTTGAAGGAATGCTCTATAACTTCAGGGTCTTTTTTGATCGAATGACTTTTCATATTGCCCGCGAGGTTTCCCATGACTGTTACCGTCAATACCGTCTCCGCCGAAGGTTTTCGTCACAGCGTCCAGATCGATGACCACGAACTCTTTGCCGATGTGTCGAAAGCCTCCGGTGGCGAAGGCACCGCGCCTGAACCACACGACTACTTCGACGCAGCCCTCGGTGCCTGTAAGGCCCTGACGCTGAAAATGTATGCCAAGAAAAAGGACATCCCGCTGACGGGTGTCGAGGTTGAGGTCACGCGCGACAACAGTGAAGAGCAGAAAGGCAAATACGCCCTGCACGTCGAACTCACGCTCAAGGGTGTGCTCACCGACGCTCAGCGTGACGAACTGCACCGCGTGGCCGACCGCTGCCCGGTACACAAGCTGATGACCACTTCCGAGATCAGCATCGAAACCCATCTGTCCGAAGGTGCCTTCAGCCAATAGCGGCAAGGGCTGCGCAAGCGGGTTATGCTCCCTGCGTCACCCGCTCAGCTTGGAATGCACCATGAACACTCCGCTCGTGATCCGCCCTCGCGCCGAAGATGTCGAAGGCCAGCCGATTCTTCGCCCGTTGCCGTCAGCCAAATGCCGCAACGTCGGGCCTTTCGTGTTTTTCGACCACATGCTCGAAACCCGTTACCCGGCGGGCAAAGGCATGAACATCCGTCAGCATCCGCACATCGGCCTGTCCACTCTCACCTACCTGTTCGAAGGGCAAATCCAGCACAAGGACAGCCTCGGTTCCGATCAGGTGGTGAATGCCGGCGATGTCAGTTGGATGACGGCAGGTAGCGAAATTGCCCACGTCGAACGCACGCCCGAACCATTGAAAGACAGCGGCTTTACGATGCACGGCTTACAGATCTGGCTAGCTTCGCCCAAGGATCGTGAACACGGTCCGGGACACTACAGCCACCATCCGGCTGCCACGCTGCCCGTCAGCGATAACCTTGGCGTGAAGATACGGATGATTGCCGGGACAGGCTTTTGCCTCGAATCGCCGGTCCCAGTGCTTTCTCCTACGCTGTACGCCGAATTGAACCTGCAAACGGCGACCACATTGCTGATTCCCACCGAGCATGAAGAACGGGCACTGTATGTGCTGAGCGGTGAGGTGCAACTGGATGGCGAGCCGCTGGAGCCGCATTCGCTGGTGGTATTGCCGGCCGGGGAAGAGATGACACTGTTTGCCGAGAACGACTGTCATGCCGTGTTGTTTGGCGGCGCGCCGCTGGATGGGCCGCGACGGATCAACTGGAATTTCGTGGCCAGCGATCCGGCGTTGATCGATGAAGCACGTCGGCGTTGGGCAGCCGGGGATTGGCCGACAGTGCCGGGGGAAAGTGAGCGGATCGAACTGCCGAAACACCGAAGCCCGCCAACGCCCCTGTAACTGATCGGCGGATTGTTCTCACGCGCAGCAAAGGAATGCATCGATAGCGACTGAACGAACCATGATTTGGCTCATGAGTAACTCCCGGTAAAAAAGCCCCAGAATGAAAAAACCCGCCGAAGCGGGTTTTTTTTACAACGCGGTTAAACCGACAGCTCAACCAGCAGCTTGTTCAGACGGCGCACATAAGCGGCCGGGTCTTTCAAGCTGTCGCCGGCCGCCAGGGCCGCCTGATCGAACAGAATGTGCGACAGGTCGCCGAAGCGCTCGTCGCTCTGCTCGTTGTCGAGTTTCTCGATCAGCGGGTGAGCCGGGTTGAATTCGAAGATCGGCTTCGAATCCGGAACCTTCTGACCGCTGGCTTCCAGGATCTGACGCATTTGCAGGCCCAAGTCCTGCTCGCCGATGGCCAGAATCGCCGGGGAATCGGTCAGACGGTGAGAAACCCGCACCTCAGCAACGGAGTCGCCCAAAGCGGTCTTGAGACGCTCAACCAGGCCTTCTTTGGACTTGGCGACTTCTTCCGCGGCTTTCTTGTCTTCTTCCGAATCCAGATTGCCGAGGTCCAGGTCACCGCGTGCCACGTCGACAAAGCTCTTGCCGTCGAAGTCGTTGAGGTAGCTCATCAGCCACTCGTCGATGCGGTCGGTCAGCAGCAGCACTTCGATGCCTTTCTTGCGGAAGACTTCCAGGTGCGGGCTGTTTTTGACTTGCGCGTAGGTTTCGCCAGTCAGGTAGTAGATCTTGTCCTGACCCTCCTTGGCGCGAGCCAGGTAGTCGGCCAGACCTACAACCTGCTCGCCGTCGTCGCCCTGAGTGGACGCGAAACGCAGCAGACCAGCAATTTTTTCTTTGTTGGCGAAGTCTTCTGCCGGGCCTTCTTTCATGACCTGACCGAAGTTCTTCCAGAAGCCTTTGTATTGCTCAGGCTCGTTCTTCGCCAGCTTTTCCAGCATGTCCAGAACGCGCTTGGTCAGCGCCGATTTCATGGAATCGATGATCGGGTCTTTCTGCAGGATTTCCCGCGACACGTTCAGCGACAGGTCGTTGGAGTCGACCACGCCTTTGATGAAGCGCAGGTACAGAGGCAGGAACGACTCGGCCTGATCCATGACGAACACACGCTGCACGTAAAGCTTCAGGCCTTTCGGCGCTTCACGCTGGTACAGGTCGAACGGAGCACGGGTCGGTACATAAAGCAGCGAGGTGTACTCGAGCTTGCCTTCGACCTTGTTGTGGCTCCAGCTCAGCGGGTTTTCGAAATCGTGAGCAACGTGTTTGTAGAACTCCTGGTATTCCTCGTCCTTTACTTCAGTGCGAGGGCGAGTCCACAGGGCGCTGGCGCGGTTGACGGTTTCCCACTCAACGGCGGGCTTGTCTTCGCCTTCAACGGCTGCCACTTCTTTCGGCAACTCGATCGGCAAGGCGATGTGGTCGGAGTACTTCTTGATGATGTTACGCAGACGCCAGCCATCGGCGAATTCGTCTTCAGCGGACTTCAGGTGCAGGACGATGCGGGTACCACGGTCGGCTTTCTCGACGGTGGAAATTTCGAACTCGCCTTCGCCCTTGGACGACCAGTGCACGCCTTCGCTGGCAGCGAGGCCCGCACGGCGGCTGAATACATCAACTTTATCGGCGACGATGAAGGCCGAGTAGAAACCGACACCGAATTGACCGATCAGGTGCGAGTCTTTTTTCTGATCGCCAGACAGGTGTTTCATGAAATCGGCAGTGCCGGATTTGGCGATGGTACCCAGATGGGTGACCGCGTCTTCACGGCTCATGCCGATGCCGTTGTCTTCGAGGGTGACGGTTTTAGCGTCTTTGTCGAAGCTCACACGGATTTTCAGTTCAGCGCCACCTTCCAGCAATTCAGGTTTGGCGAGGGCTTCAAAGCGTAATTTGTCGACAGCGTCAGAGGCGTTCGAGATCAATTCGCGAAGGAAAATTTCCTTGTTGGAATACAGCGAATGGATCATGAGGTGCAGCAGTTGCTTCACCTCGGTCTGGAAGCCCAGGGTTTCCTTTTGAGTTTCCACACTCATGGTCATCAAACTCCAATCAGATGGCATAAGCCGCGACCTTGAGGTCGACGGCGGGTTGTCCTCAGAGTTGGGGGCTGAGATCAGGATTTCAAGGGCTCTTCGATTTTGAAGTGAGCGCGGGCCGTGGCAATGGGCTCGGCTTCAGTGCTTTGCCAGGCGGTAATTGCCACATTTGCCACCCGGCGCCCCTGACGGCACACCTGGCATCTGGCCCAGGTATCGCGAAACTGCCCTGCCCGCAGGTAGTCGAGGGAAAAGTCGATAATCTTCGGCACGCCGGGCGAGCCGGTGAAGATCAGCAGGTGCAGTGCCGCCGAGAGTTCCATGAATCCGGCAATCACCCCGCCATGAATGGCCGGCAATAAAGGATTACCAATGTTGTCCTTGTTGGCCGGCAGACGAAACAGCAGCTCATCCCCCACACGCGAGCATTCAACGCCGATCAGTCTGGCGTAGGGAATCAGGTCCAGCAGCGAGGCGTAGTCCCCTTGCGCATGGGCCTGTTGCAGTTGTTCCTTGAACGTGTCGGTCATTTCGCAGCTCCAGCAATGGCACCGGCAAAACCTTTGGAGCCTTTGACGCCCTTGCCCATGCGCATGAAGGTGCCCACCACATGGGCAACGGGCTGTTCGGGGTCGTCCTGATAGGCAAAACCGCGCGCGAAGATCACGTCGGTGGTCACTCGGTAGCATTGGGCGAAGCCGTATACGTCCTTGTGCGGCTCGGCGGCATGCATGTAGTCGATGCGTAAGTCGAGCGTCGGACAGACTTCGAACTCGGGCAACACGCAAAGGGTGGCCATACCGCAGGCAGTGTCCATCAGTGAGGTCAGCGCACCGCCATGAATCACCCCGGTTTGCGGGTTGCCGACGATCTGCGGGCTGTATGGCAGAATCACCGTCAGCCCTTCGCTACTGGCGCTGTGAACACGCAAACCAAGCACCTGACAATGCCGCAATGCCGACAGGAATCGCGTCGCACGCTCAAAAACGGGGTTTTCGGCCATTTGATAAAACTCTTCTTAGTGTCTGGGCAAAGTAGCGGGCTAGAAGGCAAAAGTTCCGCAGCAAAACAAACTTATATATCTGTGCGAATTGAGGAACTTAACCCTATTCGCTGTGCTCGAAAGGCCAGTAGATATTTTCCATAAGGAGAAACACCCCATGCGTAAGACTTTAGCTATTGCCTTGATGTTGACCGCTTCCCTCGGTCTCGCTGCTTGCGATAAAAAATCCGAGGACAAAGCTCAAGATGCTAACCAACATGCCGAGCAAGCTCAGGAAAAAATGAGCGAAGCTCAGGATAAAGTGAACGACGCAGCAAAAGAAAACGCCGAAGCTGCCAAAGCTCAGGCCGAATCGAACGAAGCAGCGACAAAAGAAGCCGCGCCAGAAGCACCTAAAAACTAAAAGCGTTTTTAGTGATAAAAGAAAACCCGCCAAGTGCGGGTTTTCTTTTATCTGCGGCTTTTGTTTGCAATGCAGTATTAGATCAAAATCGTCCTAAAAGTCGGACTAATCATCAGCAACAACGAACACACTAAACCCACGAACCACACCAGACTGCGCTGCCAGGCCAGATCTCCCCAATAGCACAACAAGTAAATGATGCGTGTGATCACGAAGATGATTGCCAGCGTATCGATCAGCCACCCCGCCGTCTGCGTGGTGTGCGCCATCAACACCCCTACCGCAAACAATATGAACGCCTCGAAACTGTTCTGATGGGCCGCCAATGCGCGGGCGCCGAAACCGGTTAGTTGGGCCTGTTGCTGACGCGGCAGGTGATTGTCGTAACCGCCCTGCTCGTTCATGGCTTTGGCCACCGGAATCTTTGCCACGTAAATCAACAATGCGCTGATAAACACACACCAGAACGGAATACTCATCAAGCAGCCTCCTTGTTTGCTTCAGGCAATGGCGCCTCTGTAGGGGTATAGACCATCACATCAAGAACGTCGGAGTGAAACTCGCGGCGATACAACACGAGCACGACACCGGCACTCATCAACATGAACAACCAGGGGCTGACGAACCACGCCAGCATGGTCATGCCGAAGTAATAGGAACGCAGACCGAAGTTAAACTGGTTGGCCGCCATGGAGATGACACGGGCGGCTCGGGAAGCGAAGGCTTTACGCTCTTGCTCGGACACATGGCGCTCGCCGATCATCGGCGCCGAGCCCACGAGAATCGCCGCAAAGTTGTACTGACGCATGCACCAACTGAACGTAAAGAACGCATAGACAAACACCAGCGCCAGGCACAACAACTTGATCTCCGACATCCCTTGGGAGGCCTGTTGCACCATCGGGATATCCGCCAGCAGCGACACGGCTCTGTCGGATGCACCCAACACCGTGAGAATACCGGCCAGGATAATCAGCGTACTGGAGGCGAAGAACGAGGCATTGCGCTCCAGGTTACCGATCACGCTGGCATCGGCAATGCGGTTGTCGCGCAACAGCATGCGGCGCATCCAGTCTTCGCGATACAGGTGCAGCACGCTGGCCAGGCACGCGGTGTCGCGGCCCTTCCACGTTGCGTAACGGGTGTAACCGCCCCAGCAGACGACAAACCAGAGCGCGGCGAGGATGTGGATCAGATTGGCGTGGATGAACGACATGCAGGTCCTTGTGATGTGATTTGGCAATGCTTCGACGTTAGCGCAAGGAAAAAGACACCGCATCCCGCCCATAAAAAATGCCCCGTATCGATTGATACGGGGCATTTCTATTTTTGTGCAGGACAACTCAAGGCCCGCTTGTGGCGGGCCATGAAGCAGCTTAAGCCAACGCTTCGGCGCGCTTGCCCAGCAGACGATCGCAGACCACGGCAACCACCAGGGTCATGAACGACGGCACCAGCCACGCCAGACCTTGCTCGCTCAGCGGCAGATGAGTCAGTTGAGTCGGCATCCAGTCAGCCAGACCAGCACCCTTGAGCGCATCGATCAGGCCGAAGATGAACGACACCAGCATCACAGGACCGACGATGCGGCCCTGCTCATGCCAGAAGTCCTTGCAGAAGCTCAGGGCTACCAGGGCGATGCACGGCGGGTAGATGGCGGTCAGCACCGGGATCGAGAAAGCAATCAGCTTAGTGAGACCCAGGTTGGACACCAACAGGGAGAACGCTGCCAGGATGATCACCAGCGTCTTGTAGGACAGTGGCAGTACACGACTGAAGTATTCGGCACAGGCACACGTCAGACCGACCGCTGTCACCAGGCAGGCCAAGGAGATCAGCACCGCAAGGAAACCGCTGCCGAGCGAACCGAATGTGTGCTGAACATACGCGTGCAATACCGCCGCGCCGTTGGCAGCACCGGCGGCCACTTCATGGCTGCCCGAACCGAGACGAAACAGACTGACGTAAACCAGCGCCAGGCCCACGCCGGCAATCAGACCGGCGATGATCGCGTAACGGGTGATCAACGCTGGCGATTCCACGCCGCGGGAGCGGATCGCATTGACGATGACAATGCCGAATACCAACGCGCCCAGGGTATCCATGGTCAGGTAACCATTGATAAAGCCTTGGGAGAATGGTGCGGCGACATATTCAGGAGTGGCCACGCCGATATCACCGGCCGGCAACGCGAACGCGGCAATGCCGAGAACGGCCAGAGCGATGATCTTCAGCGGTGCAAGGAAACGTCCTACGGTGTCCAGCAGACGGCCCGGATAGAGCGAGATGAAGAACACCAGCAGGAAGTACACCGAGCTATAGAGAAACAGCGCCAGCGGGCTCTCGCCAGTCAGCGGCGCCAGGCCCACTTCAAACGACACGGTCGCAGTGCGCGGCGTCGCGAACAACGGGCCGACAGCGAGGTAGCATGCGGCTGCCAGCAGGCCACCGGCGACTTTACCGATCGGGCTGCTCAAGGCATCCATTGCACCACCGACCTTGGCCAGGGCGACAACGGTGATCACCGGCAGACCGACCGCTGTGATCAGAAAACCCAGCGCCGCCATCCAGACATTAGGCCCGGACTGCAAACCGACGATAGGCGGGAAGATGATATTGCCAGCCCCGACGAACAGGGCAAACGTCATAAAACCCAGTGCCAGGATGTCCTGGCCTTTCAACACTTTCATTAAGGAAATACCACACTACTGAATCGGAATTTAGAGAGGGATTTCCCTTATGGGTGAGGGAAATGCTGTCGGCCCGTATAGGACCAACCCGTTTAGCGCGTCGCTACCTTGTGGGCCGCGGACGCAAAAATGGCTGCTAGCCTAACGAATTTGCACGACAAACGCACTGTTACGGGGCGAACTATCCGATACGCGACACTTCAATGTCGCGTTTACATACCTAATTTTCCTACCTTGGCACAGATCATTCCCACGCTCTGCGTGGAAATGTATCCCGTGACGCTCTGCGTCACATTCAAAGACGGAACGCGGAGCGTCCCTGACGGCATTCCCACGCGGAGCGTGGGAACGATCACCCGGAAACGACAAAGGCCACCCGAAGGTGGCCTTTGTTTGGTGAAGCGTCAGCTAAGCGCGAGGCTTACTTGATCGCCCAACCGGTCAGCTCGGACAAAGCCTTGCCGATGTCTGCCAGCGAACGCACGGTTTTAACGCCTGCGTCTTCCAGGGCAGCAAACTTCTCGTCTGCAGTGCCTTTGCCGCCAGAGATGATTGCGCCAGCATGGCCCATGCGCTTGCCCGCAGGGGCAGTCACACCAGCGATGTAGGACACAACCGGCTTGGTCACGTTTGCCTTGATGTAGGCAGCCGCTTCTTCTTCAGCCGAACCGCCGATCTCACCGATCATTACGATCGCTTCGGTCTTCGGGTCTTCCTGGAACAGCTTCAGGATGTCGATGAAGTTCGAACCCGGGATCGGGTCACCACCGATGCCGACGCAAGTCGACTGACCGAAACCGGCGTCAGTAGTCTGCTTCACAGCTTCGTAGGTCAGGGTGCCGGAACGGGAAACGATACCGACTTTGCCTGGCAAGTGAATGTGACCTGGCATGATGCCGATCTTGCATTCGCCTGGAGTGATCACGCCTGGGCAGTTAGGACCGATCAGGACTACGCCCAGTTCGTCGCACTTGACCTTGGCATCCAGCATGTCCAGGGTAGGAATGCCTTCAGTGATGCAAACGATCAGCTTGATGCCGCCGAATGCTGCTTCCAGGATGGAGTCCTTGCAGAAAGGAGCTGGAACGTAGATCACGCTGGCGGTGGCGCCAGTGGCAGCTACAGCGTCTTTCACGGTGTTGAACACTGGCAGACCCAGGTGCTCGGTGCCGCCTTTGCCAGGAGTTACGCCACCAACCATCTTGGTGCCGTATTCGATGGCTTGCTGGGTGTGGAAACTACCTTGCGAACCGGTAATACCCTGGCAGATAACTTTGGTGTCTTTATTGATCAGGACGCTCATTATTTGCCCTCCGCAGCTTTAACGACTTGTTGAGCAGCGTCGGTCAGGCTGGTAGCAGCGATGATGTTCAAACCGCTTTCTGCCAGTACTTTAGCGCCCAGCTCAGCGTTGTTGCCTTCAAGGCGAACAACAACCGGGATTTTCACGCCGACTTCTTTCACAGCGCCGATGATGCCTTCGGCAATCATGTCGCAACGAACGATGCCGCCGAAGATGTTGACCAATACTGCAGCGACGTTAGTGTCGGACAGGATGATCTTGAACGCTTCGGTAACGCGTTCTTTGGTAGCACCGCCGCCCACGTCGAGGAAGTTGGCTGGTTTGCCGCCATGCAGGTTGACGATGTCCATGGTACCCATGGCCAGGCCAGCACCGTTGACCATGCAACCGATGTTGCCTTCCAGTGCTACGTAGTTCAGTTCGAACTTGGCAGCGTGCGCTTCGCGCGGATCGTCTTGCGACGGATCGTGGAAAGTCTTCAGCTTAGGCTGACGGTACATGGCGTTGGCGTCGATGTTGATCTTGGCGTCGAGGCAATGCAGATCGCCGTCAGCCTTGATCACCAGCGGGTTCACTTCCAGCAGAGCCAGGTCGTGATCCTTGAACAGCTTGGCCAGACCTACGAAGATCTTGGCGAACTGAGCAACTTGCTTGCCTTCCAGACCCAGCTGGAATGCCAGCTCGCGACCCTGGAATGGCTGAGCGCCAACCAGTGGATCGATAGTGGCCTTGAGGATTTTCTCAGGGGTGTCGTGAGCGATTTTCTCGATGTCCACGCCACCTTCGGTGGAAGCCATGAACACGATGCGACGGCTCGAACGGTCAACGACAGCGCCCAGGTACAGCTCTTTAGCGATATCAGTGCACGATTCAACCAGGATCTTGGTGACTGGCTGACCATTGGCATCAGTCTGGTAAGTCACCAGACGCTTGCCCAACCACTGTTGAGCGAATGCTTTGGCGTCTTCTTTGCTGCGAACCAGCTTTACGCCGCCCGCTTTACCGCGACCACCAGCGTGGACCTGGGCTTTGACAACCCACTCGGTGCCGCCGATTTTGTCGCAAGCTTCTGCTGCTGCTTCCGGGGTGTCTACTGCGTAGCCGGTGGAAACTGGCAGGCCGTACTCAGCGAACAGCTGCTTACCCTGATACTCGTGAAGATTCATGCTTATTACCGTCTTCGTTAGGTACTGCGCATTCGGTGCTGCACTAGTTGAAGTGCCGCACCACCTGTGACTGCTGCTTGCGTAGCTGAGCTACGCAAGACTGCGTCCAGCGGACATTCCGCGGTGAGTCTTGCATGCAAGGCTCACGACGGGCCGTACCGCCGTGGTTTCTTATTGTCTTAACGCTTCTTGCGGTTGGCGATGTGGATGGCGCCGCCATTCACAGCCAAAGCTGCTTCGTGCAAGGCTTCAGACAGGGTCGGATGGGAGAAAACCATCATGCCCAGGTCTTCAGCGCTGGTGCCGAATTCCATACCGATCGCGCCCTGCTGAACCAGTTCTGCAGCGCTCGGGCCAATCACGTGGACGCCCAATACGCGGTCAGTCTTGGCATCAGCAATGACTTTCACGAAACCGCCGGTGTCGTTGGCTGCCATGGCACGGCCACTGGCTGCGAACGGGAAGGTGCCAACGTTAACTTCAACGCCTTCAGCCTTCAAGGTCTGCTCGGTTTTGCCGACCCACGCGATTTCCGGGTGAGTATAAATAACTGACGGGATCAAATCATAGTTCATCTGGGCTTTGTGGCCCTTGATGCGCTCAACGACCATGATGCCCTCTTCCGAGGCTTTGTGTGCCAGCATCATGCCGCGAACCACGTCACCGATGGCGTAAACGCCCGGTACGGTGGTGGCGCAGTGATCGTCAACGTGCACGAAACCGCGCTCGTCCAGGGTCACGCCGCAATCGGCAGCCAGCAGATCAGTGGTCACCGGACGGCGACCAACGGCTACGATCAGCTTGTCGAAAGTGATGTTCTGTTCGCCGTTGGCATCGGTGTAGTTCACAACGACTTCGGCGCCGTTCACTTTGGAACCGGTAACGCGAGCGCCCAGCTTGATGTCCAGACCTTGTTTGGTCAGGGTTTTCAGCGCTTCCTTGGAAACGGCAGCGTCAGCGGCCATCAGGAAGGTGTCCAGCGCTTCGAGAACGGTAACTTCTGCGCCCAGACGGGACCAGACCGAACCCAGTTCCAGACCGATCACGCCAGCACCAATCACGCCCAGACGTTTTGGAACCGATTGGAATTCCAGCGCGCCAGTCGAATCGACGATCACATTCTGGTCGACCGGAGCCGGTGGAATGTCGATCGGACGCGAACCTGGAGCCAGAATCACGTTCTCGGCTTCAATGATTTCTACCGAACCGTCAGGCTTGGTGACTTCGACTTTCTTGCCGGCCAGCAGTTTGCCGTGGCCCTGGATCGAGGTCACACCGTTAGCCTTGAACAGGGTGGCAACACCCGAGGTCAGGCCTTTGACGATGTTGGCTTTACGGCCGACCATTGCTGGCACGTCCATGGTCACGCCAGCGTGGTTGATACCGTGGATCGCGAAGCCGTCTTGGGCTTCGTGGAACTTCCAGGAGCTGTCCAGCAGCGCCTTGGATGGAATGCAGCCGACGTTCAGGCAAGTACCGCCCAGGGCCAGTTTGCCTTCCTTGTCGGTGTATTTCTCGATGCAGGCAGTGGAGAGGCCCAGTTGCGCTGCTTTAATGGCAGCCACGTAGCCGCCAGGGCCCGCGCCAATCACTACCACGTCGAATTTCTGAGTCATGTGTCATTCCTTCTCGAATCAAACCGGACGGCCCCTTTTGGGGACCGTCGTGGGACGAAGCTGGTCATTACAGAAGGGCCGCCCATCGCTGAGCGGCCCGTGCAACGAAATCAGATATCCAGCAGCAAACGAGCCGGGTCTTCCAGCAGGTTCTTGATGGTAACCAGGAAGGTCACAGCTTCTTTGCCGTCGATCAAACGGTGATCGTAGGACAGAGCGAGGTACATCATCGGACGGATAACGACTTGACCGTTGATCGCCATAGGACGCTGCAGAATGTTGTGCATGCCCAGGATGGCCGCTTGTGGCGGATTGACGATCGGAGTCGACATCATCGAACCGAAAGTACCACCGTTGGTGATGGTGAACGTACCACCGGTCATTTCGTCCATCGACAGCTTGCCGTCACGAGCCTTCTTGCCGAAGGTGGCGATGCCGCCTTCGATTTCAGCCAGGCTCATCAGTTCGGCGTTACGCAGAACCGGTACAACCAGGCCGCGGTCGCTGGAAACAGCAACACCGACGTCAGCGTAGCCGTGGTAAACGATGTCAGCACCGTCGATCGACGCGTTGACAGCCGGGAAGCGTTTCAGCGCTTCGGTGGCAGCCTTGACGAAGAACGACATGAAGCCCAGGCGCACGCCGTTGTGGGACTTCTCGAACAGGTCCTTGTACTTCGAACGCAGGGCCATGACTTCGGTCATGTCGACTTCGTTGAAAGTGGTCAGCATCGCCATGTTCGATTGAGCTTCAACCAGACGCTTGGCGACGGTGGCCCGCACGCGAGTCATCGGTACGCGCTTCTCGATGCGATCGCCGGCAGCGAAAACCGGAGCAGCAGCGGCAGGCGCAGCAGCCTTGGCAGGCGCGGCAGCCGGAGCGGCTTTCTTGGCAGCTACAGCGGCAACTACGTCTTCCTTGGTCACACGACCGCCTTTGCCAGTGCCGGCAACGGAAGCAATGTTGATGCCGTTTTCTTCAGCCAGCTTGCGAGCAGCCGGTGCAGCAACAGGATCATCTTCGCCTTCAGCGGCTGGAGCAGCAGCTTGTGCAGCGGCCGGAGCAGCGGCAGCAGCTGGAGCAGCAGCAGCGCCGCCCGCTTCGATGGAGCCCAGGACTTCGTCGGACAGAACGGTGTCGCCTTCGTTCTTGACGATAGCGCCCAGCACGCCATCAGCGGTGGCCAACACTTCCAGTACGACTTTGTCAGTTTCGATGTCGACGATCAGGTCATCGCGCTTGACGGCGTCGCCCGGTTTTTTGTGCCAGGTGGCAACGGTGCCATCGGCAACCGATTCCGGGAAAGTGGGGGCTTTGATTTCGATAGCCATTATCTGTGGGTCCTTAAATTCGGTTTCAGGTGCGCGAAGGCGTTAAACAGTAAAGGCGTCTTGCAGCAGTTGTTCCTGCTGCTCAGCGTGCATCGATGCATAACCACAAGCAGGTGCAGCAGAAGCATCACGGCCCGCGTACTCAAGTACGAGAGACTTGTCGTGATTGCCAACGATGCGGCGCATGTGGTGTTGGCTGCAGTACCAGGCACCCTGGTTCATCGGCTCTTCCTGACACCAAACGATATGTTTGAGGTTGGTGTACGGAGCCAGGACTTCGTTCAAGTCGTCCTCAGGGAATGGGTACAGCTGCTCGATACGCACGATGGCGATGTCATCACGACCTTCGGCACGGCGTTTTTCCAGCAGGTCGTAGTAGACCTTGCCGCTACACAGAACAACGCGCTCGACCTTTTTCGGGTCCAGGGCATCGATTTCCGGGATAACGGTCTGGAACGAACCTTCGGCCAGATCTTCCAGGGTCGAGATGGCCAGTTTGTGACGCAGCAGCGACTTCGGAGTCAGAACGATCAACGGCTTGCGCAGCGGGCGAATCACCTGACGACGCAGCAAGTGGTAGATCTGGGCCGGCGTAGTCGGCACGGCTACCTGAATATTGTGCTCGGCGCACAGCTGCAGGTAACGCTCCAGACGAGCCGAAGAGTGCTCCGGACCCTGACCTTCATAACCGTGCGGCAGCAGCATGGTCAGACCGCAGAGACGACCCCACTTGTGCTCGCCACTGGTGATGAACTGGTCGATAACCACCTGGGCACCGTTGGCGAAGTCGCCGAACTGGGCTTCCCAGATCACCAGCGCCTCAGGCGTGGTGGTCGAGTAACCGTATTCGAACGCCAGCACAGCTTCTTCGGACAGGAACGAATCGTACAGGTCGAAACGTGGCTGGCCCTTGTACAGGTTTTGCAGCGGGACGTAGGTACCCGCGTCTTTCTGGTTGTGCAAGACAGCGTGACGGTGCGAGAACGTACCGCGACCGATGTCCTGACCCGTCATGCGAATCGGGTGACCTTCGAACGCCAGGGTCGCGTACGCCATGGTTTCGGCGTAACCCCAGTTGATCGGCAGGCCGCCGGCTTGCATTTTCTGACGGTCTTCGTAGATTTTCGAGACCTGGCGCTGAACCACGAAGCCTTCCGGAATTTCCAGTAGCTTGGCGGACAGTTCCTGCAAGGTTTTCAGATCGAAGCGAGTGTCGTGACGCGCGGTCCAGGCGTGGCCCAGATACGGACGCCAGTCCACGAACAACTCTTTGTTCGGCTCTTTGACCAGGCTTTTTACAACATGCAGACCGTTGTCCAGCGCATTGCGGTATTCGTCGACTTTCGCCTGAACACGCTCTGCGTCCAGCACACCGCCCTGAGTCAGACGATCGGCATACAGCTCACGGGTGGTGCGCTGCTTGGTGATCTGCTGATACATGATTGGCTGGGTGCCGCTAGGCTCGTCGGCCTCGTTGTGGCCGCGACGACGGTAGCAGACCAGGTCGATCACCACGTCACGCTTGAACTGCATGCGGTAGTCGATGGCCAGCTGGGTCACGAACAACACGGCTTCCGGATCATCACCATTCACATGGAGGATCGGCGCCTGGATCATCTTCGCAACGTCGGTCGCGTACTCGGTGGAGCGCGAGTCCAGCGGGTTGCTGATGGTGAAACCAACCTGGTTGTTGATCACGATGTGCACGGTACCGCCGGTCTTGAAACCGCGGGTCTGCGACATCTGGAAGGTTTCCATCACCACACCCTGACCGGCGAATGCCGCGTCACCGTGGATGGAGATCGGCAAAACCTTCTCGCCGGTAGGATCGTTACGACGATCCTGACGGGCGCGAACCGAACCCTCGACCACCGGGGAAACGATTTCCAGGTGGGAAGGGTTGAACGCCATGGCCAGGTGAACTTCACCGCCGGTGGTCATCACGTTGGACGAGAAGCCCTGGTGATATTTAACGTCACCGGACCCCAGCTCGACCTTCTTCTTGCCTTCGAACTCGTCGAACAGCTCGCGCGGGTTCTTGCCGAAGGTGTTGACCAGCACGTTCAGACGACCACGGTGGGCCATGCCGATCACGATTTCCTTGGTGCCGTAGGAGCCGGAACGCTGGATCAGCTCGTCGAGCATCGGAATCAGGCTCTCGCCGCCTTCCAGACCGAAACGCTTGGTACCCGGGTATTTGGTCCCGAGGTATTTTTCCAGGCCTTCGCCGGCGGTGACGCGCTCAAGCAGGTGGCTCTTGATGTCGACGGAGTACGTCGGACGGCCGCGCACGCTTTCCAGACGCTGCTGGAACCACTGGCGCTGCTCGGAATCGGTGATATGCGTAAATTCAGCGCCGATGGTGCGGCAATATGTCTGCTGCAACGCTTCGTGAATTTCGCGTAGGCTCGCCTCCTCTTTGCCGATGAACAGGTCGCCGGCACGGAAGGTCGTATCAAGATCGGCATTGGTCAAGCCGTAATGATTGATTGACAGGTCTGCAGGTGCAGGACGCTGCCACAGCCCCAGCGGGTCAAGCTGGGCTGCCTGGTGGCCACGCATACGGTAGGCCTGGATCAATCGCAGCACTTCAACTTGCTTCTTCTCGTGCTCACTGCTCACGCTGCCGGCGGAAACCGGTTGGGCGCGGCGCTGGTTCTTTGCCAGCAAGACGAAATGATCGCGAATTGTGGAGTGCGAAACATCGGTGGCAGTGTTGCCATCAGCAGGCAACTTCTGGAAGTAGGTGCGCCACTCTTCTGGCACAGCGTTAGGGTCGTGCAGGTAGAGCTCGTAGAGCTCTTCCACATAGGCAGCGTTACTACCGGATAGGTAGGCGCTGTTCCACATGCGCTGCATCACGCTTTCTTGCATGCTTGGTCACCCTCGGTTAGGGGAACACCACCGGCGTCGACACCGAGAAAACTTGCAGAAGTCCGAATGCAGCGACTAAAACAAGCCACTTAGGATCACGCTGATAGTCCGGGTACCAGCCCGGATGCCCCTGCTTGTCTCATTTCTTCAAAATAAGAGCTGCAGCCTTATAAGCTGCTGCTCAGGTTAAAACTACGGCGCCGGTTGAAGCCTGCGCCGTAGCATCTACGGGTATTGCGGTCCTACGGGTACAGCAGCTGAATCACACGCCGCTTTGCAGCAGCATGTTACGAATGTGACCGATGGCCTTAGTCGGGTTCAGGCCTTTCGGACAAACGTTGACGCAGTTCATGATGCCCCGGCAGCGGAATACGCTGAACGGGTCATCCAGCGAAGCCAGACGCTCGGACGTCTTGTTGTCGCGGCTGTCTGCCAGGAAGCGATAAGCTTGCAGCAGAGCAGCCGGACCCAGGAACTTGTCCGGGTTCCACCAGAAGGACGGGCACGAAGTCGAGCAGCAAGCGCACAGGATGCACTCGTACAGACCGTCGAGCTTTTCACGCTCTTCAGGGGACTGCAGACGCTCGATGGCCGGAGCCGGCGTGTCGTTCTGCAGGTATGGCTTAACCTTTTCGTATTGCTTGTAGAAGATGCTCATATCGACGACCAGGTCACGGATAACCGGCAAACCTGGCAGCGGACGGACGATCAGCTTGTTACGTTTTACGACGGCAGACAGCGGCGTGATGCACGCCAGACCGTTCTTGCCGTTGATGTTCATGCCGTCGGAACCGCAAACACCTTCACGGCAAGAGCGACGATAGGAGAAACCTTCGTCCTGCTCTTTGATCAGGGCCAGCACGTCCAGCACCATCAGGTCTTTACCACCGGTATCAACCTGGAATTCCTGCATGAACGGCGCAGCGTCCTGATCAGGGTTGTAACGATAAACACTGACTTGCAACATGGCGGCCACCCTTAATAAGTCCGAATCTTAGGTTCAAAAGTCGGAACAGTCTTCGGCGAGAAGTTCACAGCACGCTTGGTCACGCGCTTGTCACCCGGGAAGTACAGGGTGTGGCACAGCCAGTTTTCGTCGTCACGGTCTTCGAAGTCTTCACGGGCGTGAGCACCGCGGGACTCTTTGCGTACTTCTGCAGCGATGGCAGTGGCTTCGGCCACTTCCAGCAGGTTCTGCAGTTCCAGCGCTTCGATACGCGCGGTGTTGAACGCCTGGCTCTTGTCGTTGATCTTGACGTTGGCGATACGGCCACGCAGATCAGCCAGCTGAGCAATACCCTTCTGCATGTATTCGCCGGTGCGGAACACACCGAAGTAGTTCTGCATGCAGTTTTGCAGTTCGCGACGCAGGGTTGCCACGTCTTCACCTTCGGTACGCTCGTTCAAAGCGGACAGACGTGCCAGGGCCGCGGTGATGTCAGCGTCGGTGGCCTCATCGTATTCGATACCGTCGGTCAGCGCTTTTTCCAGGTGCAGGCCGGCAGCGCGGCCGAATACCACCAGGTCGAGCAGCGAGTTGCCGCCCAGACGGTTGGCGCCGTGAACCGATACGCACGCCACTTCACCCACTGCGAACAGGCCAGGGATGATTTCGTCGACGCCTTCGTCGTTCTGGGTGATTGCCTGACCGTGAATGTTGGTCGGAACGCCGCCCATCATATAGTGGCAGGTCGGAACAACCGGAACCGGAGCAACAACAGGGTCAACGTGTGCGAAAGTCTTGGACAGTTCGCAGATGCCTGGCAGACGGCTGTGCAGCACTTCCTCGCCCAAGTGGTCGAGTTTGAGCATTACGTGGTCGCCATTCGGACCGCAACCGTTACCGGCGATGATTTCTTTAACCATCGAACGGGCAACAACGTCACGACCGGCAAGGTCTTTGGCGTTCGGAGCATAACGCTCCATGAAACGCTCGCCGTGCTTGTTGATCAGGTAACCACCTTCACCACGGCAACCTTCGGTGACCAGTACACCGGCGCCGGCGATGCCGGTCGGGTGGAACTGCCACATTTCGATGTCTTGTACCGGTACGCCGGCACGCAGCGCCATACCAACGCCGTCACCGGTGTTGATCAGGGCGTTGG
Source organism: Pseudomonas sp. TH37 (assembly GCF_016650735.1). Classification (NCBI taxonomy): domain Bacteria; kingdom Pseudomonadati; phylum Pseudomonadota; class Gammaproteobacteria; order Pseudomonadales; family Pseudomonadaceae; genus Pseudomonas; species Pseudomonas sp. TH37. Next base: position 339,245 of record NZ_JAEKFD010000001.1, read on the forward strand.
TGGTCGAAGCGTAGATACGACCTGCACCGCCGGTGGCCAGTACGGTGGCCTTGGCACGGATGTAGGTGGTTTCACCGGTTTCGATGCAGATGGCAATCACGCCGACGAATGCGCCTTCCTGGTTTTTCACCAGATCAACAGCGTAGTACTCGTTCAGGAACGTGGTGCCAGCTTTCAGGTTGCCCTGATAAAGGGTGTGCAGCAGCGCGTGACCGGTACGGTCGGAAGCGGCGCAGGTACGGGCGGCCTGGCCACCTTTACCGTAATCCTTCGACTGACCGCCGAATGGACGCTGGTAGATACGACCCTGTTCGGTACGCGAGAACGGCATACCCATGTGGTCCAACTCGTATACGGCGGCAGGACCTTCCTGACACATGTATTCGATAGCGTCCTGGTCACCGATATAGTCGGAACCCTTGACGGTATCGTACATGTGCCAGCGCCAGTCATCGTTCGGATCGGCAGACGCAATGGCGCAAGTGATGCCGCCCTGGGCCGACACGGTGTGCGAACGAGTCGGGAAAACCTTGGTGATCACGGCAGTCTTGTGACCGCCCTGTGCCAGTTGCAGCGCAGCGCGCATGCCGGCACCGCCACCACCAATGATGATGGCGTCGAAAGAAATCGTTGGAATGTTAGCCATGAATCAGATACCCCAGAGAATCTGCACACCCCAGACGAAGTAAGCGAACATCGCAACGCCGCATACTGCCTGGAAAAGGAAACGTACTGCAGTCGCGGACTTGCCCAGCGCCATCGGCGTCAGGTAGTCGGTCGCGATGGTCCACATGCCGACCCAGGCGTGAGCGCCCAGGGCTACAAGGGCCAGCAGACTGAAGATACGCATCCCGTTGTGGGCGAACAGGGCATGCCACTGGTCATAGCCAATGCCTGGATTCGCAACGAGGTATCCGATCAGGAAGATGAAATAAGCCGCGAGAACAACCGCAGACACACGTTGCGCCATCCAGTCATAGAGGCCCGAACGCGAAAGGTTCGTAACGCTGGTTACCATATCCAAACTCCTGCCAGAACGATCAACACCACGGAAACGGCGATGATAATTTTCGAGCCCAGGCGGCCGCCTTCAAGCGTCTCGCCGATGCCCATATCCATGATCAAGTGGCGCACACCGGCTACCAGGTGATACAGAAGAGCGGACAGGAGGCCCCATGCTACGAACTTGGCCAGCGGACTGGTCAAGCATGCCTTCACCTCGGCAAAACCTTCCTCGGAACCCAGAGACTTGCCCAATGCATACAGCATGAAGCCAAGGCCCAGGAAGAGGATGATGCCGGAAACACGGTGAAGAAACGACGTAACGCCGGTGATGGGGAGTTTGATGGTCCTTAGGTCTAGGTTTACAGGTCGTTGGCTTTTCACGGCTTTTTTTTCACACTGAAGAGCCCCTAACAATCAGGGCAAAGTTGTTGGGGAGTGCACTGGTCAGGTAACCACCACCCAGGGATGCGACCCCCAATAAAGCAGGCCCAAAAGCCCCTGGCGGTCGGTGGCCGAGTATAGACAGTTAGGCTACTAATGACAACGCGTTCACCTTCCCCTAATAGCTGATTGCACAAGTGAGATAAAAGGCGTAAATGGCAGTCAATTTCGAGGAAAAAGTCCGGTTAAAGCCTTCTGGAGCAAGACTTTAGGCAAATTGACATTCGAATTTATCTCACTATAGTGGTGCGGGCCCTGCGTGGGGGGTCTGTCTGATGATTTCAAGCATAAATAGGAGGCCACATGGCTGACAAAAAAGCGCAGTTGATCATCGAGGGCGCAGCCCCCGTCGAGCTGCCCATTTTAACCGGCACCGTTGGTCCCGATGTTATCGACGTTCGGGGCCTGACGGCCACGGGCCGTTTCACCTTTGACCCTGGTTTCATGTCGACTGCCTCCTGCGAGTCGAAGATCACCTATATCGACGGCGACAACGGCATTCTGCTGCACCGCGGCTACCCGATCGAACAGCTGGCTGAAAAGTCGGACTACCTGGAAACCTGCTATCTGCTGCTCAACGGCGAATTGCCGACCGCAGAGCAGAAGGCCCAGTTCGTAGGCACCGTGAAGAACCACACCATGGTTCACGAGCAATTGAAGACCTTCTTCAACGGCTTCCGTCGCGACGCCCACCCGATGGCCGTCATGTGCGGCGTAGTTGGCGCCCTCTCGGCCTTCTACCACGACTCCCTCGACATCAATAACCCGCAGCATCGCGAAATCTCCGCGATCCGCCTGGTTGCCAAGATGCCGACCTTGGCCGCAATGGTTTACAAGTACTCCATGGGCCAACCCATGATGTACCCGCGCAACGACCTGTCGTACGCGGAAAACTTCCTGCACATGATGTTCAACACCCCGTGCGAGATCAAACCGATCAGCCCGGTACTCGCCAAGGCCATGGACCGGATCTTCATCCTCCATGCCGACCACGAGCAAAACGCATCGACTTCTACCGTACGTCTGGCCGGTTCGTCGGGTGCCAACCCGTTCGCCTGTATCGCCGCCGGTATCGCTGCACTGTGGGGCCCTGCCCACGGCGGTGCGAACGAAGCCGTTCTGACCATGCTTGACGAGATTGGCGATGTTTCGAACATCGACAAGTACATCGCCAAGGCCAAGGACAAGAACGATCCGTTCAAATTGATGGGCTTCGGTCACCGGGTTTACAAGAACCGCGACCCACGCGCCACCGTCATGAAGCAAACCTGCGACGAAGTACTGAAAGAGCTGGGCATCACCAACGATCCGCAGCTCGAACTGGCCATGCGCCTGGAAGAGATCGCGCTGACCGATCCGTACTTCATCGAACGCTCGCTGTACCCGAACGTCGACTTCTACTCGGGGATCATCCTCAAGGCGATCGGCATTCCAACCAGCATGTTCACCGTGATCTTCGCCCTGGCGCGGACTGTCGGCTGGATCTCCCACTGGAAAGAAATGCTCTCCAGCCCGTACAAGATCGGCCGCCCGCGCCAGTTGTACACCGGCTACGAGTCGCGTGACATCACCAAGCTGGAAGACCGCGAATAAGACCTGTCTTGCGATAATGTCTTGAGCTGTACCGGGAACGGCCTCTATTTAGATAGGGGCCGTTTTTGTTTGTGCCTGACGTTATATATGCAGCGGCCTGAGGGCCGGCTGGCTCTTTGGTTGTGTACATATCCGTTACCGCAGAAACGGATATGTACACCATCAAAAATCCCGTTCGGCTATCAGTCTGCCTTCGCGGGCAAGCCTCGCTCCTACAAGGGGCGATAACCGCCCAATAAAAAATGCCCCAGTCTCTCAACCGGGGCATTCGTTTTAGCGCAGCTTATATATAGAAGCCTTAGTGCGAAACCGCCCCACTCGCCCCCAACCCGGTCTGCGAACGAACAAACTGCGGGAAGAACAACGCACGTTCGTTCACACCCTCGGCCGACTTGTCAGTGACCGAGAAGAACCAGATCCCGACAAACGCAATGGCCATGGAGAACAGCGCCGGGTATTCATACGGGAAGATCGCCTTCTCGTGACCCAGGATCTGCACCCAAATGGTTGGCCCCAACACCATCAAGCCAACAGCACTGATCAGACCCAGCCAGCCGCCGATCATCGCACCGCGAGTCGTCAGCTTCTTCCAGTACATCGAAAGCAGCAGCACCGGGAAGTTACAGCTCGCCGCGATGGAGAACGCCAGGCCCACCATGAACGCGATGTTCTGCTTCTCGAACAGAATACCCAGGCCGATCGCCAGCACCGCCAAAGCAATGGTGGTGATTTTCGAGACACGGATCTCGTCCTTCTCGTTGGCCTTGCCCTTCTTGATCACACTGGCATACAGGTCATGGGACACCGCCGAAGCACCGGCCAGGGTCAGACCAGCTACCACCGCCAGGATGGTTGCGAACGCCACCGCCGAGATGAAGCCCAGGAAGATACTGCCACCCACCGCGTTGGCCAAATGCACCGCCGCCATGTTGTTGCCGCCCATCAGCGCGCCAGCCGCATCTTTGAAGGCCGGGTTGGTGCTGACCAGCAGGATCGCGCCGAAGCCGATAATGAAGGTCAGGATGTAGAAGTAGCCAATGAAGCCGGTTGCATACAGCACGCTTTTACGTGCTTCTTTAGCGTCGCTCACGGTGAAGAAGCGCATCAGAATGTGCGGCAGGCCAGCGGTACCGAACATCAGCGCCAGGCCGAGGGAGAACGCCGAGATCGGATCTTTCACCAGGCCGCCCGGGCTCATGATCGCTTCACCTTTAGGGTGAACCTTGATCGCCTCGGAGAACAGCGCGTTGAAGTCGAAGTTGACGTGCTTCATCACCATCAGCGCCATGAACGAGGCACCGGACAGCAACAGCACCGCCTTGATGATCTGCACCCAAGTGGTCGCCAGCATGCCGCCGAACAGCACGTACATGCACATCAGGATACCGACCAGGATCACCGCAACGTGATAGTCGAGACCGAACAGCAGCTGAATCAGCTTGCCGGCACCAACCATTTGCGCGATCAGGTAGAACGCCACCACCACCAGCGAACCACACGCCGACAGCGATCGGATCTGTGTTTGCCCGAGGCGATAGGACGCCACGTCGGCAAAGGTGTACTTGCCCAGGTTGCGCAGGCGCTCGGCGATCAGGAACAGAATGATCGGCCAGCCCACCAGGAAGCCGATCGAGTAGATCAGGCCATCGTAGCCAGAGGTGAACACCAGGGCGGAAATACCCAGGAAGGACGCCGCGGACATGTAGTCACCGGCAATCGCCAAGCCGTTCTGGAAACCGGTGATCTTGCCGCCCGCCGCATAGTAGTCGGCGGCCGAGTTGTTTTTCTTGGAAGCCCAGTAAGTGATGCACAGGGTCGCACCCACGAATGCCACGAACATCAGGATCGCGGAAACGTTGAGCGGTTGTTTCTGCACTGCACCCGTCAGGGCTTCAGCCGCCCAGGCGCCAGGTGCAAAAGCTGCGATGCTCAATAGAGCCATAAGACGCCGGATCATTGCTGAGCCTCCTTGAGAATCGCATTGTTCAAGTCGTCGAATTCGCCATTGGCGCGTCGCACGTAGATGCCCGTCAGGATGAAGGCCGAAACAATCAGCCCGACACCAATCGGAATGCCCCAGGTAATCGATGACTCAGGGCTGATTTTCGCGCCCAGAATATGCGGCCCGTAAGCAATTAAAAGGATGAATCCGGAGTACAGCCCAAGCATGATCGCTGAAAGAATCCAGGCGAATCGTTCTCTCTTGCTGACCAGCTCTTTGAAGCGCGAGCTGTTTTGAATCGAGAGGTAAATGCTGTCGTTCATTGTTTTTATCCTCGCAGCACAGATTTAGTTGGAACGGTATCCACTCTATGCGGCTGCCGGACAGGTTCCAGACGACCTTAGTATTAGAACGACATGACAGAGCCGCCATTATTCAGCATGCATTAAACAATATAGGAGCGGGCTTGCTCGCGAAGGAGGAGTGTCAGCCAACATCGATGCTGAATGACACACCGCTTTCGCGAGCAAGCCCGCTCCCACATAAAAAAACAAAAGGCCCCTTGGCACTTATGCCAAAGGGCCTCGAGAGGTGCTGATTAGACGCTTCAGGTCAAATCATTTGGTCCAGTCGGCAACGCGATCAGGGTGTTTGGCCACCCAATCCTTCGCTGCAGCTTCAGGCTTGGCGCCGTCCTGAATCGCCAACATGACTTCGCCGATTTCGTCTTTCGACGCCCATTGGAAGTTCTTCAGGAACTTCGCAACTTCCGGCGCTTTGGTTGCCAGTTCTTTACTGCCGATGCTGTTCACGGTTTCAGCCGCGCCATAAACGCCTTTCGGGTCGTCCAGGAAGCGCAGTTTCCACTTGGCGAACATCCAGTGCGGCACCCAACCGGTGACGGCAATGGATTCGTTTTTCTTCTCGGCACGGGTCAGCTCGGCGATCATGCCGGCGCCGGAACTGGCCTTGAGGGTGTAGCCGTCCAGGCCATAGTCCTTGATCGCCTGCTCGGACTTGAGCATCACGCCTGAACCGGCATCGATACCGACGATACGATTTTTGAAGCTGTCGTCGGTTTTCAGATCGGCAATAGACTTGGCCTTGACGTACTCCGGCACGATCAAGCCGATTTTCGCATCCTTGAAGTTCGGGCCGTAATCGACGACCTGATCCTTGTTCTTGGTCCAGTATTCACCGTGGGTCACGGGCAGCCACGCCGACAGCATGGCGTCGAGTTTGCCAGTGGCCACACCCTGCCACATGATCCCGGTGGCAACCGCTTGCAGCTTCACGTCATAACCGAGTTTCTGCCTGATCACTTCTGCGGCCACGTTGGTCGTGGCGACGCTGTCCGACCAGCCGTCTACATAACCGATCGTCACTGCCTTGCCTTCGGCACTGGCCATCGTAGAACTGATCGCCAGCACCAAAGCGGCACCTGCGCCCAAGAGTCGTCGCATCTTCATCGTTACTTCCCCGAAAGTGCTGCGCTCGACGGATGCCGAGCCGCTCAACGTATTGTTATGGTGCACAGCGCCCCCATCACGCCTCACCGCAAACTCGTTCAAACATCAGCGGAGTACTGACGATTGGATGATCAACCTGACGCCCACGATGACCTGCTCTGCCAGCGACCTCAAGGCATCGAGAAACGACATCAGAAGGCCATTAATTGCAACCGCCGCAACTCCATCCGCCACCCCGCCCGAACTTTGCATGACAAAATTATGCAGGCCACCAAGCGCGGGACAAATGCAGGTAACATGCGCGGCTTTGTTCCCAGACGGCCTGACCATGCCCGCGACATCCCGCTTTCCTTTTTTTGCTTATTTATTTGCCTGCCTGCTGGGGCTTTTTGCCCTCGGTGGCTTCTGGTATGGACTCGGCAAACCGGTGATCCTGCCGGACGTGGCCAGCGCAACACACAAGCTGCAATGCGCCTCCTACACCCCGTTCGACAAAGACCAATCGCCGTTCGATGTGCCGTTTAAACTGCGCCCCGAGCGCATGGACGCCGACCTCGCGCTGCTGGCAACCCGTTTCGAATGCATCCGCACCTATTCCATGACCGGCCTCGAAGCCCTGCCCGATCTGGCGCGCAAGCACGGCTTGAAGCTAATGATCGGCGCCTGGGTCAACAGCAACCCGGTGGACACTGCCAAGGAGGTCGACCTGCTGATCGCCTCGGCCAATGCCAACGCCGACGTAGTGACCTCGGTGATCGTAGGTAACGAAACCCTGCTGCGCAAGGAAGTCACCGGCGCACAGTTGGCGACGCTGATTAACAAGGTCAAAAGTCAGGTCAAACAACCGGTGACCTACGCCGACGTCTGGGAGTTCTGGCTCAAGCACCCGGAAATAGCCCCGGCAGTAGACTTCCTGACCATCCATTTGCTGCCGTACTGGGAAGACGATCCGTCGAACATCGACGCAGCGCTGCAGCATGTGGCCGAAGTGCGTCAGGTGTTCGGCAACAAATTCGCACCCAAAGACGTGGTGATTGGCGAAACCGGCTGGCCGAGCGAAGGCCGTCAGCGCGAAACCGCCCTGCCGAGCCGGGTCAATGAAGCCAAGTTCATTCGCAGCTTTGTGATCATGGCCGAGCAGCAAGGCTGGCATTACAACCTGATCGAGGCTTTCGACCAGCCCTGGAAACGCGCCAGCGAAGGTGCGGTCGGAGGTTATTGGGGACTGTTCGACGCCGATCGCCAAGATAAGGGCGTACTCGCCGGACCAGTCTCGAACGTACCGTACTGGTCGCAATGGCTGGCGGTGGGAGGCTTGATCTTCATCGGCACGCTGATTCTCGGCGGTCGCGTTCGCAGTACCCGCGCGGCGTTGGTTCTGCCACTGCTCGGTGCGTTGGCGGCCTGTTCGATTGGCGCCTGGGGCGATCTGGCCCGTGTCACCACCCGGTTTGCCAGTGAATGGCTGTGGGTCGCCTTGCTGACAGGGTTGAATCTGTTGGTGCTGGCGCATGCCGCGCTGACCTTGAGCGCTCGCACCGGCTGGCGTGAACGCGCCTTCAATGCACTGGAACGTCGCGCCGGCTGGTGGCTGGCAGCGGCAGGTTTTGCCGCGGCGGTGATGATGCTGGAGCTGGTGTTCGACCCGCGTTATCGCAGCTTCCCGAGTGTCGCGTTCATCCTGCCGGCGCTGGTGTACCTGTGCCGTCCGGTGAACGTACCACGTCGGGAAATCGCCGTGCTGACCTTCATTATCGGTGCCGGTATTGCGCCGCAACTGTATCAAGAAGGTTTGCAAAACCAGCAGGCCTGGGGTTGGGCGCTGGTGAGTGTGTTGATGGTGGCAGCGTTGTGGCGCAGCTTGCGGGTTCGCGGCTGATCTGCAAGGCGAATTCGCACAAATCCTTCTCTCCACTCATTATTGGCTGGAGAGCAGGAACCGCGCAGTCGTACTATCTGGACTCGATACCACCCCGAAAGTAGATGAGCACAATTAATGCCTGCTCACTTGTGAACGACGCGGCACGGTTACCCGGCTGTACGTTTTTTTAGGATGATAATTCTTCCAGGCCGGCATGTTAAAAAATTCATCTTGCGGCACTTCTCGACTCGCCACAAAAAACTTCACATTGTTTTTAACTTCAGGCGTCTCTTTGCGTCGGTACACGTACCTGATTTCAGAAGCAGTAACACTGGTGCCAGCATCAGGTTTTTTCGAAACAATATCGTCCAGAGTCCCCATCAAATTATCAATAGCGAAGAGGACCTTCTTGCTACGCTCAAAAATTTGAAACTCCAATCCCGCCTTACTGGAACGCCGCCACATCGGAACGTTTATCTGGAAGAAATTGCCAGTCCCTTTCTCATCCTTTTGAAAATATCTGTTAGTCATTGCGAACTCTTTGTAGGCAATTCCACGCACAGCATCCACTAACTCCGTTTTTATCTGCTCGTCAGTATTATATATTCCTGCCGTTACGGTCGGACCAAATGCCGCATCGGTTAAATCATTCTGTTTCAACACATTCCGTTTCTTTTCCCATAACAATCTGGGAATGCCCTCCTTCCAAAGCGGAAGCCTTGAAAACTCTTTAAATCCTGCTTCCGCCAAGGCTTTGAGTGCAGAATCCCGAGGCTCACGCAATCCAAATAAAATATCCCCCGCTTCAAATGAAGACACCAAGGCAGCATAATCCCCTTTACTCCCTCCATTGACATTCGTAGGACTCAACCCCTCCCCATCAAAAAAAGTGACGGAATTGTTTCGAACCATACGATATAAATTCGAACCATCGATCGCGCCAGCGGGATCCGGGCTGAGCCATCGATGCCACCAAGCCACATAATACCTCATGCCAAAATAATACAATCCGGTCGCATCCAGTTCCTTGCCTGAATAGCGCATAGTCTTATCGCTTGCCTTTATTTTATCGCTTCCCGCCCACCACGCCGTACAGCCATAAGAATAAAAAACCTCCTCGCTTATAAGTCCCCTTCCTTCATCAAGCTCCAAGCTGCATGAACCTACTTGGTCGCTCAACGCATAGCGGTAACTGACAGTGCTTGTGTCTTGCCGTCGATTTTCCTGGAGTAGCACACGAACATTGCACAGTTCTGTCTGCACATTAATAACGTGCAGTACTTTCTCATTATCAGTCCGAATTTCCAGCCCTTGTAAATAGCGAACCTCATGACTACGGATCAAACGACCGACCAAGATCGTGCGAATTTTCCGCAGCCTCTGTCCGGCATGATCATAAATGTAGTTCTCGGCATCGTTCGGTAAATCAGGACGAACTACCTGTTCGACTCGTCGCAGTTGATTACGCATATCCCAAAACAGGTCCTGTCCGGGTAGCAGTAGCCGTTTATTACCATTCGGGTCATACCCCGCAGCAATTTCGGCCTCCGTAGGCAACTCCCCGCCGCTTTTTCGCACGAGGGCACAGTTACTGTATTTCGACACCGCCATGAACTGGGTACGGTTTCCAAGCGCAGCGCAATGAACCTGTTTGATGAGATTCCCACTACAATCGTAGTCAAAAGTCTCAGTGTAGTTTTCCAATTGACCTGGATCCGCTGGCGATTGGAATTCTGGTAAATACGGTCCTACGCTGCCACCGACTACCTGCCAACCTGTGGCGCGAATCAACTGATAAAGAGTGTCGTACCGGAAAGTTCTGATCGGCTCTATTTTCTGGTTGCGAAAATAGCGAATAGACAGAGCCTTGTCTTCAATAGACAAAATATTGCCGACGGGGTCATAGCAGTAGATTAAATGCTGCAGAAGTGGCTTCCCCGAGAGCTGCGCCTTCAACTCTTCCAGTCTGCCATCGGCAGGAGAATGAAGGGCAGAGCATACGAGCCCATTGGCGAAGGTTTGCTGCTCAACTTTATCAAAGGCGTTATAACGAATTTCGGTCAGCAGGTCTTCTTCTAGTCCATCTACACCTATCCTCACTTTTATTCCAGCAACCTGCCCGTCAACTGTGTAATTAAAAGTTTGGGCATTACGCTCTGCATCGATCTGACAGAGCAACTGGGATTTAGCACTGTAACGGTAACAAGTAGTGGCGCCAATTCCATCTTCATGAAGAAGATCACGATCAGCCTCTTGATAGGGCCAATCCGGTTCCTCCTCACTATCGAGAAAGTGCCGAGTACACTCAAGCAGTTCACTCGTCAGTGAATATAACTTGAACATCATGGTCCCAGCGCTATCATCTTGACGGATCAATTGTCCGCATTGATTTCGATCGACAAACGGCGTCCCGTTGCCGCCATAAGAGAAATAGGCGTTGACCCTTTCGTCCTCACCGTACACATATACAGATTCCTTGATCGGACGAATGAGACCATCGTAATTAACATGGGTACGCGTGAGCTTACTGTCCCAACTATCACATTTCTGGCCGGCAGGGCCTAGCAAATGCAAGCTGTAACCTGCATCAACGCTATCGGTAAGTAACTCCTCACCCGAAAGATTGAATACCATTTTGAGGTTTGCCGGAATATCAGGTTCTGTTCCGAGAGATTCGAACAAACGAGGATCAAAAAGGTCAGTTGCACGCCCAGCACTATCATATGCCTGATGAGTGACACGGCTATTGAGAGGGTCCTGGATAGCCTTTCGGTGATAGGCCACTGTGCGTACTGTAAGTGCACGTGGGTCATTCACCGTCAATGTGGGCGTACGAGCGTGCATGTTGGTTTCTCCTGACAGGATCAACGCTATACAACAGCGGCTCGACTATTTAGATCCGTGCCCTGGAAAGCGTCAACTGTCAGAATTAACAGGTCATGCAAGAAAACTTAACAGGCAGCAGTTTTTCTCACCAGACGCAAACCAGCAATCACCACCGCAAACACCGCCAACGTGGTGTTGTACAACGCCAGGGCCGGAAACCCGAACACCAGCGCCAGCACCGCCAACCACCACCCCGCTCGCCCCGGCAGCACAAAACCGATCACGGCAGCGGCCACTGCCGCCCAGCCCAGTACCTTGAAATGAATCATAAAGCCCAGATTCGAACGAATCTGGCATTCCCAACGACTGGCCTCATCAACGCAAATGCCGACCCATTGAGCGTCCTCCATGAAGCCATAACGTGCGCCATAACTGGCGGCCAGCCATAACGGCAGAAGAACGAGCAACAGGATCACGGGCAGACGGCGGGACATGCAACACTCCAATAAACGAAATCGGCGGCCAGCTTAATCCCCCGCCCGCGGTAAGCAAGTGACATCAACAGATAACTGTTCATGAAATAGCTGCAAAGTGTATCGTTCCGCTACCGTTGCTCCGAAATCAGGCCTGATTGGTGCCCATCATGGCACTTTGGCGCAATTCCTGTGGTCATAGCCTGCGAACTTCATCCGGCACCTTCCTCTAAGGGATCTAGTCATGCTCCGTTCCTTGCGCTGCGCCGCCCTGTTTGGCGGCTTGTTTTTAAGTGCGTCCGCACTGGCGGCCGACATTGATGCCGCCAGTTACGGCTACCCCCTGACCAACCCGTTCGAGGCGACCATCGCCACGACACCGCCGGAGTTACGCCCGGAATTGCCGCTGGACGACGACATCAATCAGGAGGATCGCAGCGTCACATTGCGCCCGGAGCGTGAATTCAGCCTGCCGGACAACTTCTGGCCGGTAAAGAAACTCACCTACCGCATCGCCACACAAGATCAAGCGGCACCGTTGATCTTCCTGATCTCCGGCACCGGTGCACGCTATGACAGCACCCTCAATGAGTATCTGAAAAAGCTCTACTACAAGGCCGGCTATCACGTGGTGCAGCTGTCGTCGCCGACCAGCTTCGACTTCATGACCGCCGCTTCGCGTTTCGCCACCCCTGGCGTGACCAAGGAAGATGCCGAAGACATGTACCGCGTAATGCAGGCCGTGCGGGCGCAAAACCCGAAACTGCCAGTCACCGATTATTACCTGAGCGGCTACAGCCTCGGCGCCCTGGATGCGGCCTTTGTGGCGCACCTGGATGAAACCCGTCGCAGCTTCAATTTCAAGAAAGTCTTGTTGCTCAACCCGCCGGTCAACCTTTACACCTCGATCACCAACCTGGACAAGCTGGTGCAAACAGAGGTGAAGGGCATCAACAACAGCACCACTTTCTATGAACTGGTGCTGGACAAACTGACCCGCTACTTCCAGCAGAAGGGCTACATCGACCTCAACGATGCCCTGCTCTACGACTTCCAGCAGTCCAAGCAGCACTTGAGCAACGAGCAGATGGCCATGCTGATCGGCACTTCGTTCCGTTTCTCGGCGGCCGACATTGCCTTCACCTCAGACCTGATCAACCGCCGTGGCCTGATCACACCACCGAAATACCCGATCACCGAAGGCACCACCCTCACGCCGTTCCTCAAACGTGCGCTGCAATGTGACTTCGACTGCTACCTGACCGAACAGGTCATTCCGATGTGGCGCGCCCGCACCGATGGCGGCAGCCTGCTGCAACTGATCGATCAGGTCAGCCTGTATGCACTCAAGGATTATCTGCATGACAGCCCGAAAATCGCCGTCATGCACAACGCCGATGATGTGATCCTCGGCCCTGGCGACCTGGGGTTTCTGCGCCGGACCTTCGGCGACCGTTTGACTGTTTATCCATTGGGCGGCCATTGCGGCAACCTCAACTATCGCGTCAACAGTGACGCAATGCTGGAGTTTTTCCGTGGCTAAATACCCCCTGCTGATCGCAGCGTTACTCTGTGCAGGCGTGGCCAACGCCGACAACAGCAAAGCCAATGCACCTGTGGTGGTCGATAGTGACGGCTTCAAGGAACCGCTGAGCAAACTCAAATTCAACCCGGGGCTGGATCAGCGCGAGTTCGAACGTTCGACGCTCAACGCGCTGAACGTCTACGACCCGCTGGAAGAGTGGAACCGCCGCGTCTACCACTTCAACTACCGTTTCGACCAATGGGTGTTCCTGCCCGTGGTCAATGGCTATCGCTACATCACCCCAAGTTTCCTGCGCACCGGCGTCAGTAACTTCTTCAACAACGTCGGCGATGTACCGAACCTGGTGAACAGCCTGCTGCAATTCAAGGGGCAGCGTTCGATGGATACCACCGCGCGCCTGCTGCTCAACACCACCATCGGTATCGCCGGCCTGTGGGACCCGGCCACCGCCATGGGGTTGCCGCGCCAGAGCGAAGACTTCGGTCAGACATTGGGCTTCTACGGCGTACCGGGCGGCGCCTACTTCGTGCTGCCGATCCTCGGCCCGTCAAACCTGCGTGACACCGCAGGCCTGGTGGTGGATTACACCGGCGAGTCGGCGATCAACTTCCTGAACGTTGCTGAAGTCAGCTCCAACCATCCGGAAGTCTGGGCACTGCGCGCCGTCGACAAGCGCTATCAGAACAGCTTCCGCTACGGCCAGCTGAACACGCCGTTCGAGTACGAAAAAGTGCGTTACGTGTACACCGAGTCGCGCAAGCTGCAGGTCGCCGAGTAATTCCGTCGGCAACAAAAAAGGCCATTCGATTTGCGTCGAATGGCCTTTTTTATGCGCGGCGTCTCAAACACCACCAATCAACTGTGGGAGCGAGCCTGCTCGCGATGAGGTCATCACATTCACCATCAATGTTGACCTGCTAGACCGCTATCGCGAGCAGGCTCGCTCCCACAGGTTCAGGCCTTTACCGTTTTCCAAACCTTGCTGACAGCCATCACCCCAACCAACACCGCCGCACCCGCCACAATCCCGGCCACCGCGTTCAGCAATGTCGGCACGATAAACCCGGCCCCACCAGCACCCGCGCTGACACTCTCGATCCAGTGATGAACCACCGGCACGCCGTGGGTCAGAATCCCGCCGCCGACCAAAAACATCGCTGCGGTACCGATCACCGACAGGCTTTTCATCATGTACGGCGCTGCACGCAGAATCCCGCCGCCGATGCTTTTGGCCATTTGCCCAGGCTTCTGGGTCAGCCACAGACCGAGGTCGTCGAGCTTGACGATGCCAGCCACCAGGCCGTAGACGCCGATGGTCATGACGATGGCGATGCCCGAGAGCACGATCACTTGCTGGGTCAGCGAAGCGTCAGCCACGGTGCCCAGGGTGATGGCGATAATTTCCGCCGAGAGGATGAAGTCGGTACGGATCGCACCTTTGATCTTGTCCTTCTCGAACGCCACCAGATCGACCGCCGGGTTGGCCACAGCCTCGACCAGTTCTGCGTGTTCAGCCTGATCTTCAGCTTTGCTGTGCAGGAATTTGTGCGCGAGTTTCTCGAAACCTTCGAAGCACAGGTAAGCGCCACCGACCATCAACAACGGCGTGACCAGCCACGGAATGAACGCACTGATGGCCAACGCCGACGGCACCAGGATCAGCTTGTTGAGGAACGAGCCCTTGGCAACCGCCCACACCACCGGGATTTCCCGCTCGGCACGCACGCCGGAAACCTGCTGGGCGTTGAGCGCCAGATCGTCGCCAAGCACGCCGGCGGTTTTCTTCGCGGCCATTTTGGTCATCAACGCCACATCGTCCAGTACGGTGGCGATGTCGTCGATCAGCACCAGCAAACTGCTTCCTGCCATGAATCAGGTTTCCTTCTTGAATGAATGGTGCGCAGCATAGCGCGACCCGAGGCCAGACGGGGCATTCTTGAGCGCCGCGCGAGGCCGGTGCTACCATGCGCAACCGCCAGAACAGGCAAGGAACTCCTTGGTTTATGAGCACCATCCGCGAGCGCAACAAAGAACTGATCCTGCGTGCCGCCAGTGAAGAATTTGCCGACAAGGGCTTCGCTGCGACCAAAACCAGTGACATCGCGGCCAAGGCCGGGCTGCCCAAGCCTAACGTCTACTACTACTTCAAATCCAAGGAAAATCTCTACCGCGAGGTCCTGGAAAGCATTATCGAGCCGATCCTGCAGGCCTCGACGCCGTTCAACGCCGACGGCGTGCCCAGCGAAGTGCTGAGCGGCTACATCCGCTCGAAAATCCGCATCTCCCGTGACCTGCCCTTCGCCTCCAAAGTGTTCGCCAGCGAAATCATGCACGGCGCCCCGCACCTGAGCCCCGACCTGGTCGAGCAGCTCAACGGCCAGGCCAGGCACAACATCGACTGTATCCAGACCTGGATCGACCGCGGTCAGATCGCCCCGATCGACCCCAACCACCTGATGTTCAGCATCTGGGCCGCCACCCAGACCTACGCCGACTTCGACTGGCAAATCTCTGCGGTTACCGGTAAAGCCAAACTGGATGAGGCCGACTATGAAGCGGCGGCGCAGACGATTATCCGGTTGGTGCTTAAGGGGTGTGAGCTGGACTGAAAGACCGAGT
Organism: Pseudomonas sp. TH37; assembly: GCF_016650735.1. NCBI lineage: Bacteria > Pseudomonadati > Pseudomonadota > Gammaproteobacteria > Pseudomonadales > Pseudomonadaceae > Pseudomonas > Pseudomonas sp. TH37. The sequence goes on from NZ_JAEKFD010000001.1 coordinate 355,020, forward strand.
GACCCCAATCGCGGGCAAGCCCGCTCCCACAGGTTCGGTGGTGTATACACAATATGTGAACACCCTCAATCCTTGTGGGAGCGGGCTTGCCCGCGATGAAGTCGACTCGCTCTGAAGTCTTAAAGCCAGATTGCATCCCACAACGGATAGTCGGCAAGTCGCTCTACAAGCCCTGCCCGCAATGGATTCGCCACTACATACCGTGCCATCTTCACCAAGTCTTCTTCTCGCCTCAATGCCCGGTCGTGATAGCCCTGCTGCCAAAGTGGGCCATTCCTGTTACTGGAAAGATTCACCTCTCGCGTAATCAATGACTTGGTTTGACGCATCAGATTACTGAGTGAACAGTTCTCCAACTCGACAAGCCAATGGAAGTGATCAGGCATGACGACCCACGCCAGCGAATTCACTAACCCTGTGTTTTGTGCTTGGCGAAATTGATGAACAACCAATCTGCCCAATACGAAATCCGCAAAAACCGGCTCGCGATCAAGTGTATTGGTCGTCAGTAAATAGATTCGATTGGGTTCGGCATAGCGCCCCGTTCGCAGGCGATGTGAAGCAGGAAGATCAGGCAATCCGTTGCCCCTTCATGATGGATTCATCAGAAGACTAGACCTGAGCAGCCCATAGACCGTGACAATCCGTTATCTGGATGTGTCCATGAGGCCGCCATCGCGGGCAAGCCCGCTCCCACAAGGATCGAAGGTGTTCACAGATTTTGTGTTCACCTACAAGGATCGAGGGTGTTCACAGATTTTGTGTTCACCTACAAGGATCGAGGGTGTTCACAGATTTTGTGTTCACCTACAAGGATCGGGGTTGTTTCACGCATTTTGTGTCCACCACCGAACCTGTGGGAGCGGGCTTGCCCGCGATGACATTCGATCAGACCATGAAGATCAACCAACCACCCCCGCATCCGCCCTCAACCCCTGCGTCTCGATCGCCCTGATCGCACATTGTTCATCAACATCAGACAAATCGCCGCTGATGCCCACCGCCCCCAACACATTCCCGTCCTGATCCCGAATCAACACGCCGCCCGGTACCGGGACGACGCTGCCCTGTCCCAGGCTATTCAGCGCGGCGAAGAAGGCTGGGCGTTGTTGGGCGTCTTGGGCCAGCAGGCGTGAGCCTTTGCCCAGGGCGATCGCGCCCCAGGCTTTGCCGATGGCGATCTGCGGGCGCAGCAGGCTCGCGCCGTCTTCGCGTTGCAGCGTTATCAAGTGCCCGCCGGCGTCCAGCACGGCAATGGTCAAGGGCGCGGCAGAGATTGCACGGCCTGCGGAGATGGCCTGGTTGGCCAGGTTGACTGCGACGTTCAAGGTTAAAGCGCTCATGGTGCCGTCCTCATTTTGTTATTGGGAAAGCCGTTGGATTGCTTTCTGTTGCGCAATCCGATGCAACAAATAGAACACAATGAATTACTTTTTTGTATACAATAATTCTCGAAAAGCGCCACATTCGACGAAAAGCCACAGTCCTTCGGGCTTCCGACGAATGAAACAGCTGCTTGAGAAAATGGATTGACCTGCGCCGTCCGCCGTGAATACACTCTGCGCAAAGCCACTTGTATACAATTACAAAACGTAAGAGGCACAAAACCATGAGCAAAATGAGAGCAATCGAAGCCGCCGTTCTGGTGATGCGCCGTGAAGGGGTTGATACCGCTTTTGGCATCCCGGGCGCCGCGATCAACCCGCTGTACTCCGCCTTGCAGAAGGTCGGTGGCATCGATCACGTCCTCGCTCGCCACGTTGAAGGCGCCTCGCACATGGCCGAGGGCTACACCCGCACCAAGGCCGGCAACATCGGCGTGTGCATCGGCACCTCCGGCCCGGCCGGCACCGATATGGTCACCGGGCTCTACAGCGCCTCGGCCGACTCGATCCCGATCCTGTGCATCACCGGCCAGGCACCGCGGGCCCGGATGCACAAGGAAGACTTCCAGGCCGTCGATATCACCAGCATAGTCAAGCCGGTCACCAAGTGGTCGACCACCGTTATGGAACCGGGCCAAGTGCCTTACGCATTCCAGAAAGCCTTCTATGAAATGCGCTCCGGCCGCCCAGGCCCAGTGCTGATCGACCTGCCGTTCGACGTGCAGATGGCTGAAATCGAATTCGACATCGACGCCTACGAGCCGCTGCCGCTGGCCAAGCCGACCGCTAACCGCGTGCAAATCGAGAAGGCCCTGGCCATGCTTGATCAGGCTGAGCGCCCACTGTTGGTGGCCGGTGGCGGCATCATCAATGCCGACGCCAGCGAGTTGCTGGTGGAGTTCGCCGAGCTGACCGGTATTCCAGTGATCCCGACCCTGATGGGCTGGGGCACCATCCCGGACGATCACCCGCTGATGGTTGGCATGGTCGGTCTGCAAACCTCGCACCGTTATGGCAACGCCACGATGCTGAAGTCGGACGTGGTGCTGGGCGTCGGTAACCGTTGGGCTAACCGTCACACCGGTTCGGTCGACGTTTATACCGAAGGCCGTAAATTCATTCACGTCGACATCGAACCGACCCAGATCGGCCGCGTGTTCACCCCGGATCTGGGCATCGTGTCCGACGCCGCTGCCGCGTTGACCGTGTTCATCGAAGTCGCTCGCGAATGGCAAGCCGCCGGCAAGCTGAAAAACCGCAGCGCCTGGCTGCAAGACTGCCAGCAACGCAAAGCCAGCCTGCAGCGCAAGACTCACTTCGACAACGTGCCGGTCAAGCCGCAACGGGTTTACGAAGAGATGAACCAGGTCTTCGGCAAGGACACCTGCTACGTCAGCACTATCGGTCTGTCGCAGATTGCTGGCGCGCAGTTCCTGCACGTCTACAAGCCGCGTCACTGGATCAACTGCGGTCAGGCTGGCCCGTTGGGCTGGACCATTCCGGCAGCACTCGGTGTGGTCAAGGCTGATCCGACCCGCAAGGTTGTGGCGCTCTCGGGCGACTACGACTTCCAGTTCATGATCGAAGAACTGGCGGTGGGCGCGCAGTTCAAGCTGCCGTACATCCATGTGGTGGTGAACAACTCGTACCTGGGGCTGATCCGTCAGGCCCAGCGCGGTTTCGACATGGACTACTGCGTGCAACTGTCCTTCGACAACCTCAACGCTCCGGAACTCAACGGTTACGGTGTCGACCACGTCGCTGTCGCCGAAGGCCTGGGTTGCAAGGCGTTGCGGGTATTTGAACCGGATCAGATCCAGCCTGCCCTGCGCAAGGCTCAGGAGCTGATCGAGGAGTTCAAGGTGCCGGTGATCGTCGAGATCATTCTGGAGCGCGTGACCAACATTTCCATGGGCACTGAGATCAACGCCGTCAACGAATTCGAAGACCTGGCGTTGGTCGGCAACGATGCGCCAACGGCGATTTCGCTGCTCGATTGATGATCGTTCCCACGCTCTGCGTGGGAATGCAGCCCGGGACGCTCCGCGTCCCAACAGCGGACGCAGAGCGTCCAATGAGGCATTCCCACGCAGAGCGTGGGAACGATAACTTTAAACGGGAGACCACCATGCCGCGTTTCGCAGCCAACCTGTCCATGCTGTTCACCGAGCAGGATTTTCTTGCCCGTTTCGACGCTGCCGCCAAGGCCGGCTTTAGTGGTGTCGAATACCTGTTTCCCTACGATTTCAGCTCCGCCGAAATCAAGGCCAAGCTCGATGCCAATGGCTTGACCCAAGTGCTGTTCAATCTGCCAGCCGGTGACTGGGCCAAGGGCGAGCGCGGTATCGCGTGCTTGCCGGATCGGGTCGAAGAATTCCGCGCCGGTGTCGATCTGGCCATCGCTTACGCCAAAGTGCTGGGCAACACCCAGATCAACTGCCTGGCCGGTATTCGTCCACAAGGTGTCGATGATGCCACCGTGGAAAAGACCTTTGTCGCCAACCTCAAGTACGCGGCCGACAAGCTGCAAGCGGTGGGCATCAAACTGGTGATGGAAGCGATCAACACCCGTGACATCCCGGGCTTCTACCTGAACAACACGGCGCAAGCCTTGTCGATTCGCGAGCAGGTCGGCAGCGCCAACCTGTTCCTGCAATACGACATCTATCACATGCAAATCATGGAGGGCGACCTGGCCCGGACCATGGCTGCGCACCTGGGCGAGATCAACCACATCCAGTTGGCCGACAACCCAGGGCGCAACGAACCGGGCACCGGTGAAATCAATTACCGCTACCTGTTCGAACACCTGGACCGCATCGGTTATCAGGGTTGGGTTGGCTGTGAATACAAGCCGCTGACCACCACCGAAGCGGGCCTGGTCTGGCTGAAAACCCATAACGCGATTTGATTGATCAACACAAAACACTGTGGGAGCGGGCTTGCCCGCGATGACGTCGGCACAGCAAACATCAATGTTGCCTGACCTACCGCAATCGCAGGCAAGCCAGCTCCCACTGAATCTGTTGTGTTTTTCAGACTGCATTTCAGCATCGGAGCGTGCGCTGCTCCCACCTGCACCTTAAAAAGAGGATTTTCTCATGGCTAAAATCGGATTTATCGGCACCGGCATCATGGGCCACCCAATGGCGTTGAACCTGCAGAAAGCCGGTCACAGCCTGTTCCTGTCGGCACACCACGACCCAGCCCCTGCCGATCTGGTCGCCGCTGGTGCCATCGCGCTGGCGAACCCGAAAGAAGTGGCCCAGGAAGCCGAGTTCATCATCGTCATGGTCCCGGATACCCCACAGGTCGATGACGTGCTGTTCCGCGCCGACGGCGTTGCAGCAGGCGTGAGCAAAGGCAAAGTCGTGATCGACATGAGCTCGATCTCGCCAACTGCCACCAAAGCCTTCGCTGCCAAGATCAACGAGAAAGGCGCTCAATACCTCGACGCACCAGTGTCCGGCGGTGAAGTCGGCGCCAAAGCTGCGACCTTGAGCATCATGGTCGGTGGCGATGCCGATGCGTTCGAACGCGCCCTGCCGCTGTTCCAGGCCATGGGCAAGAACATCACCCTGGTCGGTGGCAACGGCGACGGTCAAACCGCGAAAGTGGCGAACCAGATCATCGTCGCGCTGAACATCCAGGCCGTGGCCGAGGCACTGCTGTTCGCCTCGAAAAACGGTGCCGATCCGGCCAAGGTGCGTGAAGCGCTGATGGGCGGTTTCGCGTCGTCGAAGATCCTTGAAGTTCACGGCGAACGCATGATCAAGGGCACCTTCGACCCGGGCTTCCGTATCAGCCTGCACCAGAAGGACCTGAACCTGGCCCTGGCCGGCGCTCGCGAGCTGGGCATCAACCTGCCGAACACCGCCAATACCCAGCAAGTGTTCAGCACCTGCGCGGCCATCGGTGGCAGCAACTGGGACCACTCGGCGCTGATCAAAGGCCTGGAACATATGGCAAATTTCTCGATTCGCGATAAGTAACACCGATCTGAAGCTGGCTCGGTTCCTGTGGGAGCTGGCTTACCTGCGATGGCATCGACTCGATCTACCTGAAAGACCGCGTCGCCTGAATCGCAGGCAAGCCAGCTCCCACAGGACCGCGTCGCAATACTTGCTTTCGCCTTCCTCCAATAACAAGAATTCCGGGAGCCCGCCATGTCGGTCGATCCGCAACAACTGCTGCGCGAGCTGTTTGCCACAGCCATCGACGCGGCCCATCCGCAGCACGTCCTCGAAGCCCACTTGCCCAAAGATCGCAGCGGTCGGGTGATCGTCATCGGCGCCGGTAAAGCCGCAGCCGCCATGGCCCAGGTGGTCGAGCGCTGCTGGCACGGCGAAGTGTCGGGTCTTGTGGTGACCCGTTACGGCCACGGCGCCCCGTGCGAAAAAATCGAAGTAGTCGAAGCCGCGCACCCGGTGCCGGATGCGGCTGGTTTGGCTGTCGCGAAACGGGTGCTGGAACTGGTCAGCGACTTGAGCGAAGACGACCGCGTGATCTTCCTGCTCTCGGGCGGTGGCTCTGCCCTCCTCGCCTTGCCCGCTGCCGGCATCACCCTCGCCGACAAACAGTCGATCAACAAAGCCCTGCTCAAATCCGGCGCGACCATCGGCGAGATGAATTGCGTGCGCAAGCATCTCTCGGCAATCAAGGGTGGACGTCTGGGCAAAGCCTGCTGGCCCGCCACGGTTTATACCTATGCGATTTCCGATGTACCGGGCGACCTCGCCACGGTCATCGCGTCCGGCCCCACTGTGGCCGACCCGAGCACCTCGGCCGAAGCGCTGGCGATCCTCAAGCGCTATGGCATCGAAGTCCCGGCATCGGTGCGCACCTGGCTGCAAAACCCGGAATCGGAAACGGTCAAACCCGGCGATCCGAGCCTGGCCCGCAGTCATTTCCAATTGATCGCACGCCCACAGCAATCGCTGGAAGCGGCAGCGGTGAAAGCCCGTCAGGCCGGTTTCAGTCCGTTGATTCTCGGCGACCTGGAAGGCGAATCCCGGGACGTGGCAAAAGTCCACGCCGGCATCGCGCGGCAGATCGTCCAGCACGGCCAGCCGCTGGCAGCGCCGTGCGTGATTCTGTCCGGCGGCGAAACCACCGTCACCGTGCGCGGCAATGGCCGTGGCGGGCGTAACGCCGAATTCCTGCTGAGCCTCACCGACAGCCTCAAAGGCCTGCCCGGCGTCTATGCATTGGCGGGTGACACCGACGGTATCGACGGCTCCGAAGACAACGCCGGCGCCATCATGACCCCGGGCAGTTACGCCCGCGCCGCCACTCTCGGCCTGAGCGCCAGCGATGAACTGGACAACAACAATGGCTACGGCTATTTCGCCGCGCTGGATGCGCTGATCGTCACCGAGCCGACCCGCACCAACGTCAACGACTTCCGCGCCATCCTGATTCTCGAGAGCCCTAAACATGACACCTGATAAGAAGGTCAAAATCCTCGCCACCCTTGGCCCGGCCACCAACGGGATCGACGACATCCGTGGGCTGGTGCAGGCCGGGGTCAATATCTTTCGCCTGAACTTCAGCCACGGCGATCACGCCGACCACGCCCAGCGCTATCAGTGGATTCGTGAAGTCGAGCGCCAGCTGAATTACCCGCTGGGGATTCTGATGGACCTGCAAGGCCCGAAATTGCGGGTCGGCAAATTCGCCCAAGGCAAAGTGCAGCTGCATCGCGGTCAGGCCTTGCGTCTGGACCTGGACCCGACGCCGGGCGATGAGCGCCGGGTCAACCTGCCTCACCCGGAAATCATCGCAGCGCTGGAGCCAGGCATGGACTTGCTGCTGGACGACGGCAAGCTGCGCCTGCGGGTGGTGACCAAATATGACGACGCCATCGACACCACGGTGCTCAATGGCGGCGAGCTGTCGGATCGCAAAGGCGTCAACGTGCCACAAGCGGTGCTGGATCTGAGTCCGTTGACCGCCAAGGATCGTCGCGACTTGAGCTTCGGGCTGGAGCTAGGAGTGGATTGGGTCGCGCTGTCGTTCGTGCAACGCCCGGAAGACATTCGCGAAGCTCGCGCACTGATCGGCGACAAGGCTTATTTGATGGCGAAGATCGAGAAGCCATCGGCCGTGACTCAACTGCGGGAAATCGCCGAATTGAGCGATGCGATCATGGTCGCTCGCGGTGACTTGGGCGTGGAAGTCCCGGCCGAGAGCGTGCCGCAGATTCAGAAAAACATCATCAGCACCTGCCGTGAACTCGGCAAACCGGTGGTGGTGGCGACGCAGATGCTGGAGTCGATGCGCTTCTCTCCCGCCCCGACCCGCGCCGAAGTCACTGACGTCGCCAACGCGGTGGCCGAAGGTGCGGACGCGGTGATGCTGTCGGCGGAAACCGCGTCCGGCGAGTACCCGCTGGAAGCTGTGCAGATGATGAGCAAAATCATCCGTCAGGTGGAAAACGGCCCGGACTATCAGGCCCAACTGGACGTGAGCCGACCGAAAGCCGAGGCCACAGTGTCGGACGCGATCAGCTGCGCGATCCGCCGCATCAGCAACGTGCTGCCGGTGGCGGTGCTGGTGAACTACAGCGAGTCCGGTACGTCGAGTCTGCGTGCAGCGCGGGAACGGCCGACGGTGCCGATCCTCAACCTGACGCCGAATTTGCAAACCGCGCGGCGCTTGACGGTGGCGTGGGGCGTGCATTCGGTAGTCAATGATCGACTGCGCCAGGTGGACGAAGTGTGCTCGACGGCACTGGAGATTGCCCAGGCACAGGGCATGGCTCAGCGGGGGGATACGTTGTTGATCACGGCGGGAGTGCCGTTCGGGCAGCCGGGGTCGACCAACTCACTGCGTATCGAAACCCTGATTTAACCCCTACACGATGATCGTTCCCACGCTCTGCGTGGGAATGCAGCCCGGGACGCTCTGCGTCCCAAGAGCAGACGCAGAGCGTCCATTGAGGCATTCCCACGCAGAGCGTGGGAACGATCTGTACTGAACGACCCTTATCATGCCTGCCAACCACTTCAACACCCACTGCCCCGACTGGGCCACTGCCCTGCTCAATGGCTTCAGCCAGATCTTTCTCCAGCGCCATCCGCTGTGCGGTCTGCTGTGTCTGTTGGCGATTCTTTTCAGCGCGCCGGCCCTGCTCGGCGGTGCGTTGCTGGGAGGGGTCGCCGGGTTGCTCACCGCGCAACGTCGCGGGTACACCAAGGCTGATCGTCAGGCCGGGCTGTTCAGTTACAACGGTATCCTGCTCGGTCTGCTGCTGAGCCTTTATTTCCCATGGTCAGCGCTGTTGCCACCGCTGATCATTGCCGCTGGGGGCCTGAGCGCGATGCTCACCCAGCAATGGCTCAAGCGTTCGCGCGATCATCATTGCCTTCCCGCCTATACCGCGCCCTTTGTCGGGATGAGCTGGTTGCTACTGTCGTTTGCCGGTCCCCAGCAACCCGCGCCGTTGATCGAAATGACCACACTCAACTTGCTCGCCGCGTCATTGAAAGGGCTCGGTCAGGTGCTGTTTCTCGGTCATCCGCTGGCCGGTGCTCTGATTGCCACGGGTTTGCTGATCGCTGACCGTCGTGCCTTCCTGTGGGCTCTGCTCGGCTCCGTTGCCGGCCTTGGATTCGCCCTTCTGCATCACGAAACATCAACCGCGCTGCTGGGTTTGAGCGGCTACAACGCCGTGCTCGCCGCCCTCGCCTTCAGCCAAAATCGTCGCCAGCCTTGGCTGCCATTGTTGGGAATCCTGCTGGCGGTGCTGCTCACACCGGGGTTCGCCGCACTCAGCCTGGCCACGTTGACCGCGCCTTTCATCCTCGCCTGCTGGCTGATTCGCGCAGGCATTCGGGTGCTGCGTCAGGCCGCCATAGACAGCGCGCCTTGCGCTACCGGGGAGAATCGACCTAGGCTTCGCTGATTCTCGATTCAGGCGTTTTCCATGGACAGCAGTAAAAACTGGCGTGAAGAGCTTTACGTCATCATCTTCCAATCCGATACCCCGGCCGGCCGGCGCTTCGACAGCATTCTACTGTTGATCATCCTCGCCAGCCTGGTGATCGTGATTCTGGACAGTATCGATAGCGTTCACCAGAACTACGCCGACATACTGGCGTACATCGAATGGGGCTTCACCGTCGTTTTCGCCATCGAGTACGGCCTGCGCCTGTACTGCTCGCCCAAGCCGCTGCGCTACGCGTTCAGCTTCTATGGGCTGGTGGATTTGCTGGCGATCGTGCCTGGCATTCTCGCGCTGTATTACAGCGATGCGCAGTACCTGCTGATCATCCGGATCATTCGGATGCTGCGGATTTTCCGCGTGCTCAAGCTCAGCCCGTATCTGAAGCAAGCCAACTATTTGATGACGGCGCTGCGCGGCAGCAAGCAGAAGATCGTGGTGTTTCTGCTCAGCGTCAGCACCCTGGTGACGGTGTTCGGCACTCTGATGTACGTGATCGAAGGCCCGGAACACGGCTTCACCAGCATCCCCAAAGGCATCTATTGGGCCATCGTCACGCTGACTACTGTGGGTTTTGGCGACATCGTGCCCCGGACGCCATTGGGTCAGGTGGTTTCGTCGCTGGTGATGATCACCGGTTACTCGATCATCGCCGTACCGACGGGGATTTTCACCGCGGAATTGGCCAACGCCATGCGCGGCGAACAATTGCAACACGATTGCCCGACCTGCCAGAAAAACAGTCACGAACATGGCGCTGCCTTTTGCTCCCGTTGCGGCAATGCGCTGTTCAAGAAACTGGAATAAGCAAAGTGCTTTTTAATCTTTAAAGGACTATGTGAGCCCGGCTATAGTCGCTGGCAAATTGCCAACACTTTCCATAGAACATGTTTGATAAAACAAGGAATGCGCAGTGAAAAAACTCTTTGGCGCCTCACTTCTGGCCGTTGGCCTGGCCTTGGGCAGCATGGCTCAGGCTGCACCGACCCTGCTTAACGTTTCCTACGACGTGATGCGAGATTTCTACAAGGACTACAACGCTGCCTTCCAGAAACACTGGCAAGCCGAGCACAACGAAAACATCACGCTGCAGATGTCCTTCGGCGGTTCCAGCAAACAGGCGCGCTCAGTGATCGATGGCCTGCCAGCTGATGTCATCACCATGAACATGGCCACTGACATCAACGCCCTGGCGGACAACGGCAAACTGGTCCCGGACAACTGGGTCACGCGCCTGCCAAACAACAGCGCGCCGTTCACGTCGGCCACCGTGTTTATCGTGCGCAAAGGCAACCCGAAAGCCCTGAAAGACTGGCCGGACCTGCTCAAGGACGGCGTGCAAGTGATCGTCCCCAATCCGAAAACCTCGGGCAACGGCCGCTACACCTACCTTTCGGCATGGGGTTATGTGCTGAAAAACGGCGGTGACGAGAACAAGGCCAAAACCTTCGTCGGCAAACTGTTCAAACAAGCGCCAGTGTTGGATACCGGCGGCCGTGCAGCGACCACCACGTTCATGACCAACCAGATCGGCGACGTGCTGGTGACCTTCGAAAACGAAGCGGAAATGATTGCGCGTGAATTTGGTCGTGATCAGTTTGAAGTGATTTACCCGAGTGTTTCCGCTGAAGCCGAACCGCCGGTGTCTGTAGTCGACAAAGTGGTCGAGAAAAAAGGCACTCGCGCTGCCGCTGAGGAATATTTGAAGTACCTGTGGTCGCCGGAAGGTCAGGAGATTGCGGCGGCCAACTACCTGCGTCCGCGTGATCCGGCGGTATTGGCCAAGTACACCGATCGCTTCCCGAAAGTGGATTTCCTTTCGGTGGAGAAAACCTTTGGTGACTGGCGCACGGTGCAGAAGACCCACTTCAATGATGGCGGGGTTTTTGATCAGATTTACAGCGGTCAGTAATTCCTGAGCCATCGAAAAGGCGACCTGCAATGGTCGCCTTTTTTGTGGGTGCATGCTTGTGTGGCGAGGGGTATTGCGTCATGCCGTTACATTGGCGGGGTTATGCCGTCCTTGCCCGCTGCAATCGATTGGGCGGTGAGTGTCCCGTCGGCGCTTTGGGTGACGAACGTCACGATCTTCACGCCCACCTTCAGCAAGCTCCGATCCCCCGGCACCAGATTCACGATCGGCACATCCTCCGGCACCAGAATTTTCTGCTGGCCGCCCTTGTAGTTGACGGTCAGAACCCGGCCGTTGCTGACCACCAGATCGCCCACGCTGCCGTTGGTCATGCTGCTGCCCTTGACCAGATCAAAGGGCCTATGGCCGTCGCCGCTGCCGGCCAGTTCCGGTGGGAACACGTGGACTTCCAGGGCCTTGAGAGAACCATCTTCCTGCGGCACGGCAGCCGAGCCGATGTAGCTGCCGGGTTTGATGTCTTCGATATTGGCCACGGTAACGGCGCGGACTTTGGTGTCCTTGGTCAGGTTGATCACCACGTCTTCGCCGCTGTTGACGTGGACTTTCAGAATGTCGGCGCTGATACCGGTAATCTCGCCGCGTACACCGATGCGCATACCCGGCGCGTCCTGGGCCTGAGCCAAGGTTGTCGCGAACACAGTGATCAAGGTGACTGCTGAAGCGCCTCGGATCAGATGACGGAACATCGCATTCATGAAAGTGCCTTCCGGTTTATGAAGCGTTAAGAGAGAACATAAGCACGCTATCGAACAAGATGTTAGTGAATGTATCATCGGACGCGACGATCGCGACCGACGATTCAAAGGTCCAAATGAACGGCCTCTCTCAATCATTCTTCAGAGGCATGATGACTATCACCCTATTCCCTCTTCCGCCGCTCTAGCCAGCCGATTAGCCTCCCCGCATTCCTTTTTGTTCAACGAGATCCGTTATGAACCCAACGACTCAGGTGCCCCTCGGTGCCGCGACAATGACCCGAGGCATGGTGCTGCTCTTCGCCTTCTGCTGCGGCGCCATCGTGGCCAACATCTACTACGCCCAGCCGATCATCGGCCTGATCGCGCCGGACATCGGCCTGACCGACACCATGGCCAGCCTGATCGTTTCGCTGACGCAGATTGGTTATGCGCTGGGTCTGTTCTTCCTGGTGCCGTTGGGTGATCTGCTGGAAAACCGCCGCTTGATGATCATCACCACCGTGGTGGCGATTGCCAGTCTGCTGGGCGCCGCGTTCACCGATCAGCCGAATGTGTTTCTGCTGATCTCGTTGCTGGTGGGGTTCAGCTCGGTGTCGGTACAGATCCTGATTCCACTGGCCGCCCACCTGGCGCCGGAAGAATCACGCGGCCGCGTGGTCGGCGGCATCATGGGTGGTTTACTGCTGGGGATTCTGCTGGCTCGACCGGTGTCCAGCGTAATAGCCGACCACTTCGGCTGGCGTGCGATGTTCATCATCGCTGCGGTATTGATGGCGGCCATCAGCATCGTGCTGGCCCTGACCATTCCCAAGCGCCAGCCTGATCACAGCGCTTCTTATGGCCAGTTGTTGGGTTCGCTCTGGACGCTCTTGCGTCAGCAGCCGGTGTTGCGTCAACGGGCGTTTTATCAAGCCTGCATGTTCGCCACCTTCAGTCTGTTCTGGACTGCAGTACCGCTGGAACTGTCGCGTAATCATGGCTTGTCGCAAACCCAGATCGCGGTCTTCGCCCTGGTCGGCGCCATCGGCGCGATTGCCGCACCCATCGCCGGTCGACTGGCGGATGCCGGCCATACCCGCATCGCCTCGCTGCTGGCCTTGCTATTCGCCAGCCTGAGCTTTCTGCCCGCCTTCATCCACCCGGCCTACAGCGTTATCGGCCTGGCGGTGACGGGGGTGGTGCTGGATTTCTGCGTGCAAATGAACATGGTCCTCGGCCAACGAGCGGTCTACGCCCTCGACGCTAAAAGCCGCGGCCGTCTGAATGCGCTGTACATGACCAGCATCTTCATCGGCGGTGCGTTTGGTTCTTCGGTGGCCAGCGCGGTGTATGAGCATGGCGGCTGGTTGTGGATCGTGATTGTGGGTAGTGCGTTTCCGTTGTTGGCGTTGTTGCGGTTTTTGAGCGTTTCGCAGAGGCGTTCGTTGGCAACGGCTTAGGACGCTAAAAGCTTCGCGGGCAAGTCGGATCGCCGCACCGCTCGCTCCTACAGGGGTAATGCAAGACATGTAGGTGTGAGGTTTGCCCGCGAAGGCGATTTGAGTGATACCACTCAAGGCCGAACCAGTTTCTCCATCGCCGCATCCGCGAGAAAGGAGGAGCGGCTTTTGACATTGTGCTCTCGCACATAGCGGTCAATGCGCTGGATCACGTAGCCTGGCAGCGTCACGTTGACCTTCTCGGTCTTGCCCAGATACGGCGAGATGTCGAGTTCCAGCATCCCCCAACCCATGTCAGCAAATTCCGGATTCTCGCGGTGCACAGCCGCTGAGGTCGGCATCGGAATTGACTCCCCGCCTGCCATGATCTCCTGCAGCATGATGTGGGCAATTTCGACCGCCGCGTTGTAAGCATCTTCAAACGTATCCCCGGCCGTTACGGCACCTGGGATATCGGGGATCTGAATACCGATGGCGGTGTTCTCGTCGCCCCACTCGATACAGATTGGGTATTGCATTATGGATCTCCTGCCAAACTGGCTCCCGGGCAATAAAGCCCGACTCGCCTCCTGATGCTTTTAACCGTCCCGACCGGCAAATCCTTCTTCGGATGAGGGACGGGTATCGTGTAAGGGTTGTAACGGTGAGTGAAGATGTGATGACTGCCGGTGACCCGTTCCAGTGTCCAGCCCGCCTCTATCAGTTCCTTGATCAATAACCTGCTCTGCACCACCAGCCTCCTTGCTCCGGCCCAACAAAAAATAACCCTAGAGTTACTTTTACTCAAGCACAAAAGTCCGGATCACGACGCTCGGTTGTTTTACAGGGTGTGATTTTGATCGGACCTACGTCGAGGATGCTCACTCTCTTGTGTTTTGTACCCAGCTCCCTGAGCTACACAATCAAGATCTTTTCAAACCCCAAAAAGCAAAACGGCGATCCTTAGATCGCCGTTCCCTTTCACTGCCCGAATTGTCTGCCCAACCCACCCGGCACGCCATTGATGTTCGTCTCTTCCCACGGCCCGTTCGGGCTGATCGAACGGCTCCAGCCGTTGTTCCAGCGGTAGTAGGTGCGCTGGCGGTAGAAGGTGTTGGTCTGATCATCGAGAACGTAAACACCGAGTTTCGCGTCCCAATGGCTATTGCCACCCGGTGGCGGGGCAAAGCTGGCGGAGGTGCGTGGAATCGGCTTGGACGGTTTGACTGGGGTACTCGGTTTGCTCGGTACCGTCGGCGGAGGCGGTTTGGTGCTTGGCCCCGAAGGCGGGATTGGCGGCAGCCGTGTGGGCTCGGGCTGCTGGACCGCACAGGCGCTTAACCCCAAAACCATACTGAGGAGAGTGATACGAGCGATGGCGGTCATGGTGGCGCTTCCTGTTATTTATCCGGGCTGTCGATGATCAGTTTTTGTTGCGCGGTGGTGGTGGTGGCCAAGGGTTGGCTGCGACCGATCCATTCGCCGGCAGTCGGTTGGCCGGCGCGGGAGATGCGCGCAACCAGTTGGACTTCAGGGAAGTTCGACAGTTTCAACTGCGGCATCATGGCGTCGGCATCACCCAGTTCCACAGTCGCCGGCAAGTCGGCAACGGTCAGACGCTTGGCGGCCAGCGGCGCGGGTGGGCCGGAGATGGCGCGGGCGAAGATGAACACGCTGTCACCCGGCTGGACCTTGGCTTTCAGCTCTGGCGCCAGATCGACTTGCACTTTGAGCAGTGCTGCAGCTTTGGCCGCAGGCGCTTGGGCAACCTTGCCACCACTGGCTTCGAGTTTCTCGGCGGCGCGAGTAATGCCACCTTGCAGCGCGACGCGGGATTTATCATCCGGCGGCAGTTGCGTCAGCAGGCGATTCCAATAGTCGATGGCGTCCTGGTAACGCTCACTTTCAAAGGCCGCGATGCCTAGCAGACCGAGGCTGGTGACTTCTTTCGGATCAGCTTTCAGCGCTTCGTCGGTCAGTGCCTGAACCTTGTCCGACCACTTCTTGCCATCAGCGAAATATTGCGCCTGGGCCCATTGCCCGAGCAGTTCCGGCTGACGACCAGCCAGGGTCACGGTGCGTTCGAAGATCTTCGCTGCATCAGCCGGACGGTCCTGAGCCATGTAGGTGCGGCCGAGGAAGTACAGGCCTTCGGCCGAATCCGGTTGGGCGGCAACCGCACGTTCCAGTCGACGGGTCATCTCTTCCATCGACTGCGGCGCCTGAGCGAATTCGCGGGTCAGCTCGACTTTGTCGCTGGCGCCGAAATGCAGGTACAGCCCAAGACCCAGCACCGGCACCAGAATCGCCGCCAGCAATGGCAACGGTTTGCCCAGACGCGACACGCGCGGCGCCTCGACGCCTTCGGTGTCGGCGAGCAGTTCACGGGCAGCTTCGGCGCGGCCGGTGTCCATTTGTTCGGCGTTGAGCACGCCCTCTTCCTGCTGAGTCTGCAACTCAGCCACGCGCTCCTGATAAAGCGCGACGTTCAGTGCCGTGCGGTCCTCTTCAAGCTGAGCGCGACGACCACGCAGAACAGGGATCAGCAGAAAACTCAGGGCAACCAGGAGCAGCAGGCCTGCAGCGAGCCAGAAATCAATCATTCTTGGTTTTATCCAACAGGTGGTCGAGGCGCTCGCGCTCCTCGGCAGAAAGCGTGTCCGGGCTGTCGGTGCGTTGCACGCGACGACGGCGGACGATCACGGCGATGATCACAAAACCGCCCAGCAACAGGCCGGCGGGGCCGAACCAGAGCAGTGCGGTTTTGGCGTTGAGGGCAGGTTTGTAGCGGACGAAATCACCGTAGCGGTCGACCATGAAATCGATGATTTGCTGGTTGTCCTTGCCCTCGCCGAGCATGCGAAAAATCTCTTTGCGCAGGTCGGCGGCGATCGGTGCGTTGGAATCGGCGATGTCCTGATTCTGGCACTTGGGGCAACGCAGTTCCTTGGTCAGCTCACGAAAACGCTCACGGTCGCCTTCTTTGGCGAACTCATAGGTGTCGATGGCCGCGTGGGCCACACCGGCCATGCTCAAACCCAGCACGGCGGCGGCGATCCAGCGCCTCATGGCTTGGCCTCGTCGACCAGCGCCTGATATTTGGCCGCCAGTTTTTCGCGCCAGACTTGCTCGTCGATCACGCCGACGAATTTGTCGCGGATGATGCCCTTGGCGTCGATGAAGAAGGTTTCCGGTGCGCCGTACACGCCAAGGTTCAGGCCCAGGGTGCCGGCATCGTCACGGATGTCCAGTTGATACGGGTTGTGGAACTCGGCCAGCCACTTCAAGGCATCGGTGTTGACGTCCTTGTAGTTGACGCCGTAGATCACCACGCCCTGCCCGGCCAGTTTGTTCAGCACCGGGTGCTCGACCCGGCAGGAAATGCACCAGGTGCCCCAGACGTTGACCAATGCCGGTTTACCCAGAAGGTCCGCTTTGGTCAGGGTTTTGTCACCCTGCACCGAAGGCAACGAAAACTCCGGGAACGGTTTGTTGATCATCGCCGAAGGCAGCTCGGCCGGGTCCAGGTACAGACCCCGATACAGAAAAACAGCAACCACCAGAAAAATCGCCAGTGGTAACAGCATCAACCAACGTCTCATGCAGTGGCTCCCGTCATGCCGAGCGCTTCACGCACGCGGCTTTTCACCTTGACCCGATAACGGCGATCCAGCGCCGCCAGCAACCCGCCGAGACCGGTGAGCAACCCACCGAACCAGATCCAGCGCACGAACGGTTTGACGTGCACGCGGACCGCCCAGGCACCCTCGCCCAGCGGCTCGCCCAGAGCGACGTAAAGGTCACGGGTGAAACCGGCGTCGATCCCGGCTTCGGTCATCACCGAGTTCTGCACGGTGTACAGGCGTTTTTCCGGGTGCAGCACGCTGATTTCCTTGCCATCGCGGATCACCCGGATGGTGCCCTTGTCGGACGTGAAGTTCGGCCCTTCGAAGTGCTTGGCGCCTTCGAACACAAACTGATAACCGGCCAGGCTCATGGACTCACCCGGCGCCAGGCGCAGATCACGCTCGGCACTGTTCTGGCTCGACAACACGACACCCAGCGCGCACACGGCAATGCCCAAATGTGCGACTTGCATGCCCCAATAGCTGCGAGTCAGAGTCGGCAGACCTTTGATCAGGCCCTTGTGACGGGTCTTGTCGAAGATATCCCGCACACCGGCCAGCAACACCCAGGCAGCCAGCATGAATGTCGCCAGTACTGCCCAATTGAAATCGCCATAAGCGACGCCCGCCACGACGGCCAGCGCAGCGCTGCCGAGCAACACCGGGGTCAACATGCTCATCAGCCATTTGACCGGGGTGTCTTTCCAGCGCACCAGCATGCCGACCGCCATCACCACCATCAGCAACGCCATCAATGGAATGAACAGCGCGTTGAAGTATGGCGGGCCGACCGACAGTTTGGCGCCGGTCATCGCATCGAGGATCAATGGATACAAGGTACCGAGCAGGATCATCGAAGCGGCCACCACCAGCACCAGGTTATTGCCCAGCAGCAGGGTTTCCCGGGACCAGAGGTTGAAACCGACATGGCTCTTGACCACCGGAGCGCGCAGAGCGAACAGCGTCAGCGAACCACCGACCACAAACAGCAGGAAGATCAGGATAAACACGCCGCGCTCAGGGTCGGACGCAAAGGCGTGAACCGAGGTCAGCACGCCGGAACGTACCAGGAAAGTCCCGAGCAAGCTCAATGAGAACGCGGCGATGGCCAGCAACACCGTCCAGCTCTTGAACACGCCACGTTTTTCCGTGACCGCCAACGAGTGAATCAGCGCCGTGCCCACCAGCCAAGGCATGAAGGACGCGTTTTCCACCGGGTCCCAGAACCACCAGCCGCCCCAGCCGAGTTCGTAGTAGGCCCACCAGGAGCCCAACGTAATACCGATACCGAGGAAAGCCCAGGCCACGATTGTCCACGGACGCGACCAGCGCGCCCACGCCGCATCGAGGCGGCCGCCCAGCAGCGCAGCAATGGCGAAGGCGAAGGCCACGGAGAAACCGACATAGCCCATGTACAGCATCGGCGGGTGAACGATCAGGCCGATGTCTTGCAGCAGTGGATTAAGGTCGCGACCATCCGTCGGCATCTGCGGCAGGATGCGGGCGAACGGGTTGGACGTCAGGATCAGGAACAGCAGGAAACCGGTGCTGATCATGCCCATCACTGCCAGCACCCGGGCCAGCATCACTTGCGGTAATTGCCGGGAGAACACCGACACCGCGAAGGTCCAGCCGCCGAGGATCAGTGCCCACAGCAGCAACGAACCTTCGTGAGCGCCCCAGACGGCGCTGAATTTGTAGTACCACGGCAAGGCGCTGTTGGAGTTGCTGGCCACGTAAGCAACGGAGAAGTCGTCCGCCATGAACGCGTAAGTCAGGCAACCGAAAGCGAACAGCAGAAACGCGAACTGCCCCCAGGCGGCCGGCTGGGCCAGGCTCATCCACAAGCGGTCGCCGCGCCATGCACCGAGCAATGGCACCACGGCTTGAACCAGCGCGAAACACAGCGCCAGTATCATGGCCAAGTGGCCCAATTCAGGGATGAACAGCCCTGAACTATAAAGTGAGGAAGTCATCAGTTAGCCCTCTTTCGCGGGAGTAGGGGCCGACTGACCGCTGTCTTTCAGCGCCTTGGTCACTTCCGGCGGCATGTACTTTTCATCGTGCTTGGCCAGCACTTCGTCGGCCACCACAACGCCGTCAGCGTTGAGCTTGCCGAGGGCAACGATGCCCTGCCCTTCACGGAACAGGTCCGGCAGGATGCCGCGATAACTGATGGTCACGGATTTGTTGAAGTCGGTGACGATGAATTTCACGTCCAGGGAATCGCCGGAACGCTGCAGCGAACCTTTCTCAACCATGCCACCCGCGCGGATACGTGTGTCTTGCGGCGCTTCGCCGTTGGCGATCTGGGTCGGGGTGTAGAACAGATTGATGTTCTGTTTCAAGGCGCTCAAGGCCAGGCCAACGGCAGCGCCGACACCAACCAGGATCGCGAAAATGATGATAAGACGCTTTTTACGCAGGGGATTCACTTGCCGTTCTCCCGGCGCAGACGACGCGCCTCTTGTTGCAGATACCGCTTGCGGGCCAGGATCGGCACCGCCACGTTGAGGGCCAGCACCGCCAGGCTAATGCCATAGGCTGACCAGACATACAGGCCGTGATGGCCCATGGCGAGAAAGTCGCCGAATGAAGCGAAACTCATCGAGCGACCTCCAGACTGTTCTGCACTTCGGTTTTCACCCAGCTCGCCCGGGCTTCGCGCTTGAGCACTTCAAGGCGCATGCGCAGCAACAGCACCGCGCCGAAGAAACAGTAGAAACCCAGCGCCGTCAGCAGCAGTGGCAGCCACATCTCGGCGGGCATTGCCGGTTTTTCGGTGAGGGTGAAGGTCGCGCCCTGGTGCAGGGTGTTCCACCACTCCACCGAATATTTGATGATCGGGATGTTGATCACGCCGACGATTGCCAGTACCGCACAGGCCTTGGCGGCGCTGTCACGATTGCTGATGGCGTTGCCCAGCGCAATAAGACCGAAGTACAGAAACAGCAGAATAAGCATGGACGTAAGTCGCGCATCCCAGACCCACCACGAACCCCAGGTCGGTTTGCCCCAGATCGCGCCGGTGACCAGCGCCACGGCGGTCATCCAGGCACCGATCGGTGCGGCGCATTGCAGGGCGACGTCGGCCAGCTTCATCTTCCAGACCAGCCCGACGATGCCGCACACGGCCAGCATCACGTAGATGGACTGCGCCAGCATGGCGGCCGGGACGTGAATATAGATGATCCGAAAGCTGTTGCCTTGCTGGTAGTCCGGCGGCGCGAAGGCCAACCCCCAAACCACACCGATGCTGATCAGTAGCAACGCCGCGACGCTCAGCCACGGCAGCAGTTTGCCACTGATACCGTAAAACCATTTGGGTGAGCCGAGCTTATGAAACCAGGTCCAGTTCATTGCTGTTTCCATCACGGTTGCTGCTCGTCATCACGAAGCAGCCAAAGGGTCTTTACTGGTTAAAAAATAACCAGACCTCATTATTCGCCGACGCTGATCTTCAGGCCAGCAGCTATTGCAAAAGGTGTCAGGGTTATCGCCAGGGCGGTCAGGCTACCAAGCCACAAGAGATAACCGGTCGCCGGCATGCCCTGCAATGCCGCCTGCAAGGCGCCACTGCCGAGAATCAACACCGGGATGTACAGCGGCAGAATCAGCAACGCCAGCAACAGGCCGCCGCGCTTCAATCCTACCGTCAACGCCGCGCCCACCGCACCGAGCAGGCTCAGCACCGGTGTACCCAGCAATAAAGAAAGCAGCAACACCGGCAGACAGGCGGCAGGCAAACCAAGCATCAACGCCAGCAAGGGTGCGAGCAAAACCAGCGCCAGGCCGGAAAAGGCCCAGTGTGCCAGTACCTTGGCCAGCACCAGAAGAGGCAGGGGGTGCGACGAAAGGACCCACTGCTCAAGCGACCCGTCTTCGAAATCACTGCGGAAAAGCCCGTCCAGCGAGAGCAAAACCGATAAAAGTGCTGCCACCCAGACCAGCCCCGGGGACAAGGTTTGCAACAATTGAGTCTCGGGGCCGACCGCCAATGGGAACAAAGAGACGACGATGGCGAAGAACACCAACGGATTCGCCAATTCGGCAGGACGGCGGAACAGCAAACGTGCCTCGCGGGCGACCAACAGGCCGAAAACACTCATACGGCCCAGTTCCCCAAATCAATGTCGCGATAGCCGGCCGGCATCCGGGTCAGGGTGTGGTGAGTGGTCAGGACCACCATGCCACCCCGCTCGCAGTGCGCAGCCAGGTGTTCTTCGAGTTGCGCCACGCCTTGTTTGTCGAGCGCGGTGAACGGCTCATCGAGGATCCACAGCGGCGGGCTGTCCAGATACAAACGCGCCAACGCGACGCGGCGCTGTTGCCCGGCGGAGAGCGTGTGGCAGGGAACATCCTCGAAACCGCGCAGCCCCACCGCCGTCAGCGCCTGCCAGATCGCCTCATGGGAGGCCGGTTGATGCAAGGCGCAGAGCCAGCTGAGGTTTTCCTCGGGGGTCAGCAAATCCTTGATGCCGGCGGCATGGCCGATCCAGAGCAGATTGCGCGCCAGTTCAAGACGCTGATCGTTCAGCGGCTGGCCATTGAGCAACACTTGACCGGCGGTCGGCTGCATCAAACCAGACAGCAGACGTAAAAGACTGGTCTTGCCACTGCCGTTGGGCCCGCTGATTTGCAACATTTCGCCACTGGCCAGTCTCAATTCGAGATTTTCGAAGAGCAGCCGAAGGTCTCGCTCACAGGCGAGGGCAACGGTTTGCAGGACAGGACTGGTCAAGAGATCACGGGCCTTTTGCGGTTCAAGTCGGCAGTGGAGCGGCCGCTAAAGAGATGCAGGATAGATGCATTGGCGGCCCGTTTTAGAGAGCTGCGTCAATCAATTGCAATGTTTTTAGCGCCCCGGTTGCATCGGGACGGCATTATACATGCCATGCCCGACTCTAAAGAGCGCAATTTCCACAGGTTGTGACCGCATATGACAGGCGAAATGAACATCCTTCCGCTGCCGCAGACCACGCCCGCGACTTCGCGGCCGCTGGTGGTGAGTGGTGAGCTACTCAAGCTGCTGACGCCGATGGAGGGCCTGATCTCCGTTGGGCAAACCGCCAAGGCTGAAGTGCTCTCGCTCAAGCAGACGGATCAGACTTTTCAACTGTTGCTCAAGGTCACCCTCGACAGCGGTCGCCAGACCACGGTCCAGGCCACCAGCACTCAGCCGTTGCCCCAGGGCACCAGCCTGGCGATCACCCAGCCATCGGCGGGCAATCTGGCGATCACGGTGCAACAGGCCATCGCCTCCAGCGTCGCGACCCTCACCCGCATCGACACGGCGCAACTGCCGGTCGGGACGTTGCTGCAAGGAAAAGTACTGACCTCTCAGGTGATGCCGCAGGCGCCGGACCAGCCGACGGTGTTTCGCTCGATGGTGAGCCTGCTCAACACCGCGCTGAGCGGTAGCACGCTGAGCATCGACAGCCCGACGCCACTGCGCATCGGCACTTTGCTCAGCGCCTTGGTGCAGGACACCCAGACCCTGAAATTCGTCCCGTTGAGCAGCCGTCAGGAACAGTTGGCGGTGACGCAGCAGTTGGTCAGCCAGCAAAGCCGCCAGGGCTCTCTGGATGGCTTGATCAAAGTCCTGCAAAACCTGCCGCCGTCGGATCAGACCTCCAGCGACCTGCGCGCCACCGTGGACAAATTGCTCGCAGGCCTGCCAGATGTTCAGCAACTGAGCACGCCCAAAGGCCTGGCTCAGGCGCTGGCCAACAGCGGCCTGTTCCTTGAAGCGAAACTGCTGACCGGACAAAACCCGACGCTGACGCCAGACATGAAGGGCGACCTGCTCAAGTTGATCGCACAACTGACGCCGGGCCTGCCGGCCAACACCAATCTCAACGCGATTATTGCCGCCAACACCTTGGCCCAGGCGCTGCCGAGTTTCGTGCGTAGCGCCTTGGGCATGCTGGGGCAAGTCAGCGCCAAACCATTGCCGACCAGTTTCCCGCTCCCCGAGCGTCTGCTGCAAAGTCAGGACGGTGAAGGCGATCTGGAACACTTGCTGCGCCTGGCAGCGGCGGCTGTCTCGCGTCTGCAAAGCCATCAACTGTCGAGCCTGGAACAGACCGGCCTCACCGACGACGGTCGCCTGCTCAGCACCTGGCAGCTGGAAATCCCCATGCGCAACCTGCAAGACATCGTGCCGTTGCAGGTCAAATTCCAGCGCGAAGAAGCGCCCGAGAAAGAACAACCGCACGAACGCCGCGACGAACGCGAACCCAAGCAACAGTTGTGGCGCGTCGAACTGGCGTTCGACATGGAACCGTTAGGGCCGTTGCAGATTCAGGCACAGCTGATCAAAGGCAGTCTCTCCAGTCAGTTGTGGGCCGAGCGGCCGTACACCGCGAGCCTGATCGAAAGCAATCTGGCCGGGCTGCGCGAACGCCTGCTGGCGTCAGGCCTGAACGTCGGCGATCTGGATTGCCACCTCGGCACACCGCCACAAGGCCCTCAAACCCGCCTCGAACAACGCTGGGTCGACGAAACCGCATGAACAAATCCACCGCGCCGCGCCAGGCCATCGCCCTCAAATACGACGGCAGCCACGCCCCTACCCTCACGGCAAAAGGTGATGAGGAATTGGCCGAAGCCATTCTGCAGATTGCCCGTGATTATGAAGTGCCGATCTACGAAAACGCCGAGCTGGTGAAACTGTTGGCGCGGATGGAATTGGGGGAGAGTATTCCCGAGGAGTTGTATCGCACGATTGCAGAGATCATTGCGTTTGCGTGGAATTTGAAGGGTAAGTTTCCGGCCGGGCATGATCCGGAAGCGGTGATGGTGGAGAAAGATGTCACCGAGCGCGGGGATGATTGCTGAGGATTCGAGGACGCCTTCGCGGGCAAGCCCGCTCCCACAGGGATAGGTGGTGAACACAAAACGTGTTAACGCAGCCAATCCAATGTGGGAGCGGGCTTGCCCGCGATAGCGATCTAAACCACACCGCAAAAATCAGTTCTTGTGAAGCTTACTCATCAACTCCGCCTCAGCCTGGGTCAACCCGCAAGACTGAGTCAGTTCATCGACGCTGGCCCCCATCCCCACCAGGCGTGCTGCCTGAGCGAATGAAAGACTCGACGGATCACGCTGTTCCAACTGAGCCAGTTTGTCTGGCAACGGCCCGACGACGGCGCGCAATTCGTGCAGGTCGTCACCCATGCGCACGTTGCCGTTCTGGTAGTCGTCGACGCGCTTGGCCAGGTCCTTGATGCGCTGATCGCGCAGCGCATCGCCCTCGGCCTGTTGCGCGGCGATCTGCCGCTGAGCGCGGATGTACGCCAGGAACATCGCCAGCGTGCCTGCCCAGAAGAGGAACAGGACAATGACAGCTACCTCAAGAATCAATCAGATACTCTCCAGTTCCGACCATTCTTCTTCGCTCATCATCTTGTCCAGCTCGACCAGGATCAGCAGTTCGTTGTTCTTGTTGCACACGCCTTGAATGAACTTGGCGGACTCTTCGTTACCGACGTTTGGCGCGGTCTCGATTTCCGACTGACGCAGGTAAACCACTTCAGCCACGCTGTCGACCATGATTCCGACCACTTGCTTGTCGGCTTCGATGATGACGATGCGGGTGTTGTCGCTGATCTCGGCATTCATCAGGCCGAAGCGCTGACGGGTGTCGATCACAGTAACCACGTTACCGCGCAGGTTGATGATGCCCAGCACGTAGCTCGGAGCACCCGGGACCGGGGCGATTTCGGTGTAGCGCAGGACTTCCTGAACGCGCATCACGTTGATGCCGTAGGTTTCGTTGTCCAGCTTGAAGGTTACCCATTGCAGGATCGGATCTTCGGAACCCTTTGCAGCTGTCGCCTTATCATTCATACCCTGACCCCTCAAAAAACCGCCCTGGCGGTGTGTGTTCTGTGCGACGTCACTAAATGCCGTCGCTTGTCTGTTATGCAGCTTTATGTCGGTTTGTGGGTCGGCTTGCCGCCGCCCATGTGCTTTGCCCCACCGCTGGCGATCAGCTCGGCCAGTGCGGAAACGTCGAGCAAGGCACACATGTGTTCAATCACCGTGCCCGCCAGCCATGGCCGTTGACCCCGGTGGCTGCGCCATCTGATTTCGTTCGGGTCCAGGCGCAATGAGCGGCTGACCTGATGCACCGCCAGCCCCCACTCGTAGCCCTGAACCGAAATAACGTATTGCAGGCCTTGGCGGAAATCATCGCGATAACGATCCGGCATGACCCAGCGCGCGGTATCCAGTACTTTCAGGTTTCCGGCCTGACTTGGCAGGATCCCGAGGAACCATTCCGGCTGACCGAACAACGGTGTCAGCTCGTGACCGGCCAGCGAATAAATCGAGCCCAGGCACACCAGCGGCACCGCCAGGGTCAACCCGGCGACGTCGAACAACAAGCACTCGAACGGCTCGGCAGCCCATGCTGGACGACCGTCGGTTTCCACCGGTGGCGGCGTGTTGCTTGGCGGCAGATGAACTTCAACCAACGGCGGCACCAATGCTTGCAGCAGTGGTGCAATCGTCGACACGGGCACCAGAATCGGTGCCGGCGCGTCGATCACGGCCACCGGTGCTTTCACCACTGGCGCAACGATGGGTGCAGCGGCCACTGCCGGTTTCTGCGCATCGCGGGCCTGTTCTTCAAGCACGGCAGCCTGGAACTCATCCAGCGCTGCTTCAACCTCGACAATCTCGACAACCTCGGGCAGCGCTTCGACTTCTGGCGACAGCTCTTCGGTCGCGTCCTGCAGCAAGGCGTCCAGATAGGACTGAAGGGCCAGTTGCGGGCGCGAGGTGATCTTCACCGGGCGAGTCATGCGCGCACCATCGTAGGAGCTGCCGAAGGCTGCGATCTTTTGGCGGATTCGAAGATGTCACAAAGAAAGATCAAAAGATCGCAGCCTGCGGCAGCTCCTACAGGGATTGAGTTCATCTCACGCCACCTGCGGAACAAGTTGCGCCGCCAGCAGATGCTTGAGCAGTGCACGGTAAGCGAGAACACCACGGCTCTTGCCGTCGAATTGCGAAGGCGTCAGCCCTGCCCGGCTCGCGTCACGCAAGCGGGTGTCGATCGGGATGTAGCCTTGCCAGATTTCTTCCGGGTACTTGTCGCGTAGCACGCGAAGGGTGCCGAGGGACGCCTGGGTACGACGGTCGAAAAGGGTCGGCACGATGCTGAACGGCAGCGCCTGTTTGCGCGAGCGGTTGATCATCGCCAGAGTGTTGACCATGCGTTCCAGGCCTTTGACCGCCAAGTGTTCGGTCTGCACCGGAATCACCAACTGCTGGCTGGCCGCCAAGGCATTGACCATCAGCACGCCGAGCAATGGCGGGCTGTCGATCACCGCGTAATCGAAGTCCTGCCACAACTGCGCCAGGCTCTTGGCGATCACCAGGCCCAAACCACTCTGGCCCGGCGACTGGCGCTCAAGGGTTGCCAGCGCGGTGCTCGATGGCAACAGGGAAATGCGTTCGTCACTGGTGGGCATCAGCAACTGACCGGGCAAACCTTGCGGCACGCTGCCCTTATGTAAAAACAGGTCGTAGCTGCTGTGTTCCAGGCTGTCGGGGTCGTAACCGAAGTAGCTGGTCATGGAGCCGTGGGGGTCGAGATCGACCACAACCACGCGCTTGCCCGCCTCAGCCAGCAAACCGGCTAAAGCGATGGAGGAAGTGGTTTTACCGACACCACCCTTTTGATTGGCGACTGCCCAGACTCTCATTCGGATTGTTCCTCCCGGTCGAAAAGGTCGACCGAGAAATAGCTCAACGTATTAATGCGGGTGACGGAGAATTGACGGAGCTCTCTCGTCCCGGCGACTTGACCGGGGTAGGTGCAGTTTGTGTGCCAGCCCGCTTCAACGCGGCATCCGGTTGTGCATGAGCCGTTCCGGTACCGGTGAGGCTGCGGCGTACATCGAGATTTCGTGAAACCACCAACACTACCCGACGGTTACGCGCCCGGCCTTCGGCGGTGGCGTTGTTGGCCACTGGCTGGAACTCGCCGTAACCCACCGACGCCAGACGCCCCGGGTTCACACCCTGCATCGCCAGCATGCGCACGATGCTTGCCGAACGGGCCGAGGACAGCTCCCAGTTGGTCGGGTATTGCGCGGTGCGAATCGGCTGATCGTCGGTAAAGCCTTCGACGTGGATCGGGTTGTCGAACGGCCTGAGGATCGCCGCAACCTTGTCGATGATGTTGAACGCGATGTCGCTGGGCATGGCATCGCCGCTGCCGAACAACAGGCTGGAATTGAGTTCGATCTCGACCCACAACTCATTGCCGCGCACGGTCATCTGATTGGAGCTGATCAAATCGCCGAACGCCGCGCTGATGTCATCGGCAATGCTTTTGAGCGGATCGTTGGCAGCCTGGGCGATGCCGGCGTCGATCTGTTCGCTGTCCTTGACCAGCGGCTTGGCCGGGGTCACGGTCTTCGGTCGCTCTTCACCGATAGGAATCGGTTTGAGGGCGCGATCGGAGTCGGTAAACACCCCGATCAACGCCTCGGAAATGATCTTGTACTTGCCTTCGTTGATCGAAGAAATCGAGTACATCACCACGAAGAAAGCGAACAGCAACGTAATGAAGTCGGCGTAGGAAACGAGCCAGCGTTCGTGGTTTACGTGTTCTTCAGGTTGCCGACGACGAGCCATGAGGTTATTCCCTTAATCCATGAAGCCCTGAAGCTTCAACTCAATAGAGCGAGGGTTTTCACCTTCGGCGATCGACAGAATCCCTTCCAGCAACATCTCGCGATAACGCGACTGCCGCAACGCGATGGACTTGAGCTTGGCAGCAATCGGCAGCAACATCAGGTTGGCACTGGCCACGCCATAGATGGTGGCGACAAAGGCGACGGCAATGCCGCTGCCCAGTTGCGACGGATCGGCCAGGTTGCCCATGACGTGGATCAGGCCCATCACCGCACCGATGATGCCGATGGTCGGCGCGTAGCCACCCATGCTTTCAAAGACTTTGGCGGCTTCGATGTCGCGGCTTTCCTGGGTGTAGAAATCCACTTCCAGAATGCTGCGAATCGCTTCCGGTTCGGCGCCATCCACCAGCAGTTGCAGACCTTTTCGCGAGTAGCTGTCGGGTTCGGCATCGGCCACCCCTTCCAGACCGAGCAAACCTTCCTTGCGGGCGGTCAGGCTCCAGTTCACTACGCGATCGATGCCGCCGGCCAGGTCCACGCGCGGTGGAAACAGGATCCAGGCGAGAATCTGCATGGCGCGCTTGAAGGCGCTCATCGGCGATTGCAGCAGCGCTGCGCCGATGGTCCCACCGAGTACGATCAACGCTGCCGGGCCGTTGGCCAGCGCGCCGAGGTGACCGCCCTCAAGGTAGTTGCCGCCAATGATGGCGACGAACGCCATGATGATCCCGATAAGGCTTAAAACATCCATCAGATACACGCCTCGACCAGGTGACGGCCGATATCGTCCAGGCTGTACACCGCGTCCGCGAGTTCGGCTTTGACGATGGCCATTGGCATGCCGTAGATCACGCAGCTGGCTTCATCCTGAGCCCAGATCGCACTGCCACCCTGCTTGAGCAGACGCGCGCCTTCGCGACCGTCGGCGCCCATGCCGGTCAGTACCACCGCCAGAACTTTGTCGCCGTAGGATTTGGCCGCGGAACCGAAGGTGATGTCCACGCACGGTTTGTAGTTCAGACGCTCGTCGCCCGGCAGGATTTTCACCGCGCCACGGCCGTCGATCATCATTTGCTTGCCACCAGGAGCCAACAGCGCCAGGCCCGGACGCAGGATGTCACCATCCTCGGCCTCCTTGACGCTGATGCGGCACAGCTTGTCCAGACGCTCGGCGAAAGCCTTGGTGAAGGCTGCCGGCATGTGCTGGATCAACACGATCGGTGCCGGGAAGTTGGCCGGCAACTGCGTCAGCACCCGTTGCAGGGCAACCGGGCCGCCGGTGGAGGTGCCGATGGCGACCAGTTTGTAGGCTTTGCGTTTCGGCGCTGGCGACGATGGAGTCGCTGCATGGGTGCGAGCCGGAGCCGGAATCGGTGCCGGTGCCGGACGCGCAGGCGCGCTGCTGCCGTAGATGTTGACGCTCGAAGGCACAGGCGTCGGGGCTGGCGCAGCCACCGGGGCCGGGGCGCTGTAAGTGCTGGCGCGACGATTACTGCGCGAGATGCTGAGAATCTTCTCGCACAGCAGTTGCTTGACCTTCTCCGGGTTACGGGAGATGTCTTCGAAATTCTTCGGCAGGAAGTCCACCGCGCCGGCGTCCAGCGCATCGAGGGTGACCCGCGCGCCTTCGTGAGTCAGCGAGGAGAACATCAACACCGGGGTCGGGCAGCGCTGCATGATGTGCCGCACTGCGGTGATGCCATCCATCATCGGCATCTCGTAGTCCATGGTGATCACGTCTGGCTTGAGGGCCAGTGCCTGATCGATCGCCTCTTTGCCGTTGGTCGCCGTACCGACGACCTGGATATTCGAATCCGCTGAAAGAATTTCCGAGACGCGGCGGCGGAAAAACCCCGAATCGTCCACCACCAGGACTTTGACTGCCATAAACACTCCGTTAGACGGGGCGAGGCTCAGTCGCCCCGCTCCCCCAGAATCAAATACGCCGTGCGGCGTAACGCTTGAGCATGCTCGGAACATCGAGAATCAGCGCAATGCGGCCGTCACCGGTGATGGTGGCGCCGGACATGCCGGGGGTTCCCTGGAGCATTTTGCCCAATGGCTTGATGACCACTTCTTCCTGGCCCACCAGTTGGTCGACGACGAAGCCGATCCGCTGAGTGCCCACCGAAAGGATCACCACATGGCCTTCGCGCTGCTCTTCGTGAGCGGCGGAGCTGACCAGCCAGCGCTTGAGGTAGAACAGAGGCAGCGCCTTGTCCCGCACGATCACCACTTCCTGGCCGTCCACCACGTTGGTGCGCGACAAGTCGAGGTGGAAGATCTCGTTGACGTTCACCAGCGGGAACGCGAACGCCTGGTTGCCGAGCATGACCATCAGCGTCGGCATGATCGCCAGGGTCAACGGGACCTTGATGACGATCTTCGAGCCCTTGCCCTTGGTCGAGTAGATATTGATGGTGCCGTTGAGCTGGGCGATTTTGGTTTTCACCACGTCCATGCCCACGCCGCGCCCGGAGACGTCGGAAATCTCGGTCTTGGTCGAGAAACCCGGAGCGAAGATCAGGTTGAAGCAATCCGACTCGCTGAGACGGTCCGCCGCATCCTTGTCCATCAAGCCTTTCTTCACGGCGATACCGCGCAGAACGTCGGCATCCATACCTTTGCCATCATCGGAGATGGACAGCAGGATGTGGTCGCCTTCCTGTTCCGCGGACAGGATCACCTTGCCGCTGCGAGGTTTACCCATCGCTTCGCGCTCAGCCGGCTCTTCAATACCGTGGTCGACCGAGTTGCGCACCAAGTGGACCAGCGGGTCGGCCAAGGCCTCGACGAGGTTCTTGTCGAGGTCGGTTTCTTCGCCGACCAGCTCCAGGTTGATCTCTTTCTTGAGCTGGCGAGCCAGGTCGCGAACCAGACGCGGGAAGCGCCCGAAGACTTTCTTGATCGGCTGCATCCGGGTCTTCATGACCGCGGTTTGCAGGTCGGCCGTGACCACGTCGAGGTTCGACACGGCCTTGGACATGGCTTCGTCGCCACTGTTGAGACCCAGACGGACCAGGCGGTTACGCACCAGTACCAACTCGCCGACCATGTTCATGATTTCGTCGAGACGCGCGGTATCGACCCGCACGGTGGTCTCGGCTTCGCTGGCCGGTTTTTCTGGTGGTGGCGCAGACGGGGCACGAGCAGGCGCCGGTGCGGCAGCGGCAGCAGGCTTGGGCGCTTGGGCTTTTGGTTCAGGCGCTTTGGCAACAGGTGCCGGCGCCGCAGCCTTGACGACTGGGGTTGCTACGACGGAAGCAGCAGAACCGGTGCCCACTTCAGTGAACTTGCCCTTGCCATGCAATTCGTCGAGCAGCGATTCGAACTCATGATCCGAGATCAGATCGCTGCCGGCCGCTTTAGCAGTTGGCGCAGCCGGGGCCGGGGCCGAAGCAATCGCCGACTCCAGCGCATCGACGGCAAAGTTGCCTTTGCCGTGCAGCTGATCGAGCAGTGCTTCGAACTCGTCGTCGGTAATGTCGGAGCTGTCGCCTGCCGCTTTCGGGGCTGCCGGTGCGGTAGGCGCTGCGACCACTGCATCGGCGGCGAACTGGCCTTTGCCGTGCAATTGATCGAGCAACGACTCGAACTCGGCATCGGTGATTTCGTCGCTGGTCGCCGCATCGGCGGCAGGCGGAGCAACCACAGGCGCCTCGGCCTGAGCCTTGACGGCATTCAGCGAGTCCAGCAGTTGTTCGAATTCGTTATCGGTGATGTCACCTGACTCGCTTTCGGCGGCGGGTGCTTGCATCACTTCAGCGACAGGTGCCGCTTCATCGGCAGTTTGCGGCTCGGCCAGGCGGGCCAGAGCAGCCAGCAATTCAGGTGTGGCAGCCGTGATCGGGCTGCGTTCGCGGACTTCGCTGAACATGCTGTTCACCGCGTCCAATGCTTCGAGAACCACGTCCATCAGTTCCGAGTCGACGCGTCGTTCACCCTTGCGCAGGATGTCGAACACGTTCTCGGCGATGTGACAGCACTCCACCAGCTCGTTGAGCTGGAGGAAGCCGGCGCCCCCTTTTACAGTGTGAAAACCGCGAAAAATTGCATTGAGCAAATCCGCATCATCCGGTCGGCTTTCAAGCTCGACCAGCTGTTCGGACAGTTGCTCTAGAATCTCGCCGGCCTCAACCAGGAAATCCTGAAGGATCTCTTCATCGGCGCCGAAGCTCATTAAGGGGGTGCTCCTGAGGTCTAAAAACCTAAAAAACCTAAAATGCTAAAACTCTAAAATCCTAGGCTGGATAACAAATCGTCCACATCGTCCTGACCGGACACAACGTCTTCTCTTTTATCGGCATGAATCTGCGGACCTTCACCCTGAGAGAGATGTTTTTGTGGATCTTTTTCAGCCAGCATCGCATCACGGTCATGTTCGATACCCGCAAAGCGGTCTACCTGGCTGGCCATGAGCACGAGCTTGAGCAGATTGCTTTCAACTTCGGTGACCAACTGGGTCACGCGTTTGATCACCTGACCGGTGAGGTCCTGGTAATCCTGGGCCAGCAGAATGTCGTTGAGGTTGCTCGACACGACGCGGTTGTCTTCAGTGCTGCGTGTCAGGAAACTGTCGACGCGCCGGGCCAGTTCGCGGAACTCTTCAGCCCCGACTTCGCGACGCATGAACCGCCCCCAATCCGTGCTCAGCGCCTGAGCTTCGTCGCTCAGGCTGTTGATCAGCGGCGTGGCGTTTTCCACCAGGTCCATGGTGCGGTTGGCTGCGGCCTCGGTCAGCTTGACCACATAACCCAGGCGCTCGGTGGCATCCGTGATCTGAGACACTTCCTCGGCTTGCGGCATGTGCGGGTCAATCTGAAAGTTGACGATCGCGCTATGCAGCTCGCGGGTGAGCTTGCCCACTTCCTGGTACAGGCCGCGGTCACGGGTCTGGTTGAGCTCATGGATCAGTTGCACAGCGTCGCCGAACCTGCCTTTTTCAAGGCTCTCGACCAGTTCGACCGCGTGTTTTTTCAGGGTCGATTCAAAATCGCCCTGTGAAGATTCGTTATGCTCCATAGCTCCCCCGTGACGGACTGGCTTTGCACATCAACCGATGCGTTCGAAGATCTTTTCAATCTTGTCTTTCAACGCCTGAGCTGTGAATGGCTTGACCACATAGCCGTTCACACCCGCCTGAGCGGCTTCGATGATTTGCTCGCGCTTGGCTTCGGCCGTGACCATCAACACCGGCAGGTGTTTGAGTTTTTCATCGGCACGCACGTGGCGCAGCAGATCAATACCGGTCATGCCGGGCATGTTCCAGTCCGTTACCAGAAAGTCGATGCTCCCGCTGTTGAGGACCGGAATCGCGGTAATACCGTCATCCGCCTCGACCGTGTTGGTGAACCCAAGGTCACGCAACAGGTTTTTTATGATCCGCCGCATCGTTGAGAAGTCATCAACGATGAGGATTTTCATATTCTTGTCCAATTCGACCTCCAAGCAGTCTTAAAACGCGCGCAGCACCTGAACGCGCCGTTCAATCAATTCGGCGTAACACTCAACAGTTGTATGGATTACAACGGGCCGTGGCTGACGCAGCAAAATGCCGTACCAACCTCGTTCGCAGTGTCCCCACACTGCCTGTCAGCGCGCTCGCCACTCCCCCAAACGCCCCCGCAAACGGGCCGCGCACTGGCTGTGTAACTGGCTGACCCGCGATTCGCTGACCCCCAGGACCTCACCGATTTCCTTGAGATTCAACTCTTCGTCGTAGTACAGCGCCAACACCAGTCGCTCACGCTCCGGCAAATTGGCAATCGCGTCCGCCAGCGCCGCCTGGAAGCGTTCATCTTCCAGATCGCGTGACGGCTCGAGATGAGCACTGGCGCCATCCTCATGCAGCCCTTCGTGTTCGCCGTCCTGCAACAGATCGTCGAAACTGAATAACCGGCTACCGAGGGTGTCGTTCAAAATCCCGTAATAATCGTCGAGACTCAATTGGAGTTCGGCCGCAACCTCATGATCTTTAGCGTCACGGCCGGTTTTAGCTTCAATCGAGCGAATCGCGTCGCTGACCATGCGGGTATTGCGGTGAACCGAACGTGGCGCCCAGTCCCCCTTGCGCACTTCATCGAGCATCGCGCCGCGGATTCGAATGCCCGCGTACGTCTCGAAACTCGCGCCTTTGCTGGCGTCGTATTTGGTTGATACTTCAAGCAGGCCGATCATCCCGGCCTGGATCAGGTCTTCGACCTGGACACTGGCCGGCAAACGCGCCAGCAAGTGGTAGGCAATGCGTTTGACCAGTGGCGCGTAACGCTCGATCAGCTCGTACTGCGCGTCACGTGCCGACTTCTTGTAGAGGTTGTAGCCACTGGCTGTCATAGGACGGGTCCTGCCGTTTGTTGCACGAGGCGCTCGACGAAAAACTCCAGGTGCCCGCGCGGGTTGGCCGGCAGTGGCCAGGTATCGACCTTCTGCGCAATGGCCTTGAACGCCAGGGCGCACTTGGAACGCGGGAAGGCTTCGTAGACGGCACGCTGCTTCTGCACGGCCTTGCGCACGCTTTCGTCGTAAGGCACCGCACCGACGTATTGCAAGGCGACGTCGAGGAAACGATCCGTGACCTTGGTCAATTTGGCGAACAGGTTGCGGCCTTCCTGCGGGCTCTGCGCCATGTTGGCCAGGACGCGGAAACGATTCATGCCGTAGTCGCGGTTAAGCAGTTTGATCAGCGCGTAGGCGTCAGTGATCGAAGTCGGCTCGTCGCACACCACCAGCAAGACCTCTTGTGCTGCGCGGACGAAACTGACCACCGAGTCACCAATGCCCGCGGCGGTGTCGATCACCAATACGTCGAGATTGTCGCCGATGTCGCTGAAGGCCTGGATCAGGCCGGCATGCTGGGCCGGGCTCAGATGAACCATGCTCTGGGTGCCGGATGCGGCCGGAACGATGCGAATGCCGCCGGGCCCTTGCAACAGCACGTCGCGCAGCTCACAGCGGCCTTCGATCACGTCGGCCAGGGTACGTTTGGGTGTCAGCCCCAGCAGGACGTCGACGTTCGCCAGCCCCAGATCGGCATCCAGCAGCATGACGCGCCGGCCGAGCTCAGCTAGAGCCAGGGACAAGTTCACTGACACGTTAGTCTTCCCGACGCCACCTTTGCCGCCGGTCACCGCGATCACCTGTACGGGATGCATGCTGCCCATGTTATTTCTTTACCTTGTCTTGCATAGACGGAGGCCACATTACTGGCTGCGCGTTCAGCGACTGAACAATGCATGGCAGACCATCGATGTAGGTACAAAAAATGTTCATTAATACCTCAGCCAACCTGCTTGGTCGGGCTGTGGTAAATATCAGCGAACATATCAGCCATGGCTTCTTCGCTGGGTTCTTCCTGCATTTGCACGCTAACGGCGCGGCTGACCAACTGATGACGACGCGGCAGATGTAAATCATCCGGAATCCGCGGGCCATCAGTCAGATAAGCCACCGGCAATTCATGACTGATGGCCAGGCTCAACACCTCACCCAAGCTTGCCGTTTCATCCAGTTTAGTCAGGATGCAGCCGGCAAGGCCGCAACGTTTGTAACTGTGGTAAGCGGCGGTTAGAACCTGTTTCTGGCTGGTGGTTGCCAAGACCAGATAATTTTTTGATTTGATGCCCCGTCCGGCGAGGCTTTCGAGCTGCATGCGCAGTGCCGGATCGCTGGCCTGCAGGCCTGCGGTATCGATCAGCACCACGCGTTTACGCAGCAAAGGCTCCAGCGCCTGCACCAGCGATTGGCCCGGGTCGACATGAGTCACTGACACATTGAGGATGCGGCCCAGGGTCTTGAGCTGTTCCTGAGCACCGATGCGATAGCTGTCCATGCTCACCAGCGCGATATTCTGCGCGCCGTACTTGAGCACGTAACGGGCTGCGAGCTTGGCCAGTGTGGTGGTCTTGCCCATGCCGGCCGGGCCGACCATGGCAATCACACCGCCCTCTTCCAGTGGCTCGACTTCCGGAGTGGCAATCATCCGCGCCAGGTGCGCGAGCAACATGCGCCAGGCCTGACGTGGTTCTTCAATGTCGGTAATCAGTGCCAGCAGATCGCGCGACAACGGGCCGGACAGGCCGATGCGTTGCAAGCGACGCCAGAGGTTGGCCTGGGCCGGACGACTGCCTTGCAACTGATTCCAGGCCAGCGAGCCAAGTTGCACTTCCATCAGTTCACGCAGGCTGTTGAGCTCGAAACGCATCGAGTCGAACGCACGCGGGTCGACGCCGGCCGCTGCGACAGGAGCGGGTGCCGAGCGCCGAGGCTCTGCCAGTGTTGGCTCGATCAACGGCTCGGCGGCGGTCAACGGCAGGCCGGCGAACAATTGGCGATTGGTGGTCTTGTCGCTCTCGCCATCGCCACGCAGGCTCAGTTCGGCCTGGGCGGTGACGATCCGCGACTGGGTCTTGCGCAACTCATCCTCGAGTTCCATGTTCGGAACACGCGGGGCCAGCGCCGACAATTTGTAATCCAGGGCAGCCGTCAGCTCGACACCGCCAGCGATCCGGCGGTTGCCAATGATGGCGGCATCGGCGCCCAGCTCATCACGAACCAGTTTCATGGCCTGACGCATATCGGCGGCGAAAAAACGCTTAACTTGCATAAACCACTACCTCAGCCGTTGGGCCCTACTGTCGCAACGATGGTCACTTGCTTGTTGTCAGGGATTTCCTGGTAAGCCAACACATGCAAACCCGGGACTGCCAGTCGGCCGAATCGCGAGAGCATCGCGCGAACCGGACCGGCCACCAGCAGAATCACCGGTTGACCTTGCATTTCCTGACGCTGCGCCGCTTCGATCAACGAGCGTTGCAGTTTCTCTGCCATGCTTGGCTCCAGCAGAACACCCTCTTCCGAGCCTTGTCCTGCCTTCTGAAGACTATTGAGCAATATTTGTTCCAACCTTGGCTCCAAGGTGATCACAGGCAGCTCCGACTCAGTGCCTACAATGCTTTGCACGATTGCGCGGGATACGCCGACGCGCACCGCGGCCACCAAAGCGGCAGTATCTTGACTCTTGGCGGCATTGTTCGCGATGGCTTCGGCGATGCTGCGAATGTCCCGTACCGGCACCTGTTCGGACAGCAATGCCTGCAAGACTTTGAGCAGCTGCGACAGCGAAACTACCCCCGGCACCAGCTCCTCGGCCAGTTTCGGTGAGCTTTTGGCCAGCAATTGCATGAGTTGCTGGACTTCTTCGTGGCCAATCAGCTCGCTGGAGTGCTTGTACAAAATCTGGTTCAAGTGGGTTGCCACTACCGTACTGGCATCGACCACGGTGTAGCCGAGGGATTGCGCCTGGGCACGCTGGCTGATTTCGATCCAGACCGCCTCCAGACCAAAAGCCGGATCTTTGGCGGTAATGCCGTTGAGCGTGCCGTAGACCTGCCCCGGGTTGATCGCCAGCTCGCGGTCCGGGTAAATCTCGGCCTCGGCCAGGATCACGCCCATCAGGGTCAGACGGTAGGCGCTAGGCGCCAGGTCGAGGTTGTCACGGATGTGCACAGTCGGCATCAGGAAGCCCAGGTCCTGGGAGAGCTTTTTACGCACACCCTTGATCCGCGCCAGCAACTGACCACCCTGGTTGCGATCCACCAGCGGAATCAGGCGGTAACCGACTTCCAGGCCGATCATGTCGATCGGCGTCACGTCATCCCAGCCAAGCTCCTTGGTTTCCTGGGCGCGGGCCGGCGATGGCAGCAGTTCCTGCTGGCGCTTGACCTCTTGCAGGGCCTGAACCTTGACCGTGTTCTGCTTCTTCCAGAACAGGTAAGCGCCGCCAGCCGCCAGGGCTGCCATGCTCAGAAAGGAAAAATGCGGCATGCCCGGCACCAGGCCCATCACCGCCATCAAGCCAGCGGCCACCGCCAAGGCTTTCGGCGAGGCGAACATCTGACGATTGATCTGCTTGCCCATGTCTTCCGAGCCGGAAGCACGGGTCACCATGATCGCAGCGGCGGTCGACAACAGCAGCGATGGCAATTGCGCCACCAAACCGTCACCGATGGTCAACAAGGCGTACACCCGACCGGCATCGCCAAAGGTCATGCCGTGCTGGAAGATACCGACCGCCATGCCGCCGATCAGGTTAATGAACAGAATCAGCAGGCCGGCGATGGCGTCACCGCGCACGAACTTGCTGGCACCGTCCATCGAGCCGTAGAACTCGGCTTCCTGGGCCACTTCCATCCGGCGCAGTTTCGCCTGGTTCTGATCGATCAGGCCGGCGTTCAAGTCGGCGTCGATCGCCATCTGTTTGCCGGGCATCGCATCGAGGGTGAAACGCGCGCTCACCTCGGAAATCCGCCCTGCGCCCTTGGTTACCACGACGAAGTTGATGATCATCAAAATCGCGAAGACCACTATACCCACCACGTAGTTACCGCCGATCACCACTTCACCGAAGGCCTGGATCACCTTACCGGCGGCGGCATGGCCATCCTGACCGTGAAGCATCACCACCCGCGTCGAGGCCACGT
The DNA here is from genome assembly GCF_016650735.1 of Pseudomonas sp. TH37. Classification (NCBI taxonomy): domain Bacteria; kingdom Pseudomonadati; phylum Pseudomonadota; class Gammaproteobacteria; order Pseudomonadales; family Pseudomonadaceae; genus Pseudomonas; species Pseudomonas sp. TH37. The sequence continues at coordinate 393,158 of NZ_JAEKFD010000001.1, forward strand.
TCAGCGCCAGTCGCAGCAACGTCGCCACCAGCAGAATGGTCGGGAACACCGCAAAATCCAGCGGTCGCAAGGCGTACACGCAGACCAGCAACACGACGATGGACAAGGCAATGTTGAACGTGAAAAACACGTCCAGCAGGAACGGCGGCACCGGCAACATCATCATGGCCAGCATGACCAGCAACAACAGCGGCACACCCAGATTGCCCCGACTGAGGTCGGCAACGTTTGTGCGTGCAGTGTTGATTAACTGAGAGCGATCCACCGGTTTTCCCCGTTCCTTTAAAGCAAACTTTTGACGCCTGAAGCAGGCGCAGGGCGGCTATTGCAAGAAGCCTTCCAACTTTTGCCGGGGCTTGAAATAGAGGTCTGTTTCGGGGATTTGTATTGCTAGGACCTGAGCGCCATGGAGCCGACCGCGAAACAGACGCAGGACGGCTATCACCATTATCACAGGGGAATAAAAACTCAGAAAAACCGGCGCACTAGCGGATTTAGCCCGCAGTCAAAATTTGCTTTGGATTAATGGCACCAAGACGCAACTCGCGGCCCACCATGTAGTGCGTACCCTTACGGATCAGCCTACCACCCACCTCGACAAATGCTTGCTCAGAATAGCCAAATCTCACGATTTCCTCAGGCTGATGAAAAGGATCGTCGGGGTGTGCCTTTAGCACATTGAGCGTCCAGGTAAAGTGAATGTCCGGCACATCCTGCGGCTTGATCTCCCGCTCGTCCTCCCATCGAAAGTCCTGCCCACCCGTGACTTGTAAGTGACCACCGACCATGTCGAATTGTGGTGTGTGATAGCGCATCTGCAGGCCAATGCCATCGCCAATGCCAGCCCATATATTGAAATAGTTATCGGGAGAAGAGAACACCTTGGACAACGCTTCAACTGTGTCGATTTTGCCAGCAGCACTACCGAATCTGTTGTAGTTGCGATGATGAGCCACCCCTTCCAACACTGGCCTGATCGCATTTTGCTGCGAAGCCAGATATCCCGGGACAAGCACATTGCTCATGTGCTTGAAATGCGTGAAATCCAACAGCGCCATAAAAGTAATCGTGCAGGTGAGCATATGCACAGGCTCCTTCACCACCGCCCCGGAAACGAACTCAAACCTCATCCCTTCAAGCTGCCTGTAATCCACCGCCATGACCTTCTCCTTAGCTAATGTAAGAGACAGGCAACTTCCAGAAGGCGACTTGCCCGAGGAACCTGCCAAGGAACATGGAATAGCTGAATGCCCTCTGCGTCTACTGTCAGAATTAACAGGTAGAGGTTTTTTCGGATAGGCGGAAGATTGCCCGCAGATCAAAAGATCGCAGCCTTCGGCAGCTCCTACAGGGTGTACACAATGCCTGTGTAGGAGCTGCCGAAGGCTGCGATCTTTTGATCTATCAAGAATCGCGGCGCAGATCCGGTGGAATCGGCAGATCGTCCTGGAGCGGATCCGGGCGCTTGCCCTTACCGGCGCGGTACTGGCGGATCTGGTAGACGTAGGCCAGTACCTGGGCGACTGCCAGATAGAGCCCGCCGGGAATTTCCTGCTCCAGCTCGGTGGAGTAGTAGATCGAACGCGCCAGCGCCGGCGATTCGAGCAGCATCACATTGTTGGCCACGGCGATTTCGCGGATCTTCAAGGCGAGGAAGTCGCTACCCTTGGCCAACAGCACCGGCGCATTGCCTTTGTCTGGATCGTACTTGAGGGCCACGGCGTAGTGGGTCGGGTTGGTGATGACCACGTCGGCCTCGGGGATCGCGGCCATCATCCGCCGCTGCGACATCTCGCGTTGCAACTGGCGAATGCGCTGCTTGACCTCCGGCCGCCCTTCCTGATCCTTGTGCTCGTCGCGCACTTCCTGCTTGGTCATCTGCAGCTTCTTGTGGCTTTCCCAGAGCTGCACCGGCACGTCGACCACGGCGATGATGATCAGCCCGCAAGCCATCCACAAGGTACTCCAGCCGACCACTTGCAGGCTGTGAATGATCGCCATGTCCAACGGCTCGTGAGCGATGCGCATCAGATCATCGATGTCCGAGGACAGAACCGCCAACGCCACGAACAAGACAATGAAAAACTTCGCCAGAGCCTTGAGCAACTCCACCAGCGCCTTGGCCGAGAACATCCGTTTCAGGCCCGCGCCGGGATTCATGCGACTGAACTTCGGCGCCATCGAGCCGGCCGCGAACAGCCAGCCACCGAGGGAGATCGGGCCGATCAACGCAGCCAACAGCAAAGTGATCATCACCGGTTGAATCGCCAACAGGGCAATCTCTCCCGAGTGCAGCAAGAAGGTGCCCATGTTGCGCTGATCCAGAATCACTTCCCGCGACAGCGTGAAGTTCATCCGCATCAGCTCCATCATGTCCTGCGCCAATGCACCACCGAAAATCAGCAACGCACCGGCGCCGGCGAGCATGACCGCCAAGGTATTGAGCTCCTTGGAGCGCGCAATCTCGCCCTTCTCACGGGAGTCCTTTTTACGTTTCTCCGTGGGGTCTTCTGTTTTGTCCTGACCGCTTTCGCTCTCAGCCATGACTCAGCGCGCCCGTGCCAGTTCGCGTAACAACTGCAAAGCCTCGGAGGCCAGCGGTTGATACTGATTGAGAATGTCCGCCAGACCGACCCAGACTATGAACAGCCCAAGCACCAGGGTCAGCGGAAAACCGATCGAGAAGATGTTCAGCTGCGGCGCCGCCCGGGTCATCACGCCAAACGCAATGTTGACCACCAGCAACGCCGTGATCGCCGGCAATACCAGCAACAGCGCCGCACCGAGTACCCAGCCGAGCTTGCCGGCCAGCTCCCAGAAATGATTGACCATCAACCCGCCACCGACCGGCAGCGTGGTGAAGCTTTCGGTGAGGACTTCGAACACCACCAGGTGGCCATTCATCGACAGGAACAGCAGGGTCACCAGCATGGTGAAAAACTGCCCGATCACCGCCACCGACACACCGTTCGTAGGGTCGACCATCGAAGCGAAACCCATACCCATCTGGATCGCGACAATTTGCCCGGCGACCACGAACGCCTGGAAGAACAACTGCAAGGAAAATCCCAACACCGCGCCAATGATGATTTGCTCGGCGATCAGCAGCAGTGCGCTCAGGTCGAGTGCGTTGACCGGCGGCATCGGCGGCAGGCCAGGAGCGATCACGAAGGTGATCGCCAGGGCGAAGTACAGGCGCACGCGCTGGGGCACCAGGCTCGTGCCGAAAATCGGCATGACCATCAGCAACGAACCGATGCGAAACAGCGGCAACATGAACGTCGCCACCCAGGTACTGATCTGGGTATCGGTCAGCTGAAGCAGCGACATGGTTTAGCCGATGACCTGAGGAATACTGCCGTACAACTGCAGGATGTATTCCATAAAGGTCTGCACCATCCACGGGCCGCCAACGATCAGCGTCACCAGCATCACCAGCAGGCGCGGCAGGAAACTCAGGGTCTGTTCGTTGATCTGCGTGGCCGCCTGGAACATCGCCACCAACAGCCCCACCAGCAAGCTCGGAATCACCAGCACGGCGACCATCATGGTGGTCAACCACAACGCTTCGCGAAAGATGTCTACGGCAACTTCCGGCGTCATGGTGAAACACCGCCGAAGCTGCTGGCCAACGTGCCGATGATCAACGCCCAGCCATCCACCAGCACGAACAGCATGATCTTGAACGGCAGGGAAATAATCAGTGGCGAGAGCATCATCATACCCATGGCCATCAGCACGCTGGCCACGACCAGGTCGATGATCAGGAACGGGATGAAGATCATGAAGCCGATCTGGAACGCGGTTTTAAGCTCCGAGGTGACAAACGCCGGAACCAGAATCGTCAGCGGCGCCTGATCAGGCGAAGCAATGTCAGTGCGCTTGGACAGGCGCATGAACAGCTCCAGATCGCTGCTGCGAGTCTGGGCCAGCATGAAGTCCTTGATCGGCACCTGCGCCTTGGTCACGGCATCCTGAGCGGTGAGTTTCTCCGCCAGATAAGGTTGCAAGGCATCCTGATTCACGCGATCGAACACCGGCGCCATGATGAACATGGTGAGGAACAGCGCCATGCCGGTGAGGATCTGGTTCGACGGTGTCTGCTGCAAGCCCAGGGCCTGACGCAGGATCGAGAACACGATGATGATCCGGGTGAAACTGGTCATCAGCATGACGAACGCCGGGATGAAACTCAGCGCGGTCATGATCAGCAGGATTTGCAGGCTGACCGAGTATTCCTGAGCGCCTTCGGCGTTAGTGCCCAAGGTGATCGCCGGGATCGACAACGGATCGGCGGCGAACGCCAGCGGCGCGACCAGCATCAGGGCCAGCGTCAAGACGATGCGTAGCGCAGCCATTACTTCTTATCCTTCTGATCCTTGCCCAACAGCTCAAACAGGCGCTGGGCGAACTCCGGGGTCGCTTTTTCAGTCCCGCTCGGCACTTGCACAGGCTCCTTGAGCACATGCAACGCAGTGATGGTGCCGGGGCTCAGGCCGAGCAGGATTTGTTCGTTGCCGACCTGCACCAGCATCAAACGATCACGAGGGCCAAGCGCGCGGGAACCGATCAGCTCGATCACCTGCCCCTTGCCGGCCGGCCCGGCCTGCTGGACCCGGCGCAGCAGCCAGGCGAGGAAGAAGATCAGCCCCAGCACCAGCAGCAAGCCGAACACCAATTGCGTCAATTGCCCGGCCACACCGCTGCTGACGGCCGGCGCAGCGGCCGCTGTCGCGGCCGTCGTTACCGGCTCGGCCGCCAACACGCTTAACGGCAAGGCCAGCGCCAACCCCAGCACAAAACCCAGAACCTTTTTCACTCAGCGCAGCTTCTTGATGCGTTCGCTTGGGCTGATCACGTCAGTCAGGCGGATGCCGAACTTTTCGTTGACCACCACCACTTCACCGTGGGCGATGAGCGTGCCGTTGACCAGCACGTCCAGCGGCTCACCGGCCAGACGATCGAGCTCGATCACCGAACCCTGGTTGAGTTGCAGCAGGTTGCGGATGTTGATATCGGTGCTGCCGACTTCCATGGAAATCGACACCGGAATATCGAGGATCACGTCCAGGTTCGGACCGTCCAGCGTCACCGGATCGTTGCTCTTCGGCACGCTGCCGAACTCTTCCATTGGCAGACGGTTGGACGACAAACCGCTGGCATCGGCGGCCAGCAAGGCATCGATATCGTCCTGCCCGGCGTCACCGGTTTCTTCCAGGGCCGCAGCCCATTCATCAGCCAGTGCCTGGTCGTCCTGGGCGTTCATATCGTCGTTCATCATTTGTCCTCGGCGGGCACCTGCTCAATCAAGAGCAGTCAATTAAAAGGGGGGGGGTGGAGCGCCGGTCAGCGGCGCTCGATCGGCTCGATCACCTGCAACGCGAGGTTGCCTTTGTGCGAGCCCATCTTGACCTTGAAGGCCGGTACGCCGTTGGCGCGCATGATCATTTCTTCCGGCATCTCGACCGGAATAATGTCCCCGGGCTGCATGTGCAGGATGTCGCGAAGGCGCAGCTGACGGCGGGCCACGGTGGCACCGATCGGTACATCAACGTCCAGCACGTCCTGGCGCAAGGCGTTGATCCAGCGCTCGTCCTGATCGTCGAGGTCCGACTGGAAGCCGGCGTCGAGCATTTCGCGCACCGGCTCGATCATCGAGTACGGCATGGTCACGTGCAGATCGCCGCCACCGCCATCGAGCTCGATGTGGAACGTCGACACCACAACGGCTTCGCTCGGGCCGACAATGTTGGCCATGGCCGGGTTCACTTCCGAGTTGATGTACTCGAAGTTCACTTCCATGATCGCCTGCCAGGCTTCCTTCAAATCGACGAAGGCCTGTTCCAGCACCATGCGTACCACACGCAGCTCGGTGGGGGTGAATTCACGCCCTTCGATCTTCGCGTGACGGCCATCGCCGCCGAAGAAGTTGTCCACCAGTTTGAACACCAGTTTGGCGTCGAGGATGAACAGCGCAGTACCGCGTAGCGGTTTGATCTTGACCAGATTGAGACTGGTCGGCACGTACAGCGAGTGCACGTACTCGCCGAACTTCATCACCTGCACGCCACCGACGGCAACGTCCGCCGAGCGGCGCAGCATGTTGAACATGCTGATGCGGGTGTAGCGGGCGAAACGCTCGTTGATCATTTCCAGGGTCGGCATGCGTCCGCGGACGATGCGATCCTGGCTGGTAAGGTCGTAGCTTTTGACGCTGCCGGGTTCGGCAGCGTTATCGGTCTGTACCAGACCATCGTCGACGCCATGCAACAGCGCATCGATCTCATCCTGGGACAGCAGGTCCTGCACGGCCATGTCGTGTTCCTACTGCAGTACGAAATTAGTGAAAAGCAACTGTTCGATCACCACTTTACCAAGCTCTTTCTGCGCCACTTCCTGGACGCTGGCCGTGGCTTTCTGGCGCAGCATTTCCTGGCCGACAGGCGTCGCCAGTGTGGCGAAATCCTGACCGGAGAACAGCATGACCAGGTTATTGCGGATCACCGGCATATGGACTTTGAGCGCATCCAGATCGGCTTGATTGCGGCCCTGCAGGGTGATGCTCACCTGCATGTAGCGCTGGCGGCCGTTCACGTTGTAGTTGGCCACGAAGGCCGGTGCCATGGGCTCGAAGATCGCCGGCTGCTTGCCGACCACAGCGGTTTCATCCGCAGCGGCAGGCTTGCTCTGGGCGCTGTGCATGAAGTACCAGGTCGCCCCCACGGACAAGCCGATCGCCAGCAGCATGGCCACGACGATCACAATGATCAGCTTTATTTTGCCTTTGGTTGCGGGGTCTTTCACTGGTGCTGCGTCGCTCTTAGCCATGCCAATAATCCGTCACTATTCGGGTTTTCACAGTCGCACGGCAAGGCAAGAGCAAGTGTTATGCCAGAAGTGTCGGGAGCGAGTTGAGGCAGGGGATCAGCAGCCACCACAAAACAAACGTGGGAGCGAGCCTGCTCGCGATGAGGCAGTAACATTCAACATCTCCGTTGATTGTTCCACCGCTATCGCGAGCAGGCTCGCTCCCACACAGAGGGTATTGCGTTTGATCAGGCGTAGTAGTCGACGGCGCTGGAGCCAATCACGCTGGTGGTGTTCGCGGCTACTTCAGCGACAGTCGCAGGGAGTTCTTCATCGACAGAGTCGAGGCGACCGCCACTGGCGTTGCTACGCCCCCCCTGCCCCTGTTGAGCCTGTTCCTGACCCTGCCAGCCACGAGACTGATCGGAAACGTTCACGTCGACCTGGCCCATGCCCTGCTGCGCGAACATGTCACGCAGGCGATGCATTTGCCCGTCGAGCGCTTCGCGAACGCTTGGATGGGCGCTCATAAAGGTCACCTGTGTCTGCTGATCCGGGACCATGTTCACCCGAATATCGAGGCGTCCCAGCTCGGCCGGTTGCAACTGAATGTCGGCCGCTTTGAGGTTGGCGCTGGACAGGTACATGACCCGGTTGACCACCTCTTCAGTCCAACCGCTCTGATGCATGGCGATCGGCTGGTTCACCGGCAATGCATTGGCAGTCTTCGGCGTTGCGGCCTGGGTCAGTGCCGCCAGACGGTTGGCGAAATCATCGACACGAGTGTCACTGCTGGCGGACTTGAGGTCCTTGAGGCCGTCATCGATCAGACCACTGAAGGCCTTCTCGCCGCCCTGGCTGGTGCTGTCCTGATCGGCCTGCACATCGAGCATGCTCGCCATGCCCGCGGCAAAGTTTTGCGCCGAGGTCGGTTCGCCGTCAGTCTGAGCCTGGGCCGGGGACGCCTTTGGTTGGGCCTGGCTAGAAGCGGAAACATGACCACCTTGCTCCATGGCCAGACGCACCGCTGGCAGCGCATCGAGTGGATCGGCTTCAGGATCGAAATCGCTGTCGACGGTGGCGGTGCCGGCTTGTGCGGGTGCGGCAACGATGGCAGCGGCAACCGGTGCTTCAACCTGCGGCGCAACGCTCGTCACAACCGGCGCAGGTGCTTGCGCTACCGGCACGGCCACCAACGGTTGAACGGCCTGCATCAAGGCAGGATCGAGGGCCGGATCAAGGCTCGGCTCCACCGGTGGAGCATCGGCTACCGGCGTATCGGTCGTCTCCGGCTTGTTATCGTTGGCCGTCGCGTCGTCTGTCGGCGCCGGTTTATCGGCGGGCAAGGAATTGCCGCTATCGGCAACCGCAGGTTCCGGGGCGGCAGCGTTATCGCTGCTGACGTCCGGTTTGCCGGTGCCTTGCGGCGCATTATCACTCTCCGGCTTGGCCGATTTATCAGTGACCACAACAGGCTTGTTCTGGGCTTGATTGGCGTAGACCTCAGCGAAGCTGGACGCCTTGTCCCCGGGCTCAGCCGTCAGCGCCGGCGTATTGGCGGATGCGGCTTGAGTCTTGGCCGTAGCGGCGGCCTGAAGAAAAATACTGGGGGTAACGGGCATAAAACGGTCTCCGCTGCACTGGGATCGTAGGTACAGTTGAGCAAGTTGATTGCAAGGGTCGAGCCAGCTTTGCTCGCTGGCCGCTAAAAACGCTGGACGGCTGCCCTACTCAGCAAGGGAACGCTGACGTTCCGCTTCGTAGAGTGGCCGGACAATGGCGAATTCACCGTCAATTTCTCCGACCAGCGCCTCAATGCCTTCGAGACTTTTCTGCTTGGCTCGCTGCTCCAGCTCATGGCACAGCTCTGCCAGCCGGGTGGCGCCCATATTGCTGCTGCTGCCTTTGAAGCTGTGCGCAGTGGCACCTAACTGATCGGCATCGTCAGCTTTTCGCAACAGGCTCAAGCGCTCTTCGGAATCGGCGAGAAAGGTATCAAGCAATTCTGGATACCCGTCTTCCATTACTTCCTGCAACGCGCTCAGCACATCGCGGTCCAGATGTGTGTCAGCCACTTGTTCGCTCCTTGATCAAGATTGCCTGGGATTAAGCCAGAGCCTCCCAGAAGAACTCCACGTGAGCACTGCGACCATTATCGGTCCAGCGAGCATGATGGCTCAACTGGCGGATCAAACTGACGCCACGCCCCGACAGGCGGACATCATCGACGGGACGCTCCATCACCCGCGCCACATCGAAGCCCTTGCCACTGTCTTCGACCCGGACCATCAGGCAACCGCCCGCGCCTTTTGGCGCCACCTGCAAATGCACCCGCACATAACCGTCCCGCAATTCGTCCAGGCGTGCATTGCGCTGCTGATAATAACGCGCAAAACCCGAAGCATCGCGTTTCAGACTCGAATCCAGGCCTAGCACGCCATGCTCCAGGGCATTGGAATAAAGCTCTGCCAGTACACTGTAGAGTGCGCCACTCTGAGTCCGCAGGCCATGCACCTCAAGCAGCAATTGCAACAAGTACGGCAGCGGATTGAAGCGTTTGAGCGTGGCGGCGCGGAACTCGAAACTCACCGACCAGTCCAGCGGGCTGGATTGGCCGCTGTCGGAGTACACCGGCGCAGGCGGACTCAGTTGCGCAGCCTCCAGCAGACTGACCTCGACCATGCTCACGTCATCGCGGGCCTCGCCGCGAAAGTCCCGCAGGGCCTGTTCGATCTCTTCGAACAGCGCATCAGGCTGACGATTGGCTGCAAACACCTGCTCCAATCGCTCTACGCCAAACAATTGTTCATTGGCATCGCAGGTATCGATCACCCCGTCGGACAACAGAAAGACCCGATCCCCGACGGCCATCGGGAACACCTCGGTGCGGTCATCGAAGGTTTGCGGGCTCAGCACGCCCAGCGGCAAATGCCGCGCCGTCAGAGCGATGCGTTCACCGCTGGCGGTGCTGTGCAAGTAACCGTCCGGCATCCCGCCGTTCCAGACCTCCACCGATCCTCGCTGAAAGCTCAGACACAGCAGGGTCGCACAGCAGAACATGTCCACCGGCAGAATACGTTTGAGTTTGGCGTTCATCTCGCGCAGGGTTTCGGACAGGCCGTAACCCTTGGACGTCATGCCGTAGAAGACTTCGGCCAGGGGCATGGCACCCACAGCGGCCGGCAAACCATGACCGGTGAAATCGCCGAGTAACACATGCATGTCGCCGGCCGGGGTGAACGCGGCCAGCAACAGATCGCCGTTGAACAGCGCATAGGGCGATTGCAGGTAACGGATGTTCGGTGCATTCAGGCAACCGGAGTGGGCGACCTTGTCGAACACGGCTTTGGCCACCCGTTGTTCGTTGAGCAGGTAATCGTGGTGCCTGGCGATCAGGTCGCGTTGCTCCAGCACCGTGGCTTGCAAACGTCGCAAGCGGTCCATCGCCTTGACCTTGGCGGCGAGGATCACCTGGTTGTATGGCTTTGCCAGAAAATCGTCGCCCCCGGCCTCCAGACAACGGGCCAGGGCTTCACTTTCGGTCAGCGATGTCAAAAAGATGATCGGCACCAACGTTTCGCCGGCCAGCGCCTTGATCTGCTGCGCAGCCTCGAAACCGTCCATCACCGGCATCATGGCGTCCATCAGCACCAGGTGCGGTCGTTGCGAGCGGAACACTTCGACCGCCTCGGCGCCGTTGGTGGCCGTCAGCACTTCATGGCCCTGGCGCCGGACGATAGTCGACAGCAGCAAGCGATCTGCCGCGCTGTCTTCAGCGATCAGTATCGTCAGCGGTTCGAGCTGCTGCATGATCAACTGATGTCGAACAACTTGTCGAAGTTGGAAATGGCGAGGATTTTCTTCACATCGGAGCTGCTGTTGACGACGCGAATATCGGAATTGTCGCCACCGGCGTGATCACGCAGCAAGAGCAGCATACCCAGCGCAGAGCTATCGAGATAAGTGGCTTTCTTCAAGTCCACCACAATGGACTCGGGCTTACTGTTGAGTCGCTCATAGGACTCGCGAAATTCCTGATGCCGACCGAAATCGAATCGTCCCTCGATCGAAATCGTCAGCTTTTTCCCATCCTGAGATACTTCTGTAACGACTGACATTTCACGGCTTCCTTGTCATTGGCGAACGTACGTGTACAAGGTTTAGCACTTGATAGGGGCTGGAGCAAGGTCAAAAGATCGCAGCCTTCGGCAGCTCCTACATTGACCGAATGCAAACCCGATTCTGTCGGAGCTGCCGAAGGCTGCGATCTTTTAAAACCGGCACTCAATACGGATCGTGACGCGGCAGCCGCTGGGACAGTTCATCCAGCAACTTCTGCTCGCGCTTGTCTTCCAGTTGCCGCGCTTCATCCATGTAGCGCTGAACCAGTTTGCGCAAGCCTTCGACCCGGGCAAACGCCTGCTGCCAGGCTTCCCGGGACTTGTTCAGATTGTTTTGGTGCCAGTTCAGGCTCTGGCGCTGCTGATCGATGGCCGTGCCCAGTTGCGCGAGAAAGCCCTGATAACCTAGCAACCATTGGCCCGACACGCCGCTGCTGCCGCGCACGATCCATTGCTCCTGGTATTCCAGACGGAAGTTTTCCAGGTCGGCAAGTTTGCTTTCCGCCAGACGGACCTGGCCCTGGAAGTGCCCCAGGCGCATGACCGCGGTTTTTTCGGCCTTTTCGGCCATTTCCACCACGGGTGCAAGGCGTGCTGCGCGGCTCGGGGCCATGATCGATTAACCGCCCGGCGCTGGGGCGAAGATCGAGGCGAGATGGTTTTCGCTGGCGCCCATGCCGATGTTGTCGTTCAAGCCCTGGCGCAGGTACATGGTCATGGCCGGTTGCAGATTGATCGCGACGTCAGTTTCCCGGTCACCGCCGGGCACATAGGCGCCGACGCTGATCAGGTCGCGACTCTGCTGATAGCGCGACCAGTATTGCTTGAACATCTGCGCGTGGTTCAGGTGCTTGATGCCGACCACCGACGGCATGACCCGACTGATGGACGCTTCGATATCGATGGCCGGGTAATGCCCTTCCTCGGCCAGACGCCGGGACAGCACGATATGCCCGTCGAGCACGCCTCGCGCCGCGTCGGCGATCGGGTCTTGCTGATCGTCGCCTTCGGACAATACGGTATAAAACGCAGTGATCGAACCGCCACCCTTTTCGGCGTTACCGGCCCGTTCCACCAGTTTCGGCAGCTTGGCGAACACCGACGGCGGATAGCCCTTGGTCGCTGGCGGCTCGCCGATAGCCAGGGCGATTTCCCGCTGGGCCTGGGCGAAACGGGTCAGGGAATCCATGAGCAACAGGACGTTCTTGCCCTTGTCGCGAAAATACTCGGCGATTCGCGTGCAGTACATGGCCGCGCGCAGACGCATCAGTGGCGCATCGTCCGCTGGCGACGCCACCACCACCGAACGCTTGAGCCCTTCTTCACCGAGGATGTGCTCGATGAATTCTTTAACTTCTCGACCCCGCTCACCGATCAGCCCGACGACGATAATGTCGGCCTCGGTGAAGCGGGTCATCATGCCCAGCAGCACACTCTTGCCCACACCAGTACCGGCGAACAGCCCGAGCCGCTGACCGCGACCAACCGTCAACAAACCGTTGATGCAGCGAATGCCCACGTCCAGCGGTTGGCTGATCGGGTCACGCTTGAGTGGGTTGATGGTCGGGCCGTCCATCGGCACCCAATCTTCAGCCTTCATCCCGCCCTTGCCATCCAGCGCGCGACCGGCGCCATCGAGCACCCGCCCGAGCATGCTCATGCCCATCGGCAGACGACCGGTATCGGCCAAGGGAACCACACGGGCACCGGGGGCGATGCCGGCGACGCTGCCGACCGGCATCAGAAAAACTTTGCTGCCAGAGAAGCCCATGACCTCGGCTTCGACCTGCACCGGGTGATAGCTGTCGTCATTGATGACCATGCAGCGACTGCCCATGGCGGCGCGCAAGCCTTCGGCTTCAAGGGTCAGGCCGACCATGCGCAGCAGGCGACCTTCGAGGATTGGCGCGCCGGCAAGCGCAGTGGCCTCGGCGTAGCTACCGAGGCGCTTGGCGAAGCTGGTGCGATCAAGGCGCATCGGGGTCGTCCAGTTCCGGCTCGACCGGGGCAACCGCAGGCTTTTGGTCGTTCGGCAGCTCCAGGCTCAGGTCTGGCGCGGCCGGGTGCAGCGCCTGATCGTGCAATTGATCGAGCAGCTTGGCCATGACTTGGGTAACACGGGTTTCGATGGTGGCGTCGATGCGGCTGTGCTCCGTTTCGACCCGGCAACCGCCCGGCAACAAGGACTCGTCCTCGACGATGCGCCAGGTTTCTTCATGGCGCTCGCGCAGGGCTTTGACCTGTTCGAAATCTTGCGGGTTGATGTACAGCCGCACGTTGCCCACGCCCAGCGGCAAGAGCTTGAGCGCTTCGCGCATGACGTGTTCGATCTGCGTCGAGTCGATGGCGAGTTCGCGCTGAATCACTTGCTTGGTGATGTGTTGCACAAGGTCGACCAGCGACTTTTCGATCTGGGTGTCCTGCTCGGCAATGGGCTCGAACAGGTTGGCCATCAGCTGTTCCAGACCAGCGATCTTGGCCGTCAGGGCCACTTCAGCTTCCTGACGGACCTTGAGCGTGGTGCTGTGAAAACCTTCTTTCTCGCCAACAGCGAAGCCTTCGTTGTAGGCCTCCTGACGAATGCTTTCGAGCTCTTCGAGGGTCAGTGGCTGGACTTCTTCCAGCGGCACTTCTTCCATTTCCGGCGGTTCGGGCTCCGGCTCCGGCTCGGGTTCCGGCACAAACGGGTCGAAGCTGGGCAGCGACCAGATGTCGAAACCACTGACATCCTTGGCCCGGATCAGGTCGGTGTTGGACTCATCATGTTTGGACGACATAGTGACCTTAGATCATCTCTTCGCCGCCCTTCCCGCCGAGAACGATTTCTCCGGCTTCGGCCATACGGCGGGCAATGGTGAGGATTTCTTTCTGCGCCGTTTCCACGTCGCTGACGCGCACCGGGCCTTTGGCCTCGAGGTCGTCGCGCAACAGTTCGGCCGCTCGTTTGGACATGTTCTTGAAGATCTTTTCCTTGACGCCTTCGTCCGAGCCTTTGAGAGCCAGCACCAGAACGTCCGAGGACACTTCGCGCAACAGCGCCTGAATGCCGCGGTCGTCGACATCGGACAGGTTGTTGAACACGAACATGAGGTCTTCGATCTGACCAGACAGGTCTTCGTCGACTTCGCGGATCGAGTCCATCAACTGACCTTCGATCGAGCTGTCGAGGAAGTTCATGATGTCGGCCGCACGCTTGATGCCACCCAGGGTGGTGCGCGAGGCATTCGAGTTGCCGGAGAACTGCTTCTCGAGAATCTGGTTGAGTTCTTTCAGGGCCGCTGGCTGCACGGTGTTCAGCGAAGACACACGCAGGATGATGTCCAACCGGACCTTGTGGTCGAAGTTGCCCAGTACTTCACCGGCCTGATCCGGGTCGAGGTACGCCACCACGATTGCCTGGATCTGCGGGTGCTCGTAACGGATCACGTCGGCGACGGCGCGCGGCTCCATCCACTTCAGGCTGTCGAGGCCACTGGTGTTGCCGCCCAGCAGGATCCGGTCGATCAGGCCGTTGGCCTTGTCTTCGCCCAGGGCCTGGGTAAGCATTTTGCGCACGTAGTCATCGGAACCGACGCCCAGGCTGGTCTGGTCGCCGACGATGTCGACGAACTCGCTCATGACCTGTTCGACCTGCTCGCGGTGCACGTTACCCATCTGGGCCATGGCCACACCCACACGCTGGACCTCTTTGGGCCCCATGTGGCGCAGCACTTGCGCGGCGTCGGTAGAACCCAGGGACAGCAGCAGAATCGCGGCTTTGTCGACCTTGGTCAGTTTGGCGGCAACGGCTCGGTTATCACTCATCTGCGTTAATCCACTCTTTCACGACCTGGGCCACGCGACCCGGATCTTCTGCCACCAGACTCTTGATTGCGTTCAACTGTGCGTCATAGCCTTCGCTCGGGCTCGGCAGCAGGATACTGGTCGGGCCACCCAGGCTGACGCGGTCGTTGGCCAGTTCGCCGTCCAGGCCGCCCATGCCACCGAGTTCGACATCGCTGCCCAGGCCAGCGAGTTGCTTGTCTTTGCCGCCACCGGTGATGTTGTTGAGCACCGGACGCAGCACGCCGAACACCAGCACCAGGATGAACAACACACCCAGCACTTGCTTGACGATGTCCCAGAACCACGGTTGGGAGTAGAACGGAATATCGGCGATCACTTCACCGCGCTCGGCGGAGAACGGCATGTTGATCACACTGACGCTGTCGCCACGGCTGGCGTCGAAACCGACCGCGTCCTGTACCAGACGGGTGAAGCGCGCCAATTCATCGGCGCTCCACGGTGCACGGGTGGTTTCGCCGTTGGCCGCGTTGACCTTGACCTGATCATCCACCACCACCGACACCGACAGGCGATTCAAACGACCCTGCTGTTGTTTGGTGTGGCTGATGGAACGGTCGAGCTCGAAGTTCTTGGTGGATTGTTGACGCTTGTCTGCCGGGTACGGCGCCAGCATCGGCTGGCCGGTGGCCGGGTCCATGATTTGCTGACCGTTGGCATCGAGCAATGGCTGGCCTGGCTGCACCATGCCGGCCGACGCGGTGGTGCCACCGGTGGTTTGCGGCGCCGAGGCTGGCGATGGCGGCTGGTTGCTCAGGGCGCCCGGCACACCTTGCGGGCCATTGCTGGCGGTGCGCTGTTCGTTGACCGACTGCTCGCTGCGCAATGCCGGCTGGTCCGGGTTGAACTGCTCGGAAGTCGACTCGACGGCGCTGAAATCCACATCGGCCGAAACTTCGGCTTTATAGCGATCGTTGCCCAGCACCGGTTGCAGGATATTGTGCACACGCTGAGTCAGCATGCTTTCCATGCGACGGCTGTAATCGAATTGCTTGCCGGCCATGGTCAGTTCGGAATTTTCCGCCTGATCCGACAGCAGGTTGCCCTTCTGGTCGACCACGGTGATCTGCGACTTGCTAAGTTCGGGAACGCTGGTCGCCACCAGATTGATGATAGCGAGGACCTGGCCTGGCTCCAGCGAGCGGCCGGAATAGAGTTCAACCAGAACCGAAGCGCTTGGCTTGCGCTCGTCACGCACGAACACCGAGCTTTTCGGAATCGCCAGATGCACGCGGGCACCCTTGACGTTGTTCAGGCTGGAAATGGTCCGGGCCAGTTCGCCTTCGAGGCCGCGACGATAACGGGTCGCTTCCATGAACTGACTGGTACCCAGCCCCTGCTCCTTGTCGAGGATCTCGAAACCGATGTTGCCGTCGCTGGGAGTGACACCAGCGCCCGCGAGCTTGAGCCGCGCACGAGACAGGTCATCGGCCTTGACTAGCAAGGCACCGGAGTTCGGTTCAACGGTATAGGGAATGTCGGCTGCGGCCAGGGTTTCCATGACCTGCTTGGCGTCCATACCGGCAAGGCTGCCGTACAGAGGCCGGTAGTCTGGCTGCTGGGACCACAACACCACGGCAAAACCAATCGCCACACTCGCAGCCAGGCCGACCAACAGGCCCACCTGACGCAACATGGTCATCTCGGAGAGGTTTTCCAGGAAGGACAACCCGAACAGCGGCGGTTTGCCGTCTATTGGAGTGGCCTTGGCCGGAACATTATCGGCGATTGCTTCTGCCATGACTCAATTCGTCCTTAAACCGGCATCTGCATGATGTCTTGGTATGCCTGAACCAGCTTGTTGCGCACTTGGGTCAACGCCTGAAAAGACACGCTGGCCTTCTGTGAGGAAATCATTACGTCCGTCAGATCGACACCGCTTTTACCGATCTCGAAGGCACTGGCCAACTGACTGGATGCCTGCTGGGTGTCGTTCACTTTATTGACGGCCTGACCGAGCATGTCGGAAAAGCTGCTGCCACCCAATTCAGGGACTGCGGCAGTCGATTTCGGCGCAGACATCGCATCCATTTGCATGGAGCGCATGTCCAGCATCAACCGATTGAATTCAATACCTTGGCTCATGGTCTCTCTCTTTGACGAAGCTACGTCTTTGGCTACCCGCAATTTTTTGACACTCACTCGGCGGGTAGTGAGGTGTTAGCAACAAGGGTGCCAGCTCGGTGGTCGCTCTAAACAAAAGCCTTCCGGGCTTTGCATTAGCCCGTAAATCAGCGCAAACCATTGCGGGAGCGAGCCTTTGTGGCGAGGGGGCTTGCCCCCGTTCGGCTGCGCAGCAGTCGCAAAATCTGAGCACACAGCAAAACCTGCATCCCTCAAAAAGAAGGACCGCTTCGCACTCCAACGGGGGCAAGCCCCCTCACCACAGGGCTCCCACATTTGGATCGGTGTTGCTTGTATCAACTTTCAGGTGGCGAACAAGTAGCCTTCCACGTCCATTCCGGCGTCGCGCATCTGCGCCAGCTTGTAGCGCAAGGTGCGCGGGCTGATGCCCAGTCGCTCGGCGGCTTCTTTGCGACGGCCGCGCTCAGAGCGCAAGGTGTCAATAATCATCTGGAATTCACGGCGCCGCAGGTCATCGCCGAGGGCGCCTGCCGATTCGGCTTCGACTTCTACCGCGCGCACGGGCGTCGGCGCCAATGCCGGCAACGGCGCGCACGCCACAGGCCCGGCCAGGCAGAAATCCTGCGGCTGGATCAAGCCGCCCTGCTGCAGAATCAAGGCGCGCTGGATCGCGTTATCCAGTTCACGCACGTTACCCGGCCACGGATAACCGATCAGGCACGCCTGCGCCTCGGGCGAGAGCTTCGCCGCGGCATGCTTCATTTTATTGACGTGCTTGGTCAGCAGTCGCTCGGCCAGCGGCAGGATGTCGGCGGTGCGCTCGCGCAGCGGACGCCAGGCCAGCGGGAACACTGACAGACGATAATAAAGGTCTTCACGAAAACGCCCCGCCGCCACTTCAGCGGCCAGGTCACGGTTGGTGGTGGCGACCACTCGGATGTCCAGCGTGATCGGCTTGCGTGCGCCGACTCGCTCGACTTCGCGCTCCTGCAATACCCGCAGTAATTTGGCTTGAAGGCCAAGGGGCATTTCGGAGATTTCATCGAGCAGGATCGTCCCGCCATCGGCCTGCTCGAACTTGCCGGCCTGCGCCGCGATGGCGCCGGTGAACGAACCCTTTTCGTGACCGAACAAGGTGGCTTCGAGCATGTTGTCCGGGATCGCTGCACAGTTGATCGCAATGAACGGCTGACTGGCGCGATGAGAGTGTTGATGGATGTAACGCGCCAGCACTTCCTTGCCGGTCCCGGACTCACCGGAGATCAACACCGTGGAATCACTGCGCGCCACCCGTGCAGCCAATTCCAGCAGTTGTGCACTGGCCGGTTCGAACGCCACAGGCCCCTCGCTCTCGGCCACACCGAGATTGCCCAGTGCGTGCCGCGCCACCAGATCGAGCAAGGCTTTGGGCTCGAACGGCTTGACCAGGTAATCGGCTGCACCCTGACGCATCGCGTCGACCGCTCGCTCGACCGCACCGTGAGCGGTCATCAGCAGCACCGGCAACTGGGGCTGACGAGCCCGCAGCAATCCCAGCAGCTGATGACCATCCATGCCCGGCATGTTGACGTCACTGAGCACCAGGTTAAACGCCTCGGTACCGACCGCGGCCAGCGCCTCTTCCGCCGAACCGACCGCCGTGTAATCGTGCCCGGCAAGCAGCAGCGTATCGGTCAACGCCTCCCGTAGCGCGCGGTCATCCTCGACCAGTAAAACCTTGATGGCCATGTCCTTCACTTCGCTCCCTGAGCGCCGGGTTGCTCACCCGAAAAAAGCGGCAAGATCACCTGCGCGCAAGTGCCGCGACCCGGCCGCGAACGCAACTGCAATTCTCCCTGATGGGCACGGGCCACCGCCTTGACCACGGTCAGGCCCAGGCCGGTGCCGGTAGTTTTGGTGGTAAAAAACGGCTCACCCAAACGCGCCAGCACTTTCGTGGCGATGCCACTGCCGCTGTCGCTGACGCACAAGCGCAGGTTGTTGTCGCGGGTATACAGGTGAACCTTCAAACGGACATTGCCGGCACTTGCCTGAATGGCGTTCTCGATCAGATTGAGGATCGC
Source organism: Pseudomonas sp. TH37 (assembly GCF_016650735.1). Taxonomy (NCBI): domain Bacteria; kingdom Pseudomonadati; phylum Pseudomonadota; class Gammaproteobacteria; order Pseudomonadales; family Pseudomonadaceae; genus Pseudomonas; species Pseudomonas sp. TH37. The sequence goes on from NZ_JAEKFD010000001.1 coordinate 412,077, forward strand.
CCCGACGAGGGTGTCGCGATTGCACAGCAACTCACCGGCATGACTGTCGCACTGCCAGCGAATCGGCAGGTCCTGAACGTGGGTCAGCGCTGCCGCTTGCAGCGACTGCATCAGCATCTTGGGGGTGACGCGGTCAGTCAGCGGCAGCTCGCCACGAGCGAACACCAGCATGTCGCGAACCTGGTGTTCCAGCTCATGCAAACGCTCTTTCAGGCGACCGGCAAAACGTTGCTGGGTCTCGACCGGCAACTCCTGCTCAGTCAAATGACTGGCATAGAGCAACGCAGCGGACAAAGGCGTGCGAATCTGATGAGCCAACGATGCGACCATGCGACCGAGAGACGACAGGCGCTCATGACGAGCCAGTTGATCTTGCAGATGACGGGTTTCAGTCAGGTCGTTGAGCAGCACCAACTGACCGGGCTCGGCATCCAGCGAGCGCGTGGCGATCGACAGACGCCGACCGTCCTTGAGAGAGATTTCGTGACCGTCATCCTCGCGCGGCGCAAAGCATCGAGCAATCACATGACGCCACAACTCGCCTTCAAGAGGCAGACCGAGCAGTTCACTCGCGGCGGGATTAGCTTCGCGCACGATGCCTTGGGCGTCGATGACGATGACGCCGCCGGGCAACAGATCAAGGAGGTTTTGCAGACGGTTGGCCAGGCGCTCTTTTTCCGCCAGCTCCTGCATGCGCTGAGCACTGACCACCGCCAGCTCGCCCTTGAGCTCGGTGACCCGGGCTTCGAGCATGCTGTAGGAATCGGTCAATTGGCTCGACATCTGGCTGAACAGCGCAAACGCCTGCTCAAGGCCAAGCCGGCTTGCCTGCTCTACGGACGACGGTTGCCCCGAAGCATCTGGGACAGGAGACATCTGGGCGGCTGGGGGCATCGTGCTCTCTCGCGTGGTTGACCGTCAGTTAAACGGAACGTTGCGAGGGATGTAGCAATACCCGTGCCTAAAAAAAACCGCTTATAAATGAAGGAGTTGAAAAACAGGCGTCAATCATCCGCCTGTTCATCTCCGTCACGACGGCTCATGCCGTACTTGCGCATCTTCTCCACCAGCGTGGTACGACGAATCCGCAGCCGTTCTGCCGCCCGTGCCACGATGCCATTGGCATCATCCAGCGCCTGCTGAATCAGCCCTTGTTCCAGACCGCCGAGGTAGTCTTTCAGGTCCAGGCCTTCCGGCGGTAGCAGGGCATTGGCGGTGAAGTCCGGGGTATGACCGTTGATGGCCACCCGCTCTTCAAGATCGCTGCGCAGGCTGTCGACCAGTTGCTCGTCTTCGTCATCGACGTAGCGGAATTTCTTCGGCAACTCGACCACGCCGATCACCCCGTACGGATGCATGATCGCCATACGCTCCACCAGGTTGGCGAGCTCGCGAACGTTGCCCGGCCAGCCGTGACGGCACAGCGACATGATCGCCGCCGAGTTGAAACGGATCGAACCGCGCTTCTCGTGCTCCATGCGCGAGATCAACTCGTTCATCAGCAGCGGGATGTCTTCGACGCGTTCGCGCAATGGCGCCATCTCGATCGGGAACACGTTCAAGCGATAGTAGAGGTCTTCGCGGAAGGTGCCGATCTCGATCATGCTTTCGAGATTCTTGTGGGTCGCCGCAATGATCCGCACATCGACGCTTTGGGTCTTGTTGCTACCCACGCGCTCAAAGGTGCGTTCCTGCAAGACACGCAGCAGCTTGACCTGCATCGGCAGCGGCATGTCGCCGATTTCGTCGAGGAACAAGGTACCGCCGTTGGCCAGTTCGAAACGCCCGGCGCGACTGGTGATCGCTCCGGTGAAGGCGCCCTTCTCATGGCCGAACAATTCGCTTTCCAGCAACTCGGCCGGGATCGCCCCGCAGTTGACCGGAACGAACGGCGCGTCGCGACGCTTGGAGTGGTAGTGCAAATTGCGCGCGACCACTTCCTTGCCGGTCCCGGACTCGCCGAGGATCAGCACGCTGGCGTCGGTGTCGGCGACTTGCTGCATCATCTGACGGACGTGCTGAATCGCCCGACTGGTGCCGACGAGGCTGCGGAAAAGATTGGGCTCACGGTGACGACCGCGCTCACGGGCCTGGTCATACATCTCGCGATAGACCTGGGCACGGTGCAACGAATCGAGCAATTTGCTGTAGCTGGGCGGCATTTCGAGAGTCGAAAGCACTCGGCGACGCTGGTCTTCCGGCAAGTCAATGGAAGAATTATCACCCATTAACAAAACTGGAAGGAACTCATCCCAGGTTGAGAGTGTCTTTAACAGGCCCAAAAGTGCACCAGGAGCATTTACCGTCCCGATGAGGACACAGATTACTTCACGACTTGATGACAGAGAGCCGACCGCCTGCTGCCAGTCATGGCTGCCACAGGGTAAATTTTCTTCGCCGAGAAAATTTAAAATCACCGCCAAATCGCGGCGACGGACGCTATCGTCATCAATCAGCAGAATTTTGGTTTCACGCCACATGCAATAGCAACTTCCCTAGTCAACTCAATGCCCAAAATGAGGGGCAAGCTAGACGCTTGCAGACACGTTATGCCTGTAGACGCCTGAAATCTGGAACCAGCCACTAGTTAAGTCAAAAAACCGTGCACAGTCAAATTTATGGCGCACTATGTTTGGATTAACTGAGGGGGTTAACTAACCAAACAGATGGTAAACCTTTGCCGCGTTCTGTGCTTGGTGGATCTGCGACATCTCGTCGACTATCGCTTGCCTCTCCCCCGTCGCCGCCTCCAGAAGCTGCTTATACACTCTCAGCAACTCCTCAAGGTTATCGCGCAACGCGACTTCGTCCACCGAAGCTTCACTCAAGACGTCTTCCATGCAGGAACGGCAAGCCAGGTCCAATTCACCGATGGCTTCCCAGTTGCGCTCGGCCAATGCATCGACCAGAGCCTCACGGGTTTGTTCGATTCGCTGCAATACAAGACTCATGGTGATCTCCTTAAAACTGCGGACCCGGCACGGCGATGGCATCCCAACCGTCTTTGACTGTTCTAAGCAAATCAGAGACTTCGTCGAGAATGGCTGGATCGGTCTTGATGTTGGCCTCAGCCAGACGCTTCATCATGTAGCTGTACAGACTGTCCAGTTCACCGACGGTTTCGACAGAGTTCTCAAGGTCCAGACCTTCACGTAAACCACCAATGATGCCGATGGCCTTGCCGATCAGAACACCTTTGTTCGGAATGTCTTTACGCTCCATCGCGCCTTTGGCCTGGGCGATACGATCCAGGCAGCCTTCCATCAACATCTGCACCAGACGATGCGGGCTGGCTTCGGAAGTTTGCGCCTGGGCGCCAATCTTCTGGTATTGGCGAAGGGCTAACATTGGATTCATGTTGTACCTCATCAAAAATCTGTGGTTCGTATAACCAGTGTATCGACGACGCGTCAAAAAACTTTAGATTCAAAAAACAAAAAGCCCGGAGCGTGAAAACGCTGCCGGGCTTTTGGCGTTATGGGTATTACGAGTTCTTCTGTTGCGCAGCCATGGCCTCAAACATCGAGGTGATGTTGCTGGCTGTCGCTTTCAATTTACCGACGAGGGTGTCCATGTCGTTGTACTTTTTGGTCAGTACAGCGGTCAGGGTCTCGACCCGACGGTCCAGGGCTTCCTGGTCGGCGGCCAGCCTGGTCCTGGTCGCATTCAGGCTGGTGGTGCGGGTATCAAGAATACCGCCCGTATCGGTGTACGGTTTGATCACATTGTTCATGCGCTCGATCAGACCGTTGGTACCGGTGAACAGGGTCTGAACCTCGCCGCCGAGCTTCTTGTCATTCATTGCCGCAGTGAACTTGGTGGAGTCGAAGTTCAGTGCACCGGTTTTCTGGTCAGTGGTTACCCCCAACTGCGAGAGCACGGTCAACTTGTCGCCAGCACCGGTCGTGGACAATGGACCACGAATGGCAGCCAGAAGCGAACGTGGCAATGGATCACCGGTCAGCGCGGCAGCGACAGTCGGCTTGCCATCGTCGTCCAGGGACGGCTTGGTCAGGGAAGTCACAGCGTTTGCGACAGCGTTGTAAGCGTCGACAAACTTCTGGATCGATGCTTTCAGACCATCGTTGTTGGACGCTACGGTGACGGTAGACGTGCCGGTGGTAACCAGCTTCAAGCTCAGCCCGGAGATCGTTTGGTCGAGGGTGTTTGACTTGCTGGTCATTGCCAGGCCATCGACTGTGAACTCGGCATCCTGGGCCAGGCCACCGATAGCACCTGAAGAGGTGGCGGTCGGCACGGCGGCCATCGGGGTCGACCCGTCGATTACCAGACCGGCAATACCACTGGCGGAGATGTCGGAACCGGCACCGGTGGTGGTGGAACCCAGCACCAGACGCGAACCGAAACTGTCGGTCACGATGTTGGCGCTCAGGCCACTGGCCTGGTACTGAGTGTTGATCGAGTCACGCACCGATTGCAACGTGGCGCCCGCACCTACAGTGACAGGGTAGCTGGTGCCGTTCTGGGTGATGGTCAGCGTGCCCGAAGGGATAGCACTGGTCGCACCGCCGGCAAACGCTTCAGAAGCCACTTTCGAGGAGGTAGCCAGCTTGGTCACGTTGACGGAATAGGTGCCGGACACAGCCGTGTTGCTGGAGGTAGCCGTCAGCACTTTTACATCGGAGGAGGTAGCAGCAAAACCCGTGAACTGAGGGGTTGTCGTGCTGCCCAGGTCGGTGAGTGCTTTCTGGAACGTGGCCAGCAGCGACTTCAGAGTACCGAGCCCGGAAATACTCGCCGAGTTGGTGGCGGTCCCGCGGTCGATCTGACCTTGTTTGGCCGCTTTGTCAGCGTTTACCAAGGCTTTGACGATAGCACCGGTATCAAGGCCGGAGCCTAAACCCGTGCCCGGTAAAATTGGACTTGCCATGTGAAACTCCCTTCAGTGTGTCGCCGGCCTTTTGACCACTACAACGCCCAAAAGAACATAGCAACAAAATTCATGCCAGTTGTCAGGCTTTAGCGCTGAACAACAAGCTGCTTGCATCATTCAAACTATTGGCCAGTTTCAGGACTTCTTCGTTGGGGATCTGACGGATCACCTCACCGGATTCGCTGGCAATGACCTTGACGACCACTTTGCCCGACGGCTCGTCGATCGAGAATTCCAGATTACGCTTGACCGACTGAACGAACTTTTCAATTTCCTGAACAGCCATTTTCAGTTTGTCCTGCTCGGCCTGTTCGCTCTTACCTTCTTCCTTGACAGCAGCTACCGGAGCAACTACCGCTCGAGGCTTCTCCGCAGGCTTGTCGGCAACAGTCGTTGCCTGCCTGGCCGCAGGATAAGACAAGTTCAGCTTGGCGCTCATATCCATGTCCATCACCTCTTAAAAAGTAAAAAAGCGAGAGAGCACGGCGTGCGCACTCCCCCGCTAGAACTTACCCAGCTATTACTGAAGCAGTTTCAGTACAGCGGATGGCAGTTGGTTGGCCTGGGCCAGAATTGCGGTGGAAGCTTGTTGCAGAGTTTGTTGCTTGGTCAGCTGAGCAGTTTCAGCAGCGAAGTCGGTGTCTTGTACGCGACCACGAGCAGCTTCAGCGTTTTCGTTGATGTTTTGCAGGTTGGAAATGGTGCTGGACAGACGGTTTTGTGAAGCACCGAGGTCAGCACGGGCGGTGTTGATGGTCTGCAGAGCGGCGTCGATACGGGTCAGAGCAGCGGAGAACGAAGCTTGAGCGGTAGCCGAGTTGTTACCAGTGATCTGGGTGGTAGCCGAGTCAACCGACAGGGTCGCTGCGCCGAAGCCGGAAGCCAGGGTCAGAGTGATCTGGTTAGCCGAACCGGTGTTGGAACCAACCTGGAAGGTCATGGTACCAGCAGTACCGTCGATCAGGTTCTTGCCGTTCAGGTTGGTGGAGTTGGCGATACGCGTCAGCTCGTCCGACATTGCGGCGAATTCTTTGTTCAGAGCAACACGGTCTTGAGTACCGTTCGAATCGTTTCGAGCTTGAATGGCCAGTTCACGCATACGCTGCAGAATGTTGGTCGATTCCTGCAGTGCGCCTTCAGCGGTCTGAGCGATCGAGATACCGTCGTTGGCGTTTTTGATCGCCATGTTCTGACCACGGATCTGCGCGGTCATACGGGTAGTGATCTGCAGGCCGGCGGCGTCGTCTTTAGCGCTGTTGATTTTCAGGCCGGAAGACAGGCGAGTCATCGAAGTCGACAGTGCGTCGGAAGAGCGGTTCAGGTTCTTCTGAACGCTCAACGATGTGACGTTGGTGTTTACGGTTAAAGCCATGACGAATTCCTCGTTGGTTGGGTACTGCGGCTTCCGGCCCTGGCAACCGCCGGGTATGGCCTAGAGAACCTTCGTAATAGTTATCGTCGGTAATGCAACTTGCTTTAGGGGATTTTCAAAAATATTTGCCATCACGTTGCCACCCCCCGCAAAACAACGGCTTGCGACAGTTCAGCAGCAAAAAAAATGACGTCAGAGAAGTGCCGGTGACAGGTTGGCGAGGACTCGCCCGCACCGGCAGAAGGGAAACTGCTTAAAGGGACAGGTTGTCGGTCAGCAGCTGGACCAGTTCATATTCCAGATAATCCGCCAGCGCGAGCCAGTTCTGCGCCTCCTGACACGCGAACATTTCGCCGAGCAGAAATGCCCATTGCTGTTGAGATTCCTGCGGCGTCGAATCCAGCCTCGGGTGTATCTCACCGATCAGCTCGATCATCGCCAGTCCGGCTTCTACATCCCGCCCCAGACGGAATAGTGCCGCGCATTGCTGCGCGTCGACGACGAAGGACTCAAACCCGCTCATGACGCAAACTCCGGATGAAAAACGGTGCCGGCAATCATCGCCCCTGCCCGACTGCTGTTATAGAAGCGCACCTGAGGATGGCCGGCGATATAACGCTCCAGCTCACACAGGTAGCTGCGGAAGTTGAGCTGGGTTTTGATCCGTTGGCCATGACCATCGAGCACCCAGTGTTTGGCTGCCCCCAGTTGCGGCCCCAGATCGCCATCGTTCCAGCCTGCGTGAGTCTTGTTGCTGGGGAAAGCAAAGTCGGCGCCGAACAGCGTGATCTGCGCCGCGCCCATTTTTACCGCCAGGTCCGCCGCCGGATGAATCACGCTGCCGCCGACATACAGCTCGCCCTTGGGTAATTGCGCACGCAACTGCTGGTAGATCGGGCTGGCGGAGTAACCGGCATATCGCGGCCCCTGCCAAGCTTCGAGTACCAGAGGATCGAGCATCGGCATGTACACCAGCGTGATGTCGGTCGTGTCTTCAGGCGGCAGGTGCCGGGCCGAGATCCGCTGGTCAATGCTGACCACCATGTCGGGGCGGATGCCGTGCGTGAGCAACGGGCGATAGGCCGTATCGACGCAGATGAACAACGGCCGCTCAGCTTGATTGCGAATCGCGCGCAAGGTGTCGAAATGCTGTTCCAGGCTTGGGCCGGTGGCGATGACAAACACCTCCTGACCGGGGCGGGAACCGAACAACTCGGCCACGTCATGATCGGACTGCACCAGAGAAAGACTGGCTTGCAAGCACTCGATAATCTCGGGCGACTGCGGGTCGAACTCGCGATTATTGAAGGTCAGGTGAGTTTCGCTGATCAAGCGATCGCGGATCTTCGCATTGAAGTCATCGGCCAGTACCAGCTCGGACGGCAACGCGAAGAACGGCAGCTGGATTTCCGCCAGATCGCCGGCATACAACAGCTCGACTCGCGGATCGCTGAGCCACTGCTGTTGATCGAGCAGTTGCAGCACCAGCGCAAACACCGCACCGTTGAGGATGTGTACGTATAAACGCTCAAGCCCGGCGCGCTGCAGTAGCTCTATCTGCAGATCGCCAAGCCCGGTGCCGTAGACATGCACCACCGGACTGTCGATGGGCAGGCTGTCGGCCTGAAGTCTGGCCTCGCGGGTGCGGTCGTGCCGACTGGTCAGCTGGATGCCGTTGATGCTCAACGTCGAGCCCAGGCCTTCGACCAGATCGGCCTGCAACAGGCTCGCATCCTCAACCAGCAAGCGCGCAGACAGCAGCGGCCAGCGGCGCTGTATGACCTCGGCGTTGCGCTCAAGGAACTCGCTCATGGAGCCTCGCTTTCATTCGGGCAAAAAAATAGCGTTCAAGGTTACACCTTGAACGCTTTTTTTTGCCTGGCTTTCTTTGACTAAAGAGCCGAGATTCAGGGGCGATAGATGATCGCCGAACCCCACGACAATCCAACACCGAAACCACTCAGCGCAACGCGCTTCCACTTCGAATCCAGCACGTGTTTTTCCAGCAGCAACGGAATGCTCGACGACACGGTATTACCGGTCTCGACCATGTCCTTGATGAACTTCTCAGGCTCGCCCTCGAAACGCCGCGCAACCGCATCGACAATCGCCGCACTGCCCTGGTGAATGCAGAATGCATCGATATCGTCAGCCGTCAGCCCCGAGTCAGCGAGCAACTCATGCAAATGCGCTGGCACTTTGAGCAGCGCGAAGTTGAAGACCTGACGGCCGTTCATGAAGAACACCCCGTCGGAAACCTTCAGGTGCGGTGCGCCGGAACCGTCGGTGCCGAACTTGGCCTTGCCCAACTGCCATGGCGCATCTTCGCCCATCCAGGTGGCAGTGGCGGCATCGCCGAAGAGCATGGTGGTGTTGCGGTCTTCCGGGTCGACGATCTTGGAATACGGGTCGGCGGTCACCAGCAGGCCATTCTTCAGGCCCGCGGCTTCCATGAAACCCTTGATGGCGTAGATGCCGTAGACGTAACCGGAGCAGCCCAGGGAAATATCGAACGCAGCCACGGTCGTCGGCAGGCCCAGTTTGTCCTGAACAATGGCGGCGGTGTGCGGCAGACCTTCTTCGTCACCATTCTGGGTAACGACGATCAACACGTCGATGGCTTCACGCTTCAACTCGGGATTGTTGGCGAACAGCGCGTTGACTGCTTCGACACACAGGTCCGAGGTTTCCTGACCGGCATCTTTGCGCGGCAGGAAGGCCGAACCGATCTTGCCCAGGATGAACTCTTCATCCTTTTCGAATTTTGCACCTTGTGCGTAATTGTCCACGCCGGCTACAGGAACGTAGCTCGCAATGCTCTTTATGCCAATCATTACGGCTTCCCAATAATAAACAGCCCAATACCACCGCTCGCAAGGAATCGAGGGGCGCCGACAAACAACAAATAACGTCGCCCTCAAGGGGGCGACAGCAGGAAGAATTAAAGGCCATCACTGGGCTAAAAACAGTCCAGGCGCCATCTCCCCTTTTTATACAATACAGTGAAGATGCCCGTTATGACTCGCAGGTCACTCTATTTTGCCGAATCAGACCCACAACAGGTTATTCGACCAGCGACCAGTCCAACGGCGTTCCGCGCTTGATGGCCTGTCGGGCGCGGCGGCCCAGAAGGGTTTCAGCGTGTTTGGGGGCGAGCCCCAAGCCAGGCCGGATGGCCCGCAGATTGGCGGCGGTGAAAGGCTCACCGGCGGCCATGTCCTGAGTTACATACAGCGAACGGCGGTATACCAGAGACTTGCGCTCGGCTTCGGTCACGCCGTATTGCACCTGGCCCATCGCCTGCCAAGCGCGTTCGGTTTCGATCACCAGGCTCGCGAGTTCGGCTGGTTCCAGGGAAAAACTGGCGTCCACCCCACCAGCGGCACGATCGAGGGTGAAGTGTTTTTCCACCACCGTTGCCCCCAGCGCTACTGCAGCGACGGACACTCCGACCCCCATCGAATGATCGGACAAACCGACTTCACAGCCAAATAACTCGCGCAGATGAGGAATCGTGCGCACATTACTGTTGGCTGGCGTCGCCGGGTAGGTGCTGGTGCACTTGAGCAACACCAGATCCTTGCAACCGGCCTCACGGGCGGCGCGCACAGTTTCATCGAGCTCGGCGATGCTGGCCATGCCGGTGGAGATGATCAGCGGCTTGCCGGTGGCAGCGACCCGCCGGATCAACGGCAGATCGGTGTTCTCGAAACTGGCGATCTTGTAGGCCGGCACGTCCAGGCTTTCGAGGAAGTCCACCGCGGTGTCATCGAACGGCGTGGAGAACGCCAGCATGCCCAGTTCTTTGGCCCGGGCGAAGATCGGCGCGTGCCATTCCCACGGCGTATGGGCCTTCTCGTACAGCGCGTACAGCGAAGAACCGGCCCACAGGCTGTTGGGGTCCTTGATGAAGAACTCGCCTTCGGACAGGTCCAGCGTCATGGTCTCGGCGGTATAGGTTTGCAGCTTCAAGGCATGCGCGCCGGCCTTGGCCGCGGCTTCGACGATTTGCAGCGCCACGTCCAGCGACTGGTTATGGTTGCCGCTCATCTCGGCAATGATGAACGGCGGCGCATCGGCACCGATCGAGCGGTTGCCGATCTTGAAACTGGTCATGGGTGATCCTTTAAAACGCGTGTGAACGCACAAGCACTCTGAGTGAAACCTGCCTCGCGGAAAACTTTCAGCGACGCTTGGTTGGCCGGCAGCACCTGAGCGGTGATGGCTTGCAGTGACGGCCAGTAAGCGGTGACAAAGACTTCGCCCCGCGCCAGCAACGCCCTGCCCCAACCCAAACCGATTCGGCTTTCGAACAAATAAATCGAGACTTCGGCACGAGCATCGTCGAGGTCATAACGCAGCACACCGACCGGGCCATCATCCGCCTCGGCGATCAACAGCAACCGCCGCGGGTTGCTCAGGCTCGCGGCCAACCAGGCCTGATGCCGTTGCCAGTCGATGACGTGGGTGTCCAGCGACCAGCGCCGTACCGCCTCGGCATTGCGCCCGTCGAACAACAATTGCGCATCATCCTGAGTGGCCTGACGAACCTGCAACACCGCCCCCGCCAGCGCTGCCGCCACCCGCTGCGCCCCACGGCCATCGACCAACTGCCGCGAGCGTTCGGCCAGACTCTGACGAATCCCCTGATTGCCCACGACAAAACCGATGGTCTGATGCAACTGCTCGACGCTGACCCGCTCGCGGTTGCCCAGGAACACATGAGCCCCCGAGGTCGCCATCACCTCGCCGTTGGCCTGCTGATTATTCGAGACCGCAATGCAGATCGTCGGCAGCCCTATGGCCGCTCGCTCCCAGCTGGTACCGCCACCGGCACCGATAAACAGGTCGGCCTCGGTCATCAGCTGGTAGAAATCGCTGACAAAACTGTGCAGGCGCCAGTTCGGGCGATAGTCCACCAGACTCTGCATCTGCTCCCAGGCCGGGTTATCGGCACCGGCCACGAAATCGACTTCCAGCTCATGGAGGTCCGCCAGCGCCAACATCGCGTGATGGGTCTGCATGGCCGCATCGAAACCGCCGAAGTTCACCAGCACTCGCCTGGCTCGAGGTTTGATCTCGATTGCCGGGCAACAGAACTCATCGCGCAGCAGGGCAAACCGTGGGCCCAGCAGGGTCTGGCAATCGGGCGTCAGCAGTGAGGCATAAGCCTCTGGCGTGCCCGACAGATTTTGATTGAGCAGCAGATCGACGCTGTATTGCCGAGTGGCCAAATCGTCCACCGCCGCGATTCGTGGAGCCCAACGGCGCGCGGCGGTCTGCCAGTGATGATCGAGGCCATAGTGGTCGACGATGATCCAGTCGAAAGCCGGATGACTTTCCAATGCTTGTCCCAGCGCAGCAATGTCCGCCTGCCACGGCAGCATCGACTCGATGGCCTGCTGCGGGTCTTCATCGGGATAGCGCTCCGGCAGCGCGAAAGTCTCGAAATCCTCAGACTGCAGACTGTCCAACCGATGCCCCGGCAACTGACGACAAGCGAAGGCAACATGCGCGCCCCGCTTGCGCAACACCCTGGCCAGGGTCAGACAGCGGGCGATATGGCCACTGCCGATAGTCGGCGATGCATCAGCGCGGATCAGTACCCTCATTGCAGCTCACCCCCAGCCTTCAAGGCGGAATAGAGATATTCGGCACGCGTCCAGTCTTCAAGCGTGTCGATATCCTGCACCAGATGCCGCGGCAGAATCACCGGCAGGCTTGCCGGCGAGAACAACACATCGCCACGCAACCAGGCCTCGCTACGCCCCCAATAGAACTGGCCGGCATCTTGAAAAGCTTCGGGCAAGTCCTGGGAACGGGTCTCGCGAAATTCCGGGTAGAGCGAGGTCAAGGCACCCTGCTCGTCCAGGGTCAAGGCCCGTTGTACCGGGAAGCCAAAACCGGCGACTGAAAACGCGAAAGACTTGTCCGGGTGCTGCACGAGCAACTCATGTCCCTGACGCAGATAACGCGCCTGCAACAGGGGCGCCGTCGCGTAAACGCAGCACGCATAGTCGAACGGTGGCAATTGCTTCAAGGCATGCACGATCACCGCTGCGGTCCCGGTGAAATCGTCGGCAAGCGCTACGGGCCGCATGAACGGCACTTGAGCCCCATGGGCCCGTGCGACCTCGGCGATCTCTTCATCGTCGGTGCTGACAATCACCTGGTCGAACAGATTCGACTCCAGCGCCGTGCGAATCGAACGGACAATCATCGGCACGCCGTCGAACGGCTTGAGGTTCTTGCGCGGGATTCGCTTGCTGCCACCACGGGCCGGGATGATCGCAACACTGCTCAAGAGTCACTACTCCTCAAGTCACTACGCCTCAAGGATCAGTCGTCGCAATTGCTCGACCACATAATCCTGTTGTTGATCACTCAGCAGAGGAAACAGCGGCAGGCTGATGGCCTCGGCGTAATAACGTTCGGCCTGGGGAAAATCCCCCTCGGCAAAACCCAGGTCGCGATAGTACGGCTGCAAGTGCAGCGGAATATAGTGCAGGTTCACACCCACCCCGGCCGCTCGCAAGCCTTCAAACACCTGTCGATGGCTGAGGCTGATCCGCTCCGTCTGCAAGCGCACCACGTACAGATGCCACGCCGACTCGGCCTCCGGCTGCGCGCCGGGCAAGGTCAGCGGCAAGTACGCCAGCAACCGCTCATAACGCGCCGCCAGCTCGCGACGACGCTCGATGAAACCATCGAGCTTGTTCAGCTGCGACAGACCGAGGGCCGCTTGCAGGTCGGTGATGCGGTAATTAAAGCCCAGTTCCACTTGCTGGTAGTACCAGGGACCATGGCTGGGTTCGGTCATCTGCGCAGGGTCACGGGTCATGCCGTGGCTGCGCAGGCGCTGCAAGCGCTCGGCCAGTTCCGGGCGATTGGTCAGCACCATGCCGCCTTCGGCGCTGGTGATGATCTTCACCGGGTGAAAACTGAACACCGTCATCGCCGCGAATTCGCCGCAACCCACCGGACGCCCGGCGTAAGACGCACCGACCGCGTGAGAGGCATCCTCGATCACGGTGAAACCATAGCGCTCGGCCAGTTCGGCGATCATGCGCATATCGCAGCTCTGCCCGGAGAACGCCACCGCCACCAGCACTTTCGGTAGCTTGCCGTCGCGCTCGGCGATCTCAAGCTTAGACGCCAAAGTGTAGGCGTCGAGGTTCCAGGTCAGCGGATCGATATCGACAAAATCGACCTCGGCGCCGCAGTAGCGACCGCAGTTGGCAGAGGCCAGGAAAGTGTTCGGCGTAGTCCACAAGCGATCGCCCGGCTTGAGGCCCGCGGCGAGGCAGGCAATGTGTAACGCCGCCGTGGCATTGCACACCGCCACCGCGAAACCGGCCTGGCAACGCTCGGCCATGGCCTGTTCGAAACGCTCGATGGTCGGCCCTTGCGTCAGCCAGTCGGACTGCAACACGGCAACCACCGCATCGATGTCATCCTGATCGAGGCTTTGCCGACCGTAGGGAATCATGCCGACAGCTCTGCGTGCAGGTCAGCGATCTGGCCGACCGACAGGAAGTGCGGGTTGGTGTCGGAGCGGTACTCGAAATCTTCGCTCACCGGCCGGCCCTGCTCGCCCAGTTTGTCCACGGCAAAATCCACGTCGACGCTGGTGAAACGAATCGATGGCTGAATGGTGTAGTGATCATCGAACTCCAGGGTCATGCGCGCGTCGTCCAGCGGCACCATCAGCTCATGGAGTTTTTCCCCTGGACGAATACCGACGTTTTTGTGCGGCAAATGCTCAGCCATGCCCCGCGCCAGATCGACGACGCGAATCGACGGGATCTTCGGCACAAACACTTCACCGCCGTGCATGCGGGCAAAACTATCGAGCACAAATTTCACACCGTGATCGAGGGTGATCCAGAAACGCGTCATACGCTCATCGGTGATCGGCAGCTCTTTGGCGCCCTCGGCAATCAGTTTGCTGAAGAACGGCACCACCGACCCCCGCGAACCGGCGACGTTGCCGTAGCGCACCACGGCAAAGCGGGTCTGCTGTTCACCGGCAATGTTGTTGGCGGCCACAAACAGTTTGTCCGACAGCAGCTTGGTCGCGCCGTACAGGTTGATCGGGCTGGCGGCCTTGTCGGTAGACAGCGCGACGACTTTTTTCACGCCGTTGTCGATGGCAGCGGCGATGATGTTTTCCGCGCCGTTGACGTTGGTACGAATGCATTCAGTGGGGTTGTATTCCGCCGCCGGCACTTGTTTCAGGGCCGCGGCATGCACCACGTAATCGATACCGCGCATGGCCTGACGCAAACGGTCGGCATCGCGCACATCACCGATGAAGTAACGCATGCACGGCGCGTTGAACGTCTGCTGCATCTCGTACTGCTTGAGCTCATCACGGGAAAACACCACCACCCGCTTGGGCTGGTACTGCTCCAGCAGCCGGCGGATGAAATTGCGCCCGAACGAGCCGGTGCCGCCGGAGATGAAAATCGATTGACCGTTGAACATGCCTTGAGTCCTTTTACCTGTCAGCCAGGCTTATGCGAGCAACTGCGCCCAGTTCACACTGGAGGCGTCGCCGAGGGTAAAGCCCTTGCCGGTCAAGGCCAGGTTCTGGTTGTAGGCCGAATCGTGCGCGAAGCGCGCTTGCCACTTGTCTTGCAAGGCCGCGGCGGTCTGAGGCGCGTCAGGCAACAGGCCCGGGTGCAGCAGCTGCGCCTGAGGGCACCAGACAATCAGGTAGCCAGCATCGGCGGCTTTCAGGCACAGATCGATATCGCCGAAAGCTTCGTCGAAGTGCTCTTCGTCCAGACCGCCGACCGCTTCATAAAGGTCCTTGCGAACCATCATGCAAGCCCCGGACACCGCCGAGTAGTTCTGCTCGACCTGGTGACCGTTCATATAGCCTTTGGCATCCTTGCGCTCATCGATAAACACCGAACCCACCACACCATTAAAGCCCAGTACCAGGCCGGCTTGCGTGGTGACGCCACGAATGTCCATCAGCTTGGCGCCAACAATCCCGACTTCCGGACGCTGGGCCTGATTGAGCAAACTGTCGAGCCAGTTGGAGTTGACCACCACGGCGTCAGCCGACATCAGCACCACATAGGCACCCTTGGCTTCGCGCACGGCAAAGTTATGCAGCGCCGAGGCGCTCAGACGCTTGCCGGAGCGCAAGACGCGCAGGCGATCGCCCTTACCTTCCAGGCTGGTCAGCCAGGTCGCCAGTTCTTCGGATTGGCTGTGGTTATCGGCAATCAGAATTTCATGCTGCTGATAACGGGTGCGTTGCAACACGCTGACCACGGCGCTTTGCAGCGTCTCTAGATTGTCCTCGCTGCACAGGATGATCGACACCTTCGGCCGTTCGGCGTGCTGGTAGTCGATCTGCCAGGTTTGCGGCAGCTCGGAGCTGACCTGACCGCGATAACCGCGCTCCCTGAGGTGACGGGTCAAGGTCTGACGTTCGTGAGGATTTTCCTCGGCGGATGGCGCGTTGCAGATCAGCAGTGGCTCGGCCAGATGCGCCAGGCCACCCAGCCCGCCGTTTTCGATCAGGCGCAGCAGCAAGTCGAATTCCAGTGCAGATGCGTATTCAGTCGAGTAGCCACCGGCGTCAGCCAGAACGTCACGCTGAATCAGCCAGTGCCGGGCCATCAGCGACGGTACGGTTTGCAGCAGATCAAGGTTGACGCCCGGACGGAACACATCGCTCAGGGAACCGTTTTCCTGACGCTGGATTTCGTCCATGGCCACGGCGCGTACGCCTTCAGCGCCCATCAACTCGAGGCTGGCGCGCAGCAGGCCGCTGGCGGTGAACTGATCACCGGCCTCGGCCAGTACCAGCCAGTCGGCGGTAGACTGTGCGACACTCTGGTTGATGCGTTCGACGTAATTGGTCGCGGTCACTTTGACAAAATGCACGGTGTCACGCGGCGAAGTGGTTGCCGGCAAATCACCCGTGGTGAACACCACCAGTTTGAAGGCCTTGCAGTGGCCACTGACCAGGCTGTCAAAGGTGCTCTGCAACTTGACCATGTCGGCGTCCAGGTCCAGCAACATGATCCCGAATTGCGGACCGCCGTTGTGTTTGGCCAAGTGCGCCGCAATCGACTTGAGTTGTTTTGCATCAGGGCTGCGCGCATCCAGCCAGTCCAGCAGGCGCCCGGACGGCATGTTCTGGAACAGTGACTGTTCGTCCTGTGCCGGCACCGACGCCAGGCGTTCGGCCCAGGCTTGCAGCTTGAGGCCTTCTTCCTCGTCTTCGGTGCCTTTCAACGACGCGGTCAGACGTGCCATGACGGTGCGGTTGAACGCATAGAGGCTCAGGGCTTCCCACAATCGGCTACGCAGGGTGCGCTCGTTGTCGTTGGGATGAACGCGCATCAGCTCATGCTGCTTGAGCAAAATGCCTTCCAGTTCCTGCAATTGCAATTTACCGGCGGGCATGGTGTGCAGAAGGAATTCGAATTCGGTCAGCAGATCGAACACCGGCTGGTTGTAGAACGGCATTTCGACAAACTGCTCGGTATTAAACGTACGCACCGGCTCTTTGCCGGCCTCCAGCCAGGCCGAGGTGAAAATCAGCGTCCCCTTCAGCGAACGCATGTTATTCAAGCAGTCGGCCATGGTGGCGAAACTGTCCAGTGCAACCTGCTTGCCCTCGGCCAGCGTCTTGTGGCTCATACCGGTGGGCAACGAGGCCAGAAACTCGGCAAAGTGCTCGCGGTCGGCAACGGTTTTCGCGTCCTTGAGCGTCAACACCGTCAGGACGTTGGTGTTGTGCTCCGAGGCACCGTAGGGGATTTCCCGCACGGCGAACGGGATCGGCAAAACCCGCGCCTTGGCGCGTGCGAGCATGTAATAGGCATGCCCGATTTCCTGCCACTCGAAGCTGGTGCCCGGCAGCAGCGCGTTGTGCCAGTCTTGCAGCAACGCCGTGCGGCTGACCGCATAGAACGGCGGCAGGAAGTGCCCCATGAATTGCATCAGGCGATCCTCGGCCTGATCCGAGCAATAATCTTCCGGTCCCTTGCGATCGCGACGGAAGTAGTTCACTTCCGTGGCGCGTGCCAGGTACATGATTCCGTAGCCGTGGCACATGCCGTAATCGGCGTTGTCTTCGAGAAACTCCAGCGACTCGGTGACCGCATCGTGCAGCAGGAAATCGTCATCGGCCGCCAACACCATGTACGGCGTGGTCACCTGATTCACACCATAGGCGAGTTTTTCCTGCAAACCGGTGTAGGTGAATTGCGGCAGGTGCCGGTAATCGACCATCGGGTAATCACGGGTAATGTTCTCGTCGCTCTGCAGCGAAGAGTCCAGAACCAGAATCGTGCAGGGATAGCTGCTGTAATACTGCAAGGTGCGCCGCAGATAGGCGTTGCGATTGTGGGAGATCACCACCACCGTTAACCGTTCATTCAGCGGTGCCATATCGTTTCGAGCAGTGTTTTGAACGTGCATATTTCTATCCCCACAACCGGCCAAGCGCCGAGAACACAGATTCAATAATGATTAACGAACGCGACGCAGATAACCGTCCGGCGCCACGGTGATCAGCAACTTGTTCTGCAACTGACGGTCGATTTCGAAGTCAGCGTTTTCTTCCAGGTATTTCCACACGGCGGTCTTCGGGTTGTCGCCCGGGCCCCATGGACGGTCCGGGAAGAAATCGGCCGGCATGTCTTCGACCACGGTGTCCATGACCACGCAGTAGCTGCCCACCGAAACCAGTGGCGCGTACAGGCGCAGCTCTTCCAGCACGTGGTCGTGGGTGTGGTTGGAGTCGAGTACCAGAATGACCTTCTTGCCTTCGGCCGCGGCACGCACTTGCTCGGCGATGGCCGCGTCGATGCTCGAACCTTCAATCATTTTGATGCGCTTGCTCATCGGGTGGCTTTCGATGGCGTCGCGGTTGTGCGGGCGAATGTCGAGGTCGATACCCAGCACTTCACCGTGGCCTTGCAGCTCCAGCAAAGAAGCGTAGTAGATGATCGAACCACCGTGGGCGATGCCGCATTCGATCACCAGGTCCGGTTTGACCTGCCAGATGATTTCCTGCATCGCCATCATGTCTTGCGGCAACTGGATGATCGGACGGCCCATCCACGAGAAGTGGTAGCTGTACTTGTGCCTGGCCGATTGGTTGAAAAAATCCTGGGCCAGACCGGTGAGTTTCTGGTCGTCGCCCTGACGCGCGATTTCTGCCTGGCATTCGGCTTCGAAGGCTTTATTGATGGTGTTGTCGGTCATTTTTGGAATCTCAATAGTCACTGGAACGAAGCGCTGTCGACGGCGTGGTAGACGTAGCGTCCACCGGTCATCCGCTTGATTTCTTCGAGGTAATTGGAGTTCATTACAAACAGGTTGGCGCCTTCGGGCAGCGCGTCCATGGCCTCTTGCGGCGAGGACACCCGTGCGCCGCTCAGGGGCAGATATCGGCCCTGTTTGGCCGGGTTGATATCCACCACGCGATCCACCGCCACGCCCGCTCGTTGCAGGAACAGCGAATAAATCACGCCTTTGGAAGACGCGCCCCAGATCGCCGAACCTTGCTCGGGTGCGGCCTGAATAATCTGCACCGCGTGCTCAAGGCTGCTGGTGAAACCTTCAGGCAGCTCGAGGCGCGGCACCGGTTGCTCCGGCGTCAGACGCAATGTTGCAAGGTCAGCGACGATGTACAGGTATTGGCCACCGAACAGGTGACCGGCCTCATGCACCGTGCCGAACATCCGGCGCAGGTCATCGAGGCGGAAATAATTGACGTGCTCGTAGAACAGGTCGAACCAGGCACGATGCTCCAGGATCCAGTCGAAGCACGGCACTTCGATGTAGATCTGCCCGCCCTGATTGGCATCGGCCATTTCGGCGAGGAAATTCACCGGGTCCTGGATATGCTCCAGCACGTGACGCAGCACAATCGCGTCTGCCGACAGACCCAGACCGCGAGTGAACGGCGCCTTGATCACATCGACGCTGTCGCCTTCGTAGGCCGGGTCGATGCCGGTGATGGCGTAGTCCAGACCTTTCAGGAGTTCAAGAAAGTAGCCTTTGCCGCAGCCGACTTCGATCAGTTCCTGGCCCTTGAAGTGACGGGCAATGATCCCTTCGACATCGCGCAGGTGCTTCTGGAACTGGCCGGAATGAGCCTGCTCGTTCTGATAATCGGCGTCGTAGCTGAGCTTGTTGGCATCGAAGGCCTGGTTGAAGATCAGCCCGCTCTGCTCGTCCTGCACCAGCACCATGTCGGCGCAGGCAGAAGCTTTCGCCGATTGCGCGTCGGCAAAGGTACGGTTTTGCAACACCGGCAGGTCGGCGACCCGATACAACTCATGCTTCATGCTCTGCTCCCAGTAGCTGTTGCAAGCGGTCTGCCACACCCCAGAACGCCATCGGCTCGTGGGTCGGGTATGGGTAATGACCCAGGTTCAAATCGATCGACGCGCCACGTTCACGCAGCCGTTGTTCGACCAGCGTTCTGACCGATATCGGCTGGCCGCTGCAGCAATTGATCACACCGTCGAATTCACGCTGCTGCATGATCGCGGCGAGGTAACCGGCCGCCGTTTCAATCGCCAGGTAATCGCGCAACTGTTCGCCGGCGGACATGTTGAAGCACTCGTCACCGGCATCGATTGCCCGGTCCAGCGCTGCGAGCAAACTGTTCGGGTTCTGCCCTTCCCCGTGCAGGTAAAACAACCGCGCCCATTGCAGGGTGAACGGTTGAACCCGCTGCAGATTTTCGAGGAACAGCCGCAGCGTGTTCTTCGCCAACCCGTAAGGGTTACTCGGTTGCGGCGAGGTCTGCTCGCTGAGCGGCCCACTCTGCAGGCCATATTCGAAACAGGTGCCGGTGACCAACACTTGCGACACACCCGCCTCGACCGCGCCCTTGATGAACCGGTAATCGGCCGTCAAGTTATGCTCGAAATGGAACAGCGCCTGATAGTTCGGTAACCCCGGCCACGCCAGATGCGCCAGGGCGTCGATGCCATCGGTCAGCGCTGCGATGTTCAGATCGTCGGCGTGAATATCCGCCGCGATGAACTCCACGGCATTGATCCACGGCAAATTCGCAGCGGCCTCGGCGTTACGCGCCACGGCCCGGACTTCGCAGCCTCGGGCGAGCAAGGCTGCAACCAGATGGCGGCCGACGAACCCGGTGGCACCGGTCACGAGCACTTTCACAGCACGGTCAACTCAGGCACGGCGATCACGAAGCGGCCATCCCACTGCCGTACTTGCGCCAGTTGCTGACTGACTTCATGCAACAGATTCCATGGCAGAACCAGAATGTAATCCGGCTTCTCCAGATCGATCTGCGTCGGTGAAACGATCGGAATGCGACTGCCCGGCAAATACTTGCCCTGTTTGTGCGGGTTGGCATCGGCAACCCAGGCCAGCAGGTCCGGCTTGACCCCGGCGTAGTTGAGCAACGTGTTGCCCTTGGCCGCAGCGCCATAACCGACCACGCGCTTGCCGTCGGCCTTGGCCTGCAACAGGAACCGCAGCAGTTGGTGCTTGATGCGTTCGGCAGCGGGCGCCAGGGTCGTGTAGTACTCAGGCGTTTTCACCCCCGCTGCAAGTTCGGCCTGCAACTGCTGCTGAACGGCTGACTGCACTTCACGTCGTTCGCCATCGATGCGCTGGACGAACACCCGCAGCGAACCGCCATGGGTCGACAGCTGACTGACATCGAACACTTCCAGACCATTGCGTTCGCACAAGGCCTGCACGGCGGTCAGGGACAGGTAGGAATAATGCTCGTGATACAGCGTGTCGAACTGCTGCCCCGCCATCAGCGTCAGCAGTTGCGGAAACTCGAACGTCGCCACACCGGTCGGCTTGAGCAAAGTGGCGAAACCACCGAGGAAATCATTGATGTCCGGCACGTGGGCCAACACGTTGTTGGCGGCCATCAGGTCGGCGGCCCAGCCTTCGCTGTTCAGCTGCGCAGCGGTGTCACGACCGAAGAACAGTTCGCGAATCTCCAGGCCTTTTTCCCGCGCCGCTTGCGCGGTGCTGCGGGTCGGTTCGACGCCCAGGCAAGGAATGCCGCGTCTGGCCACGTACTGCAACAGGTAACCGTCGTTGGCGGCGATTTCCACCACACGGCTGTCGGCGGTCAGGCCGAAGCGCTCGACCATCTCGGCCACATAGCGCTCTGCGTGGGCCAGCCAGGTGCTGGAGAACGAACTGAAATACGCGTATTCGGCGTCAAACAGGCTGTCGGCACTGGTGTAATCCTCGGTCTGCACCAGCCAGCACTGCTGACACACTGCAACTTTCAGCGGCACCCATTGTTCGGCTTGCTCAAGTTGATCCGCGCGCACATAAGCGTTGGACGGCGGCGAGGTGCCCAGGTCAATCAGCGGCAAAGCCAGAGGAGTACCACAACCACGGCAATTCATACACGCACTCCAGCGAAGTGTTCATCGAGCAAAGGATGGCTGGAATCCCGCGCCGACAGATTATTGACAGGCAACGGCCAGGCGATGGCCAGTCGTGGATCGTTCACGCTCAAACCGCCCTCGTGCGCAGGCGTGTAATCGGCGCTGTGCAGGTAGAGCAATTCGGCGTCATCGGTGAGGGTCTGGAAACCGTGGGCGAACCCGGCCGGGATCAGCAAACTGCGACCGTCGCCAGCCTTCAGGTGTTCGGCGTGCCAGTGCAGAAAGGTTTCGGAGTCCGGGCGCAAGTCCACCGCCACGTCCCAGACCTCCCCACGCAGGCAGGTGATCAACTTGGCTTCCGGCGCACTGGCGTTCTGGTAATGCAGGCCGCGCACACTGCCCCGTAAACGTGTGCAGGAATGGTTGATCTGGCGAATGTGAAACGGCTGGCCGAAGGCGCTCAGGCTGCCTTCGCAGAACAGCCGCGCGAAGTGCCCGCGATCATCTTCGAAGCGTTTGTGTTGCACGCTGAACAGACCGGCCAGCGGCAAGGCTTTCAACAGAAATTCGCTCACAGCGCGCCTCGGTACAGGTTCAACTGGCCCAGGGTGACTTCACGCATGTCATCGCCGTTCTGCCACGCCAGGTGCCAATCGAGGGTCTGGGTCAGGCATTGCTGCAATGACCAGCGCGGTTGCCAGGCCAACAGTTGACGGGCGCGGCTGCTGTCCAGACGCAGCAGACCAGCCTCATGCAAATCACTCGGTTCGATGCGCAAGCCGCGCGCTTGCGGCCAGCGGCTGGCGAGCTGCTCGACCACTTCGCCGACGCTGCACATGTCCGCTTCGCTCGGGCCGAAGTTCCACGCGCCGGCGAATTTCGGGCCTTGCTCGTAGAGGCCGGCGGCCAGTTGCAGATAACCCGCCAAAGGCTCAAGCGCGTGCTGCCACGGGCGCACGGCTTGCGGGTAGCGCAAGGTCACGGGCTCGTCCGCCGACCAGGCCTTGAGCACGTCAGGAATCAAACGTTCCGGGGCAAAATCTCCACCGCCCAACACGTTGCCGGCACGCGCGGTGGCCAGGGCCAGACCGTGCTCGGCGTACTTGTCAGCCGGGAAAAACGACGCGGCATAAGACTGCGCCAACAATTCGCAGCAAGCCTTGCTGCTGCTGTAAGGATCATGGCCGCCGAGGGCTTCGTCCTCGCGATACGGCCACAACCATTCCTTGTTCGCATAAACCTTGTCGGTGGTCACCAGCACGCAGGCGCGCACGCCGCCGACCTGGCGGATCGCCTCGAGTAGATTGAGGGTGCCCATGACGTTGCTGGAGTACGTTCCCAGCGGGTCTCGATAGCCTTCGCGCACCAGCGGCTGAGCCGCCAGGTGCAGGACGATTTCCGGCTGCACATCGGCGATCAGTTCCAGCAAGGCGCCCAGATCACGCAGGTCACCGCGCTGATCGTTGATGCCTTCGGCCACCCGCGCCAGTTCGAACAGGCTCGGCTCGGTGGATGGGTCAAGCGAAAAACCGCTGACCTCGGCACCCAGACTTTGCAGCCACAACGTCAGCCAACTGCCTTTGAAACCGGTATGGCCGGTCAGCAGAACGCGCTTGCCGCGCCAGAACTCCGGGCTCAGTCCCATTGTTTCCATGGGGCCTCCCCGCTCAGCCACAACGCCTCGAGATGGTTCTTGTCACGCAGGGTGTCCATCGGGTGCCAGAAACCGTCGTGCTGGAAGGCTTGCAACTGCTGTTCGCTGGCCAGCGCGGCCAGCGGCTCGGCTTCCCAGGAAGTTTGATCGTCGCCAATGTACGGCAGCACTTTTGGCGACAGCACAAAGAAACCACCATTGATCCAGCCGCCGTCACCGCGTGGCTTCTCAATGAATCCTTTAACGCTGTCACCGTCGCGCTCCAGGGCGCCATAACGTCCCGGCGGCTGCACGGCGGTCACGGTAGCCAGCTTGCCGTGGGCGAGGTGGAAGTCCACCAGAGCGCCAATATTGAGGTCCGAGACGCCGTCGCCGTAGGTAAAGCAGAACGCCTGTTCGCCTTCCAGATAACGCGCGGCACGACGCAGACGGCCACCGGTCATGGTGTCTTCGCCGGTGTCGATCAGGGTCACACGCCATGGCTCGCTGTAGTTCTGGTGAACGTCCATGCGGTTGTTGCACATGTCGAAGGTGACGTCGGAGGTGTGCAGGAAGTAGTTGGCGAAAAAATCCTTGATTGCGTAGCCCTTGTAGCCAAGGCAGATCACGAAGTCATGAATCCCGTGGGCCGAATACTGTTTCATGATGTGCCAAAGAATTGGCTTGCCGCCGATTTCGATCATTGGCTTGGGCTTGAGGTGCGACTCTTCGCTGATCCGCGTACCGAGACCACCCGCCAGAATTACTGCCTTCATCGCTGTCCTCTTGCTCTTCACGCGGCTTGGCCACCCCCGCAAGGGTCGGCGAACCGTCAGATGCACATCATTTACCCGCAGCCACTGGGGCCTTCACGCCTTTGGAGTGAAGGTTTTATGGCGATATATGGGGGACTTGCAGGAAGTGAGCCAATTGTTTGGGGTGGGCGACTGATGGGGGTTGGTGGTTTTTTGAGGTGGGAGGTGATTGCTGTGACCGGGGATTTAGGGATTGGGGTACATATCCGTTTTTTTGGTAATGGCTTCTATTGGTTTCGCTTTTACAGCGAGTCACTTTCGAAAAGCGCGAAAGTAACCAAAGCGTTTTTGCCCCGCCATTCGGTGCCTCGCCTAGGCTCGGCATGCCATAACGAAGGCATTGCTCCGGGGGCCCGCCGCCATCGGCCATCCATGGCCGGGGGCGGCTACCCCGGCATCCTTGCCGCGGTGCCCCCTGCGCAACGCCTGCGTTCGGCCTCTGGGAAAGGGGCGGCAGATCAAGATCAAAAGCCGAAGCAACGGCAACGGCAAGATCAACAGCTTCGCGAGCAAGCCCGCTCCCACAGTTGGACGGGGTACATCTGGGGAAGATTGGTCGGCTGACAGGCTGTCATCGCAGCGATGCGCGACCGACAAGCCCCCCACAAAAAATCAGAGTACATCCGCCTTGCCTTTCACCACTCAACAGGCCGAGCGTTAGCTCGCCTGCAGCTGTTGATGTTGACGCACCGCCCCCTCGAGAGGCCGAGTGGAGGTTCTGCGCAGTGGGCAACCCGGCATGGATGCCGGGTTAGCCGCCCCCGGCCATGGATGGCCGATGGCGGCGGGCCCACGGAGCAGGACCGGAGCGAGGGCATGCCGAGCCTGGGCGAGGCACCGAACGAAAGGGGCAGAAGCCCTTTGGTTACTTTGGGGCTTTTCCAAAGTGACCCGCCGTAAGGGCGGAACCCTAAGTCGCCGTAACAGAAATAACGGATATGCACACAGACCAAAAATCAGTCCGGCAACCACCCCCACAACCAGTGCTGAAGATTATCCCCACGCAACATGAAATCCCGATGCACCGCCTCACGCAATTCATCCCCCATGCGATAGCTGGCATCCGGGTCAGCCAAGTGCATGCGGATCGCCTGCAACCACTCCTCAGTGCTGTTGCTCAAAACTTTGGTACATGGCAAGAAACCCTCGTAAGCGCGGGTATCAGTGCAAATCACCGGATACCCGCACGCGCCATATTCCAGCAACCGCAAGTTACTTTTGCAGTCGTTGAAGAT
Organism: Pseudomonas sp. TH37; assembly: GCF_016650735.1. NCBI lineage: Bacteria > Pseudomonadati > Pseudomonadota > Gammaproteobacteria > Pseudomonadales > Pseudomonadaceae > Pseudomonas > Pseudomonas sp. TH37. Next base: position 437,406 of record NZ_JAEKFD010000001.1, read on the forward strand.
GTGGAATTCCAACGGAGCCAGTGCCAGATCAAGGTTCAAGCTCGCCAGCTTGTACGGGTAACTCTGCAAATCAATGGTGCCGTGAAATTCGTGAATGTACGGGCGCAAGGCGTCCGGACACATACCGAAGAATACCCACTCCACCTCATTGGCCAGCTCACGGACCACCTCGGCAATGATCTCCAGATCGCCGGTGTGACTGGTGCCACCGCCCCAGCCAACCCGTGGTTTTTTCGAGGTGCGGCGCTGACTGGTCAAGGTCGCCCATGGGGCGGGCGGCAGCATGTTGGGTACCACGCGAATTTCGCTGTGCATGCTCGACAACACATCAGCCAGTGCCTGCGTCGTCACCACCACGCGGTCGCACAGGGCGATGCCATCACGCAACATCTGCTCGGTGTTGACCGGCTTGTTGCGGGCGTGGCTGTTCTTTTTTGGCGTGCTGACAACGTAGTCGTCCAGCTCGAAAATCCGCAGGGCACTGGAGTATTTCTTCATGCGCAGAATGTCTGCCGCCGAGCCGCCGTTATAGCGCCCTTGCAAGATAATGGTGTCGGGCGAGAGACGCTCGATTTCCACGCTCGATGGCGACTCATAAGCCACGCGCGTAATGACTCGTCCCGCCGCCTCAAGCTCTGCCAGAGGCGCAGTCACACGGTAATGCCCGATCGCTGACTCGTTGACCGGCAACCCGAGAATCAGCGGCAGGTCGCGATGGCAGAACGGATTCCAGTTATTACGCAGCGAAGGCTCCAGACTGAAGCTCGCCACGCCTAGCGTCAGCGCCGGGTTGTAGGCAGGATCACGGGAGATTGTCGGCAGCCACTTTTTGTAGAAGGTTTCGTGTTCAAGCACCTGCGCCTGCACATCGGCCTGCGACGTTGCAGGCGACGCGTCTTCACCCATCATCACAGTCGCAAAAGGCGTCCAGACAATCAGGTAGCCGTTTTTACCCGCCTTGAGGCACAGATCAACACCACCAAGGCCCAGGTTGAACTGAGCCTCATCCAATTGACCCAGGCTGTCGAATACCTCTTTGCGTACCATCAGGCAATCACTGCTGACAGCACTCCAGTTCTGCGCTACTTGCAGACGCTGCATGTAACCCCGGGCACTGGCATGCTCGCCGAGAAACGGCGAAGTGGCAGGCCCGGCCAACCCCAGAATCAGGCCGGCGGAGACGATCGCACCATTGGAACCCAGCAGCCGCGCGCCCACCACGCCGACTTCCGGGCGCTGAGCGTGATTGAGCAGTTCGGCGAGCCAGTCGCCCGCGCAAATCACACTGCGCGGGCTGAGCGTCAACAGGTACTCGCCACGGGCATGACTGGCCGCGAAGTTGACAATGGCCGCTTCACCGGAACGCACGTCATAACGCAGCACCCGCAGCATCGCCGCGCCCAACTGGGCCATCGCACTCAGCCAGTCGGCCATCGCCGCATCGCCGCGACCTTCATCGACGATCAGGATTTCGTATTCGGTGTAGGTGGTATTTTCGATCAGGCTTTCAGTGCAGCGCTGCAACGCGGCCAGCGACGTGCCCGCCGCAATGATGATCGAGACCAAAGGTCGGTGGCTGTGCAGGTAATCAATGCGATTGAGCAGCGACAACTCTTCATGGCGAATCCGGTGTTCCAGACCGATGCGTGCCAGGTGCGCACTGACCAACGCCTCACTGCCCTCGATCACCTCAGGCAACGACATCCAGTCGGGAAAGGTCTGAGTCGACTCCACCTGAATCTCGGCAATGTGCTCGATGGTGTGCAACCCGGCCTCTTCCACCAGACGCCAAAGCAAATCATGCGGCGCCAGTTCGCCGTGAGCCGGATCGAAACCGCCCACTGCCAAAAAGCGCTCCCGCTCGAATGCCAGTGTTCGCCCGACGTAGGGGTAGGAACGCATGAGGTCGAGGTTGAAGTCAGGCTTGAACACCGGGTCGACGGACTCACCCTCGACCAGCGCGCCTTCATCGCTATAGGCGCACAGCATGCCCGGCGTGCCGGCGATGCGCTCGGCCAGCACCAGCAGCGCCGATTCGCGTAACGTGTCACCCGCCCGCAGCAGATAGAACCAATGCGCGCCTTCCAGTTGCGGCACCACGGCATTGAGTTGTTGCGACCAGTTCGCCTCAAGCGGCAACTGCAGCACTTTGTCGTCGGCATCGCAATCGGCGTTGGACAGCACCACCACTGCTTGCGGTGCGTACAGTTGACTAGCAATGCTGGCCAGTGTGGCTTTCAGCCCGGCGCTGTCAGATTCGGTGTCGATGACGATCGGCACCAGATTCGGACGCACAGCCCAACGGCTGATACGTTCCGGCATGTGCCGCGCTTCCGCCGGGTTGAATGTGCGAGCCGACAGCCACTCGCGGTAGAACTCGGCATAGCTGTCGCTATTGCCGCCCACTCGGCCATTGACCACGGTGTTGCGGTTGCCCAGCACGCGCACCACGCACAACTCTTCCCACTGGCGCGGTTCTTCAGAGGCTTTGCTCAATTCAACGCTGCGCACCCAACCCGAGGCCGGTGCCGATTCGCCACCGCGCGCTGTCAGCATTTGCGCCAGCCATTCCCATTCCTGCACAGCGGCCCGAGTCATTTCGAGCGTCTTGCTCAGACGCTCCGGGTACTGACGCTCAGTACTCTGCACGGTGTTCAGCGCCGCCAGGTTACCGCGACGCAACAGGCACACGAACAAAGCGAAATCAAGCATCGCGACAAAGCCACAATCTTCCTGAATCAGCGCAGGCAACAGCTCGAGCACATCGGCACGGCGCATTAGCGTCGAGCTGAAGTTGCCGATGAAATTCTTCGGCGTGCTCTCGAAAATCGCCAACATGTCATCGCCCTTGAGCAACGAATCGATGGGCGAAAAACGGCAGTTATCGATCCGTGGAGGCAAGATGAAGTTGTTGGCATCGCTCATCATGCGCAGGGCGCAAACGAGGGTGGCCTCGGGATGATCGATCAGCACCTGGGCTTGCAGGGCAATACTCGGCGCGAACAGACGGTCGTCATCGCACAGCACTTTGATGAACTCGCCTTGAGCTGCTTCGACGCAGCGCAGCAGGTTCTTTTGCAGGCCGAGACGCTTGGGGTTACGCAGGTAACGAACGGTGTGCACCGGGTCGGCAAACGACTCGACGATGTCGCGAATCTCGTCGGACAACGAGTCGTCACAAATGACGATTTCGACGTTCTCATAGGTTTGAGCGAGCGAACTTTCCAGCGCCTGGCTGAAGAAGCGCGGGTTGAAGGCGGGGATGACGATACTGACTAGAGGGTGTTGATTCACGACGAAACTCTCGAGCGGCGAGCCTCTGCCCTTTCAGGCAGAGACTTCGGAACCGCTTAGAAAAAGACGGTTGGCAGCTCGACAGACACAGGCTCAGATCTTGTTGAACAAGCCCAGCTGAGCAATCTTGCTGAAGGCCAGTTGCGACGCTTGCAACATGGTTTGTTGCAAGGTCAGGCGAGTCATCACTTCGGCCGGATCGGAATCGCGGATCGCCGACTGGGTCTGGGTGTTGGCCAGGACCAGGCTCTGGTTGGTATCGCTCTGGGTATCCAGGGCTGAACCACGACCGCCCACCGAACTCAGCGCACTGGACAACTGATCGTTGCCGCTCGCCAGGTTGCCGATGCCCGAAGCGATGGAGGCTTGCAGCTTCTGGGTCAGGATTGGATCGCCGTTGGTTGGCGTGTTCAGCGCCGTTTTCAGTTGGCTCACGGTGTCCAGAATGTTCTGGGTTTCGTGAGTGTTGACCGCCACGCTGAACTGATCGCCTGCCGCCGGTACACCGGACAGGTTGAAGCTCACGCCCGAGGCGGTCGCAACGCCGGCCGCTACAGTGCCGGAAGAGACTATCTTGCTGTTGGCCGTCAACGGTGCCGCATACAAGTCGAAAGCGGTGGCGCTGGTGAACTTCATCACCGCCGAACCGGTCGGGAAACTGGCGTGGTAAGCCACCGGGTTGGTGATGCTGCTGCCAGTCACCTGAGTCGGTGTCGGGTTGCCCGGGCTGCGAGTCGCCGTAAAGGTGTCAGGCTTGGCCGCCAGGGTAAAGCTGTGGCCCGGCAGCACGGCAGCGGCGGTGTCACCGGCCGCCAGATTGATGTTCAGGGTCAGATCAACACCGCGGAACGACACGGTCTGGCCAGCTGCGGTGGCCGGATTGAACGCACCGCCCTGACTGGCTTCGGCGGTCACGTCGTTACCACCCGAATCGGTGATTTGCAACTGGGTACCGCTGACGAAGTCGACGGTGTACGGCTCACCCGAACGGAATTTGCTGTTGTAGGTCAGGCTCGACGACACCTGACCATTGGACAGGACGACGCGGCCATCATCCACGACCGGCGCAGTCCGGGTGACCTCGCTGCGGCTGGTGTTGATCGCTTGCTGGAACACCTCCCAACCGGTGCTGTTGGTGGCCATCGACATGTTGTCGCCGATCGCCAGGTCAAGCGTCACCTGGTCACCGTTGTAGCTGTAGGTGCCATCGTCGTTGCGGGTGAACGGCACGGTGTCGCCCTTGGAGCCGGCGAAGATGTACTTGCCGTTCTCGTCCTTGGTGTTCATCAGGCTCTGCAACTGTTCTTCGATCTGCCCCAGCTCCGATGCGTTGGCCTGGCGGTCGGCATCGGTGTAACTGGCGTTGCCGGCGCCGATGGCCAGTTCCCTGGCGCGCTGCAGCACGTTATTGATGCTGGTCATCACCGCTTCGGTGGCGCCCAGCGTCGCCTTGATGGTGGTGGTGTTGGCTTCGTATTGATCGAGCATCGAAGCCTGTTGACCCAATTGCAGCAAGCGCGAAGCACCGACCGGATCATCGGCAGCGGTGTTGACGCGAACGAGGCTGCTGGCCTCTTCGCTGCTTTTGACCACGTTGGAGAAGTTCTTCTGATAGTTGGCGGCAGAGGACTCGTAAAACTGGGCGGTAGAAATGCGCATGGGCTACGACTCCTTAAAGACTGCTGATCAGTGTGTTGAAGATTTCCTGCGCAGCCTTGATGATCTGCGAAGAAGCGGTGTAGTACTGCTGATACTTGACCAGGTTGCCGGTTTCCTCATCGAGGTCGACACCCGACAGCGAATCGCGGGCGCTCTTGGCGTTGGCCAGAATCGCTTCGGTGGCAGCGCTGTCGAGCTTGCCCTGGGCGGCCTTGGCGCCTACGCCCTCAACCAGTTTGCCGTAGGCGTCGGTCAGGGAAATGCCTTTACTGGCCGAACCGGTATCCACGGTCTGCTGGGTTTGCAAGCCAGCCAGTTTGGTGCCGTTGCGGTTGTCCAGAGTACCCGGCTGACTGAGCGTCACGTTGATCGCCGTCGAGGTACCCGGGGAGCCTGCGATGGTCATGTCGAACGATGCAGTACGCTGCACGACTGGTGGTCCCGGATCATTGATCGCGGCGCCGTTGGCGTCGACCAGAGGAATGGTCAGGCTCAGCGTATTGTTCTGGCCCGGCACGATAGTGCCGCTGCTGAGCGCGTTACCTTGGGCATCGAGCATTTGGTAAGTCTGGGTCGTACCACCGGCCGTGCCGAACACGATTTTGACCGGAGTCGATGTCTTCAGGCCGTTCTGAATGGCCAGGGTGGTGGCCGAGTCATAGATATCGAACTGCGTGGTCAGGGTCGGTTGACCGCTGGCCGGAATGGTCAACGTACCGCTGACACCGGGCGCGATGGCCGCGCCCAACGGCGCCGCAATGGCCAGACGCTTGGAGTCGGTCATCTCGGTCTTGATGTTGGTCGCCGCGTTGCGGGTCGGGGTGATCTTGAAAGTGTCGCCAGCGGCTGCGGTGCCGCCAGTGAGCGTCATGGAGAAACCGTCGATTACTGGCGGCGGCGTGGTCAGCGTGCTGAACGCGCCCATGGCGGTGCCTTCAGGCAGACGCTGCACGGTGTAGTTAGTGGCGCTGGTGAAGGTGACCTTGTAATCGTTGATGGTCAGCTTGCCGCTGTCCTCGATAGTCACATCGAAGTTGCCCGAGCCTGCGCTGTTGCCAACTGTGGCGACACTGCGCTGGGCCATTTGCGCGGCGCTGTTGACGTTGTTGAACAGGTTCGAACCGAAGTCACCGTTCTTGTCGATGCCTTGGGCCTGGATGGAGTTCATCTGATCGGCGACGACCAGCGCCACACGACCCAGCTCGTTCATGGCCGGGTCCAGCACGGTGCTGCGATAACGCAGCAAGCCGCCCATCTCGCCACCGGTCATCACCGAGGTGATGTCGATGGTGCTCGAACCGCGATTGAGCTGAATGGCCGAACGCGACGGGTCGGTTTTGCTCGGCACCACTTCCAGCTTGCTGGCGGTGCTGCCCATGACCAGCGGCTGACCGCTGCCCAGGTAAATGTCGAGGCTATTGTCACGCTCCATCACTTGCGCACCGGTGAGGGTGGACAACTGGCGTACGGTCTCATTGCGCGCATCGAGCAGATCGTTGGGCTGGCCGCCGGCGTTGGAAACTTCGGAGATCTTCTGGTTCAACTGGGCTACGGTGGTCGCCAGCTTGTTGATCTGATCGGCCATGTCAGCCAGGTTGCCGTTGATGTTCGCGTTCTGCTGCGTCAACTGGCTGGAGATCGAGTTGAATCGGTTGCTCAGGGCTTGCGCATCGCTGAGCAGCAATTGACGGGAAGCATCGTCGCCCGGCTTGGCGTTGACGTTCTGTACAGAGGCGAAGAACTTGGTCAGGGCACCATTGAGGCCTGTGCCGCTGTCCGAGAGCAACTTATCGAGCGGGCTGATCTGCCCGGCGTAGGCAGCCGAGTCGCTATTGAGCGAAGTGGTGGTCTGCAGCTGCGCATCAATGTAGCTGTTGTAGACCCGACGTACATCGGCGAGGGTCGTGCCGGTGCCGATGTAGACATTGCCGAACTGATTCGAGGCCTTGGTGCCTTGCACGGTTTGCTGGCGTGAGTAACCGGCGGTGTCGGCGTTGGCAATGTTATTGCCGGTAGTCATCAACGAGGATTGGCCAGCGGCCAGACCCGACATCCCGATATTGAGCAAACTCATGGTTCAGACCTTATGCCTTGTGCCTATAGAGGCGTGGTGGAAGCGCCCGCCGCAGCGTAGTTTTGGTAACTCGTCATCTGCTTGGCTATCTGCGAGATCTTGCTTGCGTAATCCGGGTCGGTTGCATACCCGGCTTTTTGCAACTCGCGTACAAACTGTTCTGGGTTATCGGCCGACTTCAGCACATCTTGATAGCGATTATTGCTTTGCAGCAGCGTCACAAGGTCATGGAAGCTGTCTTTGTAAGAGGCATAGGAACGGAACTCGGCCGTCTCCTTGACCATCTCGCCATTTCTGAATTCGCTGGTGATCGCCCGCGCCGAATCGCCCTTCCAGTTACTGCTGGCCTTGATGCCGAACAGGTTGTGGCTGCTGCTGCCATCCTGGGCACGCATGACCGATTTGCCCCAACCGGTTTCCAGGGCGGCCTGAGCCACCAGGTAACGCGGATCGACACCGATACGGTCGGCAGCTTCTTTGGCCATCGGCAGCATGGTGTTGACGAATTCGTCGGCGGAACTGAAGGCTTTCTTCGCCGGCGCCAGGGGTATTTGAGCCATGGCACGACCATAAATCTGCAGGCGCCCACTGGAGGTCGTATCCGTTTGCGAAGCCAGCCAATCGCCGTTGTACAGAGGGCCGGAACCTGCCTTGGTGCTTTGCGGCACCTGGATGTTGTTCTGCGGTGTTGTGGCGGTTGTTGCAACCGTCGATGCCGACGGCACCAGCCCGGCGAGCAAACGATCAGCCAGTTTCGGCGGCAACGCCAGACGCCGCTGATTGATCAGCGCCATGTCATTGCGATGAGCGCCCTCCCCCGCGCTTGTCGGCGTCTTCACCGAACGCGAAGCCCACAACGGGCGCTCACCATTGAGACGCGACAGCGGCCCGTTGGTGGCGACCGTACCGGCGGCAATCGGTGTTTCCACGGCGGCTTTCGCGGCAGCTTGCTTAGCGGCAGACGCCGCTGCAGCCTCTCCCGGCGCCATCGGTTTGTTCTTCGACATCTGGCGCATCAGTACGTCCGCCAAGCCAATACCACCGCCTTCGCGAGACATGGAAACAGCCAACTGCTGGTCGTACATTTCCTGGTATTGCTTGGCCGCTGGCGTATTGAGCGGATTGTCCTCGCCCAGCGCTTCGGTGGCCGAGCGCATGGACTTGAGCATTTCACCAAGGAACAGCGACTCGAATTCCTGCGCCACTTTGCGCATGTTCGCATCGCTGTTCTTGTCGCCGACCTTGAGCTGGTTCAGGCGATTCAGGTCCGAGTAGGAACCCGAGTCGCTGCTGCTGACCAGACCGCTTTTGCGCATATCCATGGTCGCCGTCCTCAGATCACGATCAGGTCGGCTTGCAACGCGCCGGCCTGCTTCAGCGCTTCGAGGATCGCCATCAAGTCACCCGGTGCCGCGCCGACCTGGTTCACCGCCCGGACGATTTCGTCGAGGGTGGTGCCCGGGCCGAACTTGAACATCGGCTTGGCTTCTTGCTGGGCGTTGACCCGCGAGCGCGGCACCACCGCCGTCTGCCCGTTGGACAGAGGGCCAGGCTGGCTGACGATCGGGTCTTCGGTGATGGTCACGGTCAGGCTGCCGTGAGTCACGGCGGCCGGGGAAACCTTGACGTTCTGGCCGATCACGATGGTGCCGGTCCGCGAGTTGATGATGACTTTCGCCACCGCCTGACCCGGGTCGACTTCGAGGTTTTCGAGGATCGACAAATAGTCGACCCGCTGGCTCGGATCGAGTGGCGCAGTCACGCGGATCGAACCACCGTCGATGGCCTGAGCGACGCCAGGGCCAAGCATGTTGTTGATCTTGTCGACGATGCGTTTGGCGGTGGTGAAGTCCGAACGGTTGAGGTTCAAGGTCAGGCTGTTGCCCTGATTGAAACCGCTTGGCACCGCACGCTCGACCGATGCACCGCCAGGGATGCGACCGGCCGACGGAACGTTGACAGTGATTTTCGAACCGTCACGACCTTCGGCATCGAAACCGCCAACCACCAGGTTGCCCTGAGCGACGGCGTAGACGTTGCCATCGATACCTTTGAGCGGCGTCAGCAGCAAGGTGCCGCCGCGCAGGCTCTTGGAGTTACCGATGGACGCAACGGTGATATCCACCTGCTGACCCGGCTTGGCGAACGCTGGCAAGTCGGCACTGATCGATACCGCTGCAACGTTCTTCAACTGCACGTTGCCCGAACCTGCCGGCACCTTGATGCCGAACTGCGAAAGCATGTTGTTGAACGTCTGCAGGGTGAACGGGGTCTGGGTCGTCTGGTCGCCGGTGCCGTTAAGCCCGACCACCAGGCCGTAGCCGATCAATTGGTTGGAACGCACGCCGGAAATACTGGCGATGTCCTTCAGCCGCTCGGCTTGAGCATCGAAGGCTGCGGTCAGCAACAGAGCGCCCACCATCAGGTGTTTAAGATTCAACATAGCCACCTAGAAAGGGAACAGCGGGCTGAGGAAGAAACGGTCGAACCAGCCTGGCTGACTCGCATCGGCAAACGCACCGGTGCCCGAATAGGTGATGCGTGCATCGGCGACGCGGGTCGACGACACGGTGTTGTCGGTGGCGATGTCATCGGCGCGAACGAGGCCGGCAATGCGCACCAGCTCATCGCCAGTGTTGAGGGTCAGCCACTTCTCGCCGCGCACGGCGATGATGCCGTTGGGCAACACGTCGGCGACGGTCACGGTAATCGAACCGGTCAGGCTGTTGCTCTGGCCGGACTTACTGTCGCCCTTGGTCGCGCGGTCGGCGCTATAGCCGGCGTTCAGACTCAGGTCATTGCCACCGATAGGGTTGTTGGTGGTCAGGCTGGAGCCGAACAACGAGGTCAGGCCGACACTGGTGTCGCTGTTCTTGTCGATCTGCGAGTTGGCGTTCTTGCTCGCCTGGGTGCGCTCGTTCAGGGTGATGGTGATGATGTCACCGACCCGGAACGCCTTGCGGTCGCTGTACAGGTTCTGCTCGAAACCGGCCTGGTAGATCGAGCCGTTATTGGCGGCAGCCGGCAGCGGCGTGCGCGGCAACACCGGGGCGTAGTAAGGGTCATTGGGCTTGGGCGGCGGAGCGACGCAGCCCGCGAGCACGACGACCCCACTCAGTGCCAGAACAGATACAAAGCGATTCATGACCCTACCTCACGGTGTTGCAGGCGACCTCATGGCCGCCTCATAGACTTGATTACAGATTCTGCGTTACGAACGAGAGCATCTGATCGGCAGTGGAGATCACTTTGGAGTTCATCTCGTAGGCGCGCTGAGTGGTGATCATGTTGACCATCTCTTCAACGGTGCTGACGTTGGACGTTTCCAGGGTGTTCTGCAGCGTGGTACCGAAACCGGCGAGGCCCGGGGTGCCGACTTGCGGCGCGCCACTGGCAGCGGTTTCCAGGAACAGGTTGTTACCCACCGCTTGCAGACCGGCCGGGTTGATGAAGTCTGCGGTTTGCAGGTTGCCGATCACTTGGGAGGCCGGGTTGCCGGCAACGGTGATGGACACGGTGCCGTCACGGCCGACAGTGAAGGTCTGAGCGTCGTTCGGAATAACAATGGCCGGCTCCAGGGCGAAGCCGCTGGCGTTGACGATCTGGCCGTTGGAATCCAGGTGGAACGTACCGTCACGGGTGTAGGACGTGGTGCCGTCCGGCTGCAGAATCTGGAAGAAACCGCGACCGTCGATGGCCATGTCCAACGGCTGCTCGGTGGTTTGCAAGCTACCGGCGGTGAAGTTTTTCTGGGTGCCGACGATGCGCACACCGGTACCCACTTGCAGACCCGACGGCAGTTCGCTGTCCTGGGTCGACTGGGCGCCTGGCTGGCGTTTGATCTGATACAGCAAGTCCTGGAACTCGGCGCGGTCACGTTTGAAACCCGTGGTCGATACGTTCGCCAGGTTGTTGGAAATGGTGGTGAGGTTGGTGTCCTGGGCGGACAGACCTGTTTTGGCAACCCATAGAGCCGGAAGCATTCGATTCTCCTCGTGCGCCTGTTTTACGGCGCGACGTTCTGATAATTAGCTGATCTGCAAGACCCGAGCCATGGCCTGGTCATCGTCTTTGGCGGTGTTCATCATCTTGATGTGCAGCTCGAACTGCTTGGCCAGCGCCAGCACCGAGGTCATTTCTTCCACGGCATTGACGTTGCTCGACTCAAGGAACCCGGACACCAGCTTGACGTTGGCATCGGCCTGCGCCGGCTTGCCATCCTTGGTGTGGATCGAACCGTCCAGGCCTTTGGTCATGTTCTTGAAGTCTGGGTTGACCAGTTTGATACGGTCGACTTCGGCCATCACGCGAGGGCCTTCGCCCATCGCACGGATGCTGATGGTGCCGTCTTCGCCGACTTCGATTTGTTGCTCGGGCGGCACGGCAATCGGCCCGCCATTGCCTACCACTGGCATACCGTTGCCGGCGCGCAGCACGCCCAGCGCGTCAACGTTCAGGCTGCCGGTGCGCACGTAGCTTTCACCGCCATCGGGGTTCTGCACGGCGATCCAGCCATTGCCCTGCACCGCGACATCGAGGTCGCGACCGGTTTGCACCAGCGCACCCGGGGAGAAGTCGGTGGCCGGACGCTCGGTCATGGCAAACGCACGCGCCGGAAAGCTGTCACCAAACACCGGCATCGAACGGGCCTGTTCCAGGTCCTTCTGAAAACCGTTGGTAGAGATGTTCGCCAGGTTGTTGGCATGAGCCTTCTGCGCCAGTGCATTCTGGCTGGCGCCGGTCATTGCCACATAAAGGTACTTGTCCACACTCTTTCCTCTGCATGCCGGACGTTTGCCGCCCACTGCTGTACTGCTGAGCCATAAGCAATTTGCAGACCAACTTTTTTCTGGCGGCGCAGGGCCCGGCAAACAAAGGACTTGAGGGATTCATAGGGGATTGGGGGAATGTGTCGAAGACGAAAAACCGGCGGTGTTATGCCGGTAGGTGGCAAGAGCCGGCCTTCATGACCGACTCAGTTCCCTGTGGCGAGGGAGCTTGCTCCCGTTCGGCTGCGCAGCAGTCGTAAAATTCGCGCAACGGGGTGGTTCCGAAAGATTGCAGGGGGCTGCTACGCAGCCCAGCGGGAGCAAGCTCCCTCGCCACAAAAGCTGTTTAGCCCGGCTCTTTACCGACTTCGTACTCACGCAACTTATTGGCAATGGTCGTATGCGAAACCCCCAACCGCTTGCCCAGTTGCCGACTGCTCGGATGCTCGGAATACAAACGTTCCAGCACCGCCTTTTCAAAGCGCCCGACAATCTCGTCCAAGCCGCCCTCAAGGGAAAAATCGCCAAGCGGCTGACGCACGCCGTAGTCTGGCAGACGAATGTGCTCGGCTTTGACGGTGCCGCCGTCGCACAGGGAAACCGCCTGGAACAGTACGTTTTCCAACTGCCGCACATTACCCGGCCAGTGATAGTGACTGAGCCGCTCCATCGCCGCCGGCGCCAGTTTCGGCAACGGGCAACCGATCTGCCGACTGGCCTGATCGAGGAAGTGCTCCACCAGCGGCGCCAACCCGTCGAGGCATTCGCGCAACGGCGGGATGTGCAACGAAAGCACGTTCAAGCGGTGGTACAAATCCTGGCGAAACTCACCGCGAGCGCACAGCTCGGACAAGTCCACTTGAGTCGCGCAGATCACCCGCACATCCAGATAGACCTCTTCATCACTGCCTACACGACGGAAGCAACCGTCCTGCAGAAAGCGCAGCAATTTCACCTGCAAGCGCGGGCTCATTTCACCGACGCCATCGAGGAACAACGTACCGCCCGCCGTCAGCTCCAACAACCCGAGCTTGCCTTCGGCCCGCGCTCCTTCGAAGGCACCGGGGCCGTAGCCGAACAGTTCGGTCTCGGCCATGGACTCCGGCAGACCGGCGCAGTTGAGCGCCATCAGCGGTGATTGCCCACGCGGGCTCGCCAGGTGACAGGCCCGCGCCAACAGCTCTTTGCCGGTGCCGGTTTCGCCTTCTATCAATAGCGGCGCATCCAGCGGTGCCATGCGCCGCGCTTCGCGTACCACTGCCGCCATTACTTTCGAGCTCTGGAAAATGCTGTCGAAGCCGCGCAGCTCCTGCTTGCGCACGTTATAGATGCGCTCGCCTACCCGGTCCGCCCGGTGCAGCGTCAACACCGCACCGGCCATGGCCTCGCTTTCGTCATGCTCCGATTGCAGCGGCGCGATGTCGGCGAGAAACACGTCACCCTTAACCTTCACCCGCAAGCCGTTGATCCGCGACTTGTTGGCGCGCACCAGCTCCGGCAAATCGAAATCTTCGGCGTACCGCGACAGTGGAATCCCCGGCACCTCGTCCACCCGCACTCCGAGCAACTGCGCCGCTGCACGGTTGGCCGCGACGATGGAGCCACCCATGTCGATCGACAGCACCGGAAACTCCAGGGCACCGAGCAAGGCATTGAGTTCCATATGCCGACGCTCGCTGGGCATCAGCCCTACGCGCTTGACGCCGAATACCCCGCCAATCGCCTCGAACTTCGGACGCAACGCCTGGAACTGAATGTTGATCAGGTTCGGGCAGTGCAGATAGATCGCGTTGCCGTGCTCACCGCCCACTTCGCCGCGGGCGACGTTGATCCCGTACTCGACCAGCAGGTTGAGAATGTCGCGCAGGATACCGATGCGGTTCTGGCAGTGAACTTTGATACGCATATAAAGGCCCGTAACAGCGGTGATCGAGGCCCGGCGCGAGAAATTTTCTGCGGGGGCACCAAGTTAGTCGTCAAGATTATGTGACACCTGTGAGCCATTTCAAACCCGCAAATATCAATACTTGCGCCATAGCGACCAATCCGTAACGAATACTTTACGAAAAGCCGAGATTTTTCCTACTCTCACCGCGGATCACCTGCTGCAACACCGCACTCCTTGGGGTATTTCTAGGTCTATAGCTGTACACACAACAAGAACGAATCCCCTAGCAGGAGAGCAGCATGAAGCAGACGCAATACGTGGCTCGCGAGCCCGATGCGCAAGGTTTTATCGACTACCCCGCCGAAGAACACGCGGTGTGGAACACGCTGATCACTCGCCAATTGAAAGTGGTCGAGGGCCGTGCGTGCCAGGAATACCTGGACGGTATCGAAAAACTCGGTCTGCCCCACGACCGCATTCCGCAACTCGGTGAAATCAACAAGGTCCTCGGTGAAACCACCGGTTGGCAGGTTGCCCGAGTCCCCGCGCTGATTCCCTTCCAGACCTTTTTCGAGTTGCTGGCGAACAAGCAGTTTCCGGTGGCGACCTTTATTCGTACCCGCGAAGAGCTGGATTACCTGCAAGAGCCGGACATTTTCCACGAGATCTTTGGCCACTGTCCGCTGCTGACCAACCCCTGGTTCGCCGAATTCACCCACACCTACGGCAAACTTGGCCTACAGGCTTCCAAGGAAGAACGCGTGTATCTGGCGCGCCTGTACTGGATGACTATCGAGTTCGGTCTGGTCGACACCCCACAAGGCCTGCGCATCTACGGTGGCGGCATTCTGTCTTCGCCAAAAGAAACCGTTTACTGCCTGTCGGACGAGCCGGAGCATCAGGCGTTCGACCCGCTGGAATGCATGCGCACGCCGTACCGCATCGACATTCTGCAACCGCTGTACTTTGTCCTGCCCAACCTCAAGCGCCTGTTCGATCTGGCCCACGAAGACATCATGGGCATGGTCAAGCAAGGTATGCAGTTGGGGTTGCACACGCCGAAATTTCCGCCAAAGGCTGCGTGATCCGCAGCTTTTAGAATCAAGTGAGTCTGTCAGGAACCACCGCTTTGGTTTAGCGTGGTGACACTGACGGCCGATTTCCAATAATTCGATTTCAGGAACCCATCATGTCCACATTAAACCAAGCCCATTGCGAAGCCTGCCGCGCCGACGCCCCTCAAGTCAGCGACGAAGAATTGCCGATCCTGATCAAGCAGATCCCCGACTGGAATATCGAAGTCCGCGACAGCGTGATGCAGCTGGAAAAAGTTTTCCTGTTCAAGAATTTCAAACACGCGCTGGCGTTCACCAACGCCGTCGGTGAAATCTCCGAGGCCGAAGGTCACCACCCAGGCCTGCTGACCGAATGGGGCAAAGTCACCGTGACCTGGTGGAGCCACTCCATCAAAGGCCTGCACCGCAACGATTTCATCATGGCCGCGCGCACCGACGAAGTGGCCAAAAACGCCGAGGGCCGCAAATAATGCATTTCGACGCCATCGGTCGAGTACCTGGCGACCCGATTCTCGGCCTGATGGAGGCCTATGCGCTGGACCCTAACCCGCGCAAATTCGACCTCGGCGTGGGTGTCTATAAAGACGCCCAGGGCCTGACGCCAATCCCCGAGGCGGTGAAGCTCGCCGAGCAGCACCTGGTGGAGCGTCAATCCACCAAGACCTACATCGGCGGCCACGGCAATGTGGCGTTCGGCAAGGTCATCAACGAATTGGTGCTTGGCGCTGATTCGGCACTGATCACCGAACAACGGGCCGGCGCCACTCAAACGCCGGGCGGCACTGGTGCGCTGCGTTTGAGCGCCGACTTCATCGCCCAGTGCCTGCCGGGCCGTGGCGTGTGGTTGAGCAACCCGACCTGGCCGATCCACGAAACCATCTTCGCGGCGGCCGGGGTCAAGGTCAGTCATTACCCGTACGTGGGCAGCGATAACCGTCTCGATGTGGAAGCGATGCTGGCGGTGCTCAATGAAGCCCCCAAGGGCGATGTGGTGCTGCTGCATGCCTGCTGCCACAACCCGACCGGTTTCGATCTGTCCCATGACGATTGGCGTCGAGTGCTGGACGTGGTGCGCAGTCGCGATTTGCTGCCACTGATCGACTTCGCCTATCAGGGCTTTGGCGACGGCCTGGAGCAAGATGCCTGGTCGACCCGGCTGTTCGCCGCCGAGTTGCCGGAAGTGCTGATCACCAGTTCCTGCTCGAAGAACTTCGGCCTGTACCGCGACCGCACCGGCGCATTGATTGTCTGCGCGAAAACCGCCGACAAGCTGGTGGACATCCGCAGCCAACTGGCCAACATCGCCCGTAACCTGTGGTCGACGCCACCGGATCATGGCGCCGCCGTGGTCGCGACCATCCTCGGCGATCCAGAGCTGAAAAGCCGCTGGGCCGACGAAGTGGAAGCCATGCGTTTACGTATCGCCCAGTTACGCAGCGGTCTGGTCGAAGCGCTTGAACCCCATGGCTTGCGCGAGCGCTTTGCGCACATTGGTGTGCAACGCGGGATGTTTTCCTACACCGGTTTGTCGCCGGAACAGGTCAAGCAACTGCGCGAGCATCACAGCGTGTACATGGTCAGCTCGGGCCGGGCTAACGTTGCCGGGATCGACGCTACGCGTCTGGATTTGCTGGCCGAAGCTATCGCTGACGTCTGTAAGTAACCCTCTCCCACCGATCGTTCCTACGCTCCGCGTGGGAACGATCAATCGCAGGCTCCGCCAGCTCCTACACAGACCTGTCTAGACAATCCCATCCGTCGCAACAATTGGATATAAAAGTCTATTTGTCATTTCTCCTGCTGTATCCTGCGCAGGCTTTTTTAAAAGCGCGGATCTACCAGATCTATCAACAGACTTAGCGAGGAGCGCGACATGCACGAGATCCCTAATCTCCCCTTCCCAAGCCTGCACGAAACTGAGCAGACAACCACGCAACAAGCCGGTGCCCAACAGCCCGAGACGAAAGAAGCACCTAAACGCCGCCAGGCCGACAGCGAAGACTGATACACCTGCACGACCAGACCGTGTGGAAAGCGCTAATATGCGCTTTCCACACCGCCTGAACCTTGAGCTTTCCCATGACCGATGAATCCAGCGTCACCTTCAACGAAGCTCAGGCCAGCGTCCTGATCGGCACCGCCGAGAAGATGATCGAGATCTGGAACCGCCTTTCCCCCGAGAAACAAGCCACCCTGCTGGCCCGCTTCGGCAGCGAAGAAAACGCCCTGGCCGCCCTGGTCACGACGCAATTGGTTGCCCCCGCAAAATCCTGATTATCCCCGTCCGGCAAATAGTTTTACTTTTCCACGCCCCGCGACCGTCCGCGCCGCTATCATAAGCAGCCTATCTATCCTGCTGCCCCGTGGATCTTTACCCATGCCAGAAACCCAGCGCCCCATGGCGGTCACGCTGCAAGTCGTTTCCATCGTCCTGTTCACGTTCATCGGTTACCTGAATATCGGCATTCCCCTGGCCGTATTGCCGGGCTATGTCCACAGCGATCTCGGTTTCGGCGCCGTGATCGCCGGGCTGGTGATCAGCGTGCAATACCTGGCCACCCTGCTCAGCCGCCCTTACGCCGGGCGCATCATCGATAACAAGGGCAGCAAGCTGGCGGTGATGTACGGCCTCGCCGGCTGTGGTTTGAGCGGTGTGTTCATGTTGATTTCGGCCTGGACGCAAAGCCTGCCGATGTTGAGCCTGATCAGCCTGTTGATCGGCCGACTGGTACTCGGCAGCGCAGAAAGCCTGGTCGGTTCCGGGTCGATCGGCTGGGGCATCGGCCGGGTCGGCGCGGCGAATACCGCCAAAGTCATCTCCTGGAACGGCATCGCCAGTTACGGCGCGCTGGCGGTCGGCGCGCCGCTGGGGGTGCTGCTGGTGAGTCAGTTGGGTTTATGGAGCATGGGCGTGAGCATCGTGCTGCTGGCCGTTCTGGGCCTGGCGCTGGCCTGGCCAAAAACCGCTGCACCGATCGTTGTCGGCGAACGCCTGCCGTTCATGCACGTGCTGGGGCGGGTGTTTCCTCACGGTTGTGGTCTGGCCTTGGGCTCCATCGGCTTTGGCACCATCGCCACATTCATCACCCTGTACTACGCCACTCAGCACTGGTCCAACGCGGTGCTGTGCCTGAGCCTGTTCGGCGCCAGTTTTATCGGTGCGCGATTGCTGTTCGGTAACCTGATCAACCGCCTCGGCGGCTTTCGCGTAGCGATTGCCTGCCTGTCAGTGGAAACCCTTGGGTTGTTGCTGCTGTGGCTGGCACCCGATGCACACTGGGCACTGGCCGGCGCGGCGCTGAGCGGTTTCGGCTTTTCGTTGGTGTTCCCGGCGCTGGGCGTGGAAGCGGTCAACCTGGTACCCGCCTCCAGCCGTGGCGCGGCGGTTGGGGCGTATTCACTGTTTATCGACTTGTCGCTGGGGATTACCGGTCCGCTGGCGGGTGCGATTGCGGCTGGATTCGGGTTTGCCTCGATCTTCCTGTTTGCCGCATTGGCTGCTCTGAGTGGCCTGGCACTGAGCGTTTACTTGTACCGGCAGGCGCCAAAGTACAGGGAGGAACGCAACACCCGCTAGAAATCCACCTTGCCGCGTCCAGCCTTGATGCTGCCGCGCTTGGTCTTGGATTCGAGCCGACGCTTCTTCGAACCGAGGGTCGGCTTGGTCGGACGGCGTTTCTTTTCAACCTTGGTGGCGCTGAGGATCAACTCGGTCAACCGCTCCAGCGCATCGGCGCGATTGGCTTCCTGCGTGCGGTATTGCTGGGCCTTGATGATCAACACGCCTTCGCTGGTGATGCGGCTGTCGCGCAGCGCCAGCAGCCGTTCCTTGTAGAACTCGGGCAAGGACGAGGCCGGAATGTCGAAGCGCAGGTGCACGGCGCTGGAGACCTTGTTGACGTTCTGCCCACCGGCGCCCTGGGCGCGAATGGCCGTCAATTCGATCTCGGCATCCGGCAGATGCACGTTGTTGGAAATCACCAGCATGGAAAAAAGTCCGTATTCAGAACAAGCAGGATACCGCGAATAGACAGAAGGAATGCGGCCCCCACAGGATGTTGTATGGAACCCATAAATGACAAACCCGGCACATGGCCGGGTTTGTTGTTTCTGCGTTTTGCACTTACTTGGCAGCGGAACCTGCAGCCTGCAATGCATGCCGGTCACGACGCTTGTTCTTGATGCCGTAGCAGACCCACATGAACGCGACCCACACCGGAATCGCGTACACCGAGATCTGGATGCCCGGGATCAGCAACATCACGCCGAGGATGAACACCACGAACGCCAGGCAAACATAGTTGCCGTACGGGAACCACAGAGCCTTGAACAACGGCGTCTGTTTGGTCTTGTTCATGTGCTGACGGAACTTGAAGTGCGAGAAGCTGATCATCGCCCAGTTGATCACCAGGGTGGCAACCACCAGCGACATCAACAGTTCCAGCGCGTTTTGCGGGATCAGGTAGTTCAGCAACACCGCGATCAACGTCACAGCGGCCGACGCCAGGATCGAACGCACTGGCACACCACGCTTGTCGATCTTCGACAGGGCCTTCGGCGCATCGCCCTGCTCGGCCATGCCCAGCAGCATGCGGCTGTTGCAGTAGGTGCCGCTGTTGTACACCGACAGCGCCGCGGTCAGGACCACGAAGTTGAGGATGTGCGCGGCGGTGTTGCTGCCGAGCATCGAGAACACTTGCACGAACGGGCTACCGCTATAAGCGTCGCCGGAAGCATTCAGGGTTGCCAACAGACTGTCCCACGGCGTCAGCGACAGCAGGACCACCAGCGCACCGATGTAGAAAATCAGGATCCGGTAGATCACCTGATTGATGGCTTTCGGGATCACGGTTTTCGGCTTGTCGGCTTCGGCTGCGGTGAAACCGAGCATTTCCAGGCCGCCGAAGGAGAACATGATGATCGCCATGGCCATCACCAGACCGCTAACACCATTCGGGAAGAAGCCGCCGTGTTCCCACAGGTTGGTCACAGAAGCTTGCGGGCCGCCGTTGCCGCTGACCAGCAAGTAGCTGCCCAGGGCGATCATGCCGACAATCGCCACAACCTTGATGATCGCGAACCAGAACTCGGCCTCACCGAAAACTTTGACGTTGGCCAGGTTGATCAGGTTGATCAATACGAAGAATCCGGCTGCCGATACCCAGGTCGGGATGTCCGGCGCCCAGTAATGGATGTATTTGCCGACCGCAGTCAGCTCGGACATGCCCACCAGGATGTACAGAATCCAGCAGTTCCAGCCCGACAGGAAGCCGGCGAAACCGCCCCAGTATTTGTGGGCGAAGTGACTGAAGGAACCGGCGACCGGCTCTTCAACGATCATTTCGCCCAGCTGGCGCATGATCATGAAAGCGATGAAGCCGCAAATGGCGTAGCCGAGAATCATCGACGGGCCGGCGGATTTGAGCACGCCGGCCGAGCCGAGGAACAACCCGGTACCGATCGCGCCACCGAGGGCGATCAGTTGAATATGGCGATTTTTCAGGCCGCGTTTCAGCTCGCCTGAATGCGAGTTTTGTCCACTCATGAAAAGGGTCTCACGCAAGGTTTGATGATGTTCAGTAGACGTTGCTGCTCGGTTGCGATTTCAAGCAGCGCCGATCAAACCCCAGCGCAGGCACCAGGAGTTCAGCGTTTTTACGACAGTCATGCGTCACCTGTTTGTTTTTATCTGTGACGAAATCGAACCCGACACGCTCGTGACGCGGCGGAGTGAACAAGGCGGATAGCCTTGAGGTTTGCGCTGTTGCGCAGAGGGTCACAGTTAAAACGCGGCGCATTGTACACCTGTAACCCCCTGCTGCCAGACACCGCTGGATCAGCGCGTCGGTTGCCGGGATTGCCTGTGTCCGCCTCGAGGGTCTCGGGCGACTGCAAAAATTGAGTCAGACCTTTGCAGGTCATCGATAGGGGCAACGGAAAAATCGCCCCACAGGGGAGAGATGGAGATGAGTCACGGCGTTCATTGCGCCTCCTTCTTGTTATGCACCTGCACGACAGGCATGGGGCGCATCTCACCCTTCATACGCTGCTGAAACAAGCGTGCCAGAGCCCTTGAAGACTACAAACCCGGCGGCTGGCGGAAGGTTTTCCTTACAGACCTTTCCCTCGCGGCATTCCACGGGGTTTGAGAGCACTTTCCGTAAGGTTTTATTGACAAGGCGTAACGTAAATTTTCCAAATCAGATCAAAAGGCCCGCTGACTGTAAATTGACGATAGGAAGCTTCCTAAGGAAATTCCCTGCTTAGTTTTCTGTTTTTTATTAAGAAAATGGGCTTTCGAAAAATGGAATAAATAGTTCAAATGAAAATTGTTTAACTATTTTTTTGCATTTTAAAAACCTGTGAACTAGGTTTTCAGCGACTTGCCGAGCCGCATCGACCGGCACGTTGACGCGCTCTTCAACGAGTGAAAAGCACGCCACTGCTCTTATCAAAAGTGTTCTTACCGAAGCTGTTCTTACCGAAGAAATCATCTAGGAGATTGAGACCATGCAAGCACTGGACAAAGACTTGGACACTGAACTGCAACTGGACGATTGGTTTGAAGCACCGACCCATGATGCCGCCGTCGAAATGATGCAAGCCGACGCGGTTGTTCCGTTCGGCACGGCGATGTGGCCTCTGTAAGACATCCCGGCAGGCACGATCCGGCCGGTCGTGCCTGCCACTTTCTCGGTTTGTCAGGGAGGACTACATGGATAAGCAACGCGCCATCTCGCATTTCCTTTACTACCTCGAACATCACCCTGCCGTTGCCGGTATCAATCCGGCGAAGGTCTTGCTCGGCCATACCGCTGATTACGAGGCACTGACCGGCGCCATCGCCGAACAGGCCGGTAACAGCCCACGGTTCAGCTTCAGCGCGATGCGCCTGGACCTCGAACCCACCGAATTGTTGACCCAGGCGATTGCCGACAGCGATCTGTACATTTTCTTCTACGACTCTTCCACCCTGCCCAACCCGCGTCCCGATGGCCCGGAGTTTGTCCGCGCGCTGCAAGGCGTGATGGCGGAGAACTGGAAGAAGTCCTTGCTGTTCAAAGATTACGGCGATTACTTCTACGACACCTTCAGTGTCACCCCGCAGCGAATTGCCGGGTTGAACAGCCATTTGATCCAGCGCATGTCCCACGCCACCACCCTGAGCTTCAAAGATGATCATGGGTCGTGGTTCGAAACACCTTTGAGCAGTATCAAGAAGTGGACCGACATCAACGGTATCGGCAACTTCGACCTGGCGCCCGGCGAGATCGCTACTCATAGCGAGGCCATTAATGGGCGGGTAAAGTTTATGGGGACTTTCCTCAGCACGATTCCGTTTGCCCGCAAGTACGGCGTATTGGCGTCACCACTGGAGTTGTGGATCGAAAACTCCACCATCAGCAAAATCGCCACCGACGTGCCGGGGCTGGAACATGACTTCAACAAGTACCTGGACGCCAATCCGTCCAATCGGCGAATCGAGGAGCTGGGGATCGGCACCAACGAAGGCGTGAAAGATTTGTATGCGCGCAATGCCGGGTTCGAGGAGCGCCATTGCGGCTTGCACCTTGGGCTGGGCGGTGGCGCCAAGGGTAGCCATCATTTGGACCTGATTTTCTCCAGTGGCGTGTTGGCGCTGGATGATGACCCGCTGTTTGATGGACGGTTTGTGTTTTAAACAACACCTACCCCTGTGGCGAGGGAGCTTGCTCCCGCTCGGCTGCGCAGCAGCCGCAAAACCTGCCGACGCGGTTTACCAGACATAACGAGGTGAATATTTCTGGGGCCGCTTCGCGACCCAGCGGGAGCAAGCTCCCTCGCCACAGATTTATCTGCTTTCTGAAAACCGGTTTGCCAGCCAAAAAAAAACGCCATCCAGAGGGATGGCGTTTTTCATGCAGCGCTTACCGATTACTCAGGCTTGCGACGACCAAAGCCCGGACGCTGGCCGGAACCGGCTGGCGCGCCGCGGCGTTTGCCCGATGGCGCGTCACGGTCGACCAGCACGATGCCTGGGCGTTTCTTCGGCGCTGGCTTGGCCGGGCGCTTGGTATCAGCCGGGCGGTCTGCCACGGGCGTACCACGACCGGCAGGCGCGCCGCGATCGCTACGACCACCGGACGGAGCACCACGGCCTTCACCGCGCTCAGTGCGACCGTTAGCCGGACGCGGCGTACGTGGACCGCGCTCGCCGTCCTGACGTGGTGCTGGCTTGCGGGCCGGACGTTCGCCTTCGATCTGTGGTTCGCGGGATTCGCGCGGGCTGGCAGCGGTCGCACCGGCGGCTGGACGCAAGGTACGCACGCGTTCGGTCTTGCCCACCGGACGGGACGATTTGCGCTGCATACGCTCAAGCTTGTCTTTGCTCTTGGCGTTCATTTGCGGCATCGCCACCGGGGTCAGGCCGACTTCAGCACTGAGAATGTCGACTTCGTACTGGCTCATTTCGCGCCAGCGGCCCATCGGCAGGTCGGAGTTGAGGAACACCGGACCGAAACGCACGCGCTTCAGGCGGCTGACCACCAGCCCTTGGGATTCCCACAGACGACGGACTTCGCGGTTACGACCTTCCATCACCACGCAGTGGTACCAGTGGTTGAAACCTTCGCCACCCGGAGCCTGTTTGATGTCGGTGAACTTGGCCGGGCCGTCTTCGAGCACCACGCCTGCCTTCAGGCGTTCAATCATCTCGTCGTCGACTTCGCCACGTACACGTACCGCGTATTCACGGTCCATTTCGTAGGATGGGTGCATCAGGCGGTTGGCCAATTCACCGTCGGTGGTGAACATCAGCAAACCGGTGGTGTTGATGTCCAGACGACCGATGTTGATCCAGCGACCTTCTTTCGGGCGCGGCATCTTGTCGAACACGGTCGGACGACCTTCCGGGTCGTTACGGGTGCAGATTTCACCGTCGGGTTTGTTGTACATGATCACGCGGCGTACCGACTCGGCGGCTTCTTCGCGCTTGATCACCCGGCCATCGATGGTGATGGCGTCATGCAGGTCGACGCGCTGGCCGAGGGTGGCGTCTTTGCCATTGACCTTGATGCGGCCATGGCTGATCCAGGCTTCTACGTCACGGCGCGAGCCGACGCCGATACGGGCGAGGACTTTTTGCAGTTTTTCGCCTGCAGGGCCGATTTCCTGGTCGTCTTTCTGGTCATTGATACTCATCTGGGCACCTCCCGGTGTGGTCTGTTCAGGCTTTTGCCTGAAGCGATGTAAATCTGGGTACTTTTTGAAGAACTTGGGCGAAGCGATCGCCGAAGGGTCGCGAATCATACGCTCATGGAGACGTTCGCGCATCAGAGACTAGCTGATCAATGAAGACTTACTTGATTTTCCGCCGACCGGTGGCACCAATTTCGACTGCAGTCGTCGATGAATTTGCAGACTCATCAAATACTCCAGTCAACACAGCCCGCTCCCACAGGGATTCCTGTTGCCCGCAGGATTTGGGTCAATCTTCGAACTGACGGCGCTCAGCTTCGATCGCTTCGGCGAGGGCCTTGGCTTCGGCTTCTTCGTCGGTCAGCTCGGGCTCGGGTTTCGACTGTTCGAGAGCGGCGACAGCGGCCAGGAGCTTTTCGCGAGCTTCGGCAACGCCAAGAATGTCATCTTCCTGTTCTGGTTCGACTTCGGCTTCGGCTTCAGCTTCAGCTTCAGCGTCAACCTGAGGTTCAACTTCGATTTCAGGCTCGGGTTCTGCCAATTCCCCTTCGCCCTCGGTCACCGCCCCATCCCGCAGCAAATCATCGAAATCGGTCTTGAGCCCCTCTTCCATGGTGTCCAGTTCCAGCAACAGTGTGTGAAAACTGGTTTCTTCCTTGGGTTCCTCCGGTTCAGCGCTGGCGTCGGCCAGTTCCTGCAAGCCTTGTGGAACCGGCGCGTCGTCGAAATCGAGGACAGGATCAGGTTCCAGCTCACGCAGTTCGGCGAGCGGCGGCAGGTCGTCGAGGTTTTTCAGGTTGAAGTGGTCGAGAAACGCCTTGGTGGTGGCGAACATCGCGGGTTTGCCGGGTACGTCGCGGTAACCGACGATGCGGATCCACTCCCGTTCCAACAGGGTTTTCACGATGTGGCTGTTGACTGCCACGCCGCGCACGTCTTCGATCTCGCCCCGGGTGATCGGCTGGCGATAGGCGATCAGCGCCATGGTTTCGAGCATGGCGCGGGAATAGCGTTGCGGCCGCTCTTCCCACAAACGTCCTACCCATGGCGCGAACTTTTCGCGGATCTGCAGGCGATACCCGGAGGCGACTTCCTTCAACTCGAAAGCACGGCCATCGCAGGATTTGGCCAGAATCGTCAGCGCTTTCTTGAAAACAGGTGGCTCGGGCCGCTCGCCTTCTTCGAAGAGTTCGAACAGGCGTTCAAGCGATTGCGGTTTTCCCGAGGCCAACAGAAAGGCTTCAAGCAGTGGCGCCAGCTCGCGGGGTTCAGTCAGGTTCATGATTCAACTCGTTATTCGGCTCGGGCCCGGACATGGATCGCCGCGAACGGCTCATTCTGCACCAGCTCGACCAAGGATTCCTTGACCAGTTCGAGGATCGCCATAAAGGTCACCACCACCCCCAGGCGCCCTTCTTCAGCGGTGAACAGCTCGACAAACGGCACAAAACCGCCGCCCTTGAGCCGTTCCAGCACATCGCTCATGCGCTCGCGGGTGGACAGCGCTTCACGGCTGACCTGGTGACTTTCGAACATGTCGCCACGGCGCAGGACCTCGGCCATGGACATCAGCAACTCTCCCAGGCTCACATCCGGCAACAGTTTGCGCGCCCGGGCTTCCGGGGCATCGAGCTTGGGCACCACCACGTCGCGGCCGACGCGGCTCAGGCCATCGATGCCTTCGGCAGCAGCCTTGAAGCGTTCGTACTCCTGCAAGCGGCGAATCAGCTCGGCGCGAGGATCGTCCTCTTCGTCTTCAATCGTTTCGGCACGGGGCAACAGCATCCGCGACTTGATCTCGGCCAGCATCGCGGCCATCACCAGGTACTCGGCGGCCAGCTCCAGGCGCACCGACTGCATCAACTCGACATAGCCCATGTACTGACGGGTGATTTCCGCCACCGGGATGTCGAGGATGTTGATGTTCTGTTTGCGGATCAGGTACAGCAGCAAGTCGAGCGGGCCTTCGAAGGCCTCAAGGAATACCTCGAGCGCATCCGGCGGGATGTACAGGTCCAGCGGCATTTCCATGACCGCCTGGCCATAGACCATGGCGAAAGGCAGTTCTTGTTGGGCGCCGGCCTGGCTGTCGACGGGTTCTACTGCAGACATCTAGGCCTCGGCCATGAAAGGCGTAGGGTCGCCGCAACCGACGCGGATGACTTCCGGTTCGCCGTCGGCGAGGCTGATCACGGTGGATGCCTTGATCCCACCGAAACCGCCGTCGATGATCAGGTCGACCTGATGCTCGAGCAACTGGCGCATTTCGTAAGGATCGCTCAACGGATCGGTGTCGCCAGGCATGATCAGGGTCACGCTCATCAGCGGCTCGCCGAGTTCTTCCAGCAATGCCAGGGCAATCGGATGGCTTGGCACACGCAGGCCGATGGTGCGTTTTTTCGGGTGCAGCAACAGCCGCGGGACTTCGCGGGTGGCGTTGAGAATGAAGGTGTAAGGGCCAGGCAAGTGAGCCTTGAGCACACGGAAGGTGCCGGTATCGATCTTGGCAAACAGCCCCAACTGCGACAGGTCGCTGCAAATCAGCGCGAAGTTGTGCTTCTCATCCAGCTGACGCAGCCGGCGCACGCGCTCCACGGCGTTTTTATCGCCGATCTGGCAACCAATGGCGTAGGAAGAGTCTGTGGGATAAATCACCACCCCGCCGTTGCGGATGATCTCGACAGCCTGTTTGATCAGGCGCGGTTGCGGGTTTTCCGGATGAATCTGGAAAAATTGACTCACATTCTCTACCTGTTCAGACGGCGGCAATAATTGGGTCATGTTTGAATCGACACCACAGTGGTGGCAGATCCTCCGGGAGCGGGCGGTACTCACCGATCTCGGACCAGCCTCCAGGGCCATGAAAATCACTGCCGGCGCTGACCAGCAGACCAAACTCGCGGGCTAGAATCGCCAGGCTGCCCACCTGTTCGGCGGGTTGATGGCCATTGACCACTTCTATCGCGTGGCCCCCTGCTTGAATATAGTCGGCAATCAGGCGACGACGCTTGCTACGAGTGAAATCGTAGTGCCAGGGATGCGCCAGGCTGACCCAGGCACCCGCGGCGCGCAGGGTTTCGACGGTGTCCTCCAGGGTCGGCCAGTGTTGTTTGACGTCGCCCAGTTTGCCGGCGCCCAGCCATTTGCGGAACGCTTCGGCGCGATCCTTGACGAAACCTTCGCGCACCATCCAGTCGGCAAAATGCGGGCGGGCCGGCGCATTACCGCTGTCGCCCAGCTCCTGTTGAATGGCCCGGGCGCCGTCAAGCGCCCCCGGCATGCCTTTCAACGCCAACTTGCGGCTTATTTCTTCGGACCGTAGCCAGCGGCCATCGTGCAATTTTGCGATGGCCTCGACCAACGGCGCCGCATTGACGTCGAAACCGTAGCCCAAAACGTGAATGGTCGCCCCGCCCCAGGTGCAGGACAATTCGACGCCATTAACCAGTTGCATCCCCAGCGCCGTCGCGGCGCTACGGGCCTCTTCAAGGCCTTCAAGGGTGTCGTGATCGGTCAAGGCCAGGACTCGCACGCCTTTCTCGAACGCACGCGCAACCAGTACCGCAGGCGCCAGGGCGCCATCGGAAGCCGTGCTATGGCAGTGCAAATCAACATTCACAGGACTGTGTAACCTCAAATCAGCTGACGCTATCGCGCGTCAATATGTTTGTTATTATGCCGCCACATCCTGCTTCTGGCTGCCACTGTGAAACAATTCATCGACTTCATCCCGCTTCTGCTGTTTTTCATCGTCTTCAAGATCGATCCACGGATCGTCGACATCGGCGGTTATCAACTGTCTGTCGGTGGTATTTACAGCGCCACCGCAGTGCTGATCATCAGCTCCCTGGTGGTTTACGGCACGCTGTTCATCAAGCAGCGCAAGCTGGAGAAGAGCCAGTGGCTGACCCTCATCGCCTGCCTGGTCTTCGGTAGCCTGACCCTGGCGTTCCACAGCGAGACCTTCCTGAAATGGAAAGCCCCGGTGGTCAACTGGCTGTTCGCCCTCGGGTTCATCGGCAGCCACTTCATCGGTGATCAACTGTTGATCAAACGCATCATGGGCCACGCACTGACTCTGCCGGAGCCGGTCTGGACCCGTCTGAACATCGCCTGGATCGGCTTTTTCCTGTTTTGCGGCGCCGCCAACCTGTTCGTTGCGTTCACGTTCCAGAGCTACTGGGTCGACTTCAAAGTCTTCGGCAGCCTGGGCATGACGTTGCTGTTCCTGGTCGCCCAGGGCATTTACCTGTCCCGCCACCTGCACGATGCCGACACCACAACGCCAAAAACCGAGGACTGACATGCTTTACGCAATCATTGCCACAGACGTCGCCAACTCCCTGGAAGCCCGCCTGGCCGCACGGCCTGCGCACCTTGAGCGCCTGCAAGTGCTTAAAGGCGAAGGTCGTATCGTACTGGCCGGCCCGCACCCGGCGGTCGACAGCAATGATCCGGGCGCTGCGGGTTTCACCGGCAGCCTGATCGTCGCCGAATTCGATTCGCTGAGCGCCGCACAGGCCTGGGCCGACGCCGATCCGTACATTGCCGCAGGCGTCTACGCCAACGTTTCGGTCAAGCCGTTCAAGCAAGTCCTGCCGTAAAGCCCTCCCGCGCGATGAGCCTTGTCGGCTCATCGCGCGTTCAATCGCTCATTATTCTTGTTTACCGGCCGACAACCTGCCCAATACTCGTATTGGAATCAGGAGTTGCGATGCGCAAAGGTCCGTTGTGTCTGATGTTGGTGACGTTGTCGATCATGGCGCCCGCCCATGGTGAAGAAAGCGCCAATGGCGGTAGTTCGACGCCGCTGTCCTTGAGCGCCGGCAGCCAGATCACCGAGTTGCAGCAGCGCTTGAAGGCAAGCGAACAGCAACGAGAAGAATTGAGCAAACAACTGCAAAATGCCGATAGCGAACGCGAAAGCGCCCAGCTGAGCCGGTTGCGCCAAGAGAATCAGCGCCTGAAGCTGCAACTCAAGGAAGCCCAAGCCAGCAGCCCGCTGCCACGCCTGCTGACAGATCAGCAGCAATGGTTCGTTATCGGTGCCGCAGTAGCGCTATCGGCCCTGCTCTGCGGTATCTTCGCCAGTGGTGCAACCAGAAAACGTCGGCAATGGCTAAATTGAGTGAGTCATGAGCGAGCTGTTATTAATTGATGATGACCAGGAGCTGTGTGAGCTCCTGAGTAGTTGGCTGAGCCAGGAAGGCTTTCAGGTCCGTGCCTGCCACGACGGCCAGAGTGCTCGTCGCGCACTGGCTGAAACGTCCCCCGCGGCCGTGGTGCTGGACGTGATGCTGCCGGATGGCAGCGGCCTGGAACTGCTCAAACAACTGCGCAGTGACCATCCGGATTTGCCGGTGCTGATGCTTTCGGCTCGTGGCGAACCGCTGGACCGCATTCTCGGCCTGGAACTCGGTGCCGATGATTACCTGGCCAAACCGTGCGACCCACGGGAACTGACAGCCCGCCTGCGCGCGGTGTTGCGCCGCAGTCATCCGACGGCCGTCTCCAGCCAGCTCGAATTGGGCGATTTGTGCTTCAGCCCGGTGCGTGGCGTGGTCAGCATCGATGAACAGGAATTCACCCTCACCGTCTCCGAAAGCCGTCTGCTCGAAGCCCTGCTCAAGCAGCCCGGTGAACCGCTGGATAAACAGGAACTGGCGCAAATCGCCCTCGGTCGCAAACTGACCCTGTACGACCGCAGCCTGGATATGCACGTGAGCAACCTGCGCAAAAAAATCGGCCCGCACCCCGACGGCCGCCCACGCATCGTTGCCCTGCGCAGTCGCGGTTACTACTACAGCCTATGAAACTGACGCGATCCTTTGTAGCAGCTGTCGAGCCCCAGCGAGGCTGCGTTCGGCTGCGGAGCAGTCGTAAATCCTGTCGGCGCAGTTCAACTGGAACACCGAGTGAATGATTTTCACGACGGCTTCGCCGCCGAACGCAGCCTCGCAGGCTCGACAGCTGCTACGAGGCTTGTGTTTGTCAGCAAGGTAGAGAATCGTCTTTACCCAAGCTTTACGCTCCGCTGACCGCCGCTGACCTTGATCTCCGTAATCTGTACTCATCCGGAACGTACCGGGAATGAGACAAGGAGATACACCATGCGCAAGACTCTTATCGCTCTGATGTTTGCTGCCGCCCTGCCGACCGTTGCCATGGCCATGCCTGAAGGCGCAGGTCCGATGGGTGACCACATGGACGGCTCACGCCACGGCGGTCAGATGCACGGCATGCACGGTAAAGGCCCTTACAGCCAGCTGGACCTGAGCCGCGAACAGCGCGAGCAAATCCGCAAGATCATGGGCGAGCAGATGCATGAGCGTCAGCAATTGGTCGACAAGTACCTGGAAAAACTCTCGCCAGCCGATCAGAAAGCCCTGAAAGACGAGATGGCGGCCAAGCACAAGAAAGCCGAAACCGACGTTCGCGCACTGCTGAAACCGGATCAACAGAAGCAATTCGACGAGATCCAGAAGAAAAAGGCTGAGCGTCGCGCCGAATGGGCCGAGTTCAAGGCCTGGAAAGCGCAGCAAGCGCAAAAAGCGCAATAATGCGCTAACCCTGGACCCAACGGCTAAACCCCGTTGGGTCTGTTGCCACTCGATTTAATGTGGGAGCGGGCTTGCTCGCGAAGACGGCGTGTCAGACGGTATCAGTGCTGTCTGGCACACAGCCTTCGCGAGCAAGCCCGTTCCCACATGGATTGCGTTTGTTTGAGGATTTTCTGTGCGCTCATTGTTCTGGCGTATCCTGGCCAGCTTCTGGCTGGCCATCGCTCTGGTTGCAGGGCTCTCCATTCTGCTCGGGCACATGCTCAACCAGGACGCGTGGATTCTCAGTCGCCACCCGGGCCTTAACAACCTGCCCGAACAGTGGACGCAAACCTACGAAAGCCAGGGAGAAGAAGCCGCCCAGGACATTCTGGAGCAGCGCAAGCGCCAGTATCACATCGACGTTCAGGTGCTCAACGAAACCGGTGACCCGGTGGTACGCGGCACCTTCCCGCGGCGGGCGGCGGCCTTCGAAGCCCGACAGAACAATGACGATCGGCGCCTGCCGTGGCGGCGTCTGACCGATGAATACACCAGCGCCAAGACTGGCGACACCTACCTGCTGATCTACCGCATTCCGCACCCGGAACTGGACGCCTGGCACCGTGAAAGCCTGCTCTGGCCGTTGAGTGCGCTGGGTATCGCGTTGGTGGTGCTGACCCTGTTCAGCCTGTTGGTGACCTTTTCCATCACCCGACCGCTGAGCCGTTTACGAAGCGCCGTGCATGACTTGGGGCAGACGACGTATCAACAGAACAGCCTGGCTCAACTGGCCAACCGCCGCGATGAGTTCGGCGTGCTGGCCAACGACTTCAACCGCATGGGCGCGCGCCTGCAAAGCCTGATCGGCAGCCAGCGGCAATTATTGCGGGACGTGTCTCACGAGTTGCGCTCACCCTTGGCCCGACTGCGCATTGCCTTGGCGCTGGCCGAGCGGGCCAATCCTGAGGAGCGGGAAAAACTCTGGCCACGCCTGACCCGTGAATGCGATCGACTGGAAGCGCTGATCAGCGAAATTCTGGTACTGGCACGCGTCGACGCCGATAACGCCAGTGCTGAAGAAGTCGATCTCAACGCGCTGCTCAATACCCTGCAAAAAGATGCTCAGCTGGGCTCGCCCGAGCAGAACGTGCGCCTTGAGGCCGAGCCGCAACTGAACCTCAAAGGCTGGCCGACCATGATCGAGCGCGCCGTGGACAACCTGCTGCGTAATGCCCAGCGCTTTAACCCGGTCGGTCAACCGATCGAAATGCAGGCGTTGCGTCAGGGCGACAGGATTGTGGTCAGCGTGCGCGACCACGGCCCCGGCGTAGAGGCCGAGCATTTGAATCAGTTGGCTGAACCGTTCTATCGAGCACCGGGGCAGACAGCGGCCGGGCATGGCCTGGGGCTGGCCATCGCGCGCCGTGCGGCGGAGCGGCATGGCGGCAGTCTGGTGCTGGCCAATCATCCGCAGGGCGGGTTTATTGCCAGCCTGGAATTGCCGTTGGTGCCGGGGGCGGTGGTGCAGCCGTAAATTCGGTGGTGATGCAAAAGATCGCAGCCTCGTTTCACTCGACAGCTCCTACAGGGATATGCGTACATCTGTAGGAGCTGTCGAGTGAAACGAGGCTGCGATCTTTTGATATTCAGGCCTTACCGGGCCAGGCGCTAACGAACTCGGTCAAATCAACCTTCTCCGCCACACGCGGTTCTTTCTGCGGCGTGCCAAGGTAAAGAAACGCAATCACCTCTTCCCCTTCCGCCAGCCCCAAACCTTTAGCCACATGCGCCGAATAAGCCAGCTCACCGGTGCGCCACACCGCGCCAATGCCTTGCGCATAGGCCGCCAGCAAAATCCCGTGAGCTGCACAACCGGCCGCCAATAGTTGCTCGGACTTGGGATACTTGTCGTGCTCCTGCAAACGCGCAATCACCACAACCACCAGCGGCGCACGCAACGGACCGTTGCGCGCCTTGTCCAGCAAGGCCTCGGACACATCACTGTCTTGCAGCTTCGCGGCTTCGGCCAGCAACTCGCCCATTTGCTCGCGCGCCGCGCCTTCGACTGTCAGGAAGCGCCAAGGCTGCAAGTGGCCATGGTCTGGCGCGCGCATCGCGGCGGCAAACAACACTTCCCGTTGCTCGGCAGTGGGCGCCGGATCGAGCAGTCGTGGGACGGAAACACGGTTGAGCAAAGCGTCGAGAGCCTGCATCGGCCACCTCCTGTAGAAAATGTTTGGCTATTCTAGCGAGAACCCGCCCGGGCTGCCGGTTTACATGCCCTGCCTCGCAGGTAGAATGGCGCCCTTCTTACTATCAACCCGAGCGGACTTCATGGCGTTGCCGACCTTACGGATCATTGGTTTCATCATCGGCATCTTCCTGATCACGCTGGCCATCGCCATGGTCGTGCCCATGGCCACCCTGGTGATCTTCGAACGCACCAGCGACCTGCCGTCGTTCCTCTGGGCGAGCATGATCACCTTCGTCGCCGGCCTGGCCCTGGTGATACCGGGGCGCCCCGAGCACATCCATCTGCGCCCGCGAGACATGTACCTGCTGACCGTCAGCAGCTGGCTGGTGGTGTGCATCTTCGCCGCCCTGCCGTTCCTGCTGACACAGCACATCAGCTACACCGACTCGTTCTTCGAAAGCATGTCCGGCATCACCGCCACCGGTGCGACGGTGCTCAATGGCCTGGACAACATGTCTCCCGGCATCCTGATGTGGCGTTCATTGCTGCACTGGATCGGTGGCATCGGCTTTATCGGCATGGCGGTAGCGATTCTGCCACTGCTGCGCATCGGTGGCATGCGGCTGTTTCAGACCGAGTCGTCGGACCGTTCCGAAAAGGTCATGCCCCGTTCGCACATGGTGGCGCGTTTGATCGTTGCGGCCTACGTCGGCATCACCATTCTCGGCAGCCTGGCGTTCTGGTGGGCTGGAATGAGCCCGTTTGATGCCATCAATCACGCGATGTCGGCGATTTCCACCGGCGGTTTCTCCACCTCCGACCAGTCCCTCGCCAAGTGGCCGGAACCTGCGGTGCATTGGGTCGCCGTCGTCATCATGATTCTCGGTGCCCTGCCGTTCACCCTGTATGTCGCCACGTTGCGTGGTAACCGTCGGGCTTTGATCAAGGATGAACAGGTTCAAGGCCTGCTTGGCATGTTGCTGGTGACCTGGCTGGTGCTCGGCACCTGGTACTGGTGGACTACTCAGCTGCATTGGCTGGAAGCCTTGCGGCATGTGGCGCTGAACGTGACGTCGGTAGTGACCACCACCGGTTTTGCACTGGGGGACTACAGCCTCTGGGGCAACTTCTCACTGATGCTGTTCTTTTATCTGGGGTTTGTTGGCGGCTGCTCGGGTTCGACCGCCGGCGGGATCAAGATTTTCCGTTTTCAGGTTGCCTACATTCTGCTCAAGGCCAACCTTAACCAGTTGATTCACCCGCGTGCGGTGATCAAGCAGAAGTACAACGGCCACCGTCTCGACGAAGAGATCGTGCGCTCGATCCTGACCTTTTCGTTTTTCTTCGCCATCACCATTTGCGTCATCGCGTTGCTGCTGTCGCTACTGGGCGTGGACTGGATGACCGCGCTTACCGGCGCGGCCGCCACGGTGTCTGGCGTAGGCCCGGGGCTTGGCGAAACGATTGGCCCGGCGGGTAACTTCGCCAGCCTGCCGGATGCCGCGAAATGGATTCTCTCGTTCGGCATGCTGCTGGGCCGGCTGGAGATCATTACGGTGTTTGTTCTGTGTATCCCGGCGTTCTGGCGTCACTGATCGGCAGGGACGCTTCCATCAGCCGCGTCCGGTATTCGCCGGGAGTGGAATCGAACCAGCGGCGGAAGGCGCGGAAGAAGTTGCTCGGATCGGCAAACCCCAGCAGGTAGGCAATTTCCAGCAAGGTCATGTTCGGTTGCGCCAGGTATTGCTCGGCCAGTTCACGTCGGGTGTCATCCAGCAACGTCTGAAAACTCGTGCCCTCTTCCTGCAAGCGACGCTGCAAGGTGCGTTGCGACAAGTGCAGCGTCTGGGCCACAGCATCGCGCTTGGGTTCGCCCTGGGGCAGCAGACGGCATAACACCTGCCGTGCCTTGTGGGTCACGCGGCTCTCGGAAAACCGCGCCAGATACTCGCCGGCAAACCGGTCGTGCAACCGCGCCATGGCCTCGTTGGCGGTGGGCAGCGGTGCCTCCATGTCGACGCGCTCGAAGATCAAGGCGTCGTAGGGCGCGTTGAACATCAACGGGGCATGGAAGGCTTGTTTATAGGGTTCAAGATCAACGGGGTCATCGCCTTGCAGCAAGACCTTGCGCGGCTGGAGCGTGCGGCCGGTCAGCCAGCCGCAGAGTGCCAGGGCGCAGGCCAATGATGCTTCGGCACTCTGCCGGGTCGGCGGCAGGTGATCGCCATGGACCGTCAGAATCAGCGCATAACCCTCATCCAGCAATCGGAAACTCAAGTCGGCACTTTCGGCGATGATTCGCTGATAACGCACCAGACGTTGAAAGCCTTCAGCCAGGGACTGGCTGGACATCAAGGCATAACCGGTGACATGAAAGGACGCCGGTCGCACCACCTTGCCCATATTCAGGCCGATCGCCGGGTTACCGGACTGCTCGACCGCGCGCTGCCAGAGCCGCGTCATGGAATCTTGGGGGAAGCGCGCATCCGGATCATCCAGTGCCGCATAGTCGAGCCCTAGCTGCTTGAACAGAACCCGGCAATCCAGGCCGTCCATTTCCAGTGCTTTGACAATCCCCATCGCCCAGCTTGCAGAAGTCGTTCGTTCGCTCATGGCGTTTACTACGTGATGGCCGCATGCCACGACCCAAGACCCAAGGATAGTAAAGTGGCGCCTATTGTCACTGGCTGATACCAATGATCACTCTAGACTTAAATAAGCTACCCGCAGAACAACTTGTCGCGTGAACAGCCACCACAGAGATCGCAGTCGTGGAAAACATCAAACGCTTCAACAATTTCGCTGAGTTTTACCCGTATTACCTCAGCGAACATCGCAACAGCACCTGTCGACGATTGCACTTTGTCGGCACCTCTCTGGTTATTTTCATTCTGGCGCTGACCATCGGCAACGGCGCGTGGTGGATGTTGCTGGCCCTGCCGCTGGCCGGTTACAGCTTCGCCTGGGTCGGGCATTTCTTCTTCGAGAAGAATCGTCCTGCCACCTTTCAGCATCCTCTTTACAGCCTGCTCGGCGACTTCGTCATGTACCGCGACATGATTCTGGGTCGCGTGGCGTTCTAGGCTCCATTGGCCACAAAAGCGTTTTGAGCAGCCAATGCAGCCTTGGATCCAAGTCCTACACTCAATACATCCCTTTCGATCAGAACAAGAGGATAGCCGATGAATGTCCATGCCCGTTTTACCCATATGCAGGACGGGACGCAGGAAGACTGGGCGATCATCGCCGCAGATTTCAGCGCCTATGCCCGGCAATTGCCCAAACGGATCGTGGCGCACCTGAAGTTACTGGAGGGGGATTTTGGCGGTTTCCCGGTGGATCGCCTGACCCACTCCCTGCAAACCGCCAGCCGCGCCTGGCGCGATGGTCGCGACGAAGAATACGTGGTCTGCGCCCTGCTCCATGACATCGGCGACACACTGGGCTCCTACAATCACCCGGACATCGCGGCGGCGATCCTCAAGCCGTTCGTCAGCGCCGAGAACCTGTGGATGGTGGAGAAGCACGGGATTTTCCAAGGGTATTACTTCTTTCATCACCTGGGCATGGACCGGCATTTGCGCGAGCAATTCAGCAGTCATCCGCAGTATCAGCCGACCATCGAATTTTGCGCCCGGTACGATGCGGCGGCGTTTGATCCGGCGTACGACACGCTGCCGTTGAGCTTCTTCGAACCGATGGTGGAACAGCTGTTTGCGCAGCCGAAGAACTCGATTTACAAGGCGGCGATGGAAGAGCACGCGCCGGCCTGACAGGTCTCAGGGGACCGCTTCGCGATCCATCGAGGGCAAGCCCGCTTGTATGGTAGGACTTGAAGGGAGGAGGAGGGACAAAGCCCGATTCTGACTGTTAGCGCAGTACAGATCCGTGGGAGATTTCGCCCCTCCTCCTTTCACCCAAGCGCCGATAAAGAATGCATCTGGCTAGACCGACGATAGGAACAAGCCTGCGCCTCTGGGTGAGCCCTTCAAGTGCTCAAAACCATATCCCGGAGGAAATCCAATGGCAATGCCGGTTTCTGTCACAAAGCCGATCGTAGGCGTGGATGTCGCTAAGAACGAACTGGTGATCTATCACGCCGAACTTGACCTGCTTGAAGAGATCCCCAACAACAAAACAGCCATCAAGCAATGGTTGAAGGCCTTGTCGGGGGCCGTCGCTGTAGCCATTGAGTCGACCAATATCTATCACCTGGAGTTCGCCGATCTGGCCTATGAGGCCGGCTGCGTGATTTACATGGTGGGTGGCTATGAACTCAGCCATTACCGCAAAGGGGTGAATATCCGCGCCAAAACCGATGCGCTGGATGCCCGACTGCTCGCTCGCTATCTGAAGAACGAAGGTGATGATCTTCACCCTTGGACCCCGCCATCACCGCTGTACCGCCAGCTCTTGAGCCTTTTTCGTCGTCGCGCAGCCTTGGTTCAGGCGCGGGTCGGTCTGGTGCAAAGCTGGGCGAATGAGCCGCTGCTGAAATCTGCTTTCGCCGAGCAAGTGAAGTCCATGCAAAAGCTTGAAACGCTGGTCGAAAAGACGATTAACGATCGTCTGAAAGAAGCCGGTTTGCTCGGTCAGTTGAAGCGTTGCCTGAAAGTTGAAGGCATTGGATTTCTGACCGGAGCCCGTTTGCTTACGACGTTTCAGAGGGGCGAGTTCAGAAGCGCGGATGCGTTTATCGCCTTTCTGGGGATGGATTTGCGAGTGTCGAAGTCAGGACAAAAAGACGGTCGCCGGAGTTTGACTAAGCGAGGTGACCCGGAAGCCCGCCGGCTTCTGCACAACGCAGCCATGTCGGCCAGCCGTACGTCAGCCTGGAAAGGCTTTTACGAAGAGCAAAGAGCTCGAGGCTTCAGCACCACTCAGGCGCTGGTGATACTGGCTCGCAAGCTTGCTCGGATCGTATTCGCTCTACTGAAGGGGCAGAGCGAATACCAACCAAAAGCCAGTTGAGGGCTTCCCCTCAACCATAGAATCTCCCACAGGTTTTTGCAGTGTTCAAAAAGTTGTGCACCACCACAATCCTGCGGGAGCGGGCTTGCCCGCGATGGGGTCGGCCAATACACCTGTGTTTTAAGCCGACTCCGCGACCTTAACCGCCTTCACCTCGGCCTCCCGCGCTTGGGCATCGGCCAACCGATACAACTCGATCGACCCATCCCAATGCTCGATCAGCGCCGTGCACGACTCCACCCAATCCCCGCAATTGAGGTAATCCACCTCGCCGACCTTGCGAATCTCGGCATGGTGAATGTGCCCGCACACCACCCCGTGCAACTCGCGCTTGACGCATTCGTGGGCGATGGCGTCTTCAAAATCGCTGATGAAACTGACGGCGGTCTTGACCTTGTGTTTGAGGTACGCCGACAGCGACCAGTAGCCGTAGCCATAACGGGCACGCCAATGGTTGAGCCAGCGGTTGAGCGTCAGGGTGAATTCGTAGGCCGAATCGCCAAGAAACGCCAGCCAGCGGTGGTAGCGGGTAATCACGTCGAACTGGTCGCCATGAATCACCAGCAGATGACGGCCATCGGCGGTCACGTGCACCGCTTCGTCCACCAACTGGATATTGCCCAAAATCAGCTTCGAATAACGGCGCAGGAATTCGTCATGGTTGCCGGTGACGTAGATCACTTCCGTGCCGCGCTTGCTCATGGTCAGCAGGCGACGGATTACATTGGTATGCGCCTGGGGCCAATACATGCCACTGCGCAGTTTCCAGCCGTCGATGATGTCGCCGACCAGGTAAACCTTGTCCGCATGGTAGCCCTTGAGAAATTGCGACAGGTGTTCGGCCTGGCAGTCCCGGGTGCCCAAATGCACATCGGAAATCCACAAGGTCCGCACACGTTGCTTACGGCTGGGTTTGGCGAGCTCGGCGCTGGTCATGGGCAACCCTCAGGACAAGTTTTGGCAAGCTTGCGCCGGTCGGGTGAATTGCCCATGACAGTGGCAAGTCAGTCTTGTGACAACGCGAGTCGGCCCGTACCCGGTGTAGACTGGCGACCTGCACAGGAGACCTGCGATGAGACCGATCCTCACGCTACGCCAGTACACCCACGACCTGATCGTCCACAGCCACGACCACGCGCAACTGGTGTTCGGGCTGTCGGGCGCGCTGGATTTCGAGGTCGACGGTCGTGGCAGTCAGGTGGTGCAACAGAGTTTCGTAGTCGTGCCGTCCGGTTTTCATCATGCCTGCGGCAGCGCCAACGGCAGTCGTTGCCTGGTGCTGGATGTGCCGAGCGACCAATGGGTTTCGCAGTCCCTTGGCGATCACGCCGAGGCCAGCCGCCGCATGCTCGACAACGCTGGGCGCCTGCCCCTGGACGCCGGGCAAAGCCAATTGGTCAGTTGGCTGGCGGGGAGTCAGGTCAGTGATCCGCTGATTGCGCAGCAAGGTGCAGTGCTGTTGCTGGCCAGTTTGAACAACGCCAAACCCGACAGTGTGGGCGGTCGGCGTCTGCCTTATGCGGCGCTGAATGCACACATCGATCAATACGCGGCCTATCCACTGCAAGTCGCCGATCTGGCGCGCATTGCCGGGCTGTCCAGTGCGCGATTGCATGCACGGTTCGTGGTGGAATGCGGGCAGACGCCGATGGACTACATTCGCAGTCGTCGGCTGCACATTGCCGTGAGCCTGTTGCGCGATTCGGCGTTGCCCATTGGCGAAATCGCCTGTCGGGTCGGTTACAGCTCGCAGAGTGCGTTCGCCGCGGCCGTGTTGCGCGAGTTCGGTGCCTCACCCGGTAAATTGCGCCGCGAGGCTGGCGACAAATGACGCGAGTCTGGCGACAGACATAATCGGCTCAGCACGATTCAATGTAGGAGCTGGCGAAGGCTGCGATCTTTTGACCTTGATCTCCAAAAGCAAGATCAAAAGATCGCAGCCTTCGGCAGCTCCTACAGGGGCCGACGGTGTTGTCGGCCGGATTCGATACGTTTATCAAGGATTGCAATGACTCCCCGTACCGCCCTTGGCGCTCTGCATATCGGTGCACTGATGTTCGGCCTGACTGGCGTATTCGGCAAACTCGCCGCTGCCTCGCCGGCCATCATCGTGTTCGGCCGTGCTGCATTTGCCGTCCTCGCCCTGACGTTTTTCGCACGGTTCGCCAGCAATACCCGTTGGCAGAAACTCGACGCCGCAGACCTGCGTCGCCTGCTGCTCAGCGGCTTGCTGCTGACCGGGCACTGGGTGAGTTTCTTCATCGCGGTGAAGGTGGCCGGAGTGGCGATCGCGACCCTGGGTTTTGCCAGTTTCCCGGCGTTTACCGTGATCCTCGAAGGACTGATCTTCCGCGAGCGCATCCGCGTCAATGAAATCCTGCTGGTGGTGCTGGTCAGTATTGGACTGGTACTGGTCACGCCGGATTTCGATCTGGCCAGCGGCGCCACCACTGGCCTGTTGTGGGCGGTGGCTTCCGGCTTGCTGTTCACCCTGCTGTCTCTGACCAACCGCGCCAGCTCCGGACGAATTCCGCCGGTGCAGGCTGCTCTGTGTCAGAACGTGGTGGTTGCGATCTGCCTGCTGCCGGTGGCGGCGCCGCAGTTGAGCGAAGTGCGCGCCATCGACTGGTTGTGGATCGGACTGCTCGGGGTGTTCTGCACCGGCGTCGCCCACAGCCTGTTCGTCGCCAGCCTGGCGGTGATCAAAGCCCGGACTGCGTCAGTGGTGTTTGCTCTGGAGCCGGTTTACGGCATCACTCTGGCTTGGCTGTTGTTTGATGAAAACCCGACCCTGCGCATGTTGATCGGCGGCGCACTGATTATCGTGGCTATCGTGGTCTCGAGCCGGTTGTCCGGCAGTTCAAGCAAGAATGCCGTGGCGGCAGAAGCTGCGTTTCACTGAGTGCGATCGTTGTGGCCCAGGTCGCGGTCCGGATCGATCTGATCGCGGACCCGCTGCTTGAGCACCTTGGCCTCGGGAAAACCACCGTCGGCCTTGCGCTCCCAAAGCTGCACATCGTCACAGAAAATGTGAAAAACCCCGCCGGTGCCGGGCACCAGAGACACTTTGCCCAGGTCATCGCCGAAGGTGCTAAGCAGTTCCTGGGCTAGCCAGGCGGCGCGCAACAGCCATTGGCATTGCGTGCAATAGGTGATGACGATTTCCGGTTTACGTGCGGTCATGGTTGGCAAAGTTCCTGAGCCTGAGGGGCAATAGCGGTAAAGTGCGCCTCAGCGTCGGTGTTAATGATGCGGACGAACAGGCGGTTTCACAGGAGCGAGGCCAGGTGTTATCGAATACCGGCCAACAGCGTCCGGGCCGTCTCCTTGAGCGGTTCATCGCCTTCCTTGAGTAGCTCGTTGAGCAACTCGATGGCGCTGTCCAGATCGCCGTCGTCGATGCAGGTCTGGGCCTGTTCGAGTTTGCCCGCGCTGCTCGGCCCGGCCGGCTCAAGATCCATCAATTCGGCATTCAGCGGCTCAAGCTCCAGCGGCTGGCCGGGATCACTGAATTCGTTGAGAAAGGTCTCGTCCAGAGATTGAGCGTCAGGTTCGGCGATCCATTCAAGCTCGGGTTCGTCCAGCGTCGGCTCCTCGGGCATTTCGAAAACATCGGGCAACACATGCAGATTCGAGGTGAACCCGGGGTCGTCTAGCTGCGCAGGCTCATTCGACGGTTTGGAGCTGGATGATGGGTTTTCGAAGGGGCTGATCAGATCCCAATTCGAATCCATCGACAGGTCATCGAGGTTCAACTGGAACTCATCGCTCGGTGCCGCTTCAGGGATTGCAGGCGTGGGCGGCGCCACTGCCACGGCAGCGACCACCGGTGCGGCGCTGATCAGTTTCGGATGGCGGGCGCGGATGTCCTGAAGTTGCTGTGCATCGAACCCGGCGTCTCGCAGGCTACTTTCTTGCGCATCATAAGCTTGGACGTCGCCCTGTTTACCGAGGACTTCCAACAACTGCACAGCCAGATCGGTGCGCTGAGGTTCCCTGACCAATGCATCTCGCAACAAACCGGCCGCCTCGGACAAACGGCCATACGCCAGATAGATACCTACCCCTTCCAGCACGTCGCCTGCGGGAATCTCTTCGGCCGCTCCGGCTAGCGGTTGCGGCCGGGGCGCCGGACTGACCGGTTCTGTTGCGCGGCTGAGCACCGGTTCATGACGCGACGGCAGCACGGGTAACGGCTCGGACTGGACCTGAGCCTGAACCTGCTGTCGTTGATGGCGAATGAATACTGCGAGCAATACCAACGCCACCAGTGCCAGCAACCCGAGGATCAGCAGCCACGGAGTCGGTTCAGACTCCTCTACTACAACGGGCACCGGTGCCGTCACCTGGGGAGCAACCGGCTCTACCGATGCCTGTTTGACTTCCGCCAATTGGGTTTGCAGCTCGATCATCTGCTTTTTCTGGCCGGCGATCTGTTCGTCCTGAGCCTGAAGTTTCGCATTGAGTTCATCGATGGTCTTTTGCAACTGTTGGTTCTGCAGCACGCTGGCGGCCAGTTGCTCGGCAACAGCATTATTCGCAGGCGCGGCAGCTGGTTTATCGACATCAGGCTTGGGCGTCGCCGCCTTCGCAGCAGGTGGCTGTGCAACAGCCGGTTCGACGGACGGGAACGGGGAAGACTGAGGGCGCGGCGCGGGGTCGTCGTTGACGGGAACAATTCCCGGCGAACCCGGCGGATCGATCAGCACTGTGTACTCGTGCAGCAAACGCCCGTTGGGCTGATTGAGCTGCACCAGAAAATTCAGGAAGGGTTCCTTGACCGGTTTGCTGGAAGTCACCCGGATCAGGCTGCGGTTGCCCCGCAGGATCGGTGTGAACTTCAGGTCGTTGAGGAAGAATGCCCGTTCGACGCCGGCACGACTGAACTCGTCCGCCGTCGCCAGGCTGACCGATAGCTCGCCCTCTTCCAGACCACCGGCGTCCACCAAGGCAATGTCGGCATTGAACGGCTGATTCAACGCCGAATGCTGGGTGATCTCGCCCAACCCCAGCGCAGGGGCCAATGCCGAGTAAGTGACGGCACCACCGACCAGCAGCAGTCTGGTGCAACACCGCAAAATAACGTGCCAACTCTCGAGCATGAGCATCCCTTAGATAACCAGAACCAACCTGTACGTATTCGCACATCCGGTACGAACACGATATTGCCTAGTAGTTCTTTATAGTCTGCCCAACGGGGTATCTCAAAAGTCCGGCGCGTGGTTGTGCCTCAAGATTTTTCCAGGTTGGCCAGGATGTGCCCGTGGACTCGCATGCAGACCTTCAAATCCGCCTCATCGACGCCTTCGAACAGTTCGTGGCGCAACTGAGTGGCAATGGTTTCAATTTGTTCGATCAAGGGCCGGGCCGGGGCACAGAGGACGATTTTTTTCGCGCGGCGGTCTTCCAGCACGGATTGGCGCTGCACCAGACCCTGACTTTCCAGGCTGTCGAGCAATCGAGCCAGGGTGGGGCCTTCGACGCCGACGCTTTGCGCCAGTTCGCGTTGGGTGGGGGCATTCTCGAAACGCGCCAAGTGAAGCAGCACCAGCCAGCGCGCCTGGGACAGACCCAGGCCAGCCAGTCGGCGGTCCAGTTCGGCACGCCACCCACGAGACATCTGGGCCAGTTGCATGCCAAAGCGGTGTTGATCGGTTAACGGCATAAAACACTCATGGTTAGACTGAAAATAGAGAAAAACTAATTATTAGTCAGCTAAGCATGACCTTTGGCTATAGGCAAGGCTTGCTCTGTACTGAATCGTTACATCTGTGCCGCAGGTCATTCAGACTTCGAATTCCGACTGCAGGGCGGCACGAACGCAATACAAAACACCTTCCGGAACTCTCCCCGCGAACAGCGCGGCAATCTCCGACACGGGCGGCAGTTCACCTTCGCCGTCGAGGAAGGCGTCCTGAACTTCGCCCATCAACTCTTCGGGCAAGTCCAGCGCCTGTTCCAGCGACAACTGCTGCTTGCCGAGCGCCTCGGCGAGCATCGCGTAGACGTTCTTTTCCGAGCATTGCAGCTGACCGGCGATCTGCAACGGTGTCATGCCGGCCCGAGCCAGTGTGATCAGCTCGTGGCGCACATCGGCCACCACTTTCGGCGCCTCGACCTGACCGCCGAGCACTTCGAGGAAGGCCTCGCCGTAACGCTCCAGTTTGCGCGCACCAACGCCGCTGACCGTGGCCATTTCTGCCAGCGAGGTCGGCTGGCTGCGGAGCATTTCCAGCAGCGTCGAGTCGGGGAAGATGACGTACGGCGGCACGCCATGCTCTTCGGCCAGTTTGCGACGCAAGGCACGCAAGGCTTCCCACTGTTCGCGTTCTTCGCCGCGAACCAGTTGGCTGGCCTGGCTCTTGCTGCTTTTGGCGGTGGTTTGCGGCTTGAGGTCGCGGCGTAGTTCCAGGGTCACTTCGCCCTTGAGCAGCGGCCGGCAGGTATCGCTCAGGCGCAGGCCGCCGTAGCCTTCGAGGTCGATGTCCGCCAGACCACGGGCAACCAGCTGTCGGAACAAGGAGCGCCATTCGCTCTCCCCCATCGCTTTGCCTACACCGAATACCGACAAATGCTGATGACCGAAGCTGCGGACCTTTTCGTTGTCCTTGCCCAGCAGCACGTCGACCAGATGACCGACGCCATAACGCTGTCCGGTGCGGTAGATCGCCGACAGCGCCTGACGGGCCGGCTCGGTGGCGTCCCAGGTCTGCACGCCGTCGACGCAGTTGTCGCAGTGGCCGCAGGGCTCGGGCATGTCTTCGTCGAAGTACGCGAGCAGGGTCTGGCGGCGGCAGCGGGTTTCTTCGCAGAGCGAGAGCATGGCGTCGAGCTTGTGCTGCTCCAGACGCTTGTGGCGCTCGTCGCCTTCGGAGTTTTGCAGCATCTGCTTGAGCATCACCACGTCTTGCAGGCCGTACGCCATCCAGGCATCCGCCGGCAGGCCATCACGCCCGCCGCGACCGGTTTCCTGGTAGTAGGCCTCAAGGGACTTCGGCAAATCGAGGTGCGCGACAA
The DNA here is from genome assembly GCF_016650735.1 of Pseudomonas sp. TH37. Taxonomy (NCBI): domain Bacteria; kingdom Pseudomonadati; phylum Pseudomonadota; class Gammaproteobacteria; order Pseudomonadales; family Pseudomonadaceae; genus Pseudomonas; species Pseudomonas sp. TH37. The sequence goes on from NZ_JAEKFD010000001.1 coordinate 482,067, forward strand.
AACGTACGTTAGGCTTGTCGATGCCCATGCCAAACGCCACGGTGGCGACCATGATCAGGCCTTCCTCGTTGAGGAAGCGCTTCTGGTGATGGGCCCGCGTGTCGTTGGGCAGACCGGCGTGGTACGGCAGCGCCGGGAAACCTTGCTCGCTGAGGAACACCGCTACTTCATCAACCTTTTTGCGCGACAGGCAGTAAACGATACCGGCATCGCTGCGCCGCTCGGCGAGGAACGCCAGCAACTGCTTGCGCGGCTGTTCCTTGGGTACGATTCGATAGAAAATATTGGGGCGGTCGAAACTCGAGAGGAAGCGCTCGGCATCCTGCAGATGCAGACGATCGACGATTTCTTCTCGGGTGCGCTTGTCGGCCGTCGCGGTCAGGGCAATACGCGGGACGTTGGGGAACAATTCCGCCAACTGGCCCAGTTGCAGGTATTCCCGACGGAAGTCGTGCCCCCATTGGGACACGCAATGCGCTTCGTCGATGGCGAACAGGGCGATTTCAAGGCTTTGCAAGAACGCCAGCATGCGCGGCTGAACCAGGCGCTCGGGCGCCAGGTAGAGCATTTTCACCTCGCCGCGCTTGATCCGCGCCGCCAGATCACGCTGTTGCTCAGCGCTCAGCGTGGAGTTCAACGCCGCCGCAGCGACGCCCAGCTCTTCGAGGGTGGCGACCTGATCGTCCATCAGCGCGATCAGCGGCGATACCACAACCGCCAGGCCTTCGCGCAGCAGTGCCGGCACCTGGAAGCACAAGGATTTGCCGCCACCGGTAGGCATCAGCACCAAGGCGTCGCCGCCACTGGCCACGCGCTCAATGATTGCACCCTGACGGCCACGGAAACTGTCGTAGCCGAAGATGTCCTTGAGAACGCGTTGAGCCTGTTCGAGCATAAAAACTCCAAAAATCACCGAAACATCCCTGCAAGGCTGGTTCAGAATCATGAAAGCTGCACCGACAAATCGTAAGTGCGCATTGCATGACGCTGCACATTTCAGCCGTGACGCCAGCAGGGCATCACAAAACGCGCGAGTATACCCGACGCCTGTCCGGCAAAGGGCGCCGCTGAGAAGAGGAACGCAACGCAATACCTGTGGGAGCGGGCTTGCCCGCGATGGCGGCGTGTCAGGCGAAAAATGTATTGGAAGTACCGGCCTCATCGCGGGCAAGCCCGCTCCCATAGGGATTGGGCCAGACTGGCGGTATCGACAACCACAGAATCCCCCCGCAAGGCTGCAAAAATGCCGCGCGGCTGGCCTGAGCGCTCAAGAAGGCCTAGAATTCCCGCATCGTATATTCCCCAAGGTAGCCCTTTAATGTCCTTCGCTGAGCAACTAACCCGCCTGCAAGTCTTCCTCGACGCCGACGAGCTGCATGACGAGGCGCTGGACTACGTGGCCGCCCACGGCTACCTCACCGCGCTGTCGATCTGTTCCGAGAGCGTTCCCGACCGTGAATGGATCGACGCACTCTTCGCCGAAGAGCCGCATTACGCCGACGACACCGAGCGTGAAGCGATCGAATCCACCCTGCTGCTGCTCAAGGCGCACATCGCCCGCCAACTGGCGTCCGACGAAGAGTTCGAGCTGCCGTGCGACCTGGACCTGGGCGAAGAGCCGGACGACTCCGACCTGCGCGGCTGGTGCATCGGTTTCATGGAAGGCGTATTCCTGCGCGAAGCCGCCTGGTTCGAAACCGCCGAAGACGAAGTCAGCGAAATGCTGCTGCCGATCATGGTCGGTTCGGGTCTGTTCGACGAACAGCCTGAGTTCGAAGACATCGCCAAAGACGCCAACCTGATGGACGACATGATCGTGCAGATCCCGGAAGCCCTGACCGCGCTGTACCTGCTGTGCCAGGCGCCAGACGAAAAACCGGCGATTCTCAAGCCACGTCACCACTAAGGTTTTGCCTATGGACAACCCCATAGGCAACCGCCCCCTGATGTTGCGCTACGTGCTGCTGGCCATCGGCTGGCTGAGCGTAGCGCTGGGGGTGATCGGGATTTTCCTGCCGGTGCTGCCCACCACACCGTTCCTGTTGCTGGCGGCCGCCTGTTTCGCCCGCAGTTCGCCGCGTTTCTATCGGTGGCTGGTTGAACATCCACGGCTTGGGCCGTGGGTTCGCGACTACCTGAGCGGCAATGGCATTCCGCTCAAGGGCAAGGTCTACGCCATAGGTTTGATGTGGGCGAGCATCCTGCTTTCCTGCTATCTGGTGCCCCTGCCGTGGGCGCGCGGGTTCATGCTGACCAGTGCAGTGCTGGTGACGGTTTATATCCTCAAGCAGAAAACCCTGCATAAACCCTGATCCCATCTGTGGCCCGGGGGCTTTTGTGGCGAGGGAGCTTGCTCCCGCTGGGTTGCGAAGCGACCCCAAAACCAGCCACCCAACTTTTCCTGACTCACCGCACTGACTGGTTTTACGACTGCTGCGCAGCCGAGCGGGAGCAAGCTCCCTCGCCACAGAAAGCAACCCGCCGACGTCCATTCGTCCGACGACCTGCCCTTCCTCGCTGAAAACACCGCCTAGACTTCAGACATCTGCACCCGAGCAGCCCGACATGTCCCGCAGTCCGCGTAGCCCAGGATGGTCAACGCTCCGACTTCGGTTCGGCGGATGGCTGTTGCTCACGAGTTTTCTGCTGGCAGGGTTGGGCAGCGTATGGGCCGACTGGGACTTCGCGCAGATTCTGCAAACGGCCGAAAAACGCTACGGCCCCCTTGGCCTGGCCCGAGGGCGGATCGAGGCCTGGAGTCAAATGCTGCAAAGCGAACACAACCAGCCTGAGCGTGAACAACTGAACGCGGTCAATCGCTTCTTCAATCAACAACTGAGCTTTCAGGACGACACGCGTATCTGGCGTCAGACCGATTACTGGGCCACGCCCGTCGAATCCTTGATCAAGGGCGCCGCCGACTGCGAGGACTACGCCCTGGCGAAATATTTCAGCCTGCGTCACCTCGGCATTCCCAGCGAGAAACTGCGCATCACCTACGTCAAGGCCCTGACCCAGAACCAGGCGCACATGGTGTTGACCTTCTACAGCAGCCCCATGGCCGATCCGCTGGTGCTGGACAATCTGATCGGCGAGATCCGCCCCGCTTCCCAACGCAAAGACCTGTTGCCGGTGTACGCCTTTAACGCCGAAGGCCTGTACTTGCCGGGAGCCAATGGTGGCAAACGCAGCAGCGACTCGAAAAAACTGTCGCGCTGGCAAGACGTGTTGAAAAAGATGCAATTTGAAGGGTTCGCCGTGGGCGAAGGCTAGCCGCTACTGCAAGGAGCGTTTTATGTCATTGCGCAAACAGTTGTTTCTCGCCATTTGCCTGTTCTTGCTGGTGGCCTTCGGCGGCAGTTTTTTTTTCAGCCTGGAAAGTTCTCGCGAACAGATGCTCAGCCAGTTGCGCTCCCACGCCCAGGACGCCGCCACGGCGCTGGGCTTGTCATTGACTGCTCAGGTCGATGACCCGGCGATGATCGAGTTGATGGTCAGCTCGATTTTCGACAGTGGTTATTTCAGCAGCATCCGGGTCGTCAATATTGTGGATGAACGAGTGTTGGTGGAACGCAGCGCACCGGCGCAGATCGAGGGTGTTCCCGGCTGGTTCATCAGTCTGGTTAACCTGCGCCCACAGGGTGGCGATGCTCTGATCATGCGTGGCTGGGAGCAAGCGGCTCGGGTCGAAGTACTGAGCAATCCGCAATTCGCCTTGGCCAAACTCTGGGACAGTACCCTCGGCAGCCTGGTCTGGTTGTTGATTTGCGGACTGCTCAGCGCTGTGTTTGGTGGCTGGCTGTTGCGCCGGCAATTGCGCCCGCTCGACAACATGGTCAAACAGGCTGAAGCCATCAGCAAACGCGAGTTCCGCAGTTTGCCGAAACTACCGCGCACACCGGAACTCAAACGCGTGGTGCTGGCCATGAACCAAATGGTCGAGAAGCTCAAGGCGTTGTTCGCCGAAGAGGCCGCGCGCAGCGAAAAACTGCGCTCCGAATCTTATCAGGACAACCTCACGGGCCTGGCCAACCGGCGCTTGCTGGATGAACAACTGGCCGACCAATTACTGGTTTCCGAGCAAAGCCGCGACGGCCATTTGCTCATGCTGCGGATCAATGACCTGATCGGCCTCAACCAACGTCTGGGCGGCCAGCGCACCGATACCCTGATTGGCGCCGTCGGCGAATTGCTCAAACGCCTGACGCAGCTACCCGAACGTCGAACCTGGCTCGCGGCGCGCAATCGCGGTGGCGAATTCAGCTTGCTGACCCCGGGTCTGGACAGCAAGGATGCCGCACGCCTGGCTTCCGAAATCAGCGCCACCCTGGAAAACCTGCGCCTGACCGGCGCCAGCGACTGCATGCCCGTGGCACATCTGGGCGTGGTCGCCTATCACCCCGGCGAACCGGCAAACGACGTGCTGCTGCGCCTCGATCAAGCGCTGACCCAGGCCCGGCAACACCCCGAGCGGCCGTGGATACACATGACCCATTCCGATACCGCGCCGAACCAGTCCCAATACGATTGGCGCAGCTGGATCGACGACGCGCTGACCGAGGGCAAGATGCAGCTGTATTTTCAACCGGTGGTGCAGTGCGCCGATACCAGCCAGGTGTTGCATCATAAAGTCCTCGCGCGCCTGCTCGACCCGCAAGGCGAGGCGATTACCGCCGGGCATTTCCTGCCATGGATCGAGCGTCTTGGCTGGTCGGCACGATTCGATCTGGTGATGCTCGAAACCACTCTCGAATATCTGGCCGCCAACCGTTGGCCACTCGCGTTGAGCCTCTCCGGCAGCACCCTGCGTGATCAAGCACAGCTGCAACAAATTCTCGATCTGCTGGAATCACTGCCGGAACTCGCGCCACTGCTGACCCTGGAAATCGACGAGCGCCAACTGCCGCCCCCCGAAGAACTGCAACGCCTGAGTCACAGCCTGCTCAACACCGGTTATCGCATCGGGCTGCAGCACTTCGGAGGCAGCTTCAGCCAGATCGGTAACCTGACGCAGTTGGGGCTGGCTTACCTGAAAATCGACGGAGCCTACATTCGGGGCATCGATGAACAGACTGACAAACGCCTGTTCATCGAGGCGATTTTCCGGGCGACCAACAGCATTGATTTGCCGTTGATTGCCGAGATGGTGGAGACGCAGGGGGAACTGGAAGCGATTAGGGAGCTGGGGTTGTTTGGGGTGATGGGAAGACTGATTGGGCCGCCGGAGCCGATGTAGTTTTGCAACGCCCTATGTCCATGGTGTTCACCTGTTTTCATTCACAGTAGAATCCGCGCCATATATGTTCCCCGGAAACATCACCTCTGCCGCAGCCTGGCATCGGTCTACATGGAGGAAAGTCTGTGAAACTGATCAGGCTGGAGCTGGAAAACTATCGCTGCTTCCCCACACTCACTCTCGAGATCGATGAGCAACTGACTTTGTTGGTTGCCCGAAACGGCCAAGGCAAGACCAGCTTGCTGGATGCCATCAAAGTTGCATTGTGGCCCTACCTCCGTGGGTTTGACCTCGGTAGCACCACTAATGACATCACTGGCATACACCCAGACGATGTTTTTTTGCGCCCCGTCAAAGCGCATCAGATGGAACCTTCTCTCCCCTCTCGCCTGACTGCCCATGCTTTATTTCTGGAAAAAGAATGGCAGTGGTCACGTCGCCGGGAAAGCATCCGAAAAGGTACACAAACCCGGGGGGATGCCGACGCCACCAGGCTAGAAGCCACAGCCGAAGTACTTGAAGTACAGATCTTTGACAGAGCGGTTTCCGGGCAACTGAAACCGTTCGACTTACCTGTTCTGGCTTACTACGGCACCGGACGGCTCTGGAGTCAGAAAAAACTGACGGCAGCTTTTGAAAAAGCCGAAAACGCTGAGTTTTCGAGGACCTATGGCTATCGCGATTGCCTTGACCCGGCCTCCAGCTATAAACACTTTGCCAAATGGTACACACGAATTTTCCGCAGCTATCGTGAAGAACAAATTCGTAATATTGAGCGTGGAAAGCTCAGCATTGACGTGAAGGACGAGTTCGCCCATCCGGTTCTAGCGGTGCAGAACGCAGTGAATGCTGTCCTGGCAACTCAAACAGGATGGCGAGATCTGGCCTATAGCAGTGAGTTCGCCGATCTGGTGCTAGAGCATCCAGTTCACGGAGTTCTGAAGGTCAGCCAACTCAGCGACGGGATTCGCAATATTGTCGCCCTGGCTGCCGACATTGCCTACCGCTGCGTCAAACTCAATCCTCACTTGGGTATCCTCGCCCCCCGTGAAAGTACTGGGGTAGTGTTGATTGACGAGGTAGACATGCACCTTCATCCCTCGTGGCAGCAAACCGTCATACCTGATCTGCTCGGGGCTTTCCCGTGTATCCAATTCATTGTGACGACACACAGCCCGCAGGTAATTACTTCAGTGCCAGCACGCTGTATCCGAGTTCTACAAACCGTGGCCGACGATAAAGGGCGTAGGGTCACCGTGAGCAATGTAGATCAACAGACTCAGGGCGTAGCCAGTTCGCAGGTGCTCGCCTACGTCATGGATATCGATCCGACACCGAACAATGAGCCTGCTCAAAAACTGAGCGAGTACATGGCGCTTGTCCAGCAGGACCTTCATGAGTCAGCAGAGGGCCTGGCCCTCCGTGAGTACCTGGATGAACATTTCGGCACTCAACATCCCAACATGCTTGACTGCCAGCGGCTGATCAGACTGGAAACGTTCAAACGCAAACAGCTGGCAAATAAGTAAGAAGAGGGAATCGGGTACATGCGCAAGCTCGTTCGGGGTGAAGGACCACGCTGTCTTACCCGCTACAGACATGGATTGCACAGATGGTCGCTGGACTCGCCGACGCTGCCGGAGCGTGCGAAGATCTGGGAGCATCTGCGAGCCATGCAAGATACTCGTTGCGCCTACTGCGAAGCCGATATCAGCAAACACACCAATGCGCACATCGAACACTTTCGACAAAGAGAACGATACCGCCAGGGTACTTTCGATTGGAGCAATTTGTTCGGCTCATGTAAACGGGAAGAATCGTGTGGGAATTTCAAAGACCGGTGTCGTCCCTATGATCACACCGTCCTGATAAAACCCGATGAAGACAATCCTGACGACTATTTCATTTTCGTCAGCGACGGCACAATTGCACCACGTGCAGATATCGATGCCCCGTTGCGCCATAGAGCATTCGAAACCTTGCGCATCTTCAATCTGGATGCTGAGAACGGTGCGCTTCGTGAAATGAGGCGAGAAGCTGTGCGTCGCTGCCTGGATACAGCGGAAGCACTCCAACAACTGTTTCTGGAGAATCCGGACATCGAAGACTTTCAGCAATTTCTTGAGGAAGAAATACTAGTAACCGCCCAACTACCCTTTGCGACAGCGATTCGCCATACGTTATCGATGCGCCTTTAACCGGGAAACTCTGCCGGGTGGCATTTGCCCTGATGAAAAATCAGAGCGAATACCACCCGGCCTGAAGTTGCAGGGTTGCCCTGCAACACAGAATCTCTTCAAGGTGTTCGTGCCAGCGCCTCAGGGCCGGCGATCCTCGACCCGAGCCTGACTCTTGCTCCAATCGGTCAGCAAGCTGTAAGCCACGGCCAACAATGTCGGGCCGATGAACAGACCGATAAACCCAAACGCAATCAACCCGCCAAACACCCCGAGCAGCACAATCACCAACGGTAAATTACCGCCCCGACTGATCAGGTACGGCTTAAGTACGTTGTCGACTCCGCTGATGATGAACGTACCCCAGATCCCGAGGAATACCGCCATCCCATACTCGCCCTTCCAGGCCAACCACGCCGTGGCCGGAATCCACACCAACGGCGGCCCCATCGGAATCAGACTCAGCAAAAACGTCACAATCCCCAGCACCAGCGCCCCAGGCACGCCGGCAATCAGGAAGCCGATCAACGCCAGCACTGCCTGTGCCGCCGCCGTACCGATCACCCCATTGACCACCCGCTGCACTGTGCCCGCCACCAAGTCGATGTAATACCCGGCGCGGTCGCCAATCAGCCGTTCCAGCAACCCATGGACAAACACAGCCAACCGCGGACCGTCCCGGTAGAAAAAGAACACAAAGACAATACTCAGCGTCAGTTCGAGAATCCCGCCACCAATTTGCGCACTGCGCGCCAGCAACCAGTTACCGACCTGCCCCAGATAAGGCTTGATCGCCAGCATCATCGCTGCGCCTTGCTGATCGATGCTGTTCCAGATACCCACCAACCGCTCGCCGACCAAGGGAATACTGCCCAGCCAGGTCGGTGCTTCAGGCAGACCGTCGACTTGTACATCCTTGATGAACACCGTGGCATCGCGTACATGATCCGCCAGGTTGAAACCCAGCCACACCAACGGTGCTGCCACCAGCAACATCCAGCCCAACGTCAGTAACAGCGCCGCCAGGGATTCACGGCCATTGAGCCAACGGGTCAACAAACGCATCAGCGGCCAACTGGCAAACGCCAGCACCGCGCCCCAGAACAGCGCCGACCAGAACGGCGCCATTACCCAGAAGCTCGCGCCAAACAGCACCAGGAGCAGAATCTGCACCAACAGCCGATCGTTATTGGGCATGTAAAGTCTCGAAAAGTCAGTCAACGAAGAGTAGGCGAACGTGCGGAACACGTTCGCCCAATGAAGCTTATCGCAACAGTTCGAAGTGCAGGCCAGAGCCTTCGACGTTGCCGGTTTCCATCCGTGCCGACCGTACACCCTGGCCGATCAGCGCCTGGCGCCAGGCTTCGGCATTGGGCCCCGAAACATTGACGCGCAATGTGGTGTCCAGGTTCAGGCCTCGGGAAATCAATCGCAGCCAGGTGTCGTCTGGGTCGCCGTCGAGTTTGGGGAAATCAAGTTCACCGGTGCTCTTGAGCTGCCGCAGCAAGGTCGCGGAAGTTGGCAGCAAATCGCCCAATGGTGCAGCAGCATCGAACTGTTCGACGTGCAGATAAGCCCTGCGATTGCCACGCGTGATGCTGTAAAGCGCCACCAGCGTGTTGTCTTGAGGGGCCGCCAAACGTAGCAGCAAATAAGCCTGCTGATTATCGGCGCCATACAGCTTGGCGTTGCCGAAGACTTCATTGGCCCACAGGCTGCTTTCGCCACAATCCCGGGCCTGGCACCAGAACAACAACTCGGCGCCCTGCTTTTGCAAGGCTTCGCGAGCGTTGGTGAAGGCATCGGTAGAGGAATGCTCCGGTGGCAATTCGTAGGTCACCGAGGTGGTTTGACCCCGGGCGGTGACTTGGCCATCAAAGCGCAACTGACCACTGATCTTGCGGATCGAACCCAGCGGGTAGATCCGCTCAAGCTCGACAGCCGGGCGATAGTCGACGATCTGCGCATCGGCCATACGCGGCACGATCGGCAGGTCCTGACTGCCAGGGATATCAGCTGCAAATAAAAGAGGACTGAAACAACACAGCGCCAGCAGAGTGAGTGAACGCATGGATAGACTCATCGAATCAGCATGGCCTGGGCGCCCTTGATGACACTGTCGTCATCGATGCGCTCGGGCACCAGTGAACCGCGTTGTACCGCAGGGCGCGCCTCCATGGTCGCCATCCAGCGCTGCAGGGCTGACAAGCCATCCACCGCGACACCGGACCATTCATGGCCACGGACCCACGGAAAAGTGGCAATGTCGGCAATGCTGTACTCGCCCCCCAGAAACTCTACGGCTTGCAGACGCGTGTCGAGCACTTCATACAAGCGCCGGGTTTCGTGTTGATAACGGTCGATGGCGCCTTGGAGTTTTTCCGGGAAATAGCGGAAAAACACGTTGGCCTGGCCCTGCATCGGTCCGATTCCGCCCATCTGGAACATCAGCCACTGCAACACCACCGAGCGCCCCTTGGGGTCCTGGGGCAGCAGTTTGCCGGTCATCTCGGCGAGGTAAATCAGGATCGCGCCGGACTCGAACACGGCGAAATCGCCATTGGCACGGTCGACAATCGCCGGAATCCGCCCATTGGGATTGATCTTGAGGAAGTCCGGGGACTTCTGTTCCTTTTTGTCGAAACTCAAGGCGTGCACCGTATAGGGCAAGCCGAGTTCCTCGAGCACGATAGAGACCTTGTGGCCATTCGGAGTCGCTGCGGTGTACAGATCTATCATGGTTGTCTCCCATTTCAACCCGCCCAGCCTCGACAGTTGCCGGGCGCAAGTCAAGGAACGGCGAAGAACCGATTGAAACAGTCTGCGACAAGGTCGGCACCGGGTTCGTCATTCAGGTGCAAATGATGGCCGCCTGGCAACTGTTCACGGCTAAAGGGTAGACGTTCCAGCAACTCGGGATGTTTGGCGAGCATGCCGTCAGCCGCGACCACCAGGTGTGCAGGACAACAGACACGCTGGACGAAGGCCATCGCCTGTTCAGTGGTCAGACGTAGCGGTGATGGAAGGGTCAGGCGGTTGTCGGTGCGCCAGGTATAGCCGCCCGGCACCGGCATCAAGCCGCGCTGGGCCAGCAGTTCGGCGGCTTCGCGACTGACCGCCACCAAGCCTTTCATTCGTGCTTCGATGGCGCGATCGAGGGTGTTGTAGACCGGTTTGCGTTTTTCCCGCAGATCCAGCTGCGCTTGCAGGGCCATGCCCATGCGCTCGGCAGCATTTTCGCCTTTGTCTGTAGGAGGAATGATGCCGTCGATCAAGGCCAGATGAGTCACCCGCTCCGGCAACGACCCGGCCAGCACCAGCGAGACGATCGCTCCCAGGGAATGCCCCAGCAGTGCAAAACGTTTCCACCCCAACTGCTCGGCCACTTGCAGCACATCGTGGGCGTAGTCCCACAGCGCGTAACCGGCGCCATTCGGCCGATGCCCCGAGTGACCATGCCCGGCCATGTCCAGCGCGATGATGCGCAACCCCTTGAGCTTCGGCGCCAGCCGGGCAAAGCTGTTGGCGTTGTCCAGCCAGCCGTGCAAGGCGATCACCGGCAAGCCGTCCTCGGGCCCGAACAAGTGCGCCGCCAACTCGATATGCGGCAGGCTCAGGCGAACTTCTTCGACGACGCTGTTCATGCGCAATCCTGTTGGCAGCGACCGTCCCAGCGACTGAACAGATTCTTCAGCAGCGTGGCCGTGTCTTGTGGACGTTCGAGTGGAAACATATGGCCGCCAGGCATAGTCAAGGACTCACCCAAGGGCATGCGCCCGACGGAACGGGCGTGATGGCGCATAACCACGCGGCTCTTGTGCCCGCGAACCACCGCCAGCGGCACTTTCAACTGCCGTGCACGACCGGGGCTGGTGTGGGGCACACCACGGTAGATGCTGATTTCAGTGGCCGGATCGAAACGCAGGCGCAACTTGCCGCCGACATTGTGCAAACCATGTTGAAGATAGGCCTCGAAGCATTCCGGATCGAAGCCACGAAACAGGGTTTTACCGGCGAAATACAGGCGGGCCGAGTCCAGATCGGCAAACTCTTCCCGTCGTCCCAGCGTACGGCCGGCGGGGGTCAGCCGATCGATGAAACCGAAGCGCTTGGCGGCCCGGATCACCCATTGATCGGTGCGGGTCAGCACCGGCGAATCGAGCATTACCACGCCGCGATACAGCTCAGGGCAACGCAAGGCGGCGTGCAGGTGCAGCACGCCGCCAAAGGAATGACCGACGCCCCAGACCGGTTCCGGTTGCTGCTTGAGGTGATGAATCAACTCATCCACCAGATTGTTCCAGTTGTCGTCCGCCGGAAAACGCGGGTCGTGGGCGTGCTGCTCCAGATGCGTCACCTGATACTCGGGCGCCAGCGCCGCGAACAACTTGCCGTAGGTCCCCGAAGGAAAGCCATTAGCGTGGGCGAAAAATATCTGTTGCGACATACCGGCTTATCCATGAGCGAGAACAGAGGTTGATTGTCCGTAAGACGGCGTCCTACAGCAATGACCGTAACGGCCAGGAATGATGACAGACCTGCCGTTGCTATAACGCCCCGCTCAGGCGCTACCTGTTATTTCTGACAGTTGACAGTCAATCCTCATCACGCGGATAAGAGTTCTGTCACGCGCGAAGGTACCGGCACAATGGTCACAACCCACGCCAACACCCCCGCAATCAAAGCGTTCGATCCTCGCGGGTTGGACGTGCGTAGCGTGGCGTATCACCGTGGCGACAGCGTATCAACGCCCGAAAGCCACATCACCCAGCAGGTGCATGACGTCGCCGGGCGTACGGTGCTCAACCGCGATCCGCGCCTGTTCCTTTTACATCAAGATGGCCAGACGGCAGCCAATCAACTAAACGTGCTCAGTCTGTCGGGCGTCGTATTGCTGTCCGAAAACAGTGACTCCGGTTGGCGCCTCGGGTTGCTTGGCGAAGACGGGCAAAATGTTGAGCATTGGGATCAGAAACGCAGCCAGGGCCGCGTGGACTATAACCGGCAACGACGTCCGATCGCTGTATTCGAGCGCGCCCAGGGTGAACCGGAACACTGTGTCGCGCGGTTTTCCTACGCGGATGCCAGCGCCGATGACGCGCATAACCGGCGCGGCCAGTTGATCCGTCACGACGATACCGCTGGAACGCAACATTTCACTGAATTCGGCCTCGCCGGCACGCCGTTGGAACACAGCCGTACGTTTGTCGAAGACCCGTCATGGTCAGTGGACTGGCCCGAAGCCGAAATCGAGCGCGATGGTTTTCTGGAAGATGAACCCGCAATCACCCGAATCCACTGCAACGCCGCGGGCGAGCCCATCCGGCAGATCGACGCAAAAGGTAATGTTCAAGCGTTCATTCAGACCTGTGCCGGGGAGCTGCAGGAAGTTCGCCTGACACTGACCGGGCAAACCGAAGAAAAGACGCTGGTCAGTGAAATCCAGTACAACGCCTCCGGCCAAGTCGGACGACAACGTGCAGGGAACGGCGTTATTTCGTGTGCGACGTTTCGCCCTGAAGATGGGCGGCTTGAGCATCTGAAGACTTACGTGCCGGGACAGCCGGCGCTGCAATATCTGACTTACGAATACGATCCAGTGGGCAATATCACTTGCCTGACCGATGCTGTCGACCCGACTCATTACTACCGCAACCAGCGAATAGAGCCGACCAATTGCTACCGGTATGACAGCCTCCACCGACTGATAGAAGCCAGCGGCCGGCAGCTTCGCAAGGTACCGGGCGGGCCGCAATTGCCAGAGTTCCAGTCCGCCCCCGACCCCGGACAAATGGAAAATTACACCCGCCTCTATCGCTACGATGAGGCCGGCAATCTGAAAATCATGCAGCACCAGGCGGACAGTGCAAACCGCACCGAACGCACAGCCATTGCCGGTTTCAGCAATCGCAGCCTGCCCGAAAAGACCAATGGCGATCTGCCCGACGAGAACGAGATTGCCGCCGGTTATGACCTGAACGGTAACCGCAACACCCTTCAACCAGGACAGGCTCTGCTTTGGGATCTTGGCAATCGGTTGCGCCAGGTGGATCAGGTGGTGCGTGAGGATGAGCCTGACGATATCGAGTTTTATGTGTACGACGGCAGCGGCCAGCGTCGACGAAAAATCCGCCAGGCTTACACCGGCACCTTGACCCGCGCCCACGAAACACGCTACTTGCCGGGTGTGGAAATTCGCACCTCCGCTGAAGAAGTTCTCCATGTCATCACCGTAGAGGCCGGGCGCAGTACGGTTCAAGTACTGCATTGGGAGCAGAAGCCAGCGTCAGACATTCCTCAGGATCAGTATCGCTACAGCTTCACCGATCACTTGCAGTCCAGCTCGGTTGAACTGGATGAATCCGCCAAACTGATCACATGGGAAAGCTACTATCCTTACGGCGGAACCTGCTGGTGGGCCGGGCGGAACAAGGTCGAAGCGAGTTATAAAACGATTCGCTATTCGGGGCAGGAACGGGACGCAACGGGGCTGTATTACTACGGCTTTCGCTATTACATGCCGTGGTGTCAGCGGTGGCTGAATGCGGACCCGGGTGGTATTGCCGATGGACTGAATCTGTTCGCCATGGTCCACGGCAACCCGATCAGGTTCGTCGATGTTCAAGGTCTGGCTGGCTTCGATGCGTTGAGGGCCGCAGGAGCGACACTCGCTCGCGAAGAGCCCAGCGCATTGCTTGCCTCTGCGGTGCAACATTCGATGGCAGCTGCGGTAGGACCTGCCGGTTTAGCGGTGACAATCGGCGGATCCTTGGCAGGAGCAGCAAGCGGTGCCCTCAGCGGGTATGGTTCTGCCAACTGGGCCCAGTCTCGATTTTCCGTTGAGGATCCATCGAGCTGGGGCCCAACGATCGCAAAAGCTGGAGGCATAGCGCTGGGTGCGGCACTCGGGGCTGCCCCCTCTCTGATTGGTCATTTCAATCCGGTAGGCAATACCGCAGCGGCCCAGCAGATCGGCGGCCTGTTTGGGGCGGGTTTTCGCGAACTCACGGCGCAACATTTTTCACATATTGGTCCGAGCAATCCTTCTGTTGGGCGTGCAGACGCAGCAACAACGATAGCCAGTGTGGGTGTCGCAGGTGTTGCTGGCACACTAGTGGGATATGGGAGCGCGTTAGTATTTGGCAGTTCTCCTGCCGGTATAGCGCTGCAATTTATCTTCGGCGGCTCGCTGGCAACGGCAGGTGGGGCTGCCGGAGCTTCCTTCGTGAGGGGCTTACGCGGTACGCCCACCCTACCGGCAAAAGGAGGCGAGCCATCGTTCGATTCGGCCAAGGGTGTCGTTGGTGTCAGCAGTCGGCACTTCTTCGCCTCACTCGCACAACTGGCCAATCAGGCGATAGCATTTATTCCTGGTTACGCCGACCTGCCCACCGAGTCAAAAGCCGCAGTCACGCGGGCAGTTTTCACCGCCATCGGCGATTTTCGATCTACTTTTATGACCATTGCCACACCGGGGCTCAGTGCAGAACTTGGTCAGACAAGCTACGACGTAGAAAAAGGAAACACGGGGGCAGGCATCGCCCGAGAGAATGTGTCGGGGCCCGCCCCATCGATCACCGTTCTTTCCTACGTCAGCGAAACAACTCGACGCGATTCACAATCACAGTTGAGGTGACGAGCGCCTTCCCCTTTATGAACACACGCGGGTCAACGCGCGGGAGGGTTCGCCCCCACCGGCACCACCGCCATGGTCAACCGCGACACACAACTGGCCTTGCCCTCGTCGCTGCTCAAACGGATATCCCAGACATGGGTCGTGCGCCCGATGTGAATCGCCTTGGCCACCGCCGTCACTCGCCCACTGCGCAGGCCGCGCAAATGATTGGCGTTGATTTCCAGGCCCACGCAATAAAACTTGCTGGCGTCGATGCACAGGTAACTGGCCATCGAGCCAACAGTTTCGGCCAGCACCACGGAGGCGCCGCCGTGCAACAAACCATAGGGCTGGTGCGTGCGATGGTCGATGACCATGCTTGCGGTCAGGGATTCGTCATCGAACGCTTCGAAGCGAATATCCAGCACTTCTCCGATGGTGTTTTTCTGGATTGCATTCAACTGCTCGACGTTGGGAGTGGTGCGCCACAGACTCATCGTTACGTTCCTTTGTTGGAGTTGTTCGTGGCTCAATCCTGCCACAGCACCGCCTCGCTGCGCTCGCTCCATTCTGCAAACCGAGCACCGTAAGCCGCTTCGATCATGTTGCGCTTGATCTTCAGGGTCGGTGTCAGGAAGCCGTTTTCCACCGCCCAACTGTCCTTGACCACTACCAACCGGCGCAAGCGCTCATGCCTGTCGAGAACGCCGTTGACCTCCTCCAGCAGTTTTTCCAGACTCGAATGCAAACCCGCCCGGGCCGATCCCTTCGCGTCCTGCTGACCGACCGCCGACAACACGCACAACCCCAGTGGTGCGCTCAGCCCATCGCCAACCACGCACACTTGTTCAATCCGCGCATGCACCGCCAGGCGATTTTCAATCGGTGCCGGGGCAACGTATTTGCCTTTGCTGGTTTTGAAGATTTCCTTCAGACGCCCGGTCAGGCGCAGATTGCCTTCGGCGTCCTCCTCGCCCTTGTCACCGGTGCGCAGGAAACCGTCCACGGTAATGGCTTCGGCAGTTTTCTCAGGTTCCTTGAAATAGCCAAGCATGGTCGCGCCGCTGCGCACCAATACTTCACCTGACGGCTCAATGCGCACTTCGACTTCCGGGCATGGCTTACCGATCCAGCCGGGTTTGTTCTGACCCGGCAGGCCGATGTGGGAATAACCGCAACTTTCGGTCATGCCGTACACCTCCAGCACATCCAGCCCCAGTTTTTGGTACCAGTGCAGCAAGGTCTGCGGCACGGGCGCAGCACCGGACAAGGCGATGCGCAAGGCGTCCAGCCCCAGCCCGGCGAGGACTTTGTGCCCTACCCGTTTGCCGATCAAGGGCAAGCCGAGCAGGAAGTCGAGGCGCTTTTCCGGGATCTTGCTGTAGACGCCCATCTGGAATTTGGTCCAGATCCGCGGCACGCCGAACAGCGCGGTGGGCCGGGCACGTTTTAAATCAGTGAGAAAAGTGTCGAGGCTCTCGGCGAAAAATACTGTTTGCCCGGTGTAGATCGACGCCAACTCGACGAACATCCGCTCGGCGACGTGGCACAGCGGCAGGTAGGAAAGCAGGCGATCCGACTCATTCAAGCCGAACAACTGCGTACCGCGAGTGGTGGCAAAGCCCAAGGTGCCGAAACTGTGCATCACGCCTTTGGGTTGGCCCGTGGTGCCGGAGGTGTAAATGATGGTCGCCAGTTGATCGGCGGCGGGTTTGGGGTCGTCCTGAATCGGCGAACTGCGCTGCAGATCGGCCCAGCTGAAATCGAAGTTGCCGGCCGGGCACAGCGGCAGGCTGATGGTCGGCAGGTCGGGGCTGACCCCGGCGGACATGCCCGGCCAGTCATCCAGCTTGCCAATGAACACCAGCGCGGCTTCGGAGTGATTGAGTACCTGAGCCACGGAATCGGCGGTCAGATTGGGATACAGCGGCACCGAGACATGCCCGGCCATCCAGATCGCCAGGTCGGCGATGATCCAGTGGGCGCAGTTTTTCGAGATCAGCGCGATGTGGCTGCCTTGTGGCAATTCGCGAGCCCGCAGCCAGTGGGCGGCACAACGCGCCTGATGGCCAACGTCGGCCCAGGTCAGCGTCTCGACCTGGTCTCCTCCCATTGGCTGGACCAGAAAGCGCTGGCGGGGATGACGGGCTTCACGCTCGTAGAAGGCGTCCAATGGCAAACGGGAAGCAACAGACATGCGACTTGCTCCTTTATTTTTTGTCTGGAGCAAGCGTAGTCAACCAAGCAAGTGCTTGGTTGACTATTTCACACAAAAAACAAGAATGCCGCCGCCCCTGTGGGAGCGTGGCTTGCCCGCGATGGCATCAACGCGGTTTCACCGATACACCGTGGTGTCTGCATCGCGGGCAAGCCACGCTCCCACAAAAGCGGTCAAGGGTGCTGGATGCCGTTGAGCTTCATCGACCCGATCAGCAGTTCATTGTTCTCAAGCTCGGCCAGGCCGGCGGTGCTGACTTTTTCCGGTGGATAGCCGGCGCCGTGCTGCAGATAGCTCAGCAGGTTACCCACTAGCGGATTGTGACTGACCAGCAGGACATCACTCACCGATACAAGCTGCTCCGCCACCTTGTCCGGATCAGTATCCGGGGTCAGCCATTCGACCGTGCGGATCTCTGGCTCGAAACCCAGAGCCTCACGCACCAGCAAAGCCGTCTCCTGAGCTCGCAGGAAAGGACTGGCATAAATGGCGGTGAGCGGCTTGCCGATCAATTGGGCGGCAGTGCGCAACACCTCTTCACGCCCCTTGACGGTCAATGCCCGCTCGGAGTCTGGACGAGTACCGTGAGGTTCGGCTTCGCCATGACGCAATACCCAGAGTTTCATAGTTTTGGCTCCTCATCTCGGGCCGGATGCGGTGCTGGCGCCACAACGTGCGGAGCTTCACCTTCCGGTGTACGCGGCGTCGGCCAGTCGGCGAACGGCCAAGGCTTCTGGTCGCTGTGAAAGCTGCCGAAACGACCGATCTGCGCCAGAAACTGGCTCAGGCTGTCGCCGAAGTTCATCAGGCTGGCGCTCGGTGCGCCATAAATCAAACGATAGATCAGCTGCACAAATACCACCGCACCGAGGATCAATTGCGCCACTTGCCAGACCAGCACATAGACAATCATCCACAACACCCGCAACAGGATGGATTCGTACTTGGCTTCTACTTTCGGATCATTCATGTCTTGCTCCCTGCCCTGTAGATGGGGTGTTTAGTTGAAACCGCTGGTGGAGATAAAGTCGACGTCGGTTTTAGGCTCGGCACGCATCAGTAGACCGATGACCTGCTCCAGCGTGCGCCCTTCGAAGAGGATGGCATGTAATCCGGCGACCAGCGGCATATACACGCCCGCTTCCTGCGCCTTGGCCTTGAGCACCTTCAGGGTGTTCACGCCTTCGGCGACTTCACCAAGACGCGTCACCGCATCCTCAAGGCTCAAACCCTGACCGAGGGCAAACCCGACCTGATAGTTTCGGCTTTTCGGCGACGAGCACGTCACGATCAAGTCGCCCACGCCCGCCAGCCCAAGGAATGTCATCGGGTTGGCGCCTTGATTCACCGCGAAGCGGGTCATTTCCGCCAGCGCCCGGGTGATCAGCATGCTCTTGGTGTTTTCACCCATGCCCAGCGCCACCGCCATGCCGGCGATGATCGCGTAAACGTTTTTCAACGCCCCGCCCAATTCCACGCCAAAGCGGTCAGCGCTGGCGTACACACGAAAGGTCTTGCCATGCAGCGCTTCCTGAACCCTTTGGCAAAGCTCTTCGTCTTCACTGGCGACCACGGTGGCGGTCAGCGCGTGTTCGGCGATTTCCCGGGCCAGATTCGGCCCGGACAGTACGCCGATGCGCGCTTGTGGAGCGATTTCTTCAAGGATCTCGCTCATCAGCTTGAACGTATGCGCTTCGATACCTTTGGTCAGGCTCACCAGCAGCTTGCCGCTCAAACGGTCGGCGTACGGAACCAATACCGAGCGCAGCGCGCTGGACGGCAGCGCGACGAAGCACAGGTCGCAGGCCTCCAGGGTGGCTTGCAGGTCCGTGACCGCCTCCACCGCCGGAAGAATCTTGATGCCTTTGAGGTAGCGCGGGTTCTCACGATTGACCCGAATGGCCTCGGCCTGTTCGGGGTCTCGCATCCACAGCCGGACCTGATGCCCATTCTCGGCCAGCAGATTAGCCACGGCGGTACCAAAACTTCCGCCTCCCAGGACCGCAATTGGGCGCTGTTCAGTCATATGCAATCCGTTAATCCATACCAGTGGCGATGCCGGCATTATACGGAGCGGCCCGGTCGCGGCCAGCCCCAGCATCAATTACCGACACTTGTAGGAAGAAGACCAAGAAAACCGAGGAAAATGCCCACAACGTGACTGGAAAAGTCTTTGCGCTCGGTTAACATGCGCGCCAACTAATCGCTATCAAGGCCGTGCCGTGTCTTTTGGCTTTCCCTGCCCTCGCTCGCCGATGGTACTGGCGCTGATCTTCAGCTCGCCATTGCTGGCCGACGATCTGTTTCTCGACAATGACCCGTTGCCGCAAGTGCTGACGGCGACGCGCCTGAAGCAGTCGCCTGCGGCCGTGCCGGGGAGCATGACGGTGATCGACAGCGAACTGATCAGTGCCAGCGGCGCACGGGACATCAGCGAGTTGCTGCGGCTGGTGCCGGGAATGATGGTCGGTAATATCAGCGGCAATCAGGCGGCGGTGAACTACCACGGCACCAAGGCCAGCGAAGCACGACGCATGCAAGTGTTGATCGACGGCCGCTCGGTGTACCGCGCAGGCCTGGCCACGGTGGACTGGAGTGATATTCCGGTGGCCATGGAAGACATCGAGCGCATCGAGGTTTTCCGTGGCCCGAACACCGTCAGCTACGGCGCCAACGCACTGATGGCGGTGGTCAATATCATCACCCGCAAACCGGCCGACAGCCACGGCACGCGGCTGAAAGTCACCCGTGGCCAGCGCGGCATCAACGATTTCTACGCCAGCCAGGGCATGGGCTGGGACAGCGGCGACTTGCGGCTGTCGTTGTCCGGCCAACAAGACGACGGCTTCGACTCGGATCGCACCGGCGCCGATTACCGCGACAGCCGTCGCTTGAACCGCGTCAGCCTCGCCGTCAGCCGGACGCTCAATGAAAACCAGAGCATCGACTGGCAACTGAATGCCAAGGACGGGACCAACCAGCGTCCCTATACCTACCGTCCGGTGTTCTCAGGGATTACCGCCGCCGGGGACAATTCCGACGTCATCGCCAAGGACTATGCCGGCTCGTTGCGCTGGAACCTGGACATCAATCCCAACCACAGCCTTTATATTCAAGGCTCGGCGCAACACTGGGATCGCCAGCAGACCTGGCGTGCCTGCGATGCCGAGATCTCGTTCAGCCCGGAACTGACCCAACTGTGGCAACTCAACCCGAACTACACCGAACGTCTGGCGCGCAACATGGACCGCTACACCGTTTCCGGCGCACCGGCAGGGACCGCGGCTGAGCGTGCGCTGGGCAATCAGGTACTGAGGCAATGGCAAGACGGCGCCCGGCAAACCGTCTGCGGCGACATCGACCAGAGCGCCCGGGAATCGCGCTACGACCTCGAACTGCAAGACACGCTCAGCCTGTCCGACAGTCTGCGGTTGGTCAGCGGCATGAACTATCGTTACGACCGGGCAAATTCCGAGACCTACTTCAATGGCACGCTCGACGACACCACCTGGCGGGCGTTCGGCCAACTCGAGTGGCGCGCCACCGAGCACTGGTTGCTGCAGGGCGGTGCGATGTACGAAGACACGCAATTGACCGGTAACTCGCTGACCCCACGGGTGGCGGTCAATTACCTGATCAACCCGCGCCACGGCTTGCGCGCGGTGTATTCGGAAGCCATCCGTTCACCGGACATGTTCGAGAACAACGTCAACTGGAGTTATCAGGTGACCAACCTGAAGCCCAGCGCCTACGGCCAGTCCAGCGCCCGTTATTTCGTCAAGACCCGCGGCCCGGGCGACCTTGAACAGGAACGCATGCGCTCCCGGGAGTTGGGCTACAACGGCTACTTCGCAGAGTGGGGACTGGCGGTCGACGTGAAGCTGTTCTACGACGAAATCACCGGCATGATCAGCGAACCGTTGCGTAACAACCAATACATCGCCAGCAACTCGAACAACTCGCGCTTCAGCGGAACTGAAACCCAGCTGGATTGGCGCGTCAGCAGCGCCGATCGTCTGCGCCTGACTTATGCCTACGTCGATGCAGAGGCCAGCAACCCGCTGGATGCACAACAGACCGCGCGCAACAGCGGCTCCGCCGGTTGGCTACGCAGTTGGGGCCAGGGCTGGAACAGCGCGCTCTTCTACTATGGTGCCGACGCCCTCAACGGTTATCGCTTCGAACGGGTCGACACCCGTATCGCCAAACGCATCGGTTTGGGCAAGGCCAATCTGGAACTGGCCGGGATCCTCCAGCAACGCCTCGACAATCAGCCCACCACCTTCGTCGACAACAACTACGACGATCGCCGGGTGCTCTACTTCAGCGCGGAGCTGGAGTTTTAAGATGCCGCATCGCCCGCGACCGAAGACGCCAACCCTTGGCCGCCTGCTGGCCGGGTTGTGCCTGGTGTTTACCGGGTTGCTGTGCAATCTGCCGGCACGGGCCGCTGACATTCTGCTGACCGGTGCCGAGGACAGTCCCGGCATGCAGTCTTTCGTTCAGGCCCTCAGCGAGCTGCGCCCCACCGACAGCGTGCGCTTCCAGCCTGTCGCCAGCCTACCGGCGCCAGGCCAACTGCCCGTCGACACCCGCCTGGTTCTGCTCGACTTGCCCAGCCTCGACTGGCGTCTGCAAGACGCTCAGGGCCCGGCAACGCTGGTTCTGCGCATCAGCCGTCTGCAAGCCCGCCAACGCTTGGGCAATGAAATGCCCCCGCACCTCAGCCTGCTCTGGAGCGATCCGCCGCTGGACCGACAGTTGCGCCTGACCCGACTGCTCCTGCCTGAAGCCCGGCGGGTCGGCGTGCTTTTCGACAGCCACAGCGAATTCTTGCTGAAGGAAGTACGTCAGGCCGCCCTGCCCCTGGGCTTTGAAGTAGTCACCGAGCGCTGGGATAACACCAATGACAGCCGCCCCTTGCAGGCCCTGCTGAAAAACAGCGATGTGCTGCTGGGCCTGGACGACCCCGATCTGTACAACCCGAAAACCGTGAAAAACCTGTTGCTCAGCAGCTATGCACGGCAACTGGCACTGATCGGCCCCAACGCAGCCTTTGTCAGGGCCGGCAGTCTGGCCAGTACTTACAGCGACCAGAACGATTGGCTGAAAATTCTCGACGAGCTGCTCGACCGCCCTTCGAGCAACTGGCCGCGCGCACTTTATCCGCAACACTTCAAGGTCTTAAGCAACCCGCAAGTGGCTCGTTCACTAAGTATTGAACCGATGAATGAAGCCTCTGTCGCAACACAGCTGGCCGAAGGAGAACGCCGCCCATGACCTTCCGTCGCGGTTGGGACATCAATACCCGCACCCAGATCATCAGCCTCGGCCCGGCCCTGCTGCTGACGTTGCTGCTGATCAGTTTTTTCACCTTCGTGCGAATCCAGGACCTGCGCCAGGAACTCAATCACACCGGTCAGCTGATCGCCAATCAACTGGCGCCGGCCACCGAATACGGGGTCATTTCGGGCAACAACGAGGTGCTCGAAAGTTTGCTCAAGGCCACCCTGGCCACGCCCAACGTACGCTTTCTGGAAGTACAGGACAGAGCCAACCGGATTCTGGTGTACGTCGAGCAACCGTCGGAAGCCCACCACCGCTCGCATCAGGTCGAAGTGTTCCAGGCACCGGTGCGCCTGCAACGCATCGCGCTCAACAATGATTTTTTCCAGAACAGCCGTACCGTCGCCAGCGCGCCGGGCGAGGATTATCTGGGCCGGGTGATCGTCGGCCTGTCCAATGACGCCTTCAACCAGCGCCAGCAGGAAATCCTCTTCAAGGCCGGGATCCTCGCCTTGTTCGCTCTGCTGTTTACGTTTCTGCTGGCTCGGCGCCTGGCCGGCAGCCTGTCGCAACCGATCCACGACATCGGCAACGCCGTCAAGGCGATCCAGAAAGGCGACTATAAAACGCCCCTGCCGATTGTCGACGACACTGAACTGGGCGCCCTGTCGCAGCACATCAACAACCTTGCCCAAGGCCTTGAGCAAGCCAGTCGCGAACAGCATCAGGCCATGGCGCAATTGATCCAGACCCGCGAGGAAGCGGAAAAGGCCAACAACGCCAAATCCGATTTCCTCGCGATGATGAGTCACGAATTACGCACGCCGATGAATGGCGTGCTGGGCATGCTGCAACTGCTGGAAACCACCGAGATGACTGAGGAGCAGATTGAGTACGCGGCGCTGGCCTCGGAATCCACCGAGCACCTGCTCAAAGTGATCAACGACATTCTCGATTTCTCGCGCATCGAGCGTTCGGAACTGGAGCTGGAGCACATTCCATTCAACCTCGCGGACCTGATCGGCAGTTGCGCCCAGTCGTTCCAGCACAGCGCGGTGCAACGCGGACTGGAACTGCAACTGCGGGTACCCGAGGACATGCGCGCCCTGCAGGTTCAGGGCGATCCGACGCGGATTCGGCAGATTCTGGTCAATCTGGTCGGCAACGCGCTGAAATTCACCGAACGGGGCCGCGTCACGATCGAACCGCTGTGGCAGTCCCTGGATCACGAACTGCTGTGGTTCACCTGCACCGTGCGCGACACCGGGATCGGCATCCCGGCCGAAAGCCTGGAGTTAATGTTCAACGCGTTCCAGCAGGCCGACAGTTCTATTTCAAGACGTTACGGCGGCACCGGATTGGGACTGCCGATTGCCCGCACTCTGGCTGAGCGGATGGGCGGCACCTTGCGCGCTCAGAGCGAAGAAGGCGTTGGCTCGGTGTTCACCCTGGAAATCCCTTTGGCTTTGTATAAGCAGCCACTGCCGGTGCTGACACCACGAGGACATACCGGCAATGACCACGGCGAAGGTCGTGATGTGCTGCTGGTGGAGGACAACGCAGTCAATCGCACTGTTGTCGAAGCAATGTTGCGCAGTCTGGGCTTTACTGTCAGCGTCGTAACCGATGGTGCACAAGCGGTGCGTAGTGCCGAGAGCCGGACTTTCGACGCGATTCTGATGGACTGCCGACTGCCGGTCATCGACGGCTACGAAGCCACCCGACAGATTCGCCAACTACCCGGCTGTGCTGACGTGCCGATCATCGCGCTGACGGCCAATGCCTTGCAGGGCGACCGCGAAGCCTGTTTATCGGCGGGAATGAACGATTACCTGGCCAAGCCCTTCAAACGCACGGATCTGCAGCAAATTCTGCAGCGTTGGGTGCAGTAGTACAGGCCTTTCGGCTATCTGCGACTGGCGTGAAAGACGAAAGTGCGGCAGTCTTAGGCTCCCGAACAGGCCCGAAAAGGGGCTTGAATAATAATTTCAGTGCACAAGTGTACATTCATGTCCTTGGTGCTGTGACTTTCACCACAACGCAATAGTCTATGAGTAGGCTGCTGACTCGAGGCATGAACGCTTCGATCGGCCGGGAAGATTCGCCCCACCCTGCCGCATGGACTATTGAGGAGCTCGCATGACCAAACAAAACGCCTTTACTCGGGAAGACCTGCTGCGCTGCAGTCGTGGTGAGTTGTTCGGCCCAGGTAACGCGCAACTGCCCGCCCCGAACATGCTGATGGTCGATCGCATCACTCATATCAGCGAAGAGGGTGGCAAGTACGGCAAAGGTGAATTGGTCGCCGAGCTGGATATCACTCCAGACCTGTGGTTCTTCGCCTGCCACTTCGAAGGTGATCCGGTAATGCCGGGCTGCCTGGGCCTCGATGCCATGTGGCAACTGGTCGGTTTCTTCCTCGGCTGGCAAGGCTTGCCGGGCCGCGGACGCGCCCTGGGGTCGGGGGAAGTAAAATTCTTTGGCCAGGTACTGCCAACCGCCAAGAAAGTCACCTATAACATCCATATCAAACGCGTCCTGAAGGGCAAGCTGAACATGGCCATTGCCGATGGTTCGGTGACCGTCGACGGCCGCGAAATCTATACCGCCGAAGGCCTTCGGGTCGGCGTTTTCACCTCCACTGACAACTTCTAAGGGTTATCCGCATGCGCCGCGTCGTTATCACTGGTCTGGGCATCGTTTCGTGCCTGGGCAATGACAAAGAGACCGTCTCCGCTAACCTGCGTGCAAGCCGCCCTGGCATCCGGTTCAACCCGGAATATGCTGAAATGGGTCTGCGTAGCCAGGTTTCCGGCTCCATTGACCTTCCCCTCGAAGAATTGATCGATCGCAAGATCTTTCGCTTCGTCGGCCACGCGGCGGCTTACGCCTACCTGGCCATGAAAGATGCCATCGCAGACTCCGGTCTGACCGAAGAGCAGGTTTCCAACGTGCGTACCGGCCTGATCGCCGGCTCCGGTGGCGCGTCGACCTTGAACCAGATGGAAGCGCTGGACATCCTGCGCGAGAAAGGCGTCAAACGCGTGGGCCCGTACCGCGTCACGCGGACCATGGGCAGCACCGTTTCGGCTTGCCTGGCCACGCCGTTCAAGATCAAAGGTGTGAATTACTCGATCTCCTCCGCGTGCGCCACCAGTGCTCACTGCATCGGTAACGCCATGGAACAGATCCAGATGGGCAAGCAGGACGTAGTGTTCGCCGGCGGCGGTGAAGAAGAACACTGGAGCCAATCGTTCCTGTTCGACGCCATGGGCGCACTGTCCAGCCAGTACAACGAAACCCCGGAAAAAGCTTCCCGTGCCTACGACGCCAAGCGTGACGGTTTCGTCATCGCCGGCGGTGGCGGCATGGTCGTGGTCGAAGAGCTGGAACACGCTCTGGCCCGCGGCGCGAAGATCTACGCGGAAATCGTTGGCTACGGCGCGACCTCCGACGGCTACGACATGGTCGCCCCAAGCGGCGAAGGCGCCATCCGCTGCATGCAGATGGCCATGTCCACCGTCGACGCACCGATCGACTACCTGAACACCCACGGCACCTCGACTCCGGTCGGCGACGTCATGGAAATGAAAGGTGTGCGTGAAGTGTTCGGCGACAAGGCTCCAGCTATCAGCTCCACCAAGAGCCTGTCGGGTCACTCCTTGGGCGCCGCCGGCGTTCACGAAGCGATCTACTGCATGCTGATGATGGAAGGCAACTTCATGGCGGGCTCCGCCAACATCGACGAACTGGACCCGGAAGTGGCAGACATGCCAATCCTGACCAAGACTCGCGAAGACGCCACCATCAACACCGTGATGAGCAACAGCTTCGGCTTCGGTGGCACCAACGCCACGTTGGTACTGAAGCGCTGGCAGGCATAGGAGCTGCCGCTGCGATCTTTTGATCTTTAGCGCCCGCGAAGACGCTGAAAAGATCGCAGGCTTCGCCAGCTCCTACAGGTTTCGTATAAACCTGATAGCGTGCCACACAAAAACGCCCCGACTGGTTCGGGGCGTTTTTTTTGCCTCTGAATTAATTACTCGGGCAAGGCAAAAAACCTGTGGGAGCTGGCTTGCCTGCGATAGCGGTGTGTCAGGCAACATCCATGTTTGCTGTGCCTACGTCATCGCAGGCAAGCCAGCTCCCACAGGTTCAGCGGTGTGCAATCCATCAGCTCGAACCGTGGTTTCCTCCTCGCGAACATGAAACATTTGTCATGAAACTCAATGGCCTGCGACTGAATGTCGCGTATTTCGCGGGCTGCAGGACTTTTGCCGATTCTGCAAAAATGGGTTGCCGAACTCTGCCATTTACTTAGCCAACTAACAAAATATATAACAAAGGCCTGCACACGCCTTGCTGCAGATAACAGAGATTGGAGCTAGCAGATGACTGTAAAAGTAACTGAACGCGACGATTCACATATGTCCCATGAAGGCATCGCCGCCGGTATCCGCATCTGGGATGTACATCAACAAAACCTGTTGGTCGGGATGTTCCACTCCGAGACCGAAGCCCACCAATACAAGGCCGAACTGGAAACACTGGAGCAGCAGCGCGAAGCGCGTTCTGCATAATGACCGCATTGAAAACGACAAACCCCGCCATGAGCGGGGTTTGTCGTTGTTGCAGTCTCTAACGGCTTACCACATCAGATCATCAGGGATCTGATAGGCCGCGTACGGATCGTCTTCGACGCTGACTTCTTCTGTCTTCACATTCAGCTGCACGATGCGCTGTGGATCGCGCTCCTGAATCTTCAGAGCCGCTTCACGCGGGATCACTTCGTAACCGCCGGCGTGGTGCACGATCGCCAGGAAGCCATTGCTGAGCTGGTTGCGCATCAGGGTGTTGACGGAGATGCGCTTGACCTTCTTGTCGTCGACGAAATTGTAGTAGTCCTCGGTGGTCAGCTTGGGCAGGCGCGAGACTTCGATCAATTGCTTGACCTGGGCGGCGCGGGCCTTCGCTTCGGCCTTCTCCTGCTGCTGGCGGTTCAGTTCCTGGTCGCGCTTGACCTTCTCGGCCATGGCTTCCTGAGCGGCACGCTGCTGGGAGTCATCGAGTTCAATCTGCCCTTTGTGGGCCAGACGTTGCTGCTTCTGCTTCTCTTTGCCGACCTGTTTGGCCTGCTTTTGATTGACCAGCCCTGCTTTGAGCAACTGGTCGCGAAGGGAAATGCTCATGGTGCTTATTTCTCACTTAGGCAACTGCTCAACCGCAGCTGGGCAAATTCTTTTCCTGACGTTTGGCTTCGCCCCACAAGGCGTCCAACTCTTCGAGGGTGCAATCTTCTATGGGACGGTGGGTGTCGCGCAATGCCTGTTCGATAAATCGGAAGCGTCTTTCAAACTTTGAGTTCGCGCCGCGCAGTGCGGTTTCCGGATCGACCTTGAGGTGTCGCGCCAGATTGACCACAGAAAACAGCAAGTCGCCGACTTCATCGGCAATCGCTACCGAGTCATTGTCGGCCATGGCTTCGAGCACTTCATCGAGCTCTTCGCGCACCTTGTCGAGCACCGGCAAGGCGTCCGGCCAATCGAAACCGACCCGCCCTGCGCGCTTCTGCAATTTTGCCGAACGGGACAGCGCCGGCAACGCGGCAGGCACGTCGTCGAGCAAGGATAACTGCTGCGGCGCCGAAGACTTCTCGGCGCGCTCTTCAGCCTTGATCTCTTCCCAGCGTTGCTTGACCTGCTCCTCATTCAAACGCGGGATGTCCAGCGGCGCGTACAGATCACCGGTAGGGAACACGTGAGGATGACGGCGGATCAGTTTGCGCGTGATGCTGTCGACCACGCCTTCGAACTCGAAGCGCCCTTCTTCCCGGGCCAGTTGGCTGTAATAAACCACCTGGAACAACAAGTCGCCCAACTCACCCTGCAAATGATCGAAGTCCCCGCGCTCGATGGCGTCAGCGACTTCGTAGGCTTCTTCCAGGGTGTGCGGGACGATGGTCGCGTAGGTTTGCTTGATATCCCACGGGCAGCCGTACTGCGGGTCGCGCAGACGGTTCATCAGGTGCAATAGATCTTCAAGGTTGTACATCAATCACTCTCACTGCAAAACCCTTGTGGGAGCGGGCTTGCTCGCGAAGACGGCGGCACATCCAACATCAATGTGTCCTTCAGACCGCTTTCGCGAGCAAGCCCGCTCCCACATTTGATCGCCGCGAACCATGTCGTTACGGCGTGCGGTTACGGCGGGTTTCGATGATGTTCGGCAACTGGGAAATCCGTCCCAGCAACCGCCCCAGCGCATCCAGCCCCGGAATCTCGATGGTCAGGGACATCAACGCGGTGTTGTCCTCTTTATTCGAACGGGTGTTGACCGCCAGCACGTTGATCCGCTCGTTGAGCAGCACCTGCGACACGTCACGCAGCAGACCGGAACGGTCGTAGGCGCGAATGATGATGTCCACCGGATAGGTGAGCACCGGCACCGGCCCCCAGCTGACCTGAATGATCCGCTCCGGCTCGCGCCCGGCCAGTTGCAGCACCGAGGCGCAGTCCTGACGGTGAATGCTCACGCCACGGCCCTGGGTGATGTAACCGACGATCGCATCCCCCGGCAGCGGCTGGCAGCAGCCGGCCATCTGGGTCATCAGGTTGCCGACGCCCTGGATCTGAATGTCGCCACGCTTGCCCGGTTTGTAGCCGGTGGCTTTGCGCGGGATCAGTTCCAGCTGTTCGTTGCCGCGTTCCGGCTCGACCAGTTGCTGCGCCAGGTTCACCAGTTGTGCCAGGCGCAAATCGCCTGCGCCCAATGCGGCGAACATGTCCTCGGCGGTCTTCATGTTGGCCTTCTCGGCCAGCTTGTCGAAGTCCACCTGCGGCAGGCCGAGGCGATTGAGTTCGCGCTCGAGCAAGGTTTTGCCGGCCGCGACGTTCTGATCGCGGGCCTGCAATTTGAACCAGTGGACGATCTTCGCCCGTGCCCGCGAGGTGGTGATGTAACCCAGGTTCGGGTTCAGCCAGTCGCGGCTCGGAGTGCCGTGCTTGCTGGTGATGATCTCGACCTGTTCACCGGTCTGCAGGCTGTAGTTGAGCGGCACGATGCGCCCGTTGATCTTGGCGCCGCGGCAGTTGTGACCGATTTCGGTGTGCACGCGGTAGGCGAAGTCCAGCGGTGTCGCGCCCTTCGGCAAGTCGATGGCGTGACCGTCCGGGGTAAAGATGTAGACCCGGTCCGGCTCGATATCGACCCGCAATTGTTCGGCAAGGCCACCAATATCGCCCAGCTCTTCGTGCCACTCGAGGACCTGACGCAGCCAGGAAATTTTCTCTTCGTAGTGGTTCGAGCCGGACTTGACGTCGGTGCCCTTGTATTTCCAGTGGGCGCAGACCCCCAGCTCGGCTTCTTCGTGCATGGCGTGGGTGCGGATCTGCACTTCCAGCACCTTGCCTTCAGGGCCGATTACCGCGGTGTGCAGCGAGCGGTAGCCGTTCTCTTTCGGGTTGGCGATGTAGTCGTCGAACTCTTTCGGGATGTGCCGCCACAGGGTGTGGACGATGCCGAGCGCGGTGTAGCAGTCGCGCATTTCCGGCACCAGTACACGAACCGCGCGCACGTCGTAGATCTGGCTGAACTCCAGACCCTTGCGCTGCATTTTGCGCCAGATCGAATAGATGTGTTTGGCCCGGCCGCTAATGTCGGCATCGACGCCGGTAGCCTGCAACTCGTCTTTGAGTTGGGTCATCACATCGGCGATAAAGCGCTCGCGATCCAACCGTCGCTCGTGGAGCAACTTGGCGATCTGCTTGTACTGGTCGGGCTCAAGATAGCGGAAGGACAAGTCCTCCAGCTCCCACTTGATATGACCGATACCGAGGCGATGGGCGAGCGGCGCGTAAATGTCGAAGACTTCACGGGCGACGCGGTTGCGCTTCTCGTCGTCGGCAGTTTTCACCGCGCGGATCGCACAGGTACGTTCAGCCAGTTTGATCAGCGCGACGCGCACGTCGTCGACCATGGCCACGAGCATTTTGCGCAGGTTCTCGACCTGGCCCTGAGTGCCCAGCACCAAGGATTGACGGGGGCTCAGGCTGGCGCTGATCGCCGCCATGCGCAACACGCCGTCGATGAGTTTGGCGACCACCGGACCGAAACGCTGGCTGACCGCCGGCAACTGGATCTGACCTTCGCGCACGCCGCGGTACAGCACCGCTGCGACCAACGAATCCTGGTCGAGTTTGAGGTCGGCGAGAATCTCGGCGATCTCAAGGCCGGTGCGGAAACTCGAGGTCCCTTCGGACCACAGATTCTTCGCCGCATTAGCTTGTTGTTCGGCCTCGCGAGCGAACTCGCAGGCTTCCTTCAAGGCTTCGCGATCCAGTGCCGCATCGACACTGACCGCATGATCGAGCCATGCCTCGAGATTGATACTGCCGTCGGTGTTGATCGGCTGGTGTGCTCTCACCTGTACCATCTTGCTTTACCTTCCCTACGACGCAGATTCAATGCGTCAAATCGCTGACCTTTGCTGCCCGTGTGCACTCGCGGGGCTAAGACGAATGCGCTTTGCACGAGCGGGTCAGTCGGACCAGACGAGCCGTCCTAGCTCGCTTCAAATAACGCCATGGCCTCGACATGTGCCGTCTGAGGAAACATATCGAGAATCCCGGCACGTTTTAACCGGTAGCCCTGCTTGATCAATTCGACCGTGTCGCGCGCCAGCGTTGCAGGGTTGCACGACACATACACCAATCGTTTGGCGCCCAGGGACGCCAGCTTGCGCACCACCTCGAAAGCGCCGTCGCGAGGTGGGTCCAAGAGTACCGCACAAAAGCCTTCATCTGCCCATTCGGCATCGGCCAAAGGCTGGGATAAATCGGCTTGAAAAAACTTCGCATTATGCAAATTGTTGTCAGCGGCATTCGCGGCAGCTCGCTTGACCATCGCCTGCACGCCCTCCACCGCCACCACTTCGCGAACGGTTTTGGCCAGCGGCAAGGCAAAGTTGCCCAACCCACAAAACAGATCCAGAACCCGCTCATCAGGTTTCGGCGCCAGCCACGCCAATGCCTGGGCGACCATCGCTTCGTTGACCCCGGCGTTGACCTGGATGAAATCTCCCGGCCGATACGCCAGGTTCAAGTCCCACTGTTCAAGGCGATAGCCCAGCGACTGATCGGCCTCGACCGGTTGCGGCTCGCCGTCACCATGCAGCCACAACTGGGCTTCATGGAACGCGCAGAATTCCTTGAGGATGGTCATGTCGGCTTCGGACAACGGCGCCATGTGCCGCAGCAATACCGCCAATGACGAACCACTGAACAACTCCACATGCCCCAGTGCCTGAGGTTTGCTCAAGCGCCGCAGCATCTCCGGCAAGCGGGTCATGATCGGTTGCAAGGGCTGTACCAGCACCGGGCATTCGTTAATGGCGACGATGTCCTGACTGCCGGCAGCGCGGAAGCCGACTTCGAGTTTTTTCGCTTTCATGTCCCAACGCACCGCCACTCGGGCGCGACGACGGTAACCGAATTCCGGACCGCTCAACGGCGCTGCCCACTCTTCAGGTTCGACACCGGCAACCCGCGACAATTGCTCGGCGAGCATGCGCTGTTTCAGGGCGAGCTGTTCGTTGTGGGGCAGATGCTGCACGCTGCAACCGCCGCAACGAGCGGCATGAGCGCAGGGTGCCGGACGGCGCAATTCACTGGCCTGGAACACGCGCTCGGTGCGCGCCTCGACCACTTTGCCGTGGGCACCCAAGACCCGCGCCTCGACGTCTTCACCGGCCAAAGCGCCGATGACGAACCAGGTGCGACCTTCGAAAAACGCGATACCGCGACCGTCATTGGCCAGGCGCTCGATGGTCAAGCGCTGCTTTTTGCCGGTCGGGACTTGCGGGGCCTTGCTGCCACCCGTGGGCTGGAAGCGCAGGCCTCTCTCTTGCTTGGCCATCAGTTGGGCGCGTCGAAAATGCCGGTCGACAGGTAACGGTCGCCACGGTCGCAGATGATCGCGACGATCACCGCGTTTTCAACTTCTTTGGACAGACGCAGCATCGCTGCCACGGCACCGCCCGAAGACACGCCGCAGAAGATACCTTCTTCGCGCGCAAGACGACGGGTCACGTCCTCGGCTTCGCTTTGCGCCATGTCGACGATCCGGTCCACGCGCTCGGCCTGGTAGATCTTCGGCAGGTATTCCTGCGGCCAGCGACGGATGCCCGGAATCGCCGAGCCTTCCATCGGTTGCAGCCCGATGATCTGCACGTTGTCGTTCTGCTCTTTCAAGTAGCGCGAAACGCCCATGATGGTGCCGGTGGTGCCCATCGAGCTGACGAAATGAGTGATGGTGCCTTCGGTCTGACGCCAGATTTCCGGACCGGTGGTGGTGTAGTGCGCCTCGGGGTTGTCACCGTTGGCGAACTGATCCAGCACCTTGCCGCGACCTTCGGCTTCCATTCGCTGGGCGAGGTCGCGAGCGCC
Organism: Pseudomonas sp. TH37; assembly: GCF_016650735.1. Classification (NCBI taxonomy): domain Bacteria; kingdom Pseudomonadati; phylum Pseudomonadota; class Gammaproteobacteria; order Pseudomonadales; family Pseudomonadaceae; genus Pseudomonas; species Pseudomonas sp. TH37. The sequence continues at coordinate 515,041 of NZ_JAEKFD010000001.1, forward strand.
TTCCATGCCTTCTTCCTGGCTGACCAGAATCAGCTCGGCGCCATAGGCCGTCATGGCGGCTTTACGCTCGGCGCTGGAGTTGTCCGGCATGATCAGGATCATCTTGTAACCCTTGATCGCGGCAGCCATCGCCAGGGCGATCCCGGTATTGCCCGAGGTCGCTTCGATCAGCGTATCGCCGGCGTGGATCTGCCCGCGCAATTCGGCGCGGGTGATCATCGACAGCGCCGGACGGTCCTTGACCGAACCCGCCGGATTGTTCCCTTCGAGCTTGAGCAAAAGGGTGTTGCTGGTGGCGCCAGGCAGGCGCTGCAAACGGACCAGCGGAGTGTTGCCGACGCAATCGGCGATGGTTGGGTACTGCAAGGTCATGGCGTATTCGCAATCCAGACTGCGGGGGCGCCTATCATACCGGCAAACGTGCGCAGGCCATATCACGCAAAGTAAGGGGCTTATGGCGAATGGGAATAAGGGGCTGGATCAGTACTCTTCACCTTGCGCGACATTCAATGCATAGAACTCATGCAACTTGGCCTGCAACAACTGTTTGTCCGGTAGCTGCACCTGGTATTCAGCGATCAGCGCTGGCGACAGGCTGCGGTTAAGGGCGTATTCAACCACCTCGTCATCCTTGCTGGCGCAGAGCAATACACCAATGGCCGGGTTTTCGTGGGGTTTGCGCTCCTTGCGATCCAGCGCTTCCAAATAGAAGTTCAGCTTGCCCAAATACTCCGGTTTAAAACGACCGACCTTAAGCTCAATGGCTACAAGACAATTAAGGCCGCGGTGGAAGAACAGCAGATCCAGGGCAAAATCACACCCACCCACTTGAAGCGGATACTCGGAACCGACAAAGCAGAAATCGCGTCCGAGTTCGCTCAGGAATTCTTTGAGGCGCGCCATCAACCCTTTATGCAGATCAGTTTCGGCATGGCCACCCGGCAGGTCGAGAAAATCGAGCATGTAGGCGTCGCGGAATATCTCAAGCGCTGCCGGGTGGGCTTGTCTCAGCACTGCTGAGATTTTTGCTGGTTGGGTCACGCTTCGTTCGAACAGTGCGGTCTTGAACTGACGCTCTAGTTCGCGCTTCGACCATTTATCCTGAACTGCCAAACGGACGTAGAACTCCCGCTCTTCCGGCCGTTTACTCTGGCTGAAAATGATCAGGTTGTGCGACCAGGACAATTGTCGCACCAGTGGTGCGACTTTCTCTTCAGCGTGATAAGTCTCATAGAACTGGCGCATGCGAAACAAGTTCGACCGAGTAAAACCGCGCAACCCAGGTTGAGACGTGGCCAGATGCTCAGCCAGTTGGCTGACCACAGAATCGCCCCACTCAGCCTGTTCCAGTTTGCGACTGATGTAAGCACCCACCTGCCAATACAGCTCGATCAACTGGGTATTCACCGTCTGCATGGCCTGCTGTTTGGCACTTTGAATCAGCGCAAGCACTTCATTGAAACGATCGTCGGTTGCGTTGTCGGGGACACTGGATGCATTCATGCCGAACTCCTTGAGGACGAGGAAAAACGCGAGTCTATTCCGTCGAATCAGGCATAAGGTGTCGGCAATACCCTTTAGGAAAGGTCGTACAAATAAACGGGAACGCTCCGGCATGATCAGCGCGGTGGTGGCTGGGAGGTCCTCTTCGCGGGCAAGCCCGCTCCCACAGGAGTTGGAGTTGATCACACGATTTGTGGCAGACACACATCAACTGTGGGAGCGGGCTTGCCCGCGATGGCGTCATCACTAACACCGTCATCATCCGCCAATAACCGCATATTCAACCGCAACCCTACCCCGCTGTTCTCCGCCCACAAACGCCCACCCTGCCTCTGCACCGCATTCCTCGCGATGCTCAAACCCAATCCGAATCCACCATCCCCCGGCCGCGAACCATCGAGCCGGATGAACGGCGAGAAAATCCGTTCAAGATTCTCGTCAGCCACCCCGCCGCCCTCGTCTTCCAGCCACAAGTGCCAGAAGTCACCATCGCGATGCCCACCAAGGCGTACAACGCCGCCCTGCGGTGAATGACGAATGGCATTGCGCAGTATGTTTTCCAGCGCCTGGGCCAGGGTATTGAGATGGCCGCGCACCCAGCAGGATGCATCCACCGCACAGTGCAACTGACTCGCCGGCCAGCCACTTTCATAGCAGGCGTTTTCCGTGAGCATATCCCACAAGGCCTGGACCTGGATCGCTTCATCGGGCAACGGCGCGCGCTCGGTGTCGAGCCAGGCCAGTTGCAGGGCGTCTTCGACCAAGCGCTGCATGCCGTCGACTTCCCGGCCAATGCGTTCGCGCAACTGCCCCAGGTCCTGCTCGCTTTCGCTGGCCACCCGCAGCCGGCTCAGCGGTGTACGCAATTCATGGGACAGGTCGCGCAGCAGTTGCTGTTGCAGGGCCACCGTGCTTTGCAGGCGCTCGGCCATGTGATCGAAGGCTCTGCCCAATTCACCCAATTCATCCGAGCGGTTGGTGGTGCGACTCGATAAACGCACAGTCAGTTGGTCGGCGCGCCAGGCATTGGCTTGTTCGCGCAGGCTGTTCAATGGGACGACCAGCAATCGATACAGCCCCACGCACAGCAGCAGGGTAAACAGCCCGGGAATCACCCCATTGGTGATCACCCGCCAAAACACCCGGTAGCGTCCGGGCATGAAACGTTGAGGCAACTCGATCACCAGGCTGCCGGCAGACGGGTCGTTGGGAAATGGAATTTTCAGCCACGGCAGGCCCTGATTACGCCGACTCACTGGCCAATCCAGACCGCGCAAAAAAGTCAGGCGCTGGATTTCCTGGTTGGCCAGCGGATGATTACTCAGGGATTGCAAGTCGGCGCCAATGACACCGACCCAGGTCGACTCGTGCTGGCCGATACGCCGCAACCAGGCATCAATGCCTGCACTCTGCTGTTCGTTCCACGCCCGCTCCGCCTCGGCGGCGTAGCGCGTCAGGGTGCCCCGGGCCTCGTCGGACAGGAACAGGTTTTTCTTTTCCATGTAGCGGCCCCAGGACCAGCTCAACCAGATCATCAGCAGACAGAACGCCACCAACAAGCAAGCCAGTTTCCAGAACAGTGAATGCCGGCCCGGCACGTCAGACCATTTCATCGGCCGCACTCAATACATACCCCTTGCCCCAGACCGTACGCACTTCGCGCTCGGTGTAACCGATGGCCTTGAGCTTGCGGCGAATCTGGCTGATGTGCATGTCGAGGCTGCGGTCATGGGGCGCATAACCGCGCTGTAACACCTGCTGATAAAGGAATGCCTTGCTCAGTACTTCATCACCGTTGCGATTCAATGTATCCAGCAACCGATATTCGCTGCGAGTCAGGCCGGCGGCGTGCTCGCTCAAAAAGACCTCGCACAGTTCATCGTCGAAACGCAGGCTGTCCATCGCAGGTGCAATCGGTGCCGGCGCCGGCCGCCGGTCGAGCGCCACCCGCCGCAGGATCGCCTCGATGCGCACCCGCAACTCGGCCATGCTGAAAGGTTTGGGCAGGTAATCGTCGGCGCCGAGGCGAAAGCCACTGATGCGATCCGCCTCCGCGCCCAGCGCCGACATCAGCACCACCGGCGTGGAATGGCTCTGGCGCAGTTGGGTCAGCACCGCCAAGCCATCCAGCCCCGGCAACAGAATATCCATCAACACCACATCGAAGGCTTGCTGGCGGGCAATGGCCAACCCTTCCTGACCGTTCTGGCACCAGGTCACCTGAAAACCACAGCGCCCCAGATGCTCATGGACATAAGCACCGAGTACCAGATCGTCTTCGATGGAGAGGATGCGGGAATGGCCAACAGAGATGGGAGTCATAAGTATCTGCAAATAATTCTCAGTCGCCGATTATTCAAGATTGCCCCACCAGGGGCAAGCCAAGGTTTGCCCCCCCTTGACCAAAGCATTGAACTGGCCGACGAATGACGACATCAATTTACGAAGATTGCCTGCATGCAAATCGCTACACTGCGCAGGTGGCGCGTGCCGGACGCATGTGCAGGTCAATAAACAGCTGGATGCGGGAGAGATGCGTGCTCAAGAAACTGGGAATTAAAGGCCGCGTGCTGTTGCTGACTCTGTTGCCGACCACCCTGATGGCGCTGGTCCTGGGCGGCTATTTCACCTGGATGCAGCAATCAGACCTGCAATCCCAACTCATGCAGCGCGGCGAAATGATTGCCGAACAGTTGGCGCCGCTGGTGGCCCCGGCCATGGGTCGCAAAGACAACGACCTGCTGGAGCGCATTGCCACCCAGTTCCTGGAACAAACCGACGTGCGCGCGGTGACATTCCTCGCCCCCGACCGCACACCGCTGGCCCACGCCGGCCCGACCATGCTCAATCAGGCCCCTTTGGGCAACGGTTCACAACTGCTGCGCCGCAGTGGCAATGACGCCACCCGCTATCTGCTGCCGGTGTTCGGCAAGCACCGCAACCTGGCCGGCGACCTGATCCCCGATGAAGCCGACCGCCTGCTGGGTTGGGTCGAACTCGAACTGTCACACAACGGCATGTTGCTGCGCGGTTACCGCAGTCTGTTCGCCAGCCTGCTGCTGATCGGCGGTGGCTTGGTCGGTGCGGCGCTGCTGGCGTTGCGCATGGGCCGGACCATCAACCGGCCATTGAGCCAGATCAAACAAGCCGTGGCACAGCTCAAGGACGGTCATCTGGAAACCCGCCTGCCGCCCCTCGGCAGCCATGAGCTGGATGAACTGGCGTCCGGCATCAACCGTATGGCCGGAACCCTGCAGAACGCTCAGGAAGAATTGCAAAACAGCGTCGACCAGGCCACCGAAGACGTGCGTCAGAACCTGGAAACCATCGAAATCCAGAACATCGAGCTCGACCTGGCGCGCAAGGAAGCCCTAGAGGCGAGCCGGATCAAATCCGAGTTCCTGGCCAACATGAGCCATGAAATCCGCACACCGCTCAACGGCATTCTCGGCTTCACGCATTTGCTGCAAAAAAGTGAATTGACGCCACGCCAGCTCGATTACCTGGGCACCATCGAAAAATCCGCCGACAGCCTGCTGGGGATCATCAACGAGATTCTCGACTTCTCGAAAATCGAGGCCGGCAAACTGGTGCTCGACCATATTCCGTTCAACCTGCGCGACCTGCTGCAAGACACCTTGAACATCCTTGCCCCGGCTGCCCACGCCAAAGAGCTTGAGCTGGTGAGCCTGGTTTATCGCGATACACCACTGTCGCTGGTGGGCGATCCCCTGCGACTCAAGCAGATCCTCACCAACCTTGTGAGCAACGCGATCAAGTTCACCCGCGAAGGCACCATCGTCGCCCGGGCCATGCTCGAAGAAGAACATGAAGACAGCGTGCAACTGCGCATCAGCATTCAGGACACCGGCATTGGTCTGTCGAACCAGGACGTGCGCGCCTTGTTCCAGGCCTTCAGCCAGGCCGATAACTCGCTGTCCCGACAACCTGGCGGCACCGGCCTGGGGCTGGTGATTTCCAAACGCCTGATTGAACAGATGGGCGGCGAGATCGGCGTCGACAGTACACCGGGCGAAGGCTCGGAATTCTGGATCAGCCTGAGCCTGCCCAAAGCCCGCGACGACGCCGAAGACCTGCCCGGTCCACCGCTGCTCGGACAACGGGTGGCGGTGTTGGAAAACCATGAGCTGGCCCGTCAGGCCTTGCAGCATCAACTGGAAGACTGCGGCCTGACAGTCACGCCGTTCAACACCCTGGAAAGTCTGGCCAACGGCGTGACCGGCGCCCATCAGACCGATCAGGCAATCGGTCTGGCAGTGCTCGGCATCACCAGCAATGACATGCCGCCGGAGCGCCTCAACCAGCACATCTGGGACCTCGAACACCTGGGTTGCCGAGTGTTGGTGCTGTGCCCGACCACCGAACTGACGCTGTTCCACCTCTCGGTGCCCAACCCCCACAGCCAGCTGCAGTCCAAACCGGCCTGCACGCGCAAACTGCGGCGGGCCCTGTCCGATATGGTCAACCCCCGCCAGCAGCGCAGCGACCCCGGCGAGCCTCTTTCCAGCCGCGCGCCGAAGGTCCTTTGCGTCGACGACAACCCGGCCAATCTGCTGCTGGTGCAAACCCTGCTCGAAGACATGGGCGCCAAGGTGCTCGCAGTGGAAAGCGGTTACGCCGCGGTCAAGGCCGTACAGAACGAAACCTTCGACCTGGTGCTGATGGACGTGCAGATGCCCGGCATGGATGGCCGCCAAAGCACCGAATCCATTCGCCAGTGGGAAAACGAGCGGCATTGCACGCCGCTGCCGATCGTTGCCCTTACCGCCCACGCAATGGCCAACGAAAAACGCGCGTTGCTGCAAAGCGGTATGGATGACTACCTGACCAAACCCATCAGCGAACGACAACTGGCGCAGGTGGTGTTGAAATGGACCGGTCTGGCGTTGCGTAATCTGGGGCCGGAGCGTTCCAGCGAAAGCAACAACGGTAATGATTTGCAGGTGCTCGATCACGAAGAAGGCCTGCGCCTGGCGGCCGGCAAGGCCGATCTGGCGGCGGACATGCTGGCCATGCTGCTGGCCTCCCTGGAGGCTGACCGCGAGGCCATCCGCGTCGCTCGTGAAGCCAATGACCAAAATGCGCTGATCGAACGAGTCCACCGCCTGCATGGGGCGACCCGTTATTGCGGCGTCCCGCAACTGCGCGCCGCCTGCCAGCGCAGTGAAACCCTGCTCAAGCAACAGGACGCAAAAGCCCCCGGCGCGCTGGAAGAACTCGAACGAGCCATCAATCGCCTGGCGGCCCATGCGCGAATCAATGCCTGATGCAGCGCAATAACGCCGGGCACCTTGAAGGCTAAGCTCAAGACCTGTAGCAGCTGCCGAACGCAGGCTTCGCCAGCGGTTCCAGGTAACTTCCAGGAGGACAACATGCGCACGATTCTTTTCAGCAGCCAGACCTACGACCGCGACAGTTTTCTGAGTACCGACCTGCCCGCCGGTATCGAGCTGCAGTTCCAGCCGGCGCGACTGAGCCTCGACACGGTGGCGCTGGCGGAGCATCACGAAGTGGTCTGTGCCTTCATCAATGATGACCTCAGCGCTCCGGTACTCGAACGTCTGGCCGCGGGCGGCACACGCCTGATCGCCCTGCGCTCGGCCGGTTACAACCATGTCGACCTGGCGGTGGCGAAGCGCTTGGGGCTGGCGATTGTGCGGGTTCCGGCCTACTCGCCTCACGCGGTGGCCGAACATGCAGTGGCGCTGATTCTGGCGCTTAATCGCCGACTGCACCGTGCCTATAACCGTACTCGCGAGGGCGATTTCAGCTTGCATGGGCTGACTGGTTTCGACCTCGTGGGCAAGACCGTCGGCGTCGTCGGCACCGGGCAGATCGGCGCGACTTTCGCGAAAATCATGAACGGCTTCGGCTGCCAGTTGCTGGCCTGTGATCCTTATCCGAACCCGCAGGTCGAAGCGCTGGGCGCCCGCTACCTCAGCTTGCCGCAATTGCTGGCCGAGTCGCAGATCATCAGCCTGCATTGCCCGCTCAACGAGCAGAGTAAACACTTGATCAACAGCGAGTCACTGGCGCACATGCAGCCCGGCGCGATGTTGATCAATACCGGGCGTGGCGGTCTGGTGGACACGCCAGCGCTGATCGATGCGTTGAAGGACGGCCAATTGGGCTATCTGGGGCTGGATGTTTATGAAGAGGAGGCACAGCTGTTCTTCGAGGATCGCTCCGACTTGCCGCTGCAGGACGATGTGCTGGCGCGCCTGCTGACCTTTCCGAATGTAATCATCACGGCGCACCAGGCCTTCCTCACCCGCGAAGCCCTGGGTGCGATTGCCGCGACCACCCTGCAGAACATCGCGGCCTGGGCGGCCGGTTCGCCACAGAATCAGGTCGAGAGCTGAGCGGCTCAGGCCTTGGACAAAAGGATCATCAGGGCCAGCCAGCCGAAGCCCAACAAGCGCTGTCCCAGCGAATGACCGCGACGCAGCAGGAACCAGACAAAAAACGGCGGCAGCAAGAAAATCATCAGTTTCAGCCAGAGTTCCACCGGACGCGGCCCACCGGGTGCCGGTGCCGGGATCTCTGCCTCGACTTCGGCTTTACGTTTGCGCCCGAAAGCGGCCGGGGTCACCCGGGGCACACTCTCATTGGTCGGTAAACGCCCGAAAGAAAGAGGCGCCTGCGTAGGCGTTGCCGTCGACGTAGCCGCTTGCACTGCCACCGCAGGTGCACCGCAATGAATGCAAGCAGGCGCCGTGGAGCTGATGCGTTGCTTGCACTCAAAACATTCGATCAACGCCATTTCTGTTCCTTAGAGATGCAAAAGCGGCAGTGTGCCATGACTCGACAGGTAATTTGAACCAGATCGAAGGTCACATGCCCGCGCCATGCTGCGTTCATGCCCGTGCTAGCATATCGCGCATATTTGGAGGACCCATGGTCGAACACGATTTCCGCTACAGCCTGATGAACCCGCAACACACCCTCACCGAATGCCGCGCCCTCGTGCCGGGGCGTTATCAAGTCACCGGCAACGGCGGCTCGATTCGTAATAACGACGTGCTGGTAGTGACCCTTAAAGGCAGCAAGGATCTGTCCATGCGCCTGACCGTCGAAACGGTTCGCCATCTGATCAATCCGCCGGGCCAATGGGTCGCGGTGGCCAGTGGTCCGGTGTTCGGCGAACTGGCGATCCACACCTGGAAAGTCAACTGCGACAGCTGCGCCAAAGAGCTGAGCTTTGAGTTCGCGGTCGACGCCAAGCTGGGCAACAAGGCGGAAAAACCGGCGGCCACTGCACGCATTGCCGAGTTGGGCTGGGCCACCGTTGCCGACAAGCACCTGTGCAAGAAGTGCCAGGAGCCTGCGTGATGAAACGCCTTGCTCTGACCGCCATGGCTGGCGCCAGTCTGTTGGGCTGTGCCGCCGAACCGGTGCAATTGCAACACAACCGCAGCTACATTCTGGAATGGATCGGCGAACGTCCGCTGATGGACTACAGCCATCTGACCATTACCCTTGATGAAGATGGTCGGGCCTATGGCAATGGCGGCTGCAACCACTGGTTCGCGCCGTATACCCTGGAAGGCGACAAGCTGAGCTTCGGCAAAATCGGTAGCACCCGCAAAATGTGTGCGCCGGCGTTGATGGAGCAGGAAAAACGCTTCCTGCAGGCGCTGGAAAACGTGCAGCGCTGGGATGTTTCACCGATCGACCAGATGCGCTTCTGGCCGGCGCAAGGCAAACCACTGCGCTGGTGGCTTGAAGAGGGTTGATCACGTAGCCAGTGAGTGACTGTGGCGAGGGAGCTTGCTCCCGCTGGGCTGCGAAGCAGCCCTAAAACCCACCACCTCGGTTCTTCAAATATACCGTATGGACCGAATTTGCGACTGCTGCGCAGCCGAACGGGGGCAAGCCCCCTCGCCACAAAAGCTCCCTCACCACAGGTCGGCGCTCGATCAGTTAGTCGCCTGCAACGCCTCAAGCTTCGCCATCACCCCCGCCGCCGTCTGCTCCCCCATCAACTGTTCCCGCACCTTGCCCTTGTTATCGATGATGTAAGTCACCGGCAGCGCTTCACTGCGCGGCAATTCGAAAAGGTCGGCCGGGTCCTGGGCCAGCACGGTGAAAGCGATCCCCAGTTTCTCGCTGGCGCTTTTCAGCTCTTCGCCCTGCACATTGTCGAAATTGACCCCAAACACCCCGATCTTCTTGCCTTTGAGCTGCTCGGCCAGCGCGTTCAACTCGGGAATTTCGGTACGGCACGGACCGCACCATTCGGCCCAGTAATTGAGCACCAGCCATTGTTTGTCCAGACGCTCGGCGGCGACGTTGTGACCGTTCTGGTCGACGCCATAGTCGTTGCCGCAGCCTCCCAGTAATAACGCCCCCATGATCGCCAATGCCGCTGCCAGTCGCCTTGTCATGTCTCAATCCTTGTCAAAAATAGAATGCACCTGCGACCCATCGCCTCCCAAGGTTCTGGATTACGCGCCGCACAGTTAGAATAGCCGCCACCTTACGCAAGATGCGACCCGCACATGACCGATCTGACGCTTTATCACAACCCGCGCTGCTCGAAATCCCGCGGTGCGCTCGAACTGCTCGAAGCCCGAGGCCTGGCCCCGACCGTGGTCCGCTACCTGGAAACCCCGCTGGACGCCGCGCAAATCCAGAGCCTGCTGAGCAAGCTCGGTATCAGCGCCCGGCAATTGCTGCGCACCGGCGAGGACGAGTACAAAACCCTCAACCTGGCCGACAGCAGTCTGAGCGAGGCGCAATTGATCACCGCCATCGCCGCGCACCCGAAACTCATGGAGCGCCCGATTCTCGAAGTCGGCGACAAAGCCATCATCGGCCGTCCGCCGGAGAATGTGCTGGAGTTGCTGCCGTGAGTGCGCCGTACATTCTGGTTCTGTATTACAGCCGCAGCGGTTCGACCAATGAAATGGCCCGGCAGATTGCCCGTGGTGTCGAGCAGTCCGGTATGGAAGCGCGCCTGCGCACCGTGCCGGCGATCTCCACCGAGTGCGAAGCCGTGTCGCCGGACATTCCTGACGAAGGCGCGCTGTACGCCAGCCTCGATGACTTGAAGAACTGCGCTGGCCTGGCTCTCGGTAGCCCGACCCGCTTCGGCAACATGGCCGCACCGTTGAAGTACTTTCTCGATGGCACCAGCAATCTGTGGCTGACCGGCGCCCTGGTGGGCAAACCGGCCGGGGTCTTCACCTCCACCGCGAGCCTGCATGGCGGCCAGGAAACTACGCTGCTGTCGATGATGTTGCCGTTGCTGCACCACGGCATGCTGATCACCGGCCTGCCTTACAGCGAGTCGGCGCTGCTGGAAACCCGCGGTGGCGGCACGCCTTACGGCGCCAGCCATCACGCCGGTGCCGATGGCAAAAGCGGTTTGAATGAACACGAAGTTGCGCTGTGCCGGGCCTTGGGCCTGCGGTTGGCGAAGACTGCGCAAAAGTTGGTGAGCTGATATGGCCAAAAAGCCGAAGATTCTGCCTTCCATCGAATGGCTCGAACCGCGAGTACGGGCGATGCGAGTCATCAGCCTGCTGTGCTTTTTCGGCTTGGTGGGACTGCTCTGCGCCTACTACCTGGTATTCGCCGACCTGCATGGCGCGCGGCCGTGGGTGATTCTGCTGATCGAACTGGTGCCGCTGCTGTTGCTGGCGCCGGGGATGATCGTCGGCAGCGCCCGTGGGCATTCGTGGATGTGTTTTGTGGTGAACCTGTATTTCATGAAGGGCGCATTGGCCGCGTATGACCCGAACCGGCAGCTGTTCGGTTTACTGGAGATGGGCGCGAGCCTGGCGGTGTTCTGCTCGGCAATGTTGTATGTGCGGTGGCGGTTTCAGTTGAATCGCAAGTTGGCGGGTGAAGGCGAAATCTCCGTCGCCTGACAGGACGCTATCGCGGGCAAGCCCGCTCCCACAGTGACCGGAGCCGTTCACACATTTTGTGCTCAAAACCAATACCTGTGGGAGCGGGCTTGCCCGCGATGGGCTCAACTCGGTCTCAATGATTCACTGTGTAAGCCAGCATCATCGAAATCTGGCTCATCGGCCGCCCACCGCTCTCTTCGTGCCACTGGTTGAACGCATTCTGCACCGTGGCCATGTCCCGCAGGCTGGTCGGCACCTTGTCGACGATCTTCTGCGCACTCAGCGCCGCCACCACGTCGTAGCTCGGCACGAAGGTGTCCTTGCCGACCATCCGCAAGAATCGCGGTGCCGATAACCCGCCCAACTGATGCCCGTGTTTTTTCAGGTAAGTCCACAAACCGACGATATCGGTCACCGGCCATTCGGCGATCAACGCGCCAAAACTGCCTTTCTCATGGGCCACGTCCAGAATGAACTGCGCATTGCGCGGAACGCTCTTGAGCTTGCCCAGGTGGCGGATGATCCGCGCGTCCTGCATCAAGCGCTCCAGATGCTCGGCGCTCATCGGCACGACTTTTTCCGGGTCGAACTTGAAGAACACCTCTTCGAACGCCGGCCACTTGGCGTCCACCAGGCTGTGCTTGAGCCCGGCGCGGAACACCCGCAACGCCATGGTCGAGAGGTAGCGGTCGTCGCTGATCTTGCGCAATTGCGCCGGGGTCTTGGGAACGGGCAGATGGGCTTCCAGTTCAGCCGCCGAACCGAAGCGGTTCAAGCAGTACTCGTTCAGCCACTTGTAGTCGCGCATGCCCTCTCCTGAGGATTGAAGCGAAAAACCAACTGTGGGAGCGACCCGTAGCGAGGGGGCTTGCCCCCGTTTGAGTGCGTAGCACTCACAAAATCTTTGGTACATCAGCGATTTTGGGGCCGCTTCGCAGCCCAACGGGGGCAAGTCCCCTCACCACAAGGCTCGCTCCCACACAATTTGTGTCAGAGATTGACCACGTTGACGAAGCGCGAAGCCGCCGTTTCATCGATCTTGAGATTGGTGAAGTCAAACAGGTTGCGGTCCGCCAGTTGCGACGGAATCACGTTCTGCAAACTGCGGAAAATGCTTTCGGTACGGCCTGGGGTCTTGCGTTCCCACTCCTGCAGCATCTCTTTAACCACTTGGCGTTGCAGGTTTTCCTGGGAGCCACAGAGGTTGCACGGGATGATCGGGAATTGTTTGAAGTCCGAGTAAGCCTGAATGTCTTTTTCGTTGCAGTAGGCCAGCGGGCGGATCACTACGTTGCGACCGTCGTCGGCACGCAGCTTCGGCGGCATGGCCTTGAGCGAACCGTTAAAGAACATGTTCAGAAAGAACGTCTCGACGATGTCGTCGCGGTGATGACCGAGGGCCATTTTGGTCGCGCCGATTTCATCGGCAAAGGTGTAGAGCGTGCCGCGACGCAGGCGCGAGCACAGCGAGCAGGTGGTCTTGCCTTCCGGGATCAGCTCCTTGACCACCGAATAGGTGTCTTTCTCGACGATGTGGTACTCGATGCCCAGTTCTTTGAGGTAAGCCGGCAGCACGTGCTCGGGAAAGCCTGGCTGCTTCTGGTCCATGTTCACGGCCACGATCTCGAACTTGATCGGGGCGACCTTCTGCAAATGCATCAGCACGTCGAGCATGGTGTAGCTGTCCTTGCCACCGGACAGGCAGACCATGACCTTGTCGCCGTCTTCAATCATGTTGAAATCGGCGACAGCCTCACCGGCCTGGCGGCGAAGGCGCTTTTGCAGTTTGTTCTGGTTAACCGTGAGAGTGCCCATGACGCGAAATCCGTGAGGTGTGACGAAAGGCCGGCATTTTACGCAAAAACATTGCACTTGTGGCGAGGGGGCTTGCCGGAACGCCGCATCGCCCCGTTCGGCTGCGAAGCAGTCGTAAAACAAACACTGCGCTACCTCTTGGAGAATATAGTCGACTGATTTGGGGCCCAACGGGGGCAAGCCCCCTCGCCACAGGTTGCATTCGGGACAGACCCGGCGGCGATTAACAAGATTGTTTACAGCGCGATTTGCTCTAAGCCCCTCGCACTATTACCGGTAACTCCTTTCTATACTGCGGCATAAGGTCGCACACGTATTCAGACCTGTACTTACCTGGCCACTTTGGCCCGTAAGCGCTCCGCTGGGGGGCGATGGCAACAACAAGAGGAGTGACTGGCATGATCCATCACGTAGTGGGGCTCTTCACCCACCCTGACCAGGAATGGAAAGAAATCCGTGGCGACCAGGAGGAAAGCATCAGCCACATGTACCTCACGCACACCCTGATTCTGGCGGCGATCCCCGCCGTATCGGCGTTTATCGGCACCACGCAGGTCGGCTGGGTCATTGGTAACCGGGCGCCGGTAATGCTGACCATGGAAAGCGCGCTGTGGATGACCATCATGTCGTACCTGGCGATGCTCGGCGGTGTCGCGGTGATGGGGGCTTTCATCCACTGGATGGCCCGCACCTATGACGCCAACCCGAGCCTGGCACGCTGTGTCGCGTTCGCCACATACACCGCGACTCCACTGTTCATCGGTGGTCTGGCGGCGCTGTACCCGCACATGTGGTTGGGAATGATCGTCGGCACCGCAGCCATCTGCTACACGGTGTACCTGCTGTATGTGGGCTTGCCAACGTTCATGAACATTCCGTCGGACGAGGGATTCCTGTTTTCAAGCTCGGTGCTCGCCGTTGGACTGGTGGTGCTGGTGGCGATCATGGCGTTCACGGTGATTGTCTGGGGACTCGGCGTGGGGCCGGTCTATACCAATTAGCCACACACCAACCAAAAACAAGATCTGCCAACACAGGCCGCCGCAAGGCGGCCTTCTACTCTCTAAGAAAGAGCAGGAGCAACGACCATTCGGCGCCTCGGCGATTCGCAAGTCCCGAGGGTTGCGGCATACTCGACGTCTCTGGAGATCCATCAAGCATGCCCGAGCAACTCAATACCCGCGTCGAAGACTGTTTCCAACAAGCCGAATCCTTTTTCAAACGACCTTTCAAACGCCCCGTGGTGAGCCTCAAGCTGCGCGGGCAAAAAGCCGGTGTCGCGCATTTGCACGAGAACCTGCTGCGCTTCAATCCGCAGCTGTACCGGGAAAACACCGAAGACTTCCTCAAGCAGACCGTGGCGCATGAAGTCGCGCACCTGATCGCCCATCAATTGTTCGGCGACCGCATTCAGCCTCACGGCGAAGAGTGGCAACTGATCATGCGCGGTGTTTACGAACTGCCGCCCAACCGCTGCCACACCTACGACGTCAAACGCCGCAGCATGACCCGCTACATCTACAAATGCCCGTGCGCCGACAGCGACTTCCCGTTTTCGGCCCAGCGTCATGGTTTGGTGAGACAGGGGCGGCGGTATTTGTGCCGGCGGTGCAGAAATACATTGGTGTTTAGTGGGGAGATGCGGGTCGAATAAGTCAGATTTGTGGTGGTTCGGCCGGCCTCATCGCGGGCAAGCCCGCTCCCACAGTGGTCGGATTCGTTCACAAATTTTGTAATCAAAACTGATCCCTGTGGGAGCGGGCTTGCCCGCGATGGGGCCGGGACCGACGCTACAAAATCACCTTGATGCGCCGCAATTCCTCGATCCGCTCAACACTAAACCCCAACTCCTCCAACACCTGATCCGTATGCTCACCCAGCCCCGCCCCGATATGCCGCGGCTCAGGCAACCCGTCCGAAAACTTCAACGGGCAAGCCATCTGCGCCTGAGTCGAACCATCGCCCCTCGGCACCTCAACCACCAATTCCCGCGCCTTCAACTGCGGATGCCGCACCGCTTCACCCAGGCTCAACACCGGCTCGACACACGCGTCGAGTTCGGCAAACAGCGCGCACAACTCGTCAAAATCGTATTTTTCGAATTCAACTTTCAACGCCTCCTTGAGTACCTGTTGCCGGGCGGGTATGGATGACAAGCCCTGGAGCGCCAGTTCCTCCACCCCCAGCGCCGTACACAGCTGCTTCATGAACACCGGCTCCAGACTACCCACCGACAACCAGCGTCCATCACGCGAACGGTAGTAATCGTAGAAGCTGCCACCATTGAGCATCTGCTCTTCCCTGCCCGGCTCCACGCCACAGGCCAGGTACCCGGCACCGGCCATGGCATTCAGGCTGAAGGCGCAGTCGGTCATGCTCACATCCAGATGCTGCCCTTGCCCGGTCTGCTGCCGCGCGATCACCGCTGCCAGCAGGCCGATCACCCCGTGCAGCGAGCCACCGGCGACATCCGCCACCTGCATGCCCAACGGCACCGGCCCGCTGTCGGCACGACCGGTGTAGCTCGAAAGCCCCGCCAGCGCCAGGTAGTTGATATCGTGCCCGGCGCGATCCTTGTAGGGGCCGGTCTGGCCATAGCCGGTGATCGACACATAAATCAGCTTCGGGTTGATCGCCTTCAAGTCTTCATACCCCAAACCGAGCCGGTCCATCACGCCAGGACGAAACTGCTCCAGCACGATGTCGTGGTCCTGCAGCAATTGCTTGATCACCTCCAGCGCCTCGGGCTGCTTGAGGTCCAGCGCCAGGCTGCGCTTGTTGCGATTGAGGTACGCGTGGCTGGCCGAGACGCCTTGATCGTGCGGCGGCAATACTCGCAGGAGGTCCATGCGGGTCGGCGATTCGATGCGCAGCACCTCGGCGCCCATGTCTGCCAGCAGCAACGAGGCGAACGGCCCCGGCAGCAGTGTCGAGAAATCCAGAACCTTGAGTGATGCCAGTGGACCGAGCATAAGTGTTCTCCAGTACGATCCCCCAAGCCTAGGCAGCCGAGGACATTGCAGCAATCACCTTATGTGTCAGTGGCGGTGACCGTTGCGCTCAAATCGCAGGCATGAAAAAACCCGCCGAAGCGGGTTTTTCATGCAGCCAGAGTACTTACTTGACGCTGGCCGGGGTTGGGCCTTCAGCCACACCCAGGTCATCTTCCTCGCGAGTATCGGAGATACCGCGACCGCCGGAAGCCAGCTCGACTTGCAGCTTGTCTTCGTCCAGCTCTTTCACCCACTTGGCAACCACGATGGTGGCTACGGCGTTACCAACAAGGTTGGTCAGCGCACGGGCTTCGGACATGAAGCGGTCGATACCGAGGATCAGCGCCAGGCCGGCCACCGGCAGAGTACCCACGGCCGACAGGGTGGCTGCCAGCACGATGAAACCACTACCGGTCACACCCGCCGCACCTTTGGAGGACAACAGCAGCACCAGCAGCAAAGTGATCTGGTGAGTGAGGTCCATCGGCGTATCAGTCGCCTGAGCGATGAATACAGCCGCCATGGTCAGGTAGATCGAAGTACCGTCGAGGTTGAACGAGTAGCCAGTCGGGATCACCAGACCCACAACCGATTTCTGCGCACCCAGGCGTTCCATCTTGATCAGCATGCGTGGCAGCGCGGATTCCGAAGAGGAAGTGCCCAGCACGATCAGCAGTTCTTCACGGATGTAGCGAATCAGTTTGATGACGCTGAAACCGTGTGCGCGGCAGATCGCGCCCAGTACCAGGACCACGAACAGGATGCAGGTGATGTAGAAGCAAATCATCAGCTGACCGAGTTGCACCAGCGAACCGACACCGTAGGCACCGATGGTGAAGGCCATCGCACCGAACGCGCCGACTGGAGCGAGCTTCATGATCATGTTGATGATGTTGAACATCACGTGGGCAAAGCGATCAATGAAGTCCAGCACCGGTTTGCCGTAGGCACCCAGGCGATGCAGGGCGAAACCGAAGATCACCGAGAACATCAGCACTTGCAGGATGTCGCCGTTGGCGAAGGCGCCGACGATGGTGTTAGGGATCACGTTGAGGACAAAAGCAATGATGCTCTGGTCTTTACCGGCCGAGATGAAACCAGCGATTTTGCTGGTGTCCAGGGTCGACACGTCGATGTGCATGCCGGCGCCCGGTTGCACGACGTTGACCACGACCAGACCGATCAGCAAGGCAATGGTGGAGACGATTTCGAAGTACAGCAGCGCATAGCCGCCGGTCTTGCCGACCGATTTCATGTTCTGCATGCCGGCGATACCACTGACGACGGTACAGAAGATGATCGGTGCGATGACCATTTTGATCAGTTTGATGAACCCGTCACCCAGCGGCTTGAGGGCTACACCGGTCTGCGGGTAGAAGTGACCGAGCAGGATGCCGATAGCGATGGCAACGATCACCTGGAAGTACAGGGATTTATACAGTGGCTGACGAGTCGTCATTGCAAAGTTCCTCAAGAGTGCCTCAGTAACAACATCCGTCTGTTGTCCCTGACACCTCATTTGCGAACCCTCCTGCACTGGAGGGATTTGTTTTGTCGAGCTGCGCGCTGGCAGACCTCTGTGGCTTGTATCGCAAGCCCCGTGCCACCTTCGGAAAAAACCCTGCCAGCCTTGTGACATCAAGGGTTACAGGTTTTTTTTGGTCACTAACCCGCTACAACGATGTGGCGGATTTCCGCCCACCAGCCAAACCTCGTCCTGCAATTTGGCGGATATCCGCCTTGTTCATTCTCGACGGGCACCGCTACCATCCATTGCTCAGTGGACGGACCTGCCCTCTATGCGCGAACGCACCATCGCCAGCCATTTCGCCCGCGCCGCCCTCGGTGGCGCGCGTCGGCGTGGCTACGACTATTCAAGTCTGTTGCAGCAACTGGGGATCAGCCCCGAGTTGCTCGAGGAGCCGCGCGCCCGAATCGCGCCCGAGCAGTTCGCCCGATTGATCCAGGAGTTGTGGTTGGCCCTGGACGACGAATACCTGGGTTTCGGGCAAGCGCCGAACAAACCCGGCAGCTTCGCGATGATGTGCCACGCGGTGATCCACTGCCGCACGCTGGAGAAAGCGCTCAATCGCGGTTTATTGTTTTACAGCCTGTTCCCCGGGGCGCCGCGTCTGACGCTGAGCCGCGAAGGCGACATGGTTCGCCTGAGCCTCGACGATTCGCCGCTGTGGGACCCGGACCATTTCCTCAGCGAAAGCCTGTTGGTGATCTGGCATCGGTTCGGCAGTTGGCTGATCGGCCAGCGCATTCGTCTGGAGCAGGCCACGTTCAGCTACCCGAGGCCCGAACACGGGGCCGAATACGACTTGCTGTTTTCCTGCCCGCTGAGCTTTTCCACCGTAAAGAGCACGACGGCGCAAAGCAGTCTGTTATTTCACAGTCGCTACCTGAACATGCCGCTGTTGCAGGACGAACGAACCCTCAAGCACTTTCTCGAGCGCTCCCCCGCCGACCTGCTCTCGCGCCCCGACGAAGGCGACAGCCTGAGCAGCCAGTTGCGGCGATTGCTCAGCCGCGACAGTGCGCGCTGGCCAGACCTGGAAGCGGTGGCCGCGCACCTGCACATCAGCCCGCAAACCTTGCGCCGGCATTTGCGCGAAGAAGGCACGAGTTTTCAGGAGTTGAAGGATCAGTTGCGCCGGGACATTGCGATTTATCACCTGGGGCGTGCGGATCTGTCGTTGCAACAGATTGCCGAGCAGCTGGGGTTTTCCGAGCCGTCGGCGTTTCATCGGGCGTTCAAGAAATGGACGGGGTTGACGCCTGGTGCTTACCGCGCGCAAGAGAACTGATTTTTGCGTTGAATTGGCTGGCCCCATCGCGGGCAAGCCCGCTCCCACAGGTATCTGCTTTGACTGAAAGATTTGTGAACGACACCGATCACTGTGGGAGCGGGCTTGCCCGCGATGAGGCCCGAAAAAACACCATCAAACCACCGGAAAATGAATCCGGAACGCCGCCCCGCCCATTGGCGAATCACCCAGTGTCAGCTTGGCGCTGTAGCTTTCGATGATGTCCTTGACCACCGCCAACCCGATCCCCTGCCCCGGATGCTGGCGATCCAGCCGCTCGCCACGCTGCAGAATCCTCGCACGCTGATCCGGTGGCACGCCCGGCCCGTCATCTTCGACGCAGAGTTCAATGCCACTGAGGGTTTCGCGCACGCTGATGCGCACTTCGCTCAGGCACAGGCGATAGGCGTTTTCCAGCAGGTTGCCCATCATTTCCAGCAAGGCACCTTGTTCGATCGGCACGTAGCACTGCTCCGGCAGATCGAAAGTGACCCGCACGCGTTTGTCGCGATAGACCTTGTCCAGCGTGTCGCAGAGGCTTTTCAGTACCGGGCGCAGGCGCACCTGATGGCGCACCAGACCGCTTTTGCGCAGGCTCGCGCGTTGCAGCTGATAGCCGATCTGCTGGCTCATGCGTTCGATCTGGGTTTGCAGCACCCAGGCCTGCTCGCGCTCTTGCGGCTTTTGCGCCATGTCTTCGCTGACCCCTTGCAACACCGTCAGCGGGGTTTTCAGGCTGTGAGCCAGGTCGTCGAGGGAATCGCGATAACGGCTGCGCTGTTCGCGTTCGCTGTGCAACAAGCGGTTGAGCGAGCCGGTCAGGCGCAGCAATTCACGCGGGTGTCGTTCGCTGAGGCTTTCCAGAGTGCCGCTTTCGATCTGGTCCAGCTCCTGGCTCAGCCGACGCAACGCCTGCAAGCCCCAGGTCAGGCCGATCCACAGCAAAGCGAGCAACACCAACAAGGCTGCGCCGAAGCCCAGATAAAGGTTTTCCCGCAGGCCTTCGAGGGTGATTTCGTATTCGCGCACCGGTTGCAGGGCGACGATGCTGAACGCCGCGCTTTGGCCGCCCAGCAGCTTGACCTCGACGTCATAGACGAAGAACTCTTCACCATTGGCTTCGCGGATTCTCGCGAACTCGTTGCCGCGCCCATCGTAACGCGGCTTGTAGTTGATCTTCTCTTCCTGGGTGGCTTTCGAGCGCCAGACCAGATGACCTTCGCGGTCATAGATGTAGCCGAGCAAACGGCTGTCGGTGAGGTTGAAACGCTCATCGGGTAGCTGCGTCGGCATCTGCAAGCGGTTGTTATCCACCCGCGCGGCGGAGATCAGCGTGGTGACGTCCGACGCCAGGCGCTGCTCGATGGAATCCTGCAACGCCAGGCTGAACGCGCCCTGCATCGCCGGCAGCAACGCCAGCATGAACAACACCGCAAGGATCGTGGCGGCGAGCATCAATCGGACACGAAGGGAACGAATCAAGTGCAGCGCTCGTTAAACAGGTAGCCGAGGCCACGCACGGTATCGATCGGCTTGAAGCCGGATGGGCCTTCGAGTTTGCGGCGCAAGCGGCCGACCAATACCTCGATCACATTCGGATCACGCTCGTCGTCATCCGGGTAGAGCTGCTCCATCAAGCGGTCCTTGGCCACCACTTGCTGGTGATGGCGCATCAGGTACTCGAGGATCCGGTATTCGTAGGCGGTCAACGCCAGCGGTTGTTCATCGAGGGATGCCTGTTTGCGGTTGAGGTCCAGCAACAAGGGACCGGCGACGATGGTCGACTGGGTGAAACCGCTGGAGCGGCGCAGCAAGGCATTCAGGCGGGCGTCCAGCTCTTCGAACTGGAACGGCTTGACCACGTAGT
The DNA here is from genome assembly GCF_016650735.1 of Pseudomonas sp. TH37. NCBI lineage: Bacteria > Pseudomonadati > Pseudomonadota > Gammaproteobacteria > Pseudomonadales > Pseudomonadaceae > Pseudomonas > Pseudomonas sp. TH37. The sequence goes on from NZ_JAEKFD010000001.1 coordinate 535,910, forward strand.
CGTCGGCACCGGCGGCGAGGCCTTCGACCTTGTCCTGCCAGTTGCCGCGCGCGGTGAGGATCAGGATCGGAAAGGTCTTGCCCTGGGAACGCAACTGACGAATCAGGTCGAGCCCACCCATGCCCGGCAGACCGAGGTCGATCACCGCCAGGTCATGGTTGAACTGCCCGGCCTGGTACAGCGCCTCCTCGGCATTGGCCACGGACTCGACCACGTGGCCGCTATCCGTCAGGCGGGTTTGCAGGTGATGGCGCAACAGCGCTTCATCTTCGACGACCAGCAATTTCATAACGCTCTCCTGGGCAAATCAACATCTCCAAAGGCGCAACACATACAAAGGCATGCGCACCTCGATGGCTAACATGGCGACGCCGAATCAACCGCTTGGGTTGATCCGGCGTGTGCACTGATGCCAGTCAGTTCAGCCGCGGAACCTGTGGGAGCGGGCTTGCCCGCGATAGCGATCGGTCTGACACATCAATGGTGGATGTGCTGCCGTCATCGCGGGCAAGCCCGCTCCCACAGGGATTGCGTTTAACAGACGGACCTCGGCGCATACCCTTGCGAAACGCTTCTTAGAAAGCGTAGTTGGCGGACAGGTAGGTCTGGGCGCTGCTGGTCAAGTCCAGCGAACCCTGTTTGCTGCCGCCGCGCTCGCTCACCTCGGTGCTGGCGTTGCTGCGCAGGTAACGGTAACCCAGCTCGACCGAGGTGTTTTGCGAAACTTGCTGCAATACACCGACCTGGCCGCCAATGGCGTAACCGATGTCGCTGTCGCGGCTGAAGCCTGGCGAATCCTGGGTCAGTTTGGTCAAGCCGGCGGTGGCACCGCCGAACAATTTGGTGCTGCCACCCACCGGGTAAAACAAATCGTAGCTGCCCAGCAGGTTTTCCTGACGCAGTTTAATGCCATTGTGCGAGCCCGACACATTGTCATAAGTGGCGTAGTAGCGGCCCTTGCTGTCTTGCTGGCCCAGACGCACGCCCCAGGTGTTGTCCTTGCCGATCACACCGTCGGCGTTCGGGTGGTTAAGGTTGTCGTTCAGGGCGCTGGATTTTTTAACCTTGTCGCTGGTCTGGCCAAAGGTCAGGCCGGCGAAATTGGTGGTATCGGCGTGGGCCGCAATACTGGCGCCCATCATGGTGAAAGCCAGAAACAGTTTTTTAAAAGTAGTCATTGGGGAGTTTCCTCATGCGCTATGTGCTTTTTGGGTACGGGGCAAGGTTACTGCCCCCTCCCTGTACTGCCCCTGAACGCACTCTGAACCTGAGCTGAATCACATCGACTACGCTGTTCTGACAACTCTTAATAAGGAGGTTTGATCATGCGTATGTTCCTCGCCCTCGTATTACTGGCTCTGAGTGGGGTCAGCCAGGCTGCCATCCAGACCCAGGAAATCCCCTATCAAAGTGCCGACGGTACGAAGCTGATCGGCTATTACGCCTACGACGACGCCATCAAAGGCCCGCGCCCGGGCGTGGTGGTGGTGCATGAGTGGTGGGGCCTCAACGACTACGCCAAGCGCCGCGCCCGTGATCTGGCCGGTCTGGGTTACAGCGCGCTGGCGATCGACATGTTTGGCGACGGCAAGAACACCGAACACGCCAAGGACGCCATGGCTTTCATGCAAGCAGCATTGAAGGACAGCGCAGCAGCCAGCGCGCGGTTTCAGGCCGGGCTCGATTTGCTGAAGAAACAGCCTCAGACCGATCCGGACAAACTGGCGGCCATTGGTTATTGCTTCGGCGGCAAGGTGGTGCTGGATGCGGCGCGTCAAGGCGTGCCGCTGGCAGGCGTGGTGAGTTTCCATGGTGCGCTGGTGACCAATACCCCGGCGACGCCTGGCAGTGTGAAGGCGAAAGTCCTGGTGGAGCATGGCGCGCTGGACAGCATGGTCACGGCGGAAAACGTGATGGCATTTAAAGCGGAAATGGACAAGGCCAAAGCCGACTACAAGTTCGTCACCCTCGAAGGCGCCAAGCATGGGTTCAGCAATCCCGAGGCGGATCGTCTGAGCCATGGCGACCACGGCGGGCCGGACATTGGTTACAGCAAGACCGCGGATGAAAAGTCTTGGGCGGACATGCAGGCGTTTTTCAAGAAGATATTTAGCTGATCACGTAGACCACTGTGGCGAGGGGGCTTGCCCCCGTTGGGTTGCGAAGCAGCCCCGAAATCTGCAATCGCGTTTCGACAGATAAACCGCGTTCGCCGATTCACGACTGCTTCGCAGCCGAACGGGGGCAAGCCCCCTCGCCACAAAAGCCCTGCTGCCACTACCCAGCCATCGCGCTAGACGGCAAAATGCCCGTCATGAATCCCGTCCCCGCCCTACCCGTCTGCTGCACCCCACTCGACGCCCATTGGCCGCTGCCGTTTGTGCTGCCCGATACGGTCTTGTTGGGTACCCACTTCGATACCAGGCAACTGGCCAGCGATGATTTCCAGCGCAGCGCCATCGAGCCGCCTGCGAGCATCCAGCGGTCAGTGGCCAAGCGCCAAGCCGAGTTTCTCGCCGGGCGAGTCTGCGCTCGGGCGGCGTTGCAACAACTGGAAGGGCTGAGTTTCATTCCCGCCATCGGCGAAGACCGCGCACCGGTGTGGCCGGCGCATATCACCGGCTCGATCACCCACAGCACCGGCCGTGCCGCGGCGATTGTCGCGAACAAGGCGCACTGGCGCGGTCTGGGGATGGACCTGGAAAACCTGCTCGATGCGGAGCGCGCCGAACGCCTGGCCGGGGAAATTCTCACCGGGCCTGAAATGCAGCGCATGGCTGCCGGGGCTGAGGATCAACTGGCAATGCTGGTGACATTGACGTTTTCAGTGAAGGAAAGCCTGTTCAAGGCGCTCTACCCGATCGTGCAGAAGCGCTTCTATTTCGAACACGCCGAAGTGCTGGAGTGGAGCGCGGGGGGCGAAGTGCGGTTGCGGTTGCTGACTGACCTGTCCAGTGAATGGCGTAGCGGCACTGAGCTGGATGCGCAGTTTGCAGTGATTGATGGGCAGTTGTTGAGTCTGGTCAGTATCAGAGCCTGAAAATTTTCAGCGTTTGGAATGGCCTCATCGCGGGCAAGCCCGCTCCCACAGGTTCAGTGGTGTCCACAGATCTCGTGTACGACACGAACACTGTGGGAGTATCAAGGCTTGAAGGCTTTCAGTGTTTGGGATGGCCTCATCGCGGGCAAGCCCGCTCCCACAGTTTCAGTGGTGTTCACAGATTTTGTGTACGACACGGACCCTGTGGGAGCGGGCTTGCCCGCGATAGGGCCCAAAGGACACCAACAATCTCAACGCCGCTCCTGATTCCTCGGCCAGCTCAAACTGAAACAGGCCCCACCCAGGCTTTTGCTCTTGCCGATCAACGCTCGCCCGTCATGCCAATGGATGATCCGTCGCACAATCGATAACCCCAACCCATGCCCGCCCGAGGCGCGGGTGCGGCTGTCATCGAGGCGCAGGAACGGGGTGAAGATTTTCTCCCACGCGGTTTCCGGCACGCCCGGCCCGTCATCCTCGACATCCACCCGACAGCGCTGCTGCCCCACCTGATAACTGACGGTCACCCGTGAATGGGCGTGACGCATGGCGTTGCTCACCAGGTTCTGCAACGCCCGGTGCAAGTAGCGCGGCTCGGCCTCGACCCAGGCGTCGTCGCAATCGGCGGCTGACAGGCACAAGCCGCGCTGCACCGTGACCTCGGCCCGCAGTGGCGCCAGTTCTTCGATCACCTGATTGACCAACGCATCCAGATCGATTCGCTGAAAGTTCAGCGCCGGCGAACCTTGCTCCAGCCGCGCATAGGTGAGCATCTCGTCGACCAGCCGATCGAGGTCCTCGATGTCGTGGTCCATCCCTTCGCGGTATTTTTCCAGCGCCTCAGGCGTGGTGGCCGAGCCGATCATCTCCAGGCCAAAACGCAAACGCGCGACCGGCGTGCGCAGTTCATGGGACACGGCACGCACCAGTTCTCGCTGAATCGCCAACAATTGCTGCAAGTGCTCGGCCATGCCGTTGAACGCCGAGGCCAGACGCCCCACAGAGTCTGCGCCGCGTGCCGGTACGCGGGTTTCCAGGCTGCCCTTGGCGATGCGCGTGGCGGCGGCTTCCAGCCCGCGCAAACGGCGCTCCAGCTGGCGCACCAACAGATAGACAATCAAACCGATCAGGCTCAAGCCTAGGGCCGCGATCAGCACCAGCCACTCGGGCGGGTAAGGATTCATCTGATACAGCGGTCCGATTTCCAGCACCCACGGTGTACCGACCATGCCGGCAAACACCCGGATCGAATCGCCACCCTTGCCCAGCGCCATCACCGTGTCGCCTTCGGATATGCGGCGACTCTGGTCTTCGTCCATGTCGGCCTGATCGATCGTGACCAGCTGCAGATCAAAGCCGAAACCCTTCTCTTCCTTTAACTGCGCCAGACGCTTGGGCTGCTCGGCCACCGGGTAGCGCACCAGTTCATCGGCCAGCAGATAAATGGTCGCTCGCGCCAGTTGCTCGCTGATCTGCTGGACTTCCCCGGTGAGCACCAGTTGTTCCTTGTCGCTGACCAAGCGGTAAACCTTTGCCGCGTGCGGGCCGGTCTGCTCCACCAAGGCCTGGCCGCGCAGCACGCGGGTGCGCTGGGTCAGGTCGAGATCGGTCTGGGGAAATGTCTTCAGCGCCAACGGAATGCCGAGCAAGCGCTCCCACACCAGCAAGGCCCGATGGCGCTCGGTTTCGTTCATTGGTTGCAGGTTATCGGCCATCAGCGAGAACGTGCCGTGGGCCAGGCGCTCGCGGTATTGCTCGCTGCGCACTTGGTTAAGCAGGTGCAAGGCCAGCACGCCGAGCACAGCCACCAGAATCAGCGCCGCGCACATGCCGCCATAAATGCGCAGGAAGATCGAGTTCACAGCGACAAGTCTGCGCAGGCTTCGGGAACGAACAGATAGCCTTTGCTGCGGATGGTTTTGATCAGTCGCGGATGCTCCGGGTCATCGCCGATCTTCGGGCGGATGCGTGAAATGCGCACGTCGATGGAACGGTCCTGGCCGTCATAACCGATACCGCGCAGCGCGGTGAATATTTCTTCGCGGGACAGAATACGCCCGGCGTTGGCCACCAGCAGCCAGAGCAAATCGAACTCGGCACTGGTCAACTCGATGCCTTTGTCATGCAGCCAAGCCTCGCGCAACGCGTTGTCGACCACCAACGGGCCGAACTGCAGACGCCGTTGTTTTTCCGGAGCGGTTTCAGGGGGTTCACTGCGCCGCAACAGGGCCTGGATGCGCGCCAGCAGCAGGCGTGGGCGAACGGGCTTGCAGACGTAGTCATCCGCGCCGAGGTCGAGGCCGAGGATTTGATCGGTGTCATCGGTGCGCGCGGTGAGCATCAGGATCGGGCCGTCATACTTGTCGCGAACCTTGCGGCAAATGCTCAGGCCATCTTCGCCGGGGAGCATCAGGTCGAGGATTACCAGATCCGGTTTCTCCTTGATGATGCGTGCCGCCGCAAGGGTGCCGTTGCCCTCGATCGATACGCGCAGGCCATTGGCTTCGAGGTAGTCGCGGGTCAGTTCGGCCAGACGTTGGTCGTCCTCGACAATCAATACCTGCCAGACTTCTTGCTCCACGGTGACCTCTGCTTGCCAACATCACTTTAAAGGGACGGATCCGCCCATCTTTTTGTAATGATTGGGGAGGATAAGAATGCATCTGCATTGGCCGATTGTATAAACGGCGCACGTCTGGAACACAAGCGGGTAAATGCGTTCGGACACGACGGTTTTTTGTGATAGGGTTCGCGCCCTTAAAAATCCGAATGACTGTTTTCAATCGCTGAAAATCAGTGAAAAACAGTCCGCTCCAGCTAGCTCGCGGCCTACACGCTTGTTCCACCTTTCACACACAATTTACGCACAGGTTTATCCACAGGTAGTACGTTGCAACACCCTCCAAAACGCATTATCTTGTACCTCGGCGCTAAAAAAACCCTACATGTAGGGTTTTAGCTTAAAAGCCCAACCACATTTCAGACCAGAAACTCAAGCGCTTTATTGCCTGTTTATGGTTGAACCAAGCACGATTTTACAAGCCCAAACCGCATGTGCGGATGGCACCGTTTTTTCAGGCCAGAACAGCCAGAACGGTACGGGTGTTGCAGTCAAAACTGGCACCCCAGAAAGGAATCCGGCTTCGAGCCCAGGCTCGCGGCCAAAGACTTCGGCAAGGAAGCGGCATCATTAGCCTTTTTCCTACTGTCCCGAAGTTGTTATGCCCGACGCCACGTCGGTTGTAGTGCTTCAGGACAGAACGGTGGGCACCGTGATGGTGCCCAAACAAACATAGAGAATGTGGAGACAACCCCCCATGCAAACCGACACAACTCGCGAGAACCCGCAGGGCACCTTGCCGCAGGCCGCCGATTCGAATTCGGATCTGTCCGCCACCGCGCCTGGCCAACTGCGCGTGATCAAGCGTAACGGGACTGTCGTTCCTTACACCGATGACAAAATCACCGTCGCCATCACCAAAGCGTTTCTTGCAGTTGAAGGCGGCACCGCTGCCGCTTCGTCGCGCATCCACGACACCGTTGCCCGCCTGACCGAACAGGTCACCGCTACCTTCAAGCGTCGCATGCCATCGGGCGGCACCATCCACATCGAAGAAATCCAGGACCAGGTCGAACTGGCCCTGATGCGTGCTGGCGAGCAGAAAGTTGCGCGCGACTACGTGATCTACCGCGACGCCCGCTCCAAGGAACGCGCTGTACGCACCCCTGCCGAAGACGCAGTACAGGCTCACCCATCGATCCGCATCACCCGCGCCGATGGCAGCCTTGCACCTCTGGACATGGGTCGTCTGAACACCATCGTCACTGAAGCGTGCGAAGGCCTGGAAGAAGTCGACGGCGACCTGATCCAGCGCGAAACCCTGAAGAACCTGTACGACGGCGTGGCCCTGACCGACGTTAACACCGCTCTGGTGATGACCGCCCGTACGCTGGTCGAGCGTGAGCCGAACTACTCGTTCGTGACCGCCCGCCTGCTGATGGACACCCTGCGTGCCGAAGGCCTGAACTTCCTGGGCGTCGCCGAGAGCGCGACTCACCACGAAATGGTCGACCTGTACGCCAAGGCGCTGCCTGCATACATCGCCAAAGGTATCGAATTCGAATTGCTGAACCCGGTTCTGGCCACTTTCGACCTGGAAAAACTCGGCAAGGCGATCAACCACGAGCGCGATCAGCAGTTCACGTACCTGGGCCTGCAAACCCTGTACGACCGTTACTTCATCCACAAGGACGGTATCCGCTTCGAACTGCCGCAGATTTTCTTCATGCGCGTGGCCATGGGCCTGGCAATCGAAGAGAAGAACAAAGAAGACCGTGCGATCGAGTTCTACAACCTGTTGTCGTCCTTCGACTACATGTCCTCGACCCCGACCTTGTTCAACGCCGGTACCCTGCGTCCACAGCTGTCGAGCTGCTACCTGACCACCGTGCCGGATGACCTGTCGGGCATCTACCACGCGATCCACGACAACGCCATGTTGTCGAAATTCGCTGGCGGCCTGGGCAACGACTGGACGCCGGTTCGTGCGCTGGGTTCGTACATCAAGGGCACCAACGGCAAATCCCAGGGCGTTGTACCGTTCCTGAAAGTAGTGAACGACACCGCCGTCGCCGTTAACCAGGGTGGCAAGCGCAAAGGCGCCGTCTGTGCTTACCTGGAAACCTGGCACATGGACATCGAGGAGTTCATCGAACTCCGCAAGAACACTGGTGATGACCGTCGTCGTACCCACGACATGAACACCGCCAACTGGATCCCTGACCTGTTCATGAAGCGTGTCTTCGATGACGGCCCGTGGACCCTGTTCTCGCCATCCGAAGTTCCGGATCTGCACGACCTGACCGGCAAGGCTTTCGAAGAGCGTTACGAGTACTACGAAGCCCTGTCCCAGTACCCAGGCAAGATCAAGCTGTTCAAGACCATTCAGGCCAAAGACCTGTGGCGCAAAATGCTGTCCATGCTGTTTGAAACCGGCCACCCATGGCTGACCTTCAAAGACCCGTGCAATCTGCGCAGCCCCCAGCAGCACGTGGGTGTGGTTCACAGCTCGAACCTGTGCACCGAGATCACCTTGAACACCAACAAGGACGAGATCGCCGTTTGCAACCTGGGTTCGATCAACCTGCCGAACCACATCACCAACGGCAAGCTGGACACCGCCAAGCTGGAACGCACTGTGAACACCGCCGTTCGCATGCTCGATAACGTTATCGACATCAACTACTACTCGGTGCCACAAGCGAAGAACTCCAACTTCAAGCACCGTCCGGTCGGTCTGGGCATCATGGGCTTCCAGGATGCTTTGTACCTGCAGCACATCCCTTACGGTTCCGACGCTGCCGTCGAGTTCGCCGACAAGTCGATGGAAGCGGTCAGCTACTACGCGATCCAGGCTTCCTGCGACCTGGCCGACGAGCGCGGCGCTTACGAGACGTTCCAGGGTTCGCTGTGGTCCAAAGGCATCCTGCCGCTGGATTCGCAACAGATCCTGATCGAGCAGCGTGGCCAGAAGTACATCGACGTTGACCTGAACGAATCCCTGGACTGGGCACCGGTTCGTGCCCGTGTGCAGAAAGGCATTCGTAACTCCAACATCATGGCCATCGCACCGACCGCGACCATCGCCAACATCACTGGCGTATCGCAGTCGATCGAACCGACTTATCAGAACCTCTACGTGAAATCGAACCTGTCGGGCGAATTCACCGTGATCAACCCGTACCTGGTTCGCGACCTCAAGGCTCGCGGTCTGTGGGACTCGGTCATGATCAACGACCTGAAGTACTACGACGGTTCGGTACAGCAGATCGAGCGCATCCCGCAAGAACTCAAAGAGCTCTACGCAACTGCGTTCGAAGTGGACACCAAGTGGATCGTTGACGCGGCCAGCCGTCGTCAGAAGTGGATCGACCAGGCTCAATCGCTGAACCTGTACATCGCCGGCGCTTCGGGCAAGAAGCTGGACGTGACCTACCGCATGGCCTGGTACCGTGGTCTGAAAACCACTTACTACCTCCGTGCCCTGGCCGCGACCAGCACCGAGAAGTCGACCATCAACACCGGTAAGCTGAACGCTGTTTCCAGCGGCGGCAACCACGGTGACGACTCGGTCCTGGCAGCTCCTGCCGGCCCTGCTCCAGTGCCGAAGGCTTGCGCCATCGACGAGCCGGATTGCGAAGCTTGCCAATAAGCTGAGCTGGTGAGCGCTGAAAGGCGCTTACTCGAAACCCCCGATGAGCTTCTGGCTTGTCGGGGGTTTTCTTTTGCCTGCTTTAAGATCAAAAAATCGCAGCCTCGCTTCGCTCGACAGCTCCTACGTTGACATGCGAACCCTGTAGGAGCTGTCGAGTGCAACGAGGCTGCGATCTTTTGATCTTGATCTTTATTTACCACCCACAAAAAAGCCCCTCTTGCGAGGGGCTCTTTGTGAAGCGCTATCCGCTAACCAACATCAGGTCATCTGAATGATGGTCTGCATGATGGTGCTCTGGGTGGAGATGGTCTTGGCGTTTGCCTGGTAGTTGCTCTGGGCCTTGATCAACTCGACCAATTCATTGGTCAGGTTGACGTTGGACTCTTCCAGGGAGTTGGACACGACCGAACCCAGAGTGCCGGTTGTCGGCGCATCGACACCCGCCACGCCTGAGGCAAAGGTTTCTTTCCAGCGGGTACCACCGATCGGCTGCAAGCCTTGCTCGTTGGCGAAGCTGGCGACTGCAACCTGGCCGATGGCCTTGGTTTGCTGGTTGCTGAAGTTGGCGGTCATGACGCCGGTGGCGTCGATGCTCAGGCTGGAGATCTGGCCAGTGGCGTAGCCGTCCTGATATTGGGCGGTACGGGCGGTTGGCGAGTTGTAAGAGGTGGTCAGCGCCATGTTGAACGCGATACCGCCAGTGGCAGCGACGGAACCGTTCGGCCCCCAGGTCACAGGAATCGTTGCGGCGTTGGTAATGGTGCCTGGCACCCAACCGGTCATGGTCAACGTGTTGCCGGTCTGGGTCCAGCCAGCACCCGCCGTCAGCGTATTGATGCTGCCGTCAGAGTTGAAGGTGATGTCGGCGGTGATCGGTGCTGGTGGCGTGGTAGCGGGGTTGGCCGGGGAACGACCATCCATATAGGTATAAACGCGCCAGGCGTTGGTCCCCGTTTTCACGTAGTACTGATCCATGGTGTGCTCGTTACCCTGGCTATCGTAGACCTTGGTGGAAATGGTCTTGTTATAGCTATTGGTATCGGTGGCACTGAACGTCGCCACAGTCGGCAGTGTTTCCGCCGAGTTCAGGTTCAACGTCTGATCGACTTTGGTGGTCGGATTCGGCTTGAGGGCCGTGGTATCGATCTTCAAGTCAGTCAACACACCGTTGATGATCTTGCCGTTGGCATCGACGCCATAACCCTGCAGACGGTTGCCGTTGTTATCGACCACATAGTTTTCAGCGTCGGTCTTGAACGCACCGGCACGGGTATAGCTCAGGGAACCGTTGTCACTGAGGATGAAGAAGCCGGTACCCTGGATGCCCATGTCCAGCACGTTGCCGGTGTTGTTCACGTCGCCCTGGCTGAACTGCTGGGAAACGTTGGCCAGACGCACGCCGTTACCGATGGTCTTGCTGCCGGTACCCAGGCGAGTGGCCGAGTACACGTCTTCGAATTCTGCACGGGACGATTTGAAACCGGTGGTGGCGACGTTGGCGATGTTGTTGCCGGTCACGTCCAGTTGTTTGTTGGCTGCATAGAGACCGCTAAGGCCGATACTGAAAGACATATTCCACTCCTTTGTGCCGTGTTAGTCGGCTCTATATACCAATGGTTTGTACTTTGGACAGGGCAACGCTGCCCATGCCTGCCAGGTTCAACATCAACTCACCGCCGGTCTGGCTGATGGTCACGCTGTTGACCGTTGCTGGCAGGTAAGTAATCAGTGAGGTGTTCGTGCCGTCGATGGTGGTCGTTGCGCCGAAGGTGTAGGTGCCCGCCGGTGCCACCACGCCCGCATCGTCCTTACCGTCCCAAATGAAACTGGTGTTGCCGGCGCTTTGACTGCCCAGCTCGAGGGTGCGGATGGTCTTGCCTTCCGAGTTGGTGACCTTGACGGTGGCGGCGGAAACCGATGTCGGTACCACGACGGTACCGTTGAGGCTCTTGGAGGTGTCGACCACGGCTTTGTCGGTCTGCGCGATGACCGAACGGCCCACCAGCGAAGAAGCCTGCAAGGCTTGCGACGAGCTGTAGCTGCTGGCAAGGCCACTGACCGTATCGTTCAGCGTGGTGATACCTTCCAGGCTACTGAACTGCGCCAGCTGTGCCACGAACTCGCTGTTGTCCTGAGGATCGAGCGGGTTCTGGTTTTTCAGCTGAGTCACCAACAGTTGCAGGAACGCGTCCTTGCCCAGCGCCTGCCCGCCGGTAGCGGCCGTGGTCAGGCTGTCTTTGGTGGTAGTGGTCTGGACCGAAGAGTTGGCCAGAACATCGCTGATAACGCTCATACGAATCGCCCCTTATCACTGACCGAGGGTCAGGACCTTCTGCATCATGGTTTTGGCGGTGTTCATCATTTCGGCGTTGGTCTGGAACGAACGGCTCGCGGAAATCATGTCGGCCATTTCTTCGACGACGTTGACGTTCGGGTAGTAGACGTAGCCCTTGCCATCGGCGGCCGGATGGTTCGGCTCGTAGCGCGCTTCAAGGTTGCTCTGGTCTTCGACCACGCCCAGCACTTGCACGCCTTGACCGGCTGCATCCTGGTTCTGAAACAGCGAATCGCTGCCGCCGCTCTGGCCGCCCTGGAACATGGTGGCGAACACCGGGTGACGGGCACGGTAGGTCTGGTCGATGCTCGACGAGACGGTCTCGGCGTTGGCGATGTTCGAGGCCACGGTGTTCAATCGAGTGGTTTGTGCACTCATGCCGCTACCGGCAATGTTGAAAACACTGGATAGAGACATGGATTACTCTCCGCGCAGGGCTGACACCAGCCCTTTGAATTTACTGTTGAGCAGGGTGAAGCTGGCCTGGAAGTTGACCGCGTTTTCCGCGTAGTTCGACTGTTCCAGTTGGGCGTCCACGGTGTTCTGGTCGATCGACGGTTGCATCGGCGTGCGATACATCAGCGACTCGTCACCATTGCCCAGGCCTTCAGCTTCGATATGACGGCTGTTGGTCATGTTCAAGGCGAACTTGCCGTTTTTGGTTTTCTCGTTCTGCTCGGCGAGCACTTTCGAGAAGTCCAGATCCCGAGCCTTGTAGTTCGGGGTGTCGGCGTTGGCGATGTTGTTGGCCAGGACTTCAGCACGCTGAGCGCGGAAGCCCAGGGCTTGTTCGTGGATACCGAGCGCTTTATCGAAGCTGATGCTCATGTCGGGAAACCTTCGGGTGACCTGATTTTTCGTACGATGGACGTAGCAAGCGGCGTGCCAATTCAAAAAAGCCCGTAAACCGGGGCTTTGCGCGCGATGGCAAGGCGGCAATGCCAGAAAAGCGGCAACCGATTTCCGCCGCCTGCCGCTTTTCTGCCGCTTATCACGATCGAAAGAACACCATCTCCCCCTGTGGGAGCGGGCTTGCCCGCGATGGCGGAGTGACAGGCAATGAAGATGTCGACTGACATGACGCTATCGCGGGCAAGCCCGCTCCCACAGGAGGTGTGGTGATTTTTAGAGATAATTACAGGCACAAAAAAACGGGAGCCCCCTGAGGACTCCCGTTTTTTATGCCGTCAACGAATCACTTCGCCTTGTAAATGATCCCCGGGCTGCACTGGACCATCTGGTAATGATCCGGCAAACCGTTCAGCGCTTCGGACGCACCAAGGAACAGATAACCGCCCGGCTTCAGCGTGCTGTGGATGCGCAACAGGATGTCTTTCTTCACCTCGGCAGAGAAGTAGATCAGCACGTTGCGGCAGAACACGATGTCGAACTTGCCCAGGCTCGCGTAGCTGTCCAGCAGGTTGAACGAGCGAAATTCCACCCGGCTCTTGATTGGCGCCTTGATGGCCCAGCGCCCCGGCCCTTTCGGGTCGAAGTAACGCTGAAGGCGCTCGGGCGACAGACCGCGACCGATGGCCAGGCTGTCGTACTCGCCGGTCTTGCAGTTGGTTAGCATGGTGCCGGACAGGTCCGTGGCAACGATCTGCACGCCCATCTTCAACTGGCCCATGTTGACCCGCTCGAACTCATCGATGGACATCGACAGCGAATACGGTTCCTGACCCGACGAGCATGCCGCCGACCAGATCCGCAGGCGCTGGCCAGGGGCTGCCTTGATCGCTTCAGGCAACACCTTGTTCTTCAAGACTTCAAACGGATAGGTGTCACGAAACCACAAGGTTTCGTTGGTGGTCATGGCATCCACCACCATCTCGCGCAAACCGCTGCGCGGCTGAGTCTGGATGCGCTGAACCAGCTCACCCAGCGATTTGATGCCCTGCTGTTCCATCAGTTTGTTGAGACGGCTCGAGACCAGGTATTGCTTGTTTTCACCGAGCAAAATGCCACAGGCTTTTTCCAGGAATACCCGGAACTGTTCGAAATCCAAATTACCTGTAGACAAAGATGCCGCCTCTTAAATCGTGTTGACCGCCAGGGGCAGAAGGCCCCTAGCTGTTATCTGCTGCTTTGATCCGGTCGACTACCCGGGATGCCAGGTCATCAGGACGGAATTTGGCCAGGAAGTCATCGGCACCGACCTTCTTGACCATCGCCTGATTGAACACACCCGACAACGAAGTATGCAGGATGATATGCAGCTTTTGCATGCGCGGGTCGTTGCGGATCTCGGCCGTCAGGGTGTACCCGTCCATCTCCGGCATCTCGATGTCGGAAATCATCATCAGGAACTCTTCTTCCGGCTTCTTGCCTTCGTCGACCAGCTTGCGCAGGTAATCCAGCGCTTGCCGACCGTCGTTCAACGCCACCACTTCGACGCCGACCGTTTGCAGGCAACGGGTCACCTGCTTGCGTGCCACCGACGAGTCATCGACCGTCAGCACGCGCAAGGACAACGCCTTGTGCTGAGTCTCGACATCCACCACGCCCACCGAAATCGCTTCCGGCGTAGGCGCCACTTCTGCCAGCACCTTCTCGACGTCGATGATTTCGACTAACTGATTGTCGACCCGAGTCACAGCCGTCAGGTAGTGATCGCGCCCGGTGCCCTTGGGTGGCGGATGAATCTCCTCCCAGTTCATGTTGACGATGCGCTCCACCGACCGAACCAGGAAACCCTGGGTCTTGGTGTTGTACTCCGTGATGATCACGAAGGGATTGCTTTGATCTTTCAGCGCTCCGGAACCGGTCGCCATCGCCAGATCCAGAATCGGAATGGTCGCCCCCCGAATATTTGCCACACCGCACACGACAGGACTGGACTTGGGCATCAGGGTCAGCTTGGGGCATTGCAGCACCTCACGAACCTTGAACACGTTGATCCCATACAGCTGCTGGCCGTCAAGACGGAACAACAACAGCTCAAGGCGATTCTGCCCTACCAGTTGCGTGCGCTGGTTCACCGAATCCATTACACCAGCCATGCCCAGACTCCTACACCAACGCTAAGTGTGTTGCGACGCACATTCATGACTAAACGGCACGGCGCTTGCTTTTTAACTCTTATGAACACAGAACCGACATTTTTCCGACGCCTGACATCAACCTGTCGCAGATTGCTCTGCGCGGTGTCGGCCGCTTGCCTGTTCAACGCTGGCAGCCCTGTCCTTGCTGACGCGGTTACCTTGCCTGACATGCTTATCGGCGTCACTCAGGGCTTTCTTGAATTCACCGTAGAAGACTATCTGGCCACGAGTCAAACACAAGGACGCTACGAGATCGAGGTCAACCAACTCGATCCGCGCCTGCGCATGCCTATGTGCGACAAGGAATTGACAGCCACCCTCGAGAGCCCCGCGAGGCCTCTGGGTCGGGTCACGGTCAAGGTTCGCTGCGACGGCGCCTCCCCCTGGACAGTCTTCGTACCCGCTCAAGTACGGCTGTTTCGCGACATCGTGACCACCACTCGCCCCCTCAAGCGCACAGGGATTATCGAGCCTCAGGACGTAACCCTTCGCGAACGCGATATCAGCTTGATAAATCAGGGTTTTCTGACCTCCGTCGATGAGGCGATCGGACAAAAACTTACCCGACCAATGGTCGCCGATCAGGTCATTACCCTGGTGCACCTCGAACAGGCGGAAGTGATTCGCAAGGGCGATCAGGTGGTGATTACCGCCCGCAGTGGTACGCTCAGTGTACGTATGCCGGGTGAAGCGTTGTCCAACGGCGGCATGAGCGAACAGATTCGCGTGAAAAACCTTAACTCCCAGCGGGTCATCAAGGCGCAAGTCACCGCGCCCGGCCAGGTGGAAGTTTCTATGTGAGCGGCCATGCAGGGCTCTGTGTCGTGAAGATATGGCGCGCCACTCGCCTGTTCCCTAAACTGTGCCGCATGCAGGACACGTGCTGGCGCATGCAAGCTCATTGATAAATGGGCCTAAAGTTTTCCGGGGAAGAGCCGAAAACATGGCAAGCGTCCAAATACCCAGAGGTTTTTTGTCATGGTCATCGATTTCAGTCGTTTAAACAGCTCCTCGTCACTTACGGGCAGTACACGTACCAGCGCTGCGAAGGAAACCGCCGAAGCCGGCCAATCCACGCCGCTGAATACCCCGGCCGAACAGGCCAGTACCACCAAAAGCGGGGAATCGGTACACCTCAGTAATGAGGCTCAACAGTTGCAGAAGGTCACTGACAAGCTGCGCGATCAGCCTGCCGTCGACAACGCCCGTGTGGCCGAGTTGAAAGCAGCGATTGCCGATGGCAGCTATAAAGTCGACAGCAACCGTGTAGCCAGCAAACTGCTCAACTTCGAAGCCCAGCGCTAGGCTACGGCCCGCGCCAGGCTTTTGGACGCTTAAAACCCAAGGCCAGCCATGCACGACACTAATTTACTGCAACTGATCATCGACGACTTTGCCCCGGCTCAACACCTGCTGGAGCTGCTGCAAACCGAGTCCCTCGCGCTGCACGGTCGCGACATGCCACTGCTCGAAGACATTCTGGCGCAGAAACAGGCAATGATCATTTTGCTCGAGCAGCATGGCCGCAAGCGCAGTGAAATCCTCACCAGCCTCAACCTGCCGACCAATCGCCAGGGCCTGGAGCAACTTGCCAGCCATTCGAGCATTGGCGACCAATTGCTGGCACAGAGTGACGTGCTGACCGACCTCCTGGCCCAATGCCAGGCCGCCAACGTTAACAATGGCCAGTCGATTCTGGTGCAGCAGGCCGCCACGGCCAACCAGCTGAAAATCCTCACCGGCGGCGAGCCGCCAGCGCTCTACGATGCCCGCGGTTCAACCTCCAAACTCGCAAAACCACGCCCGCTCAGTCAGGCTTGAGCCTTTCAATGAGCACGCTCTATCAAGACGCGACACATGCTGGCAGAATGATGGCCGGTAGTCATATTTGTCTGGAGATTGATATCCCGTGTTCAATGCCTTAAGCGCGGAAGAGGCTACGCAGCCTCCCAAGGTGCTCACCACGCCCTTGGAAATCTCCGGCAATCTGCGACAGCTGCAAGACAGCCATGATCCGCTGATCATCACGTTCCACGAGCGCAGCCAGCGCTTTCAGAGTTATCTGGTGGACGTCGACCGTGACAGCAAGATGATCACTCTGGACGAAATGATCCCTCGCGATGGCGAACGCTTTCTGCTGGCCGGCGAACCGTTCAAGGTCGAAGGCTTTCACGACGGCGTGCGCATCGCCTGGGAAAGCAACGGCCCGCTGACCATCGACGAATCCGGCGATGGCCGCTGCTACCGAGGCGCGCTGCCCGATGAGGTGGTTTATCACCAGCGCCGCAATGCTTTCCGCGCCGCGTTGAAGCTGGCGCAACTGGTCGATGTCGACCTCGGTGGTGAAAAACTCAAGTCGCCCGTCACAGGCAAATTGCTGGACATCTCCGCCACCGGCTGCAAGTTGCGCTTCGAAGGCGACATCACCGCCAGGCTGCAACTGGGCCAGGTCTACGACCGTTTCGTCGCTGCCCTGCCCTTCGGCAGCATGACGGCACCGGTCGAGCTGCGTTACCTGCACTTCGAAGAAAAGATCAACACCACCTTTGCCGGCGTGCGTTTTCACAACATAAGCGGCCTGGTGCAGCGGCAGGTCGAGCGGTTCGTCTATCAGCTTCAGCGCGAAGCGCGGCGCTTCGATAAAGACGACTTCTGAGACGCAACTTCCATAAAAAAACGGGCAGTCCCTTGTGGGGACTGCCCGTTTTTTTTATGCCTTGATCAAGGCCGAGCTTCGGTAAAGCTTTGCTCGCGCCCCGTGTCAGGGTCTTCGGGTTCCGAATCCGTTTCAGGTGCTGATTCGGGCTCGGCATCCGGATTGAAATCAGCCTCCGGGGTGACCGGGTTCTGCATCTGATCCTGCACCACCTGCTCATCGACTCGCGGGTCAAGGCAAGCGACCAGTGGCGAGCTCGACATACTGTCCGGCATGGCCACGTGATGCAGCGGAGCATCGTCTACCTGATGCAGGTTGGTGACCGCTTTCGGACGAATTCGCCACACCAGCACCAAGGCGAAGAAACTGAAGAAGGCATAGAGCATCTGACTGCCGAACAGCTTCATCAACACCCCGGCCACCAACGGCCCGATACTCGCGCCGACGCCGTAGGTCACCAACAGCATCGCCGTCAGCGACACTCGGCGATCACCCTCGACGTGGTCGTTGGAGAACGCCACCGCCAGCGGGTACAGGCAGAACTGCACCAACGAACAGAAGAACCCGGCGATGAACAGGACCTCCAGCGGCACCTGCCGCATGATTGCCAGCGGCAACGCAGCCAGCGCCAGGCTAAACGCGAAGCAGCGGATCAACAGCGCCCGGTCATAGCGGTCCGACAGCCAACCCAACGGCCACTGCACCACCAGGCCTGCAAAAATGCAGCTACCCATGAACAGACCGACCTGTTCGGTCGACAACCCTTGCTGCGAGGCATACAGCGGCGCCAGACCATAGAACGAACCGACGATCAATCCCGACCCCAACACCGTACTCAGTGACTGCGGCACGCGCTTGATGAAGAACCGTGGCTCCATCGGAGCCGGGTGCAAAGGCGCAGGGTGAATCCGCCGCGTCAGGGCCACTGGCACCAGGCACAGTGCGAAACACAGGGCGACCAGCATCAGCAGTTCCAGACCCAGGCCCGGGTGCATGACCAGAATCAGTTGACCCAACACCAACCCCAGGTACGAAGCGATCATGTAACCGCTGAACACCACGCCACGCTGCTTGGCTTCTGCCTGCTCATTGAGCCAGCTTTCGATCACCATGTACTGGCACATCATGCCCAGGCCGACGATCACCCGCAGGAACAGCCACGCGGGCAACCAGTCCACCAAGCCATGGCCCAGCACTGCCGCGCCGACGATCCCGGCGCAGGCTGAATAGGCTCGAATATGCCCGACCCGGGCAATCAGCCGGTGGCCGATCTTGCCACCCAGCACCAGGCCGAAATAGTTGGCCGCCATCAACGCACCGACCCACAGGCTGTCGACTTTATCGGCCGCCAGGCGCAGGGCAAGGTAAGTACTCAACAGGCCCGAGCCGATCAACATCATCAGCGAGGCGAAATAAAGCCCCCGAAAAGATTTCAAGATTTGGCGCATCGGCGTTCCGAGCGGCTCCTTGCAGTGAATATCGGACTATCGACAAACGATAGCCCGACGGCGACGTGTCGTCAGGCCTGGGCTGCTAGAACACGCCGTTCCCAGGGAGTAATTTCATCAAAGAAGCTGGTCAACTCCATGGTCTTCGAAGCGATGTAGCCTTCGATGAACTCCTTGCCGAACAGTTCCTTCGCCAATTGGCTACGTTTCAGACGTTCGAGAGCGGCATGCAAGGTACACGGCAACGAAAGATTATCCGGCACAACGAACTCACCCTGGATCGGCTCGCTCGGCTCCAGTTTGTTCTCGATGCCATACAACCCCGCGGCCAGGCTCGCGGCAATCGCCAGATACGGATTGGCATCGGCCCCCGGCAAGCGGTTTTCGACCCGACGAGCGACCGGTGAACTGGCCGGAATGCGCAGCCCGGCCGCGCGATTGTCGTGGGACCAGCAGGCATTATTCGGCGATGCGAAAGGATGGCACAGGCGCTGATAGGAGTTCACGTTCGGCGCAAACAGCGCGGTGAAATCCGCCAGGCCGGCCTGCTGACCACCGATGAAATGACGGAAGGTCGCGGTCGGCTCGCCGGCCTTGTCGCTGAAAACGTTACGCCCGGTGCCGATCTCCACGATGCTCTGGTGAATATGCATCGAACTGCCCGGCGTGTGCGCCAACGGCTTGGCCATGCAGACCACAGTCAGGCCATGCTTGAGCGCCACTTCTTTGAGCAGATGCTTGAACAACAAGGTCTGGTCGGCCAGCAGAAGCGGATCGCCGTGCAGCAGGTTGATCTCGAACTGGCTGACGCCCATCTCGTGCATGAAGGTATCGCGCGGCAAGCCCAGAGCCGCCATGCATTCGTAGACTTCATTGAAGAACGGCCGCAAGCCGTTATTGGAACTGACGCTGAACGCCGAATGACCGTCCTCGCGACGACCGTCCAGGCCCAGTGGCGGCTGGAAGGGTTGTGTCGGGTCAGGGTTGGGCGCGAAGACGAAGAATTCCAACTCGGTCGCCACCACCGGCGCCAGACCGAGAGCGGCGTATCGAGCAATCACGGCCTTGAGTTGGCCACGGGTCGACAATGGCGAGCTCTCGCCAGTCAGCTCGTCCGCATCGCAAATGGCCAGCGCCCGAGGCTGCTGGCTCCAGGGCAAGCGGTGGATCTGCGCGGGATCAGGCACCAGCGCCAGGTCGCCATCATCACTGCCGTAAAAGCGCGCCGGCGGATAACCGCCCATGATGCATTGCAGCAGCACTCCCCGCGCCATCTGCAAACGCCGCCCTTCAAGAAATCCTTCGGCGGTCATTACCTTGCCGCGTGGTACGCCGTTCAGGTCCGGCGTGACACATTCAATCTCATCAATGCCCGTCAATCGCTGCGCGAGTGAACGATGGCCATCGGTTGTCATGACGCAATCCTTGTTGTTGTACGAGCCGCGAACGGCGACTCGTACAAAATAGGCTCCGGCTGTTCGGAATATCAAGCAGCGTCAAACAAAAAGGTATTCAGGGGAGGTAAATGCTGAACACGCCGCCGCCCAATGGGCCGCCATTGCTGATTTCAGTGCGTCCGCCCACGCCATTGCGCTGATGCAACGCGGCAATCCGCCCGGCAAAGTACAGGCCCAGGCCGGTGCTGCCACTGCTGTGGTTGATGCCCTGCACATAATCGGCCTGACGCTCGATCATCTCGCCTGGAAAACCCTCGCCATCGTCATTGACGGTCAGCACCAGTTGCCCGGCCTCATCACTGACGCTGATCAACAAGGCATGGCGGGCGTAACGAATGGCGTTGTTGATGCTGTTGGCGAGCACCGAGGCAATCAGCTCACGGTCGAAGAAACCCAGCGGGCTCAACGGATCCACTTCATAGGTCGCGATGATGCCGCGGCTGGCGAACACTTCTTGGTGAGCCGCCAGTTGCGCCTCAATGAAATCATCCAGCTCATGGTAGGCCGGCTGCAACGGCATCTGGTTTACGCCGAGTTTGTACAGCCCCAGCAACTGCACCAGCATGCCGTTGAGATGGGCGAACTCGAAGTCGATCACACCCTGCTCGGGGGTGTGCTGCTCGGGATCGGGCAAGCGCGCCAGCCATTGACTGTGCGCCTGCATCAGCATGGCCAGAGAGTTCTTCATGTCATGCACGGTGGAGGCAATCACCGTGGAAAAGTCGAGTGACGGTTCGCTGTCGATCATTCGCCGAACGCCTTGATTTTCAGTTTCTGGTAGCGCGGATAACGCGCGTCGGTATCGGGCATCAGGCCGACGGTTTTCAGGCAGGAGCGACATTCTTCCAGTTCGGCCGACGGCACGCTGGTGTCGGTGCCATGCAGCAACGACTGCGCCATGTTCAGGGCAATACTGATGTTCTTCGGCTGCAGTGCCAGGGCTTTGCGGAATACGTCCCGGGCTTCCACCAGATTGCCGGTCTTGTACACCCGCACGCCCTGACGGTTGAGGTCGGCGGCCGCGTTGCTGGAGTTGAGGATGGTCGGGTCGTCGGTCAGCTTGGCGATGTCCTTCATCACGGCCGGATCGTCGCCGTAGATTTCCGCACAGTTTTTCAGCATCGACGCGCCGGCACTCGCCTGTCCCAGCATTTGCAGCTGCTTGGCGACCAGCAGCGCCGCTTCGGCGCTCATGAATTGCTCCATGCCATCGAGGCGCATCATCGCTTGTTCGGTGAGCTTCTCGGCGGTTTCGGCATCGTTGAGCAACAGGCTGGTGGCCTTCATCAGACGCGCACGAATCTGCAAACCGGGGTCGGAAGGATTCTCCTTCGCCACCGCACTCAGCGTTGTATTGATTTCTAGGCGGGTCCGGGTGTCCAGGCCCTTCTCACTGCCTTTGCTGATCAAGGCATGGGCCAGGCCGAGGTTGCTTTCCGCATCCTTGAAACGTGACTGCGCCCCTTGGGCCACGGCCTGGCGATAGGCTCTGGAGGCGGTATCAAAATCTTCGTTGGCCATCGCCAGCTTGCCCAGCAACGCTTGCCGGCGCACCGCCAACGGCGACAGCCGAATAGCCTCTTCCAAGACTCGCTGCGCCGCCTTGGTATCACCTTCGCAGACCAGCACATCGGCCATGCCATCGTAGAGGGCCGGCATCATCGGGAAGACTTTCAGGGCTTTTTCGTAAATGCCTTTGGCCTGGCTGACATGGCCGCGCTTGAACAGCAACTGGCCCAACCCGGCAAACGCCCAAGGCAAAGGCCGATCAGCAATGATGCTGTCGTACAGGCGCTCCAGCGCTTCGTTCTGGTTCAAGTCGCGCAACGCATCGGCGCGGTAACGCAGGCACAGCGGCGAGTAACGAATGTCCTGTTTGCACAGGGCGATGCAAGCATTGAGCACTTCAACCGGTTTGCCCCGGTCAAGGGCTTGCAGGATCGGTTTGAGCAAGGTTTTGCGCTGCTCCAGGCGCTCCAGGCGCTGGGCCAGGCCCGAACGGTTGAACGGCTTGGTCAGGTAAGCATCAGGCTCATGCTCCAGTGCGCTGAGCACCATGGCCTGGCTGGTTTCGGCGGTGACCATGACAAACACGCTTTCATGGCTGATCAGCTTCTCGATCATCAGGTCTTCAAGTACCTGCTGACCGTTCTTCTTGCCATCGCCCAGGTGGAAGTCCTGCAGGATGAAGTCGTAGGACTTCTGCGAGCACATGCGCAGCGCCTGTTCACCGGTATCAGCGGTGTCGACGTCCTTGACGCCCAGCTCCCGCAGCATGGACCTGACGGAACTGCGGAAATCCGAGAAATCATCGACGATCAGAAAACTCTTTTGGTGATACGACAGCATCGAAGATTTCCAGGCAATTTAAGAAGAACAACCCAAAGGCAACCACACGGGCGAGCTCGGTTTCGCGGCCTTTTTGGCGCGCAGATGATAGCGGGAGGCCATAGGCTATCAAGCAATTTCGCATAAACCCGTGATGACAGTTGCCGGCCGCCAGAAGTAAAAATGACAACGACTGGTCGGGTTATCGGCCAGTAGTCGCGTTCCCTTGAAGCAGTGGGAGTGCATTTGCGCATTTGGCTGTCATGACAGGCTCTCCATGTAAGTCGTCGGGTGGTTCGAGCATGAAAAAGCCCCGCCAGAAAGAACGCTCTGGCGGGGCTTTTTAACAGCAGAGTGCTGAAATCTGATGGTTTTCCAGGGCCGCACGACTCGACCAGCCCATGCCCCGCTTGGGTTTCAGCTCATTTTAGCTCCACCCGTGTTGAGTGCCCACGCCCTCTTCGCCAAAAACAAATCGACATAATATTGACACCATCACACCCGCCTGTCGGAATATTGGCACGTCGTACTGTTAGCTGCGGTTAACACCTTTACAAAGCCTGACCCCACAACTAAACACACATCAAACTGATATCAGGAAAGGCCGTATCCCTGAGTCAGTGCTACCTCAAAACACGGCCTCATCCAGCCATCATTTCAGGAGTCCCTGCCACATGGGTGCTCTCAGTCTATTGCGTGCCATGTGCAGCGCGGCCCCAGCCTCGGGCTCACATTCGCCCGACCTGTCCTGCGACCCGCTCCTCAAGCGCGGCGAATTTTTCCATCCCCGCAATACCCTCGCGCCTCTGCCGGCAGCGCCTGGCCCGTCAGGCCGGCGATGTCCGGCGGCCGCCTCGCACCACTCTTGAACGACCTGAGCGGTGCAAGAACCGGACTTCGTCCTGTTAGCAGTCCCTAGCGATTCTAAAAATAAAAAAATGGCATTTTCGGGAGAAAGACATGGCTACCACCACAACTACCAGCGGCGGCACCGTTACTTCGCTTTCCAACACTCCGCAGGCGCAGGACGACATTTTCACTACCGGTGTGATTGGCACGAGCACCGCGGCCATCACTGAAGACCTGCTGGGGGTCGTGTACCTGGACGTCATGTCCAATGACCTTGGCGGTAGCGCAAAGACACTTTGGTCACTCGATGACGCGACCAGTCTTTCTACTGCCACCAAGATTTATGCGCCGGCCGATCTCCTGATCCAGGACACGGGCAGAATTGAGGCGACGAGTACTGACACCAGTTTCAATGGGGCAAAGATCTGGATTACCTCGGACGGCAAGGTCGGCTACGACGCCGCAACGTTGTCGACTGCTTTCAAGGCACAACTCCAGTCGCTTGCCGCTGGAGCGTCCCTGACGGACAGCTTTACCTATGCGATTCGTCTCGGCAACGGCACGCTCAGCTGGGCCACTGCGCAGGTGCAGTTCGCTGGCATGAATGACAGTGTGACGATGACCATCGGCGTGCAGGCTGGCACGGTAACCGAAGATGCGACCACGACGCCGAGCCCGACCGACTCGCTGAGCACCTCGGGCACTATTGCCTTTAGCGATGTTGACCTGAGCGACACGCATACCGCCTCTTTCGTGGCTGCGGGAGGCAATGCCACCGCGCTGGGCAACTTCACCCTTGCATCAGTAACTGAAGCGGCCAACGCAGCCGACGGCACGGTTAACTGGACTTACGCCCTGGATAATGCGGCAGCCCAATCCCTGGCCCAGGGGCAGACTGTTACTGAAACCTATGTGGTCACCATCAGTGACGGGCACGGCTCATCGACCACGCAGAATGTGACTATCTCTATCACCGGCACCAACGACCAGGTGCAGATCACCAGCGGCGTACAAGCCGGCGATGCCGGGGAAGACAGCGGCGACTACGCAGCGAACGGCAGTATCACCTTCATCGACGTCGACCTGATCGACACACACAGCGTCAGCGTCACGCCGGGTGCTTCCGGCTATTTGGGCACCTTCACCACCAATCCCGTGAGTGACAGCACCGGCACGGGCAGTGGTTCGCTGGGTTGGAACTTCGCGGTGAACAACACCGCCCTGCAGTTCCTCGGCGAAGGCCAGATCGTCACGCAAACCTATAACGTGGCGATCGGCGACGGTGCAGTGCAGACCGTGACCATCACCATTACCGGCATCAACGATCAGGTGCAGATCACCAGCGGCGTGCAGGCTGGCGATGCCGGGGAAGACAGCGGCGACTACGCGGCCAGCGGCAGCATCACCTTCACCGACGTCGACCTGATCGATACCCACAGCGTCACTGTTACACCGGGCGCTTCCGGCTATCTGGGCAGCTTCACCACCAATCCACTGAGCGACAGCACCGGCACGGGCAACGGTTCGCTGGGCTGGAACTTTGCGGTGAACAACACCGCCCTGGAGTTCCTCGGCGAAGGCCAGAGCGTCACGCAAACCTATAACGTGGCGATCGGCGACGGCGCGGTGCAGACCGTGACCATTACGATTACCGGCGACAACGATCAGGTGCAGATCACCAGCGGCGTGCAGGCTGGCGATGCCGGGGAAGACAGCGGCGACTACGCGGCCAGCGGCAACATCACTTTCACCGACGTCGACCTGATCGACACCCACAGCGTCACCGTCACACCGGGTGCTTCCGGCTATCTGGGCAACTTCACCACCAATCCACTGAGCGACAGCACCGGCACGGGCAGCGGTTCGCTGGGGTGGAACTTCGCGGTGAACAACACCGCGTTGCAGTTCCTCGGCGAAGGCCAGAGCGTCACGCAAACCTATAACGTGGCGATCGGCGACGGCGCGGTGCAGACCGTGACCATTACGATTACCGGCGACAACGATCAGGTGCAGATCACCAGCGGCGTACAAGCCGGCGATGCCGGGGAAGACAGCGGCGACTACGCAGCCAGCGGCAACATCACCTTCACCGACGTCGACCTGATCGACACCCACAGCGTCACCGTCACACCGGGCGCTTCCGGCTATCTGGGCAATTTCACCACCAATCCACTGAGCGACAGCACCGGCACGGGCAGCGGTTCGCTGGGCTGGAACTTTGCGGTGAACAACACCGCCCTGCAGTTCCTCGGCGAAGGCCAGATCGTCACCCAAACCTATAACGTGGCGATCGGCGACGGCGCGCTGCAGACCGTGACCATCACGATTACCGGCACCAACGACCAGCCGACGCTGACGATTACCGACACCACCGGCGCGATGAGCGAAGGCAATGGCACGGCCACCCTGAGCGACAGCGGTGCACTGAGCTTTACCGATCTGGACAGTACCGACACAGTGACCGTGTCGCAGACCGCCAACAGCGACATCGCCTGGAGCGGCGGCATGCTCAATGCGACCGTGGCCTCGGCACTGGTGGCTGGTTTTTCGGTCGACCAGAACAGCTGGGACTACAGCAGCAATCAGAACCTCGACTTCCTCGGTGCGGGTGAAACCATCACCTTCTCGTACGCGGTGGTTGCTACCGACGATAGCGGCGCGGCTAATGCTGCCTCGGCGACGCAGACCGTCACCATCACTATCACCGGCACTAACGATGCGCCGGTGCTCAGCTTCGTGACGGGCAACGATGCCGGCGCAGTGCAGGAAGACACCGCGCTCAGCGTGAGCGGCCAGTTCAGCTCGGCCGACATCGATCATGCGGCGACGGCCACCTGGAGCATTGCCGGTACGAATACCGGCACCTACGGCTCGATCGCGGTGGACAGCACTGGCCAATGGACTTACACCCTGGCCAACGGCACCGATGGCATTGCCAGTGCGGTGCAGTCGCTGAAGGTGGGCGAGAGTCATGACGAAGTGTTCAGCGTGCAGGTCAGCGATGGCCTCGGCGGCGTGGACACTCAGTTGGTGACCGTCACCGTCACCGGCAGCAACGACGCGCCCGTGCTCAGCTTCGTGACGGGCAATGATGCCGGCGCAGTACAGGAAGACACCGCGCTCAGCGTCAGCGGTCAGTTCAGCTCGGCCGACATCGATCATGCTGCGACGGCCAGCTGGAGCATTGCCGGTACGAATACCGGCACCTACGGCTCGATCGCGGTGGACAGCACCGGCCAATGGACTTACACCCTGGCCAATGGCTCCGACGGAATCGCCAGCGCAGTGCAGTCGCTGAAGGCTGGCGAGAGTCATGATGAAGTGTTCAGCGTGCAGGTCAGCGATGGCCTCGGCGGCGTTGACACCCAACTGGTGACCGTCACCGTCAGCGGTACTAACGATGCGCCGGTCCTCAGCTTCGCGACAGGCAATGATGCTGGCGCAGTGCAGGAAGACACCGCGCTCAGCGTCAGTGGCCAGTTCAGTTCCGCCGATATCGATCACGCGGCCACAGCCAGCTGGAGCATTGCCGGTACGAATACCGGCATCTACGGCTCGATCGCGGTGGACAGCACCGGCCAATGGACTTACACCCTGGCCAACGGCACCGATGGTGTCGCCAGTGCGGTGCAGTCGCTGGGGGCTGGCGAAAGCCACGATGAAGTGTTCAGCGTGCAGGTCAGCGATGGCCTCGGTGGCGTAGACACCCAACTGGTGACCGTTACCGTTACCGGTACTAACGATGCGCCGGTCCTCAGCTTCGCGACAGGCAATGATGCTGGCGCAGTGCAGGAAGACACCGCGCTCAGCGTCAGCGGTCAGTTCAGTTCGGCCGATATCGATCACGCGGCCACAGCCAGCTGGAGCATTGCCGGTACGAATACCGGCATCTACGGCTCGATCGCGGTGGACAGCACCGGCCAATGGACTTACACCCTGGCCAATGGCTCCGACGGAATCGCCAGCGCAGTGCAGTCGCTGAAGGCTGGCGAGAGTCATGATGAAGTGTTCAGCGCGCAGGTCAGCGATGGCCTCGGCGGCGTTGACACCCAACTGGTGACCGTCACCGTCAGCGGTACTAACGATGCGCCGGTCCTCAGCTTCGCGACAGGCAATGATGCTGGCGCAGTGCAGGAAGACACCGCGCTCAGCGTCAGTGGCCAGTTCAGTTCCGCCGATATCGATCACGCGGCCACAGCCAGCTGGAGCATTGCCGGTACGAATACCGGCACCTACGGCTCGATCGCGGTGGACAGCACCGGCCAATGGACTTACACCCTGGCCAACGGCACCGATGGCATTGCCAGTGCGGTGCAGTCGCTGAAGGTGGGCGAGAGTCATGATGAAGTGTTCAGCGTGCAGGTCAGCGATGACCTGGGCGGCATGGACACCCAACTGGTGACCGTTACCGTCAGCGGCACTAACGATGCGCCGGTCCTCAGCTTCGCGACAGGCAATGATGCTGGCGCAGTGCAGGAAGACACCACGCTCAGCGTCAGTGGCCAGTTCAGTTCGGCCGATATCGATCACGCGGCCACAGCCAGCTGGAGCATTGCCGGTACGAATACCGGCATCTACGGCTCGATCGCGGTGGACAGCACCGGCCAATGGACTTACACCCTGGCCAACGGCACCGATGGCATTGCCAGTGCGGTGCAGTCGCTGAAGGTGGGCGAGAGTCATGATGAAGTGTTCAGCGTGCAGGTCAGCGATGGCCTCGGCGGCGTTGACACCCAACTGGTGACCGTCACCGTCAGCGGTACTAACGACGCGGCCGTGTTGTCCTCGGCTAACGTCACGCTGACCGAAACCAATGCTCCGCTGACCACCAGCGGCAGCCTGACCATCAGCGATGTCGACAGCGCCGCAACCTTTATTGTCCAGTCCAACACCGCCGGCAGCTACGGCCAGTTCTCCATCGGCACGGATGGTGCCTGGAGCTATGTCGCCGACTCTGCCCACAACGAGTTCATCGCCGGCACCACCTACACTGACACCTTCGCGGTGAGCAGTGCCGACGGCACCGTCACCTCGGTCACCGTCAATATCCTCGGGACCAACGATGCCGCGGTGTTGTCCGCCGACATCGCCAACCTGACCGAAACCAATGCCCCGCTGACCACCAGCGGCAGCCTGACCATCAGCGATGTCGACAGCGCGGCGACCTTCGTCGCGCAGCCTGGCACCACCGGCAATTACGGCCAGTTCTCCATCGGCACCAATGGTGCCTGGAGCTATGTCGCCGACTCCGCTCACAACGAGTTTGTCGCCGGCACCACCTACACTGACACCTTCGCGGTGAGCAGTGCCGACGGCACCATCACCTCGGTCAGCGTGCATATCCTCGGCACCAACGATGCCGCGGTGCTGTCCGCCGATAGCGTCAACCTGACCGAAACCAATGCCCCGCTGACCACCAGCGGCAGCCTGACCATCAGCGATGTCGACAGCGCGGCGACCTTCGTCGCGCAGCCTGGCACCGCCGGCAATTACGGCCAGTTCTCCATCGGCACCAATGGTGCCTGGAGCTATGTCGCCGACTCCGCTCACAACGAGTTTGTCGCCGGCACCACCTACACCGACACCTTCGCGGTGAGCAGTGCCGACGGCACCGTCACCTCGGTCACCGTCAATATCCTCGGGACCAACGATGCCGCGGTGTTGTCCGCCGACATCGCCAACCTGACCGAAACCAATGCCCCGCTGACCACCAGCGGCAGCCTGACCATCAGCGATGTCGACAGCGCGGCGACCTTCGTCGCGCAGCCTGGCACCGCCGGCAGTTATGGCCAGTTCTCCATCGGCACTAATGGTGCCTGGAGCTATGTCGCCGACTCCGCTCACAACGAGTTTGTCGCCGGCACCACCTACACTGACACCTTCGCGGTGAGCAGTGCCGACGGCACCGTCACCTCGGTCACCGTCAATATCCTCGGGACCAACGATGCCGCGGTGTTGTCCGCCGACATCGCCAACCTGACCGAAACCAATGCCCCGCTGACCACCAACGGTACGCTGACCATCAGTGACGTCGACAGTGCCGCGACCTTCGTCACCCAGACCAACACCGCCGGCAACTATGGCCAGTTCTCCATCGGCACCAATGGTGCCTGGACCTATGTCGCCGACTCCGCCCACAACGAGTTCGTCGCCGGCACCACCTACACCGACACCTTCGCGGTGAACAGTGCCGACGGCACCCTCACTTCGGTCACCGTGCATATCCTCGGGACCAACGACGCTGCCGTGCTGTCCTCGGCCAGCATCACGCTGACCGAAACCAATGCCCCACTGACCACCAGCGGCAGCCTGACCATCAGCGACATCGACAGCCCGGAAACCTTCCAGGCCCAATCCGGTACCGCCGGCGCCAACGGAACCTTCGCCATCAATACCGCGGGCAACTGGAGCTATACCGCCAACTCGGCCTTCGATGCACTAAATGTCGGCGACAGCCTGACCGACACCTTCACGGTACTTAGCGCCGACGGCACCGCGACCGCGGTGACGGTCACCATCAACGGCAGCAACGACGCCGCCGTACTGTCCTCAGCCAGTGTCACGCTGACCGAAACCAATGCCCCGCTGACCACAGCTGGCACCCTCACCATCAGCGACGTCGACAGCCCGGAAACCTTCCAGGCCCAATCCGGTACCGCCGGCGCCAACGGAACCTTCGCCATCGATGCCGCAGGCAACTGGAGCTATACCGCCAACTCGGCCTTCGACTCACTTAATGTCGGCGACAGCCTGACCGACACCTTCACGGTACTTAGCGCCGACGGCACCGCGACTGCGGTGACGGTGACCATCAACGGCAGCAACGACTCCCCGACAATCACCTCGAACGGTGGTGGTGCGACGGCCTCGGTCAGCGTGGCGGAGAACACCACGGCAGTTACGACGGTGGTAGCAACCGACGTTGATCTTCCGGCACAAGCCCTGAGCTACAGCATCGTCGGCGGAGCGGATGCCGCGAAGTTCTCGATCGTTTCAGGCACCGGCGCACTGAGCTTTGTCTCTGCGCCCAACTTTGAGGCGCCGACTGACTCGGGAACGAACAACGTCTATGACGTGATCGTACGGGCGTCGGACGGCACGCTGTTTGATGACCAGACGATCGCCGTGAGCGTAACGGGCGTCAATGACAACAGCCCGGTGATCACCTCCAACGGTGGTGGTGCGACGGCTTCGGTCAACGTGGCGGAGAACACCACAGCGGTCACGACAGTGACGGCGACAGACGCTGATCTGCCGGCGCAAACCCTGAGCTACTCGATCCTGAATACGGCCGGGACGGACTTCAGCAAGTTCTCGATCAGTTCGAGCGGGGTGCTGACGTTCAATTCGGCGCCGGATTACGAGAATGCCCAGGATGTCGGTGGTGCTGACGGTGACAATGCCTATGTTGTGGACGTTCTGGTGGCGGACGGCAATGGCGGGACCGACACCCAGACGATTACGGTAAACGTGCAGAACGTAGTTGAGACTCCAGTTGATACCGTGGCACCGACGGTGACAGTGACGGGGACGGCGTTAGGGAATTCGATCGGCTCAGTATCGACAGTCACTTTCCAGTTCAGTGAGACAGTAAGCGGTTTCAACCTTGCAGACGTCACGGTGAGTGCATCGGGGCCAACGCCCCGCGGAACCTGGAGTAACTTCACGCAGGTAGACGGCGATACCTACACGGCGACGCTGACTAGAACGCTGATCGGTAGCGTGAAAGTCGACGTTACCGCGAACAGCTACACCGACCTAGCGGGCAATGCTGGTGCTGCCGGGAGCAGTGCAAACCTTCCGGCAGGCGTTGCCGGCGAACCCATCAATCTAGCCCTCACCACTCCGTCGACCGATGTTAGTGGCCCGATAACGGTATCCATCAGTGGTGTTCCCTCGGGATGGATATTCAATGCGGGAACCGACAACGGCGACGGCACCTGGACCGTGCAGACCAGCGATCCTGGCACATTGACTGTGACAACCCCAAGCGACTTCGCGGGAGCGTTGGTGCTTGATGTCAACATGTACTGGAGCAATAGTGACGGCAGCGACGGCAGCGCCTATGTGTTCAACAACATCGAAGTCTATGCCCCCGGCGCGCCCATCTTCGCCTTGTCCGCTGACGACAACCTGACCGGCTCGACTGGTGCCGACACTTTCGTCTTCGCCCAGCCGATCGGCAACAACCAGATCTACAGTTTCGATATCACGGCGGACAAGATCGACTTGATCGGCTTCGCGGGCGTCAACGGCTTTGCTGATTTGAGTATCACTAACGACGCCAACGGCAATGCGCTGGTCAGCATCAGCTCCGGCCAGTCGGTCACCCTTAAAGGTATCGATGCGGCAGACTTGAGCGAAACGAACTTCCAGTTCGATGTGGATCCGGTCATGACCAATACCGGTACCCTCACCATTGCCGACGGCGCGATCATGCCGTTCGGTGGCAGCATTCATAACAGCGGCACCATTGAACTCGGCTCCACCGGCAGCGAGACCAATCTTGAGATTCTGTTCCGTGGCGCGACCTTGACCGGTGGCGGTCAGGTGCAGCTATCCGACAGCGCACAAAACGTGATTTTCGGCGGCAGCGCCGACACCGTCCTGACCAACGTCGACAACCGCATTTCCGGCGCCGGCCAGTTGGGCGCCGGGCAGATGGTGCTGGTCAATGCGGGGTTGATCCTGGCCAGTGGGCTGAACAGCCTGGTGCTCGACACCGGCACCCACACCATCACCAACAGCGGGGTGCTGGAGTCTACGGGTGAAGGCGGCATGACGGTGGCCAGTGCGGTCGACAACTCCGGCCACTTATGGGCCAACGGCGGCGACATGCGCCTGCTGGCCGACGTGATGGGCAACGGCAGCGCCACCATCGACGGCGATGCGACACTGACCTTTTCTGGCGCGGCACACGGGTCCGTCGCGTTCCACGGCGAAGGCGCGGGCACACTGGTGATCGCACAGGCCGAAGCTGCGGGCTCGCTGGTCGGCATCCTCGGTCTGGAGAGCGATGACATGCTGACCTTCAGCGATCTCGCCTTCGGCGCCAACACCCAGCTCACCTACAACGCCAACGCCTCTGGTGCCGGCGGCCTGCTGACGGTGGACGACGGCGTGCATCGGGCCGAGGTGAACTTGCTGGGACACTACACAGTGGATGACTTCCAGGCCACCGACGGCGGCGAGGCCGGTACCCAAGTCAGTTACAGCGGCGAATCCAGCGGCACACTGGTGGGCAGCATGGCGGCGGACGTACTCAGTGGCGGCGACGGCAACGACATCCTCGCGGGTCGTGGTGGGGAGGACACGCTCAGCGGTGGCGCGGGAGCCGATATGTTCGCCTATCTCAATGTGGCTGAAGGCGGAGATACCATCCTTGACTACAACTTCGCCGAAGGTGACGCGCTCGACCTCTCTGCACTGCTCAGCGCCAACTTCGTTAGCGGTGTCAGCCAAGCGTCCGACTTCGTCCAACTAGCGCAGTCCGGCAGTGACATCACCGTGAAGGTGGATGCCGATGGCGCAGCCAATGGTACGAACTTCGCCGATGTGGCAGTCCTTGCCAACACGGGCACGAGCGGTACCGATCTGGTGCGCACCTGGTTTGGGGAGGGTGACCATACGCTGACGGCGTGATGTTGGGCTGGAGTTGAATCCACCTGCAGACAGCCACAAAAAAGCCCCACCAGATCGTTCTGCGCAGGGCTTTCAAATATATGGTGTCCCAGGGCAGGTTCGAACTGCCAACCTTCCCCTTAGGAGGGGGATGCTCTATCCAATTGAGCTACTGAGACACAAGTCGCCCGCAAAGGAATGCGCAGCGATGGACGGCGTGCATGTTAACGGGCAGGCCCGCTTTTGTCATGTCGTCCGTAGGGCTTTTTAAGTGTAGGCAGACGCCTCACGGTAGCGTGGCTTTGTTTACCGTGCAAATTGCATCACCGCAAAATGCCATCATTGCAAAATGCAATGCAGCCATTTGGCAAAAATATCTTAATTCATTGTTTTTAAAGGATTTAATAGCCGTTAAACTTTTGGCATGCAGGCTGCTTCGGCTGTTTCTCACAGAACACAGGAGGTCAGCCCTATGAACAGCGCTCTGTTAGTCGCAAACGCGGTCGCTTTGGCGGTTCTGGTGGGTTTTCATTTCTTCCCCGAAAACGATGTTGCGACGATTGCTCAACGCATCCCCCATTACCTGCAACTGCAAAAAACACCGCAGTTGGCAGTCATGAGCGATCAACGCGGTTTTGTCAGCCAAGAGGTGAGCCAGGAGACTATTCAGCTGCGCACACAGTCTTTTGAACGCTTGATATTTTGAATCACCCCATCAGGAGCACAGCATGTCCAAATCAGCCGCAGGATTTTTCATCCTCGCTTTACTGAGTGGCATCCTTCATCTGTCATTGGTCGAGGACACGGTCGTCACCCTGCCCCTGATTGCTTGCGGCGTGTTCGGTGCCCTGTTCGTGCTGGCGCTGATCGCCGGGCGCAAAATCAAATTCGATCCGGTGTTGCGCTGAGGCTCAGCAGCTTCAGAAGATTGGCAACAGTGCCAGCAAGGTCGCCGGAGTTATCGAGTCGGCGGATCTGCGTATCACCGATTGAATCGTCAGCCGTGAACAGCCCATTACGGCGCAGTCTTGCTTCAATTTCTGCCGGGCTTTCACGCCCCCGCCGCAGCAGACGCTCGCGCAGGGCTTCATCCTTGACCGTCAACAACACCGGCAATAGCGTGGGATAGCGCTGTTGCGCTTCTGCCAGGTGCCCGCGAGAACCGTTGATCAACACATCGCGACCGTCCGCGAGCCATTGGTCTATGCGCACAGGAATACCGTAACTCAGCCCATTGGCTTGCCACGACAATGCAAAATCCCCTTTGGCTCTGCGTCGCTCGAACTCTTCGCGGGAAACCTCGATGGCGTCTTCACCCACGGACTCCGCCGAGCGCGTGATAACGCGGCGCACGACTTCACAATTGCCTGCGCGCAACGGCTCGCGAGCTGCTTCGATGAGGCTGTCCTTGCCGGATCCCGAAGGCCCCATTAAATAAATCAGCCTGCCATCCATCCTTAAATCATCCCGCGCCACGTGCCCACACTAGTAAATCGGCCAATTGCCACTATCCTGTATAAGGTAAGGAACAAGGATCGAATCCGCATAGCATGCACCTTCAGGCGTCTTCGGGCATCACCTGTCGGGCAAGAGGACGCGGTTCAGCGATACGGACTCATGGATTATTTTCAAACCAGTCCGCATTTCTGATAATAGGTGCTGGCATTAAGCCTTTACCCAGATCAATATTTGTCACAGAATTGACGCCAATGATCTGGCTAATTTGAGGCATGATGCGCGCCTCTATCAATTCAGGTTGAACATTTGGCCGGAGTGCTTGTCCTATCTGACATCCTGCGGCCTATCCCGAGAACCGCTCCCCTGAACTAACCGGTTAAATATATGCGCCCATTGAAACAGGCAATTTATTCCAGCCGTACGGCTGACAAGTTCGTCGTACGTCTGCCAGACGGAATGCGTGAACGCATTGCCGAGGTGGCTCGCAATCATCATCGCAGCATGAACTCCGAAATCATCGCGCGCCTTGAGCAGAGTCTTATTCAGGAAGGCGCGTTGGGTGAAGAATTGAGCATGCGCCTGGACAGCCCCGAGCTGTCATTGCATGAACGCGAACTGCTGCAACGCTTCCGCCAACTCTCCCACCGTCAGCAAAACGCTCTGGTTTCGCTGATCGCCCATGACGCCGAAATGGCCGCAGACGCTTCCTGATTCATCCCGAAAGCTCAAGCCAGCGTAATTGCTGGCTTTTTTTTGCCTGAAATCTGGCTAAAAAAAACCCGCCGATCAGGCGGGTTGTTTTTGAAGCAGGACGTTAAAGCAGGAAAATCGTTGCCAGCCCGAGGAAGATGAAAAAGCCACCGCTGTCAGTCATGGCAGTGATCATCACACTGGCGCCCATTGCCGGGTCGCGCCCAAGCCTCGCCAGGGTCATCGGAATCAAAACCCCCATCAATGCCGCAAGCAACAGGTTAAGCGTCATGGCGGCGGTCATCACCACGCCCAGGGACCAACTGCCATAAAGCAGATAAGCCACCACACCAATCACGCCGCCCCAGACCAAACCATTGATCAAACCAACCGCCAACTCCTTGCGCATCAGCCGCGACGTATTGCCGGTACTGACCTGGTCCAGCGCCATGGCCCGAACGATCATGGTGATCGTCTGGTTACCCGAGTTGCCACCAATACCGGCAACGATCGGCATCAATGCCGCAAGTGCTACCAGTTTCTCGATAGAGCCCTCGAACAGGCCGATCACCCGGGATGCAATGAACGCGGTAATCAGGTTCACCGCCAGCCAAGCCCAACGGTTACGCAGGGATTTCCAGACTGACGCAAAAATATCTTCTTCTTCACGCAGACCCGCCATGTTGAGAACTTCGTTTTCGCTCTCTTCACGAATCAGGTCGACCATTTCATCGATGGTCAGACGACCGATCAGCTTGCCGTTCTTGTCGACCACGGGGGCCGAGATCAAGTCATAACGTTCGAATGCTTGAGCGGCCTCGTAAGCGTCTTCGTCCGGATGAAAACTCACCGGGTCGCTGGCCATGACTTCCGAAACTTGCTTTTCCGGGTCGTTGACCAGCAGACGCTTGATCGGCAACACGCCCTTGAGCACGCCGTCGTAATCGACCACGAACAGTTTGTCGGTGTGGCTCGGCAGCTCCTTGAGACGGCGCAGGTAGCGCAAAACCACTTCGAGACTGACATCCTCACGGATGGTCACCATCTCGAAGTCCATCAGCGCACCGACCTGCTCCTCGTCATAGGACAACGCGGAGCGGACGCGCTCACGCTGTTGACCATCGAGGGTTTCCATCAGCTCGTGGACGACGTCTCGCGGCAGCTCGGAGGCCAGGTCAGCGAGTTCGTCGGCATCCATGTCCTTGGCTGCTGCCAGGAGCTCGTGATCGTCCATGTCGGCGATCAGGGTTTCACGAACCGAATCGGATACTTCGAGCAGAATGTCGCCGTCGCGATCGGCCTTGACCAATTGCCAGACGGTCAGACGATCGTCCAGTGGCAAGGCTTCAAGAATGTAGGCAACGTCGGCGGAGTGCAGATCATCGAGCTTGCGCTGCAACTCGACGAGGTTTTGCCGGTGAACCAGGTTCTCGACCCGGTCGTGATGCGGACCTTCCTGGCGATGAGTCAGGTCTTCGACCACCCGCTGGCGCTGCAGCAGCTCAACGACTTGAGCGAGGCGGTCCTGCAAGCTTTCCTGCGTTTTCTTTACTTCAACTTCAGACATAGGCGAACTCCACTCCCAGCAGCGGGGCACGCCGGAAGGATCAATCAGTCAATTCATGATTGTAGAAACGGGGTACTGAGTAACTACTGGGTAAGTCCATGGAGGTATTCCACAAGCCCCGGCGGGGCTGACGGGCGCAATGATAACACCGCCTGACGGTTTTAAACGTTAAAAAATCGCGGCTGAAACAAGTGCTTGCGAGACAAACTTGAGCGCCATCCTGATCCATAAAACTGCGACGACTTATCCTGAAAAGAAAACACACTGCCGCCTGAAAATGTAATGACTACCCTTGATGGAGACCGTCATGGAGGACGTCGAATGCCATCGATTGCTCGTTATTTACTTGCCGCCCTGCTCTGCCTGCCGCCCCAGGCGCTCGCCACGACCGTTCACCGGTGCGAAGCCGCCAATGGGCACATTACCTTCACGACCTTGAGTTGCACGGCTGGAGAAAGCCTCTCACTTCAGGACGTACACACGTTTTTGCCGGCCAGCGCGACGCCCCTGATGCCAGAAGCCGAGTTTCGCGAAACACCTGGTAAGAAATTCCAAAGGAGAGAGCCGACGATCGTTGGTCAGTCCGAGGGTAAATGTGGAGATCTGCTCAGCGCGAAAGAACGCCGCATAGCGATCATCAATCAGCGGGTCGTGGCCGGCATGAGTCAGCAGGACGTCGAAAGCGCTCTCGGCAAGCCAGACAAGATCAACACCCGCAATTCAGCCACAACCTATCGCTATGACAACAAGCGAGGGCGCAGTGCTCATATCGAGTTCGACGAGAAAGGTTGTACCAAAGGAAAAGCCAAATCGCAGACGGCAAAAAGCCCGCGTTAAACGCGGGCTTTTTGTTGTTTGGTGCACTCGACAGGATTCGAACCTGTGACCGCTCGGTTCGTAGCCGAGTACTCTATCCAGCTGAGCTACGAGTGCATTTGTGTTTTTATACCAGATCACAACTGGTTGAAGCCAAGTTATTCACATTACTGCAAACAACTCTTAAATGGTGCACTCGACAGGATTCGAACCTGTGACCGCTCGGTTCGTAGCCGAGTACTCTATCCAGCTGAGCTACGAGTGCATTTGTTGCCGCGCATTATAGGCCGTTGAATCTTTTTGTAAAGCGCTTTTTTCTAGTAATTTCAACAACTTACCGAAGAAGCCAGATTACAACGTACTACGCAAATAATGGCGGAGAACGGGGGATTCGAACCCCCGACACCCTTTTGAGGTGTACTCCCTTAGCAGGGGAGCGCCTTCGGCCACTCGGCCAGCTCTCCGCAACACGGGGCGTATCTTAACCAACCTTTTCCCCGTTTGCAAACATAAAAAACGATAAAAATTAATGGCTTGGTTCTTCGTCCTTCTCTTTCTTTATACGCAGGTAAATTTCTTCACGGTGCACAGCAACCTCTTTCGGGGCGTTGACACCGATACGCACTTGATTTCCTTTAACGCCGAGCACGGTCACAGTGATTTCGCCATCACCAATAATCAGGCTTTCTGCGCACCGACGAGTCAGAATCAGCATACCTTTCTCCTCACGCATTTCATTTCAGGGACAACAGTCTGCAAAAAAAAGGCATTCGACCTACAACCAGAACGATCGCAGCCCTACATGCCTGAGTATTGACTAGCGCGGGCAAAAGAACAGCTTTGGGCCGCGCCATTCAAAAAAACAAAGGGCGCGGTCAGACCGCGCCCTTCGGGAAACGCATTACTCGCCCTGTCGGGCCGGCGCATCCAGTTCGAAAGCCGTGTGCAGAGCGCGCACAGCCAGTTCCAGGTACTTCTCTTCGATCACCACGGATACTTTGATTTCCGACGTCGAGATCATCTGGATGTTGATGCTCTCTTTCGCCAGCGATTCGAACATACGGCTGGCCACGCCCGCATGGGAGCGCATGCCGACGCCGACGATCGAGACCTTGGCAATCTTGGTGTCGCCAATGACTTCACGGGCACCGATCTCGCGAGCAGTGTTTTCCAGCACGGTTTGCGCCGCCTGGAAGTCATTGCGGTGCACGGTGAAGGTGAAGTCGGTGGTGTTATCGTGCGCAACGTTTTGCACGATCATGTCGACTTCGATGTTCGCGGCACTGATCGGGCCGAGAATCTTGAACGCCACGCCCGGGGTGTCTGGCACGCCACGGATGGTCAGCTTGGCTTCATCGCGGTTGAAAGCGATGCCGGAAATGATCGGCTGTTCCATGGTTTCCTCTTCATCAATAGTAATGAGGGTGCCCGGACCCTCCTTGAAGCTGTGCAGTACGCGCAGCGGAACGTTGTACTTGCCGGCGAATTCCACCGCACGGATCTGCAACACCTTGGAACCGAGGCTGGCCATTTCCAGCATCTCTTCAAAGGTGATCTTGTCCAGACGCTGAGCCACGGACACTACACGCGGATCGGTGGTGTAGACGCCGTCGACGTCGGTGTAGATCTGGCATTCGTCAGCCTTCAGGGCTGCCGCCAGCGCCACGCCGGTGGTGTCGGAACCGCCACGACCGAGGGTGGTGATATTGCCGTGCTCGTCGACGCCCTGGAAACCGGCGACAACCACCACACGACCGGCCTTCAGGTCACCGCGAATCTTCTGGTCATCAATCTGCAAGATACGCGCTTTATTGTGCGCGCTATCCGTCAGAATCCGTACCTGGTTGCCGGTGTACGACACCGCTGGCACGCCACGCTTGATGAGCGCCATGGCCAACAGTGCAATCGTCACCTGCTCACCGGTGGAAACGATCACATCCAGTTCGCGAGGAACCGGCTGACTGTCGCCACTGATTTGCTTGGCCAGATCGATCAGACGGTTGGTTTCGCCGCTCATTGCAGACAGCACAACCACCAGGTCATCGCCCGCATCGCGGAATTTCTTAACCTTGTCGGCGACCTGCTCGATTCTCTCGACAGTGCCGACTGAGGTGCCTCCAAATTTCTGTACGATCAAAGCCATTTCAAAGCCGCCTCTGCCCATGAAGGGCGCCCAATAATCACTCAAACAGCGTTCTGGCCCGCCACTAGACCGCGGGCCAGGCACACTGCCTTATAAACCCTGCTCTACAAATGGAACAGTCAGGGCCAATGCGGCATCCAGTGCGCCAGCGTCAATACCACCGCCCTGCGCCATGTCTGGACGACCACCGCCCTTCCCGCCCACTGCCGCAGCAGCCTGCTTCATCAAATCACCGGCTTTGAGTTGGCCAGTCAGGTCTTTGGTCACGCCTGCAACCAGAACGACCTTTTCCTCATGGACACTGCCGAGCAGGATCACTGCGCGGCCGAGTTTGTTTTTCAGTTGATCGACCAGCGCCAGCAGCGCCTTGCCGTCCTGACCGTCCAGACGCACGGCCAGCACTTTCACGCCTTTGACGTCCAGGGCAGAAGCCGACAGATCGTCGCCCGCCGCACTGGCCGCCTTGGCTTGCAACTGCTCGAGTTGCTTCTCCAGCAGACGGTTGCGCTCCAGCACAGCCGACAGCTTGTCGATCAGGTTATCGCGGCTGCCCTTGACCAGGTTGGCCGCTTCCTTGAGTTGTTCTTCAGCCGCGTTCAAGTAAGCCAGCGCTGCTGCGCCGGTCACTGCCTCGATACGACGCACACCGGAGGCCACACCGCCTTCGCTGATGATTTTCAGCAGGCCGATGTCGCCGGTACGGTTGGCGTGAATACCGCCGCACAGCTCGACGGAGAAATCGCCCATGCTCAGCACGCGGACGCTGTCGCCGTACTTCTCGCCGAACAGCGCCATGGCGCCTTTCTGCTTGGCGGTTTCGATGTCGGTTTCTTCGGTTTCAACTTCAGAGTTCTTGCGAATCTCGGCGTTGACGATGTCTTCCAGCGCTTTCAGCTGTTCAGGCTTGATCGCTTCGAAGTGGCTGAAGTCAAAGCGTAGACGCTGACTGTCGACCAACGAGCCTTTCTGCTGAACGTGCTCGCCCAGTACCTGGCGCAATGCGGCGTGCAGCAAGTGAGTGGCGGAGTGGTTCAGCGAAGTCGCGTGACGCACTTCGGCATCGACATGAGTCTCCACCGGAGCACCCACGATCAGGCTGCCAGATGCCAACACACCGTGATGCAGGAACGCACCACCGGTCTTGGTTGTGTCACGCACGTCAAAACGCGAAGCACCAGCCTGCAGGAAGCCGCAGTCACCGATCTGACCGCCCGACTCAGCATAGAATGGGGTCTGATTGAGAACGACCACGCCCTCTTCGCCTTCGCTCAGTACGTCAACCGATTGCCCTTCTTTATAGAGCGCAACGATTTTGGCGGAACCACTATGAGCGGTGTAACCGGTGAACTCAGTGGCCACATCAACCTTGACCAGGCTGTTGTAGTCCATGCCGAAGGAGCTGGCAGAGCGAGCACGGACGCGCTGGGCTTCCATTTCGCGCTCGAAGCCTTCTTCGTCGATGGTCAGGCTGCGCTCGCGAGCGATGTCGCCGGTCAGGTCCATCGGGAAGCCGTAAGTGTCGTAGAGCTTGAACACCACATCGCCCGGCACCACGTCGCCTTTGAGTTCGGCCAGATCCTGCTCGAGGATCTTCAGGCCTTGCTCCAGGGTCTTGGCGAATTGCTCTTCTTCGGCTTTCAGGACGCGCTCGATGTGCGCCTGTTGGGATTTCAGCTCAGGGAATGCTTCACCCATTTCGGCGGCCAGGGCCGCAACGATCTGGTAGAAGAAACTGCCCTTGGCGCCCAGTTTGTTGCCGTGACGGCAAGCGCGACGAATGATCCGGCGCAGCACATAACCGCGACCTTCGTTGGACGGCAGCACGCCATCGGCAATCAGGAAGCCGCACGAACGAATGTGGTCAGCCACGACTTTCAGCGAAGCCTGAGCGTCGTTGGTGCAACCGATGGCTTTGGCCGATGCGGTCAGCAGGCTCTGGAACAGGTCGATTTCATAGTTCGAGTGTACGTGCTGCAGCACGGCACTGATCCGCTCCAGGCCCATGCCGGTGTCCACCGACGGCGCTGGCAACGGGTGCAACACGCCATCGGCGGTGCGGTTGAACTGCATGAACACGTTGTTCCAGATCTCGATGTAACGGTCGCCGTCTTCTTCCGGCGAGCCCGGTGGGCCACCCCAGATGTCGGCGCCGTGATCATAGAAAATCTCGGTGCAAGGACCGCACGGGCCGGTATCGCCCATGGTCCAGAAGTTATCGGACGCGTACGGCGCGCCTTTGTTGTCGCCGATGCGAACCATGCGCTCGGCTGGCACGCCGATGTCTTTGGTCCAGATGTCGTACGCCTCGTCATCGCTGGCGTAGACGGTGACCCAGAGCTTTTCTTTCGGCAGGTTCAGCCACTTCTCGGAGGTCAGGAAGTTCCAGGCGTAGGTGATGGCGTCACGCTTGAAATAATCACCGAAGCTGAAGTTACCCAGCATTTCGAAGAAGGTGTGGTGGCGGGCGGTATAACCGACGTTTTCCAGGTCGTTGTGCTTGCCGCCGGCGCGCACGCATTTCTGGCTGCTTACAGCGCGGGTGTACGCGCGCTTTTCCTGGCCCAGAAAGCAGTCCTTGAACTGGTTCATCCCCGCGTTAGTGAACAGCAGGGTTGGGTCGTTGCCCGGAATCAAAGAGCTGGAGGCTACACGGGTGTGGCCTTGCTCTTCGAAGAAGCGAAGGAAGGCTTCACGGATTTCTGCGCTTTTCATTAGGTTCTTCCACGGAGGCTGCGGCCAAAGGCCTGTGCGAAACGTCAACAGACGAAGCGACGGCAAAGGGCCGCATTATATCGGCGTTAGTGACTAGGTACAGTGTGTTTGTACGATACAAACAGTCAATTGGACGGCTAACACGCTCAGTTGTGAGAAAAGTCGGCAAATGTGGCGACGACTTGCTCGATTTGCGCACGAGTGACGTCCATGTGCGTGACCATTCGCAGACGACCGGCAGCGCTGAGTTTGATCCCGCGTGTCGCCGCGAAGGCCTTGATCGCTTCGGCCTTTTCGCCCATCTGCACGTAAACCATATTGGTCTGCACCGGCTCGACCTCATAGCCCGCCGCACGCAGGCCTTCGGCCAGCATTTGTGCGTTGGCATGATCATCTGCCAGGCGCTGAATATTGTTATCCAGCGCATAAAGCCCTGCCGCGGCGAGAATCCCGGCCTGGCGCATGCCGCCGCCGACCATCTTGCGCAGACGTCGCGCCTTGGCAATCAACTCGACCGAGCCGCATAGCACCGAACCAATCGGCGCGCCCAGGCCTTTGGACAGGCAGACCGAAACCGAATCGAAATGCTGAGTGATCTCCCGGGCGTCGACACCCAACTTGACCGCCGCGTTGTAGAGCCGCGCGCCATCCAGATGCAGCGCCAGGCCGTTTTCATGAGTGAAACGGCGTGCCCGGGCCAGATACTCCAGCGGCAGAACCTTGCCCTGCATGGTGTTTTCCAGCGCCAGCAAACGGGTGCGGGCGAAGTGGAAGTCATCCGGCTTGATCGCGGCGGCGACCTGCCCCAGGTCCAGCGAACCGTCGGCCTGCACTTCCAGCGGCTGCGGCTGGATCGAGCCGAGCACTGCCGCGCCACCACCTTCGTACTTATAGGTGTGAGCCTGTTGTCCGACAATGTATTCGTCACCGCGATCGCAGTGGGCCATCAGGCCCAGCAAGTTGCTCATGGTGCCCGTCGGGACAAACAGCGCCTCGGCAAAACCCAACTGATTTGCAAGCTCGGCTTCCAGTCGGTTGACCGTCGGATCTTCGCCATAAACGTCGTCACCGGTGGCCGCATTGGCCATCGCGTCGAGCATCCCTGCGGTCGGTTGGGTGACGGTGTCGCTGCGAAGATCGATAACGCTCATGAATCTGGCCTCGGTAAGCAGGGAAAATCCCTTTTGGATTGGAATTACTGCGGTCATGTCGGCGAATAATCAAGCCTTGTTCCAGGAAAAGGCTGGTTATGCCAACGAAAAAGTCGATAACAATCATCAGATAGCAGCAATGCACAGGTGAGAAATATGTGTTAAAAACGCTTCGCCGCCAAACAATCTGGCGGCAAAACGTTCTCAGGGCGGGGTGCAACTCCCCACCGGCGGTAATTGCGCGCAATGCGCATAGCCCGCGAGCGCTTGGCGACAGGCACGGCAATGGCTGTGATGGCGGCAAGGTCAGCAGACCCGGTGTGATCCCGGGGCCGACGGTCATAGTCCGGATGAAGAGAGAACGGGATTGGCGCCGCCTAGGCTCTATACCAAAGCGCCGTCCGCAGGCATTTGTGCCTGCGTACCCTTAAATCCCATTCGATTCATAACGCCCTGTTTTTCACACAAACAGGAGTCAGAACATGCAACCCACCGCAATCGATAGCAAAAGCAAAAACCATCAGGGCGAGCGCGTCGCGTTCATCCAGGCCTGCTGGCACAAGGAAATCGTCGATCAGAGCCGTAAAGGCTTCGTCGCCGAAATGATTGCTCAGGGTTATCAGGAGTCAGACATCGATTTCTTCGAAGTCGGCGGCGCCTTTGAAATTCCGCTGCACGCCAAACTGCTGGCCAAGTCAGGCCGCTATGCCGGCATCGTCGCGGCGGGCCTGGTGGTCGACGGCGGCATCTATCGCCACGAATTCGTCGCCCAGTCGGTAATCAGCGGCCTGATGCAGGTTCAGCTGGAAACTGAAGTGCCAGTGTTCTCGGTGGTTTTGACCCCGCACCACTTCCATGCCGGCGAAGAACATCAGAAGTTCTTCTTCGAGCATTTCGTGCATAAAGGTCAGGAAGCGGCGAAGACTTGCGCGGATACGCTGCACAAGACTCGCGCATTGCGTCGCAGTGAGCCACGCGCGGTAGCGGTTTAAACACAAAACCTGTGGGAGCGGGCTTACCCGCGATAGCAGTGTGTCAGTCACCCTATTATCGACAGACAGTCCGTTATCGCGGGCAAGCCCGCTCCCACAAGGATTTATGTCGAGCCAAAGATCATAGTCAGGC
Organism: Pseudomonas sp. TH37; assembly: GCF_016650735.1. Classification (NCBI taxonomy): domain Bacteria; kingdom Pseudomonadati; phylum Pseudomonadota; class Gammaproteobacteria; order Pseudomonadales; family Pseudomonadaceae; genus Pseudomonas; species Pseudomonas sp. TH37. Next base: position 580,565 of record NZ_JAEKFD010000001.1, read on the forward strand.
CAGGTTTTCGTCGGTGGTCGGCACGATCAGGATGCCGGCGCGCAGGCCGTTCTTGACCCTGGGGTTCGGGAAGATGATCCGGGCGCCCTTCTCTTCGATGACCCAGCGGGTATTGGCGATATCCTCGGCCAGCACATAACCCACTTTCAACTCCGAAAAGTTTTCGATATCTGCCGGCAGGTTCAGGCGGAAGCTATCGCTGTGCTTGATGACTTCCCGCGCAACGCTGAACAACTGCAAGCCATCCAGCCCTTCGTCGGTCATTGGCGGCTCTGTGCCTGAGATGATCTGCTTCAGGCGGGTTTCAAGAAGGTCGACGTTGACCCCATCGTTCTGCCCGAACGGCCGGGCCTTGCCCAGTTCCAGGGTGAAGGACTCGGCATCGAGCTTGTCGTAGGTGTAGGAGCTGAAGACGATGGAGGGTTTGTTCTGCAGCAGCACTGCTTCCATGCCGGCGGCGCGCAAGCGAGCCAGTTCCTGGCGTGAATGCTGACGACCTTCTTTCCAGGGATACAGGGCGAACTGCTCGATTTTCGAGCCACGGATCGCCGTGTGCAGGTCGTAATGCAGGCGATTGCGGTCCGGCAGGCTGAAGAAAGTCGCCGCCAGCCGCTCCAGTTCACAAGCGCGTAACGCCTCGGAACCGCTGGTTTGTTCGTGACGGCCGTTGAACAGCCGATTGACGTCCTGCTCGATAAAACGCTCGCCGCGGCGGATGGCCTCGGGGTTGCCGAACAGAAACAGAATACGTGCACACGGCTTCAAGTCACCGCGAGCGATATCATGCAACAGACGATCGAGCAGCTCGATCGGCGCTGTTTCGTTGCCATGGATGCCGGCCGAGAGCAGCAGGTCCAGGCCATTGTCGCGGGCTTCAGGTGGCCGGACTTCCAGCGCACCTTCGCTCAACCAGCGCATCCGCACGCCTTCGACAGTCAGTTGAGTCTTCTCCGCCGGTTCGCGGCCGGCGAGGGTCAGTTCAAGCAGTTTGCCGAGGGCGAGCATAGAGCGGTTTCCTTAGTGGTCGTGATTGCAATCCGGGCCGTGTACGTGGTCCTCATCATCACCGACTTCAGCCGGTTCCATTTCCAGTTGCAGACTTACCAGATTAGTCGCCAATGGGCGCAGCAGCAGGTTTGCGTATTCAGCGTCACCTTCTTCGACGTCTACGCCGATCAGCAACTGGCCGCGGCCGTCCTGCTGGATCCACAGCTCTTTGCCTTGCCACATGACCGCGACGCGGGTGCAGGAAGTTTCCAGTTGCGTGCCGTCGGTGTCTTCAAGGATCAGCTGCAGGGTATCGCTCATGTGTTTTACGCTCTCGACGTTCAATTGATCTGGAATGGATAAACCGCGCCCAGTTTAAGGATTTGCGTCAGTTCATCCAGTGCCGTCCGGCACTCAAGCAGCAATTGCGGGTCCGCGAGATCGTTTTCGGTCATGCGGTCGCGGTAGTGCTTGTCGACCCATTCGGTCAACGTGCCGTACAACGGTGCCGTCATGATAACCCCTTGGTTGACGGCCGCCAGTTCGGTTTCGTTAAGTGCGACGCGTAACCGCAGGCAAGCCGGGCCACCGCCGTTCTGCATGCTCTGCTTGAGATCGAAAACTTTCACTTCGCGGATCAGGCCGCCAGAGCTCGTCAGGCCTTGCAGGTACTGCCAGACACGCTCGTTGCCACGGCATTCTTCCGGCACGATCAATAGCATGGAGCCGTCAGGACGCGACAGCAGCTGGCTATTGAACAGGTAGGAACGAACGGCGTCTTCTACGGTGACCGCGGAACGCGGTACGCAGATCGACTGAAATTTCCCACCGGTTTTTGCGAGTTTGCCGTGCAGTTCAGCGAGCATCTGCTCGGTGTCGAGGAAGGCATCCTCGTGATAGAACAGCACCTCGCCGTTACCCACCGCGATCACGTCGTTGTGGAACACACCCTGATCGATCACCGAAGGGTTCTGCTGGGCATAGACCACGCCGTCATCGCTCAGACCGTGCAGACGCGCGACCGCCTGGGACGCTTCGAGGGTCTGGCGCGCCGGATATTTCTGCGGCGACGGGTAACGGGTGTCGAACGCGCTGCGGCCGAACACGAAAAACTCGACGCCTGCCTCACCGTAGTCACGGCAGAAACGGGTGTGGTTGGCCGCGCCTTCGTCACCGAACTGCGCCACGGCCGGCAAAGCGGTGTGGTGAGCGAAGTGCTTCTGATCGGCGAACATCGCCCCCAGTACACGGCTAGTGGTCGGGTGTTCGATGCTGCGGTGGTATTTGCAGTTCAGGTTGGCGGCGGTGAAATGCACGCGGCCATCCGCGGTGTCGGCGCTCGGGCTGACCGTGGCGGCGTTGGCCACCCACATGCTCGACGCCGAGCAACTGGCAACCAGCAGCGGCATGGCATCTTTGGCGGCGCGCTCGATCACCTGAGCATCGGTACCGCTGAAACCCAGGCGGCGCAGTGCGGCTACGTCCGGACGTTCTTGTGGCGCCAAAACGCCTTGCTGAAAGCCCATCTCCATCAGTGCTTTCATCTTCGCCAGGCCTTGCAGCGCGGCTTCCTTCGGGTTCGAAGACTGCTGGCTGTTGCTCTGGGACGCGACGTTGCCGTAAGACAGGCCGCCGTAGTTATGGGTCGGCCCCACTAGACCGTCAAAATTGACTTCATAGGATTTCATCAGCGAGGCTCCACGAGAATCTGTTGTTATAGGCATCAGTAACTAACTGTTCAGTGCGACCAAGTCGCGGCCATCGCGGGCAAGCCCGTTCCCACAGGTTCGGAGGTGTTCACAAATTTTGTGTTCCTCTCAATCACTGTGGGAGCGGGCTTGCCCGCAATTGGCGTTAAGCCATCTTCACGCCAGGCGTCAAAGCAGCAGGCAACACCAAGTTCGGGGTTTCCAGCGAGGCCACCGGGTACGCGCAGTAATCTGCGGCGTAGTAGGCGCTGGCGCGATGGTTACCCGATGCGCCGACACCGCCGAATGGCGCGCTGCTCGCCGCACCGGTCAGCTGCTTGTTCCAGTTGACGATACCGGCCCGGCTTTCCAGCCAGAACTGCTGATAACGCGCTTCGGAATCCGACAGCAGACCGGCCGCCAGGCCATAGTCAGTGTCGTTGGCTTCAGCGATCGCCGCTTCAAAATCAGCGTAGCGGATCACTTGCAGCAGCGGACCGAACAGTTCTTCGTCCGGGCGATCGGCAACCGCCGTCACGTCCAGAATACCCGGGGTCAGCAAGGCTGCCTGGGCCTGAGGCTGAGTCATTTCCAACAGCGCCACTGCGCCATTGGCCAGCAGATGTTCTTGCGCATCCATCAGCGCTTTCGCAGCGCCGAGGGAAATCACCGAGCCCATGAACGGCGCCGGTTGCTGGTCGAACGCACCGACTTCAATCGTCGAGCTGACCGCTACCAGACGCGCCAACAACGTGTCGCCCCAAGCGCCTTGCGGCACCAGCAAGCGGCGGGCACAGGTGCAACGCTGACCGGCAGAAATGAATGCCGACTGAATGATGGTGTAAACAGCGGCATCGAGGTCCGCGACCTGATCCACCACCAGCGGGTTATTGCCGCCCATTTCCAGCGCGAGGATCTTGTCTGGACGACCGGCAAACTGCTGGTGCAGGTGATTACCGGTACGGCTGGAACCGGTGAAGAACAGACCGTCGATGCCCGGGTTCGCCGCCAGGGCGATACCGGTTTCGCGAGCGCCTTGCAGCAGGTTCAGCACACCGGCCGGCAGACCGGCTTCGATCCAGCACTTGACCGTCAGCTCGGCAACTTTCGGGGTCAGCTCACTCGGCTTGAACAGCACACTGTTACCGGCCAGCAACGCCGGCACAATGTGACCGTTCGGCAAATGGCCGGGGAAGTTGTAAGGACCAAACACTGCCACCACACCGTGGGGTTTGTGGCGCAACACCGCAGTGGCGTCGCCCAACGGGCCGCTCTTCTCGCCGGTACGTTCGCGGTAGCTCTGCACCGAGATGGCAATCTTGTTGACCATGCTGGTGACTTCAGTCGCCGCTTCCCACAGGGGTTTACCGGTTTCTTCGCCGATGGTGCGAGCGAGCTCGTCAGCGTGATTCTTCAGCGCAGCGGCAAAGGCTTCCAGCACGCTGATGCGTTCTTCCAGGGTACGGCGAGCCCAGCCCGGGAACGCCTGACGCGCAGCTTGCACAGCCGACTCGACCTGACCGGCCGTGGCGCCTTCGCCAGCCCACAGCACTTGCTGGGTCACCGGGTTTACCGATTGAAAGCTTTCACCCTGACCAGCCAGCCATTCACCGGCGATGTATAGCGAATTCATTATTTCGACTCCCGAGCAGCAGACAACGGAACGGCGCGCACTTGATCGCCGGCGTTGAGTTGAAGACGTTTGGCAGTCAGCGGATCGACCACCAAAGTGCCGGCGGCGAAGCGTGCTGGCGCGGCAGTGATCCGGCAGTCTTCGCGCTTGCGGTTATGAATCAGGAACGGCGTGGCATCGTCACCCGGAGTGCCGATGGCCAGCACCAGCGCCTGGCTGTCGCGTACTGCGCGGATCTTGGTGGTTTCGCATTCCACCGCAGGGCCGGCATCGAAGATGTCGACGTAGCCTTGGTAGCTGAAGCCTTCGCTCTTGAGCATCGACAGCGCCGGCTCGGTGTCCGGGTGAACCTGGCCGATCACGTTGCGCGCATCTGGCGACAGGAAGCAGGTGTACAGCGGGAATTTCGGCATCAGTTCGGCGATGAACGCCTTGTTGCCCACGCCGGTGAGGTAATCAGCCTGGCTGAATTCCATCTTGAAGAAGTGCCGACCCAGGCTTTCCCAGAACGGCGAACGCCCGGCGTCATCGGACACACCGCGCATTTCGGCGATGATCTTGTTGCCGAACAGTTGCGGAAACTCAGCGATGAACAGCATCCGCGCCTTGGCCAGCATGCGACCGTTGAGGCCAGTGCGGAAATCGGCGTGCAGGAACAGCGAGCACAACTCGGAATTGCCGGTCAGATCGTTGGCCAGGAACAGCGTCGGAATTTCGCGATAGATGTTCAGCTCTTGCGAGGCGCTGACGGTCAGGCCTACGCGGAAGTTGTACCAAGGCTCACGCAGGCCGACGGCGCCGGCAATGGCGGAAATACCCACCACGCGGCCGTTGTCGTCTTCGAGCACGAACAGGTAATCCGCATCGCCCCGCCCGGCTTCGCCGCGGAAGGTCTTCTCGGCCCAGCCGACCCGATGGGCCAGACGCTCTTCGTTGGCCGGCAAGGTGGTCAGGCCGGTGCCGGTGCTGCGGGCCAGGTCGATCAGAGCGGGTAAATCGCTGCTGCGTACGGGACGAACGATCATGCTATCTCCTCAAACGGGCCGCTTGAGCCACCCGTGAAACTCGCTGCTTTACTCAGCATTCACTCTTTTAGGCATAGCAGCAGGCGTTAAACCGCCACCAGGCGCACGCTGGCACCTTCACCGACACCCAAGGCTTCGGCGGCTTCCAGATCCAGGGTCACAGGCTTGCCCGGCGCGTAATCGAGCTCAAGCAAAACGGCGCGGTAATCCTGCAACTGGGCATTGGCCACCAGATATTGACGACCGGCGCCCTTGACCGGCTCACCGATTTTCACCGGGACTACACGGCTCTGGGCGATCGAACGGATCCCCGAGACGCGGGCGTGCAGGGTTGGGCCGCCGTCGAAAATGTCGATGTAATGATCGGTCTCGAAGCCTTCGCGCATCAGGATGTCGAAGGTGATCTGCGCCCGTGGGTGCACCTGGCCCATCGCCTCTTGAGCAGAATCCGGCAGCAACGGCACGTAGATCGGGTAATGCGGCATCAGCTCGGCCAGGAACGTGCGGCTTTTCAGGCCACACAAACGCTCGGCAGCGGCGTAGTTGAGGTCGAAGAAGTTGCGACCGATGGCATCCCAGAACGGTGAGTCGCCATTTTCGTCGCTGTAACCGACGATCTCGGTCACCACCGAATCGGCAAAGCGTTCCGGGTGGCTGGCCACGAACAACAGGCGACCACGGGAATTGAGCTCAGCCCAAGGCGAACCCACCAACTCGCGCTGCACGTAGAAACTGGTCAGCAGACTGTTGCCGGTCAGGTCGTGGCACTGCGAGAGCACGTGGATCTTGTTGTGAATCTTCAGCTCGCGGGAGGCGTGGACGAAGGTTTCATTACGGAAACTGTAGAACGGCTCGGAATAACCGGCCGATGCCACGATTGCCGAACAGCCGGCCAGCTTGCCGGTGGCCGTATCTTCGAGGACGAAGAAATAGCTCTCTTCACCGTTGAAGCTGACTTCGGCAGCGAACGAGGCTTCGCTTGCGGCGATCTTGTCGCTCAGGCGTTCAACGTCATCCGGCAAGGAAGTGACACCAATCGGGCTGTCCGCAGCCAGACGCTGTACCTCGCCCAGATCAGCCATTTGCGCGGGGCGCATCACCAGCATGGTGTCACTCCTTTCTCGAAAAAATTCATTAGAAAAATGCCCGGCTCATGTGGGAGCGGGCTTGCCCGCGATCGCGTCCTGTCAGATAACAATGAAGTCGGCTGTCAGGCCCTCATCGCGGGCAAGCCCGCTCCCACATTGACTGTGCCCGGCACATAAAAATTGGTTCGACGCCTGAACAGTTCAGGCGTCGAAGGGACTATCAGGCTTGCGTCAGTTTCGCCGCTGCGCGTTCGAAACGGTCGAGACCGGCATCGATATCGGCGTCTTCAACCACCAGGCTTGGCGCGAAACGAATCACGTCCGGGCCGGCTTGCAGAATCATCAGGCCTTCACGCTCGGCGGCGTTGAAGATGTCTTTGGCCTTGCCTTTCCAGGCATCGTTCAGCACGCAACCGAGCAGCAGGCCCAGACCGCGGACTTCAGTGAAGAGGCCGTACTTCTCGCCGATCTGCTCAAGACGGGTCTTGAACTTGTCGTGCTTGGCATTGACGCCGCTCAGCACTTCAGGCGTGTTGATCACATCGATCACCGCTTCAGCGACAGCGCACGCCAGCGGGTTGCCGCCATACGTGGTGCCGTGGGTGCCGACGACCAGGTGTTTGGCCAGGTCTTCGGTGGTCAGCATCGCTGCAATCGGGAAACCGCCGCCCAGGCTCTTGGCGCTGGTCAGGATGTCCGGGGTCACGCCGTAATGCTGATAGGCGAACAGCTTGCCGCTGCGGCCCATGCCAGTCTGAACTTCGTCGAAAACCAGCAGCGCGTTATGCGCATCGCACAGTTCACGAGCACCTTGCAGGTAAGACAGCTCGGCCGGCAGTACGCCGCCTTCGCCCTGGATCGGCTCCAGAACCACCGCACACGTCTTGTCGGAAACAGCGGCTTTCAGCGCAGCCAGATCGTTGTAAGGCACGTGGGTGATGCCAGTGATCTTCGGACCGAAGCCGTCGGAGTACTTCGACTGGCCACCGACGTTCACGGTGAACAAGGTACGGCCGTGGAAGCTGTTGAGCGCGGCAATGATTTCGTACTTCTCGGTACCGAAACGGTCATGGGCCACGCGACGGGCCAGCTTGAAGGCGGCCTCGTTGGCTTCGGCGCCAGAGTTGCAGAAGAACACGCGCTCGGCAAAAGTGGCGTCGACCAGCTTATGGGCCAGGCGCAAGGCCGGCTCATTGGTGAACACGTTGGATACGTGCCACAGCTTGTTCGCTTGCTCGGTCAATGCAGCGACCAGCGCCGGATGCGCATGGCCCAATACGTTAACGGCAATCCCGCCGGCGAAGTCGATCAGCTCGCGGCCAGACTGGTCCCAAACACGGGAACCGGCACCACGCACAGGAATGAAAGCGGCTGGCGCGTAGTTGGGAACCATTACCTGGTCAAAATCGGCGCGTTCTACCGCAGCGTGCTCAACGGACATCGGAGTCTCCTGAAGAGGAACACTCGCCTGAAACTGGCGAGCGATGGGGGGATTGTAAGGACAGTTTTCAGCCCGGCCTTGCCGCCAAGCGACAACTTCTTATAGCGCGAACACAGGTTTTGCCCGGGTTTACGGCAATGCGACAAATAGCGTCGCAAAGGCGCAGTTTAAACTGCCTGCAGGGTTTGCGGCAGGTTGCGAGGATCTTACTCATCCGGATTTTGCGGTGGCGGTATATATGTACCGCACGTCGCTGGCGCTCATGGTGTTTTCTGAAGCCTTCTTAACGCCAACGGCAACCTTCATGAGCCTTATTAACGAAAATCCGGACGCTATCGATCTCGATCCGATGCCCCCCTTCAGCAGGGACACCCATTACCAGCATCTGGTGAGCGTCATCCCCCACTGGCTGACGCAGGCGACTCCGCAAAAGCGTGAAGCCTTGAGCAAGGCCAAGCCTCGCCTGCCGGCCGGCCTCAACAACGCGTCCCGCAGCCAGCACGCCGAATTACGCACACTCAATGCCTTGCACTGGCAGGCACAGAACCGCGTCGATCAGTCCCTGGCCAAGGTGAAAAATGCCAAGGACTTTGCCGAACCATTGCTGGTTGCAGCGCTGAAGAAGCGCTTCGGCCTGGAGCTGGACGTCCACCAAACCTTTTTGCGTCTTTATATTCCCGCCCATATCCCGTGGCTACGGCTGAAATCGGGCGCGGCGCGCATCTGGACGGTGTCGCTGCTGGATGCCGCGCTGCACAACTTCGAAAGCAGCGAAACTGAGGACAACGCCTTTGAGCCCGCCTCGACCTACATCAGCGCGCCCTCCTCTGCAGGGCATTTCAATGAACTGCCGCACGTCCTGCTAAAAATGCCCATCACGGCATTCACCCAACTGTGCCGGGAACTGGATATTGGCGAACACCACAAAACCCACCTCGAAGAAAACCTGGGCATCAGCAATCCGGCGGTCGCGGCGACCCTGCAACCCAGCGTCCGCGACAGCCAGAAAACGGCCCTCACCACCGCCCTGCAAATGGCCTACATGCAAAACCAGCTTGGCGGCGATGTCCATCGCCTGATCCTTGGCTTACTCGACGGCCTGCAACATTTACGTCTGCGCGGACAGGCATGGGGCTGTCATGAACTGACAATAATGAACGCACGCCTGACTGGCATCGTGGTGTTTTCCCCGAATCTGGAACGTGAGCGTGAAGTGGCCCGAGTGGTGGCCTATATCCCCGATGATCCCGAACACCCGATCAAGGAATATGCCTCCTCCGGCGCATTCGCCCAGGAGTTGACCCGGCGTTTGCGCAGTCCTGACTATCAACAGTTCTTCAGCCGCTTTATCGATCATGAGGATCGCGGGCACTTCTTCGCTCAGTTAAGCGACCGACTTGCTCCCATCACCTGGCAACCGGTTCAACCTGGCGACCCACGCCCCACCTGGAGAGAACAACCAAGCCAGCGCACCAACCTGCAAATGACGGCGACGCTGATCAAAGGCGATCTGTGGGTCCATCTCTATCAACGCAAACTCGACAAGATCCTCAACGATGCCCGAGTCATCGCGGTATCCACGGCGACGGTCGATCAGAAAGTCCGCTGGGCATTATGGGACTCCTTCACGGAAATCGCTTCGGCACTGCTAAACATCGCAGCCTTTGTCGCCCTGCCATTCGTGCCGCTCCTTGGCGAACTGATGCTGGCTTACATGGCGTACCAGTTACTGGACGAAACCTTCGAAAGCATTGTCGACTGGGCAGAAGGTCAGACGAGCGAAGCCTTCGAGCATTTCATGGGCGTGGTTGAGTCGGCCGTGCAACTGGGCACCTTTGCTGTCGGCGGCGTCGTGGCAGCGGCCGAGTTTCGCGCCGTGTTGCCGCGAGAAATCGTTCAGTTCATCGACCGCTTCCATTCGGTCAAAACGCCCCAGGGTGAAAGCCGCTACTGGAAGCCGGATCTGAGCACCTATGAACAGACCGGCACACTTCCTCAGGCTGCCAGACCCGATGAAATCGGGCTGTACCGTCACGACGGCAAAACCCTGTTGTCGCTGGACAATAAATCCTACGCCGTCAGCCAGGACACCGTGACCGGTGAGCACCGCATCGATCACCCGAGCCGTCCTGAAGCCTATAAGCCCGTACTCAAACACAATGGTGCCGGTGCCTGGCAGACCGAAATCGACCAGCCGTTGAGCTGGGATCAAGCCACCGTGCTGCGTCGCCTCGGTCCTGATATGGAACGGTTCGCACCCTCGGTGCGTGAACGAATACTGCAGATCAGCGGCTGCCACGAAAACGCTTTACGCAAGATGCATGTGAATACCAGTCAGATGCCTGCGCTGTTCGCCGACACACTGAAGCGGTTCAAGATCGATCAGGACATCCAGACCTTCATCGAGTTGATCGGCAGCGAACAACCGACCGACTACCTGAAAGCTGACCTCATCACGCAACTGGAACTGCTCTGCGACAACAATTACTGGCCGGCCGAAAAAGGGCTGCGCCTGGTCGACAGCAAAGCACAAACTCTCTGGGAGCGCGGTGCCGACGGCCAACCTGTGGTGCAGATCAGTCAGGCGCACCTCAGCAACGGCGATTTGATCAAAACGCTATTGCTGAACCTGGGAGAAACCGAAACCAGAACGCTTATGGGCGAACATTTCGGCACGCCGTCCCCCAGTTTGGACACCCGCGCCCGCACGTTGCGCCGGACCTTGGCAACGCTCGCCGAGAGCAAGCGAGAAACCCTGTTCGACAATCGATACCGCCGACTCGATCGCGCTACCTCTGGACTCACGCAAAAACTCATCGACGCCGAACACGGTTTGCCGAGCAGCGTGGCAGAAGCACTGCTGCAAACCGCCAGCGATCAAGAGCTGCAACAACTTGGACGCGGTATCTTGCCCAAACGCCTCGAACAGCTCACCCGTGAAGCCCAATTGCAAGTCAGGATCACCCGGGCTTATGAAGGCCTGGAGATTCCCTCAAGCGCCAACAACCCCGACACCGATCGACTGGCCCTGCACACCTTGCAGCGACTGCCAGGCTGGTCGGGACAAATACGCTTGGAAATCCGTGAATACGCCCATGGCGGACGCCTGCTCGACAGTGTCGGCAATGCCGATGCGCCGAGCCGCAAAGTGCTCGTTCTAAATGCGGATGGCAGTTATCAGGCCTTTGACGATGCCGGTCTTGAGCTCAGCGGCGCGAGCACGTTCTATCTGGATCTATTGCAGGCGCTGCCGGACAGCGAGCGCTCGGCACTCGGCATCCACATTGGCGAAGGTGAAAAACTCAAACGGCTGATTCGCACCCATGCCCTGAATCGCGAGGAACTGCACTCAGTCCTGGTGCAACACCCAATCCTGAAACCCACCTACGATCCTACCGTCATGCGTTTGCTCGGTGGCACGGAGGGCTATCATCGCGGCGTGTTCAGTGCGCCAACTTTACAGGCCTACGCCCATGAACTATTCCCGCACTTGTCACGCGAGGAACTGCAAGCCTTTGTCGAACGCTTGCAACGGCACCCGACCGGCCCACGGGCAGAGCTGACCCGGCTCATGGCCGAACGCGCCCGACTCAGCAATGCCCTGCAACTCTGGCGCAACGAAATCCCACTGTTCATGCCGGATACCCAGATCAGAATCACCCCTGAACAATTCAGCATTCAGCAGCGAAATCGCCGATTACTGGCAGACGAATTACTCGATTGCTGGCGACAACAAGCCACACCGCTCCATGGTGAGGCCCCTCTGGTCGAATTCCGTTTTTCCCAACCAATACTGGGTGAATTTCCGGTACTCGGCGAGGGCTTCAGTCACGTGACAAGCCTGTCGCTGGACGGCCATAGCGCCACACGCGGGATGCATGATTTTTTGCGAGGATACTCAGGCTTGCGTCGCCTGGCCTTGCGCGGCTTCAGGCTGAATCAGCTTCCGCAAGCCATTGTGCAATCGCCGAACCTCACCGAACTGATTCTCAGCGACTGCGCCATCACCCTCACACCAGAGAGCCACGCCACCCTGTCAACGCTGAACAAACTGGTGGTTCTGGATCTGTACAAAAACCCGCTGGGGTTCAACCCCACTGTCGAGAACATGCCGCAGCTAAGCTACATCGACGTATCGGACACCGGCATTTCCGGCCTCCCTCCCGGTTTGCTGACGCGCCCACACCTTCGAACTGCCCTGCTCAATGACAATCACATCCAGGAACTGCCCACCGCGCTTTTCGATCTCCCCACTGCCACCAGCGAGGGCGTCGACCTGGGCGGTAACCCGCTTTCGGCCGCCACTCGCGAACGCATAAAAATCCATTTCGGCCGTACGCGTCAGGGCTTCGCCGTGTTTGCCGAACAGGCTGATATCAATCGGGTGCAGGCGCTGTACCCAGGCATGGACCAGGAAGAAGCCAGTGAGTTTATCTATCTGCAGCCTGGGACATTGGCCGACGGCAAAATGGCGATCACACGCCTGGAAACCGAATTCAACACCCTCAACAACGACCTGTCAGCCTGGACAGCAGACGTCCCGGCGGTGCACCCGGTGAGCGGAGTCCCTTTCACCGCGCAAGAGTTGCTCAGCGAACATTCGATCAGGGATGAATTCAAACGGATTGTGGAACATTGCTGGCGCCGGCAAACCAATCTGGACGATTTCAATCAGCAACTTCAACCCACCTACGAGCTGAGCCTGCCCACCATTATTATCGGTAACTTGCCGGCGCTGCGGGCCGACTTCAGTCACGTCTCGCTGCTGTATTTACACAGCGTTGATGGACTGACCTCAGGGGCCGAGCGTTTTCTGGAGAGCTTTCCCCGTCTCAAGGGGCTGACCATTCGTAACTACCGGCAGCAGAATTTCCCCGAGCCGATTTCCAGGATGGGCGATTTGACCGCATTGTCGATGACCGATTGCCAACTCACCCTGACGGCGCAAAGTGCACTGGAACTGGCACAAATGGAGCGGCTTGATTATCTGGACCTGAGCGACAACCCGCTGGGTGCCACGCCAGACGTGAGCCAGATGCCTCGTCTCACGACCCTGTTGCTGAACAATACCGGCATCACTGAATTGCCGCCGGGCCTGTTGCGACTCAAATCCCTGGACACCGTGGATCTGAGTGAAAACGCGATCACCCACATACCCGCCGATATTCTGGAATTGCCGCGGGACGTCAGTGAGAGCATCAATCTGAGGGGCAATCCACTGTCAGAGGAAAGCGTACAAACGCTGATCAATTATTTCAGACTGACAGGCGTCGATTTCGGCGTCGATGCGGTCATTGATCAAGCGGAAATGGAGGTGTCGTCGTCCGAAGGCTCTGACGTCGATGAGTGATCGACGCCAGACTTAACGACGGATCAACCGCGTTCGGACGGCACCGACGACAACTCGAACGGGCTGCTGCTGCGCCGCTGGTTGCGATCTTCCCGCGGCGTGGCGCCAAAGAAGTTGCGGTAGGCACTGGAGAAATGCGGCCCCGAAGAAAAGCCACACGACAGGCCGATCTGGATGATCGACTTGCTGGTTTGCATCAACATCTGCCGGGCCTTGTTCAGGCGCAATTCCAGGTAGTACTGGCTCGGCACACGGTTGAGGTATTGCTTGAAAATCCGCTCCAGCTGCCGACGCGATACGCACACATGCTGGGCAATTTCGTCGGTGGTCAGCGGCTCTTCGATGTTGGCTTCCATCAGCAACACCGCTTGGGTGAGCTTCGGATGACTTGAGCCCAAGCGGTTCTGCAACGGAATGCGTTGGCGCTCGCCGCCTTCACGGATGCGTTCGACCACCAGTTCTTCCGACACCGCACCGGCCAGTTCGGCGCCGTGATCACGGGCCAGTACTGCCAGCAGCAAATCGAGCACCGACATGCCGCCGCATGCAGTGAGGCGATCGCGATCCCAGTCAAACAGATGACTGGTGGCAATCACCTTCGGGAAACGCTCGGCGAAATCGTCCTGCCAGCGCCAATGCACGGCAGCGCGGTAACCGTCGAGCAAACCCAACTGCGCCAACGGGTAAACACCGGCAGACAAACCGCCGATCACACAACCGGCTCGCACCAGTTGTTTCAGCCCACTGCTGAGCGCTGGCGCAAGTGAGGTCGGCGGCTCGTCGGCGAGCAGGAACAGTTTCTGGAAGTTTTCGAGCTTGCCGGCCCAAGGCTCACCCGGCAATTGCCAGGCACCTTCGATCGGCGGTTCGGCCTGCAAAAACGACAGTTCGTAAACAACGTCCGGGTGCACACGCTGGGCAACACGCAAGGCCTCCTCAGCCAGCGCAAGCGTCAGAGCTTTAGTGCTGGGCCAAATCAGGAAACCAATTCGATGGGCAGTCATGGCGGGCAATCCGAAACGAAAACAGTGATGAAGGCATGGGCCAAGGCTAGCCCGTAATTGAACACAAATTTCAAAACCGACAAAAATCAAATGTGGGAGCTGGCTTGCCTGCGATGACGGTGGGCCAGATTGCATCTCTGACACAGACGCACCGCCATCGCAGGCAAGCCAGCTCCCACAGGGGATCGAGGCCAGCCTCTAGATTGCGAAGCATGCACTATCCAGGTGCACAACGGCAGTCCTGATTATTTCAAGCTGCCGGACAAAAATTGTTGCAAACGTTCAGACTGCGGATTGACCAGCACTTCGCGCGGGTTGCCGCTTTCTTCGACGACGCCTTTGTGCAGGAACACCAGCTGGTTCGACACTTCACGGGCAAAGCCCATTTCGTGCGTCACCACCACCATGGTCCGGCCTTCCTGCGCCAGGGCCTGCATGACTTTCAGCACGTCACCGACCAATTCAGGGTCGAGGGCCGAGGTCGGTTCGTCGAACAACATCACCTCAGGTTCCATCGCCAGCGCACGGGCAATCGCCACACGCTGCTGCTCACCGCCGGACATGTGGCCAGGGTAAGCGTCTTTGCGATGAGCAACACCGACCTTGTTCAGGTAGTGCTCGGCCTTTTCGCGGGCTTCGGTCTTGGACATGCCGAGCACGTGGACCGGCGCTTCCATGATGTTTTCCATCGCGGTCATGTGCGACCACAGGTTGAAATGCTGGAACACCATCGACAGGCGCGAACGCATGCGTTGCAGCTGTTTCGGATCGGCTGCTTTCAGCGCGCCGTCCTTGTTGGCGACCAGTTTCAGCTCTTCATTGTTGAGCAGAATCTTGCCGGCGTGCGGCTGCTCGAGCAGGTTGATGCAGCGCAGGAAAGTACTTTTGCCGGAGCCACTGGAGCCGATGATGCTGATCACATCGCCAGCCGCCGCTTTCAGGGACACGCCCTTGAGCACTTCGTGACTGCCATAGCGTTTATGCAGGTCTTGGACTTCAAGTTTGTACATGCGGTCGGTTCTCACAAAAACAGTCAGTCAGTCGTTGAGCAAGCGCCCGTGACGCAGCGCTTCGCGCCCCGCCACCTTGGCCAGCCAGAAACCGGGTTGGGCATAACGCAGCCGTTCAATGGCAAACAGCACCCCGGACGTACCAGCACACACCGTGCTGACCCGATCCGATAACGGATCGATCACTTCAAAAATCTCGTCGCCCGCTTCAACCCACTCACCGGGTTTACGCAGGAAACTCACCACGCCAGGATGCGGCGCGAACAGCAATTCGGTGCCTTCGAACGGCATGCCTTCGCAAGCCTCTTGCGCAGGCTTTGGCCACTCACCGCTGATCAAGCCCTGTTCAGCGAGGAACGCCAGAATGCCTTCGGCGTAAGCCTGCGCCTCTGGGCGACCGGTATCGGATTGGCCGCCCAACTCGATGGTCGTCGCCAAGCAGGCCAGTGGAATCTGGGCATCCGGAAACAGACGCGACAGACGCAGCCATGGCAGCGAACACGCTTCATCAAAGGAGCTGCCGCCGGAATCTTCCGCCAGCAGGCCGACCTTGACGTTCAAGTGTGCAGCCAGTGAACGCCAATGCGGCCAGTGTTGCGGCAAGGCATACATGTGCAGCGCCGCTTCGCAATCGCAATGCAAATCCAGCACCACGTCGGCATTGCAAGCATGGCTGAGCAAGATGCGCTGCATGCCTTGCAACTGACTCTCGGCAGGCGGCAACGCGGCCAGCACATCGCTCATGGTTTCACGGATCAAACGGATATTGGCGTGAGGATCGTCACCCAGGTGCCCTTGGAGCTCAGCGGCAACGGGCTCGCTCAGTTCGACGAAATCCCGGTTGAAGTTCTTGCCGCTGCCGGCTTCGAAACGCCCTTGATGGTTACCCTGAAGCAGTTGACCGAGGCCCAGTGGATTGGCCACCGGTACCAGTTCAATTACACCGTTCAGCAAGCCTTGGGCTTCGAGTTCGGTCAGGCGCTTTTTCAGCTCCCAGGCGGTACGCATTCCCGGCAGTTCATCGGCGTGCAGGCTGGCCTGGATGTAGGCCTTGCGCTCGCCAGCACCGAAGCGGAACACCGAAATCCGGCGTTCGCAGCCCAGGTGGCTCCACGGCAATGCATGATCGATGCGTTCCATGTCAGTGCTTCCGCGGGGCCAGATAGCCCAGCCAGCGGTGCTCGGCCATTTTGAACAGGCGCACCAGAATGAACGTCAGGCACAGGTAGAACACGCCGGCGGTGATGTAGGCTTCGAACGGCAAGTAGAACTGAGCGTTGACCGTGCGCGCGGCACCGGTGATGTCGATCAGGGTCACGATGGACGCCAGACTGGTGGTCTGCAGCATCATGATCACTTCGTTGCTGTACTGCGGCAGTGCCCGGCGTAGGGCCGATGGCAGCAGGATCCGCTTATACATTTTGACCCGAGACATGCCCATGGCCTTGGCCGCTTCGATCTCGCCGTTCGGCGTGGCGCGCAGGCTGCCGGCGATGATTTCAGCGGTGTAAGCGCTGGTGTTGATGGCGAAGGCCAGGCACGCACAGAACGTGGCGCTGGACAGCCATGGCCAAAGGAAGCTTTCACGTACCGCTGCGAACTGCGCCAGACCGTAGTAGATCAAAAACAGCTGCACCAGCATCGGCGTGCCGCGGATCACGTAGGTGAACAGCCAGGCACTCATGTTGACGACCGGCTGCTTGGAGACGCGCATCAGCCCCAGCGGCAATGCCGCCAGCAGACCGAAAAACAGCGACAGCGCGAGCAATTTAAGGGTGGTCACCAGGCCGCCGAAGTACAGCGGCAAGGCCTCCCAAATGACGTTGTAGTCGAAGATCATAGATCAGCCGCCCTTACGCCTACCGAGTAGCGCTTCTCAAGGTGACGCAATGCCAGCAACGAGACACTGGTGATCACCAGGTACATCGCCGCCACTGCGAGGAAGAAGGTGAAAGGCTCGCGGGTAGCGTCTGCCGCCTGCTTGGCCTTGAACATCATGTCTTGCAGACCGACCACCGAAATCAGCGCGGTCGCCTTGGTCAATACCAGCCAGTTGTTGGTGAAACCCGGAATCGCCAGACGAATCATCTGCGGCACCAACACCCGGAAGAACACCTGAAAACTGCTCATGCCGTACGCCATGCCGGCTTCTGCCTGCCCCTTCGGGATTGCCATGAAGGCGCCACGGAAGGTTTCCGACAGGTACGCACCGAAGATGAAGCCCAGGGTGCCGATACCGGCGGCCAATGGGTTCAGGTCGATGTAGTCGTCATAGCCGAGCATCGGCGCGACGCGGTTGAGCAGGTCTTGGCCGCCGTAGAAAATCAGCAGGATCAGCACCAGATCGGGAATACCGCGGATCACCGTGGAATACAGGTCGCCCAGCCAGGCCAGCCAGCGTATTGGGGATAGACGCAGCGCAACGCCGATCAGCCCCAGAACGATGGCCAGGGCCATGGACGACAAGGCGAGCTGAAGCGTCAGCCATGCGCCATCGAGGATGACAGCCCCGTAGCCTTTCAACATGATTCAGGTCCTCGAAAGTTGGGATGAAAAAATGGCGCAAACCTCAGAGATCCTGCTGCTTGCGCCATTTCGGACTTGTTGCGGGGACGATTACTTGCCGTAGATATCGAAGGCGAAGTACTTGTCCTGGATTTGCTTGTACTTGCCGTTCTCGCGAATGGCTGCGATCGCGGTGTTGATCTTGTCTTTCAGCGCGTCGCCCTTGCGAACCGCGATACCTACGCCGTCGCCGAAGTATTTGACGTCGGTGAAGGCCGGGCCAACGAAGGCGAAACCCTTGCCGGCGTCGGTTTTCAGGAAGCCGTCATCCAGCAAGGTCGCATCTGCCACGGTGCCGTCGAGGCGACCGGCGGCCACGTCGAGGTAGATTTCGTTCTGCGAACCGTAAGGCTTGATCTCGGCACCCAGTGGGGCCAGGACTTCGCGGGCGAAACGCTCGTGGATCGAACCACGTTGCACGCCGATGTTCTTGCCCTTCAACTCAGCCAGGTTTTCGCTGACCTGAGTGCCGGCCTTCATGACCAGGCGAGCCGGGGTGTTGTAGTACTTGTTGGTGAAGTCCACGGACTTCTTGCGGTCTTCAGTGATCGACATGGACGACAGGATCGCGTCGATCTTGCGCACTTTAAGTGCCGGGATCAGTCCGTCGAATTCTTGCTCGACCCATACGCACTTGACCTTCATCTCTTCGCACAGGGCGTTACCGATGTCGTAGTCGAAACCCACGATGCTGCCGTCCGGCGCCTTGGAGGCGAACGGAGGGTAAGCTGCTTCGATACCGATTTTTACGGGCTTGTCATCGGCGAAGGTCGGCAGGGACAGCACGGACAGTGCCAGGGCGCCAAGCAGCACAAGTTTCTTCATCTTGGGACTCCATCGGTAAAGGGCAAAAACGGCAGAGTGAGCGACAGCCCAATATGCGAATGGGTTAAACAGCTAAGCGGTGCTGCGTCCTAGAAACCGTGCGTTGATTTCAACGCAGGCAACGACGAGCGAGTGATCGGCATTCTAACGACAGGCCCGAAGCCGATATTTCTTCAATGCGACAACAAATTACAGATGCACCGAGAAAGCCGCTTGAGCGCGTTGACAGCCTTGCAATTTCATGCAAGAGCAAAAGACAGTGAACCGATCTATATTGCAAATTGCGGGCCTATTATTGGCAAACCCTTCTAATCCAGCAAGCGCAGCGTTGTGTCTTTATTTTCATGGCGGGTTTAGAAGCCCTGTAACGGGGCTTTGCGTTTCCCAATGCCTCGTTGCCGGGCGCGCGGTTACACATTCGGTAACTTGAAGAGTGGTGGGTAACAGTGGGAATTGGCCTACGGCGGACACCGATAATTATTGGGCGTTGTTTATGTTTCGCCTGACAGGCTGTCATCGCGGGCAAGCCCGCTCCCACAGGTATTTGAGTTGTGGCGTAGATTGCATGTACTCCACTAACCCTGTGGGAGCGGGCTTGCCCGCGATGAGGCCCGAACCACCAACACAAACCCATCAGCCAATAAAAAACCCCACCAGGCTCAACACCTGGCAGGGCTTCGATGACTCAAGAATCGCTGTTAAGCGACGTTCATGGTCTTGTGCGTATCAATCAAATGCTGCACCACACCCGGATCGGCCAGGGTCGAAATATCCCCCAACCCATCGTATTCGGCCGTAGCAATCTTGCGCAGAATCCGGCGCATGATCTTGCCCGAACGGGTTTTCGGCAGCCCCGGCGCCCACTGAATCACATCCGGCGAAGCAATCGGGCCGATCTCTTTACGCACCCAGTTTTTCAGTTCCAGGCGCAGTTGCTCGCTCGGCTCTTCGCCAGCGATCAACGTGACATAGACATAGATGCCCTGCCCCTTGATGTCGTGCGGCACACCGACCACCGCCGCTTCGGCGACTTTCGGGTGAGCGACCATCGCGCTTTCGATCTCTGCAGTGCCCATGCGGTGACCGGACACGTTAAGTACGTCATCCACACGCCCGGTGATCCAGTAGTAACCGTCCTCGTCACGACGCGCACCGTCACCGGTGAAGTACATGCCACGGAAGGTCTTGAAGTAAGTGTCGACGAAGCGGTCATGGTCGCCATACAGCGTGCGCGCCTGGCCTGGCCACGAATCGAGAATCACCAGGTTGCCCTCGGCCACGCCTTCGATGATGTTACCGAGGTTGTCCACCAGCGCTGGCACCACGCCGAAGAACGGACGTGACGCCGAACCCGGCTTGAGCGCGTGAGCGCCCGGCAGCGGGCTCATCATGTTGCCGCCGGTTTCAGTCTGCCACCAGGTATCGACAATCGGGCAACGGGATTGGCCGACATTCTTGTAGTACCAATCCCACGCTTCCGGGTTGATCGGCTCACCGACCGAACCCAACAGACGCAGGCTGCTGCCGTCAGCGCCTTCAACAGCCGCAGTGTCCGACGCCATCATCGCGCGAATCGCGGTAGGCGCGGTGTAGAGGATGTTGACCTTGTGCTTGTCGACGATCTTCGCCACCCGGGTGATGTCCGGATAGTTCGGCACGCCTTCGAACAGCAGCGTGGTCGCGCCATTGGCCAATGGGCCATAGACGATATAAGTGTGGCCGGTGACCCAGCCGACGTCGGCGGTGCACCAGTAGATTTCGCCCGGACGGTAGTCGAACACGCGCTCGTGGGTCATCGCCGCATACAGCAGATAACCGCCGGTGGTGTGCTGCACGCCCTTCGGCTTGCCGGTGGAACCGGAGGTATAAAGGATGAACAGCGCTTCTTCGGCGCCCATCTCTTTCGGCGCGCACACACTGCCCGCCACTTTCATCAGGTCTTCGTACCAGATGTCGCGATGCTGGTTCCACTTGATGTCGCCACCGGTGCGCTTGCACACGATGACTTTCTGAATGCTGCTGGTTTCCGGGTTAGTCAGCGCGTCGTCGACGTTGGTCTTCAGCGGAATTTTCTTGCCGGCACGAATACCTTCGTCAGCGGTGATCACCACTTTGGATTTGCAGTCGATGATCCGGCCAGCCAGGGCTTCCGGCGAGAAACCACCGAACACTACCGAGTGAATCGCGCCGATCCGGGTGCAGGCCAGCATGGCGACCACGGCTTCGGGGATCATCGGCATATAGATCGTCACCACGTCGCCGCGGTGCACATCCTGGCCGCGCAAGGCGTTGGCGAACTTGCAGACTTGTTCGTGCAGCTCGCGGTAGGTGATGTTGCGGCTTTCGGCAGGGTCATCCCCTTCCCAAATAATCGCGATTTGATCGCCACGCTCGGCCAGATGACGGTCGAGGCAGTTGTAGGAAACGTTCAGCGTGCCGTCGGCGAACCATTTGATGTCGACATGGTGATCGTCGAAGGACGTTTGCTTCACCGTGGTGAAAGGCTTGATCCAGTCGAGGCGCTTGGCTTGTTCGCGCCAGAAGCCGTCCGGGTTGACGACCGACTGCTGGTACATGGCCTTATAGGTGGCCTCGTCAGTCAGCGTATTGGCTGCTACCTCGGGACGAACGGGATACAAAGAAGCCGCACTCATCTTTCTTACCTCGGTGGAATAGTTGTTTTTGTATGGCCCCAGTTGTAGCCGGGCCGGGCCTATAGAACCATTCGACGATGGTAGTAACAAGCCCCTACAAATTATCGTGGATACCCCGAAACCCCACTTCCACGCCTCTTCCAGACAATGCCGGCGTCCTGCAATAACGCGACCTGTAGCAGCTGGCGAAGCCTGCGTTCGGCTGCGCAGCAGTCGTAAAATCAGCAAATGCGGTATGTCAGGCAAATCGCGTTTACCGAATTGCGACTGCTTCGCAGCCGAACGCAGGCTTCGCCAGCTGCTACAGGTCGTGCGTCGCAGCAAAATAAATGTCGTACCTTTTCGGGGATTGTTACCAAATCTGCCAAAGGTGTTTATCAAAAGCACGGCTATATGCACGCCACCCCCAGGCCTAAAATCGGTCTCGCCAACAAGGCAACGTGATTAACCCAGTTACAGCCCCCACGAAGGCAGTTAATCCAAAACTCTTTATTAAAGCTCCACACGCGATCCCAAAAAGATTGCGTGACCCCATTCGACCTAAGAAAGGTAAATTTGAAATGAAAGCTTTATTGGTTCTGGCCCTCAGCAGTCTGTGCGCAACCGCCATGGCGGACGAGGTCCCGACTGATGTCGCACAGCAACAACCCGCCATTGAGGAATACACCTACTCCACCCACCTGGACATCGCCAAAGTCATATCGATGAGCGAAATCCCGAATGTCTGCGAAGTGGTTCCAGCCAAAATGGAGTACGACGACTCCAAAGGTCAGCGGCACATTCTGCGCTACAGCGTCATGGGTAACGGCTGTTCTAACGGCTGATCCGCCCCCTTCTATCTCCCAAGGCTCGCCCCATCCTTTTTAAAGACAGATGAAGCGCCGGGCCTTATATCGACAAACACGATTGTTTTAAGCGTTTATTTGCGCTTTTTAATCAAAATAGTTGGCGTAGGATGAATTCCACACCCAAGGCACAAAACGCCAACGAACCTGGAGCCACTACCATGAAAACCAAACTGATCCTCGCCCTGACCCTTTCCGTCCTGGCCGCTAACACCTTCGCCGCCGATGGCTACAACCGCACTGGCTCGGCTACTTTCACTGAAGCGGCTGTCGCTTCTGATGGTTACGACCATACTGGTTCGGCTTCTTTCGCTTCTGATGGTTTTGATCGCACTGGCGCTGCCAAGGTCGCGGCTGATGGTTTTGATCACACTGGCGCTGCCAAGCTCGCTGCCGATGGTGCTGACCACGTAGGTGCAGCTCGTTTCAGCTGAAAACTGAACGCGACATCACAGCCCGACTTCGGTCGGGCTTAGTTGTGTCTGGAGTGGTCAGAAATCGACCAAAACCACTACATGTAGTAAAAAATGCCGTTTTTGGTTGTTTTTTGAGCAACCTATTCCAAGAACATTTTCAGCCAAAAACTGCACACAATCCCGCCCACAAAACCCCTCCCCTCCCCTGAAAGCCCCGCCCCACCTGGCTTGCAACACAACACCAGACCATAACCACGCGAACACCTTGCTCTCACCGTCAAAAACCAGCCAAAACAGACGAAAAAAAAACTTCCTGCGCCAAAGCCCTGTAAACCCTCGCTCCAACCTGAAAACGTCCCTCGCCGACCACGCCGGGTGCCATTTCGCCGCACCACGGGGCCGAAAATTTCCTTATAATGCGGACTTAAACGGGCCTGCAATATTCCCTTACAGGGGTGAAAAGCCAGTCTGAAGCCCACGCAGAGCGACTCACGTTATTTGCGCCCATCAGCGGCTTCGGAACACCCGTACAAAATTCTGTTTATTGCCTGCGTTGTACTGCTGCAAAAAACGATTTCCTTTAGATCCAACGCGGCCAGAAACGGCTGTGTGAAAAACCAACCTATCAGTTTTCACACGGGCAATCTGGCCCTCACGCAGGAGACGACACGTCATGCTGAGCTGGGACGAATTCGACAAAGAAGACAGCGGCGAGACCGTGGTAAAAGGCGCCAACGCCGGCCACGCGACTGAAGCCAACATGGACCGACTCGACACCGCTGGTGGTGTCGCTGCTCAAGAAGCTCGCGCTGTTACCGCGTCCGACTCCGCCGCAATCGCCCGTGCAAAAGCTGCCTTGGACAACCTCGACATCGCCGAAGGCCTCGCCGAACTCGAAGGCGCCTCCGCCCGTGTGGCTGTCGACGAAAAGCGCATGATCAACTGCCGCGCCGACCTCAACCAGCTCGTCCCATTCAAGTACGACTGGGCATGGCAGAAGTACCTGGACGGCTGCGCAAACCACTGGATGCCGCAAGAAGTCAACATGACCGCCGACATCGCCCTCTGGAAAGACCCGGAAGGCCTGACCGACGACGAGCGCCGCATCGTGATGCGCAACCTCGGCTTCTTCTCCACCGCCGACTCCCTGGTTGCCAACAACCTGGTTCTGGCCGTGTACCGCCTGATCACCAACCCGGAATGCCGCCAGTACATCCTGCGCCAGGCGTTCGAAGAGGCGATCCACACCCACGCCTACCAGTACTGCATCGAATCGTTGGCCATGGATGAAGGCGAGATCTTCAACATGTACCACGAGATCCCATCGGTCGCGAAAAAAGCCACCTGGGGCCTCAAATACACCCGTTCGATCTCCGATCCGAAATTCGAAACCGGCACCGTCGAAACCGACAAAGAATTGCTGCGCAACCTGATCGCCTACTACTGCGTTCTGGAAGGCATCTTCTTCTACTGCGGCTTCACCCAGATCCTCTCCATGGGCCGCCGCAACAAAATGACCGGCGTCGCCGAGCAGTTCCAGTACATCCTGCGCGACGAATCCATGCACCTGAACTTCGGCATCGACGTGATCAACCAGATCAAAATCGAAAACCCGCATTTGTGGGATGCTGAAATGAAGGAAGAAGCTTCGCAGATGATTCTGCAAGGTACTCAGCTGGAGATCGAATACGCTCGTGACACCATGCCTCGTGGGGTGTTGGGCATGAATGCGGCGATGATGGAGGATTACCTGAAGTTTATTGCTAACCGTCGTTTGAGCCAGATTGGTTTGAAGGAAGAGTATCCAGGGACGACTAACCCGTTCCCTTGGATGAGCGAGATTATGGACTTGAAGAAAGAGAAGAATTTCTTTGAGACTCGGGTTATTGAGTATCAGACTGGTGGGGCTTTGAGCTGGGATTGATTCGCATAACGCTGAATTACCGCAAGGGCTACCATTGGTAGCCCTTTTTTATGGCCCTCATCGTGCGATTCAAGATAGTCAGTCTTTGCATCTCCCCTTATCGCCTCAGATTTCACCTGCTACACTGCGGTAGCCTCACCACACATATCGGAAATCGGCATGCAACCTGATATAGAACACGCACGATTCCTAGCAAGGATTCTCAACCGTACTACATTCACTTCGCTTGCTCGCGGCGATGACCCTCGTAACATTTTTAAACATTACTTAAACGTATTAGAATCACACCCACCTGAAACACCCAGCAAGTTGTATGCGTACGTCTACAATTTAATCAGTAAAAACTATAGAAATGAATACATATATAAATCCGCGATTGCGGATCGAATAGTATTTGGTCGACACAGCCCTTCCACTTCTGCGCTGTCAATAGAACTGCCAGTAGGCAGATCTATAGTAGATGCGGCTGTATTCAATGGCACATCTACAGCATACGAAATAAAAACTGAATTCGACAGTCCGAGACGACTTATATCTCAAACTCCTGATTACACCAAGGCCTTTGATAAAATTTATATCGTTACGCATCCACAACATGCGAAGCGCTACGCTGAGAAAGCCGAACCACACATTGGAGTTCTTTCACTAACAACCAAGGGAAGCCTCTCTGAAGTAAAACCAGCCACTAGCAACATAAACAATATCGACCAACAAATCATATTCAGAATGCTACGCAGGGATGAATTTCTACCAGCATTAGAAAGGCTAATTGAAAGAAAAATAGAGCTACCTAATGGAATCATTAGAACTCATTGCGAGAAAATATTCTTAAAACTAAGCAAAGAATCAGCTCACAATATTTACATCAACGCGATGCGCAAACGAACAACTAGCCCTGAAATAGTTAACTTTATGAGAAGCCTTCCTAACCACTTAAGAGTGCTCGGATATTCTTCTTCTCTTTCACGCCCACAAAGAGCCAAACTGCTCAGCGCACTGGAAACCAAGTTAAACTGACAACCCCAACCCAAACAGCAAGGAAAGCAATATGTATAGTCCATATCTTTATGGCCGAGGCTCAGAGCTACTAGCACTAAGATCTTTGATCAGTGAAAAAACAGATCTAACAGGACTAATCCCAATAATAGAGCCTGTATTAGCTGATACTGGCGCTATACATCGTTGCATGGATGCATTTGGAAAAGATAAAAAGGCGCTGGTAATCCTTACGAACCCGACCCAACACGAATACTCTAACAACGCACTAACACAAAACAACTTAATTACTAGCATTCAGAGCTTGTTCGACAGCCACACAACTCTAATACCCGCTTACTGCATAGATTCCACAACAACGCAGAATGACGTAAAAAACTTCCTATCCCATTACAACAAGAAAGAAGTTGCCCTCCTCTACAACAACCCTACCCTAAGCGAAGTGGAAATAAAAACAAACGCAGCACTGAATCAAATTTTATTTCACGTAATACTAAACGATAAAATCTCCACAGCACAGCTCGCCGAAATTCCAAAAAACAAAATCATCGATACTCGCGATTTCTTCAATAAATTAGACCGCAACGCTGACTATAGTGGCAGAGAGCTGTTTACCGACAAGCATAAAAATGTCGGTAACAACATTTATGCGATTGGAGACTACACAATTACTGGTCGCAAGTTAGAAATCGGCGGTGGCAAACCCGGTGCAGTAGCCAGCCATATCACCTTCAAAAACTCTAACACTTCAGATATTTGGATAGAGCACTTCGTTTCAGATGACACTGACAGAAACGTAAGCGATGCAGAAACAAAATTCTTGCAGATGGCGAAAAAGCTAACAAAGCAAGTAAAAGTCCTACCTAATGAGTTTGGCTGGAATAGCAGTTTACAAGCCTACGATGATCACGTTAAGCAAAGCACATGGTCTGGACTAGGAAAAAACAAAGAATACCAAATAAAACATCACATCCAATTGATGCTTGACGTACTGAATAACAGGCTTTAAGAAAAAACAAATAGCCGAGTGTTTTATCTTCTCACTCGGCCAACACCTTGGCGCTCGCAGCTGAAACCAAGCAATAAATCATCTCCTACCAGACTGAATCAGAACTCGGCTCTTGACCCTCGCAGAAAATGCTCCTACGCTCCCTCCTCCGGCGCCTAAGAAACGCCTCAAGTAGCGGCCTGACCGCTCCCGAAAGATGCGGCTTTTTTGTGCCTACGGATTTACCGTGGGCGCGAAAAACCTCTGCTATGTCGGGAGTGGGCTAATACAAGACCCGTAAGGGGAATATGTCCGGCCTTCTACTTGGGGTTTCTTAACTCCCGGCGCCTTAGCCCTAAGAAAGCTATCAAGTAGAGGTAATGGATATGCCTAAGCTTTTTCCCTTCTTATTGAAGGAAATCACCTACAGCTTTACTGCTCAAATAATGCTCCCTACTCGGGAGGCTGATCATGTCTGACTCACACAACCCCATAGTCTTTACCCGTCACAACCTCTCCCTCCACGCCCTCCTCCTAGAAAACCAACCATGGTTCTGCGCCCGCGATATTGGCCGATTGATGGGTGTCCATTTGAGTGATCGTATGGTCAGCAAATTAGACAAAGATCAGCGTCGCGTTTTGTGGATTGAATATTTTCGGCAACCAGAAAAACAGCTGATGCTCAGCGAGTCCGGTGTCTATGCGCTGCTGGTGTATCACTACGTTCCAGGGAATCGCTTGCTACGTGAGTGGTTGACCCATCAGGTGGTGCCGGCCTTGCGCGATGCGGAGCAATCTGAAAATTCGGATCGGCCGATGTTGAGCTTGTTGAATTGGCCGGAAATGTCGTTGAGTCTGCTGCATTGGCAGAATGAAGGTTGGATTCGGTTACGGGACATGCCTTACCTGTTAAACGATCAGACTCAAGGTCGGGTGGATGTATCGAAGCCATGGTGGCGGAGGGTCGCTCAGGTGTTTCAGTCGTAGAAGCATTCGATGGGCTAGGCGCCGTGTTTTTTTAGGAATGCCTGCGAAATCCGTAGCTATTCTTAGCAATTCGTAGACAGCTTTGATGACCAATAAGTATTGCCCGAAGGTTTTCAACCCTCGGGCAATTGTATCGATATCCCAAGTTGGAGTGATCAGGAGTCGGAGTCTTCAGTCATCCGACAAGTAAATCATCTCAAATTTCCCTGCAACCCTCCTCTTACACCACACAACTACCTTAGGTTAAGTCGTCGAAAACCCAACGCCCACTGAGAATGCCTTTCAGTTGTTCAACGCTCAGCAGCTGGTTGGGCTTCTTATGAACAACCGCGTGGCAATTTGCGCAGAGTGTAATCATGTCGGTCGCTGGATCGACCACTTGGTCTTCTTCATATTCAGAAATGGGCTTCACGTGGTGTACGTGGATAAAGCCTTTCGCGTGCTCGCCGTAAGCCTTCTCAAAATCAAATTCACAGGCGTTACATCGAAGTCCATGAATTTCGATTGCTTGCAGCCTAAGCTTTTGTTTACGCTCATATCTGACGCCGTAATAGGCGACTTTTTTCCCTTCAGTGCCGGTAACTCTAGTCTCAAATTCCTGCGCGCCATCGATTGGGCTAGAACCGTCATCCAGTTGCGCCTTCAGCACCGCGTGAGAGCAAATTCTGTCAAATACGGCTTGATCAATTTCCCGAACACTTCTGCGCCAATAATTGTTTTTTAGCCTTTGAGGAATTGGCTCAAGGTATTCTCCATCAATTTTGTTCGGGACTGCAGACTCAAAAGGTTTGAAATCCTCAATATCAGCAAACAGATCACCCTTTGTGCTGTCCTTGTCCGCATATATCTTCCCTACTCGAGCAACACCAAAATAGTGTGGGTTCGCACTCAGGCGCTGATCCGAAAAAGCCTTATTTTTCATTTTCCCTTTGTAGTAAAGCACCTCCATTCCTTCGGAGAGCACCGGTCTGTACTGCTTCGGGAAGTGATACCGGGCCCCGGTTTTATCGGACCACTTCGATACATCATTTTCGGCAATGACAACTGGCATCCATTCATCCTCGTAACAGAAGATGAAGCCTACCAAACAACAAGAAAATTCCTACAAGCTTCGCGAAAAACCCCCACATTTCAATCAGCAAAGGGAGAGTTTCGCTCTAGCAGCTCAATCAAAACCCGCAGAAACATCTCCTTTTTAACAGATGCCGTAGATAGCAAAATCGTAACTGCACCTCATCGTGAGCGAGGCCAAACGTGCCACGCGCACGCAAGATTGAAGGTATTGACGAATTAAGAGGTGCGCTATCACGCCCCTCCCGCTATTAATACCCTTCCCTCTCGCGGACCCGAGCCCACCATGAAATTCGACCTCGCCTACTGCCTCAGCCTCGACGACAAGCTGTCGATCTATGACGTGCGCGATTTGAATTTCGACGAAACCATGGAGTTCGATTCCGCCAAGGAGCACTTCCAGTGCCCCAACGATGCCTGCCGTTCAGCGTTTGATACGACCAACGTGTTGGGCACGTTCAACGCCAAGAACGTGAATTACGTGCGCACGCCGCATTTCAAGAACATTCCCAGCACACGGCATGTCGAGGGTTGTCCTTATGTCAGTCTGAAGACGCCGGCGTCGGGTCTGGACGCGGACGGTGCGGAATCGGATGACAGTCGGGAGGAGCATTTTCCGTCGGAGTTGTTGCTGACTCGGCGTGAGTATGTGCGTAAGCCGTCCAGCACGGCGGTGGCGGCGGATGTTATGCGCGATGAGCCGCGAGAGCCTTCAGCGGCCAGTAACGTCGAGCATCCGAGCCGGGAGTCGGCGCCGGACAAGACCAGTGTCTTCGCCCACCCGGTGGAGTGTTTTGTGTCGAACTTCGAGGACAAGGAGCTGCTCAAGCGCATGCCGCTGAAGATTGGCGAGCACACGGCGCCTTATGGGTCGTTCTTCAAGAAGATCGAATACCTGCAAGACAACAAGGGGCTGATTTACTGGGGCAAGATCAAGGAGATCAAGGATTACACGCAGAGCTTTCGCATCGATTTCGAACAGAAAGTCTGGTTCAAGCAACCGGACGAGGCGAAGAAGAAGCCTTACTCGGTGAATGTTTATCTGAGCAAGAAGCTGATCGACAACTACCGCAAGCGCAAAGCGTTTCTGGAAGAGATCAAGCATGCCGTCGACAGTGACGCGCAGTTGTATTGTTTCTTTTATGGGGTGACGCCGGAGTTGAAGCAGGTGCCGAGCAAGAAAAACCCCGAACAAACGTTCGGGGTGTTCAGTGCCAATATTGAGAACCTGGATCACTTCATTATTCGGGAAGCGCCGGGGTTGGCTGATAAGTGATCAATCCTGCCTCACAATCTCGTCAACCCATTCAAGCTCATAGGGTTGGCGAACAACCTCCGAGATGTAGTCCAGCGCATCTTCACTGAGAACTGATAATTCGGCGTCGGTCAGCAAGTCGTGCATGACCATCAACCACAAGCCTCTGAGCGCACTTGAACGGGATTGACTGTTATGGTCAAAGGCCTGGGCCATGTCCTTGTTCCGATCCTGGATCAATCCATAGAGCATTCCGTATCGAGCGTGAGCTGACAGCGCCCCGTGTTGGGCAATCGTTTTGGCATCGGCAAGAACACCTTGGCAAAATCGATCGAGCGCGATCTTGCGCAGTTCCTTGAATTTCTTCCAGTCGCTTTCGAGGATCGGCATGACATTCTCCTGCGTGAAATCTTGAACAGTGCTAAGTCCTATTCTTGCGAATAAGCCGACTGATTCCAAGCTCACTTGGCGCACATACTCAGCATCACCAAAACCAGCAAACCAATATAAACCCGCGCATGCACCCGATCCGGTATCCGCCCGATCCACGGCGTGGCCAGGCGAATCCCCACCAACGCCCCAACCGTCAGCACCGCAAACGCCAGCACATCCACATAACCGACAAACCACAGCCCCAGATCAAACTCGGCAAACCCCGCCATCGCCAAGTAAGTCAGCGTCCCGGCCACCGCAACCGGCAGACTCAACGGATTGGCCATGGACGTCGCTCGAGACATGCTCAGCCCACAACGCCGCAGCAACGGCACGGTCATGACGCTGCCGCCCACGCCGAGAAACGTGGCGATGGTGCCGATGCCTACACCGCCGCCAGACACTTCTGCCCTGCCCAATCGCCGTGGGATTACGGCGTCAGGCTGTGTGAGAAAACCGCGTCGGAACAGGCAGTCCAGAATCGTCACGCCGAGGTAGGCGATGAAGGCAAAACGGATCAGCTCGCCACTCGCCCACATCGCAGCAACGGCTCCGACGATAGCGCCCAGGCCGATGAACCCGCCCAACGGCCACACGTAATGGCGAATGAGATTACCGGCGCGGTGATGTTTTGCGGTGGCGATCAGGGCGTTGACGATCATCACGCAGGTCGAGGTGGCCACGGCGATGTGCATCGCCGATTGGCTGATGGGATCGTCGGCGCCGTGGCTGGCCGTGAGCATGCGGTACAGCAGGGGCACGACGACGAATCCGCCGCCGAAGCCGAACAGCACGGCGGTGACGCCGGTCATGCAGCCGAAGAGTGCCAGCAAGAGGTAGAAGAACATCGCGCATCGTCCGTTGGTTGAGAGTGGCCGACGATAGAGCGATGGGGCTTGGCCTGCTTCAGCAAGTCAGCCAATAATGTTTGCGTTTACGCCAACCGCTGGATGCTGCTCGATGCGCAATGTTTCGATTGATCTGCTGGACGATACGCCACGGCCGGTGGTGGCCATCGGCACGGATTACCCCGACGGTCGTCTGTTGCCGCGCCATAGCCACTGGCGGGCGCAGTTGTTGTACGGCGCCACCGGGGTGATGCAGGTGAGTACGCACGATGGCAATTGGGTGGTGCCGCCGCAGCGGGCGGTATGGATTCCGCCGGGGGTGGCGCATGAGGTGTTGATGCTGGGGGTGAGCACCCGCAGTTTGTACATCGAACCGGGGGCGGTTGATTTGGGCAATTGCTGCCAGGTGATCAGTGTTTCGCCGTTGATGCGGCATTTGTTGATGGAGGCGGTGGAGGTTGCGCTGGAGTACGACGAGGCCGGGCGCGACGGTGCGCTGATCGACTTGTTGCTGCATGAACTGGCTCGTAGCGCTCACTTGCCGTTGCACATTCCGTTGCCTGTGGATTCGCGGCTGCTTGGGTTGTGTCAGATGTTTCTCCAGCAACCGAACGCTCACCAATCGCCGCAACAATGGGCCGATCAGTTGCATATCAGCCTGCGTACTTTCAATCGCCTGTTCCGCCAGCAGACTGGCCTGAGTTTCAGCCAATGGCGGCAGCGGGCCTGTGTGGTGCTGGCTTTGGCGCGGCTGGCGGTGGGCACGCCGGTAACGCGGATTGCGCTGGATTTTGGTTATGACAGCCCGGCGGCGTTCTCGACGATGTTTCGTCGTGTGCTGGGGCAAGCCCCGTCCGTTTGGTTGGAGGGGGTGAAATAGAGAGCTCGCGGCAAGCGCAGCACCTGTGGGAGCGTGGCTTGCCCGCGAAGAATGCACCGCGGTTTTTCAGGTATTACGCGTCATCGTTCTTCGCGGGCAAGCCACGCTCCCACAGGCTCTGCGCTTGGCACTTCATTTTCTTTACTGATCGGTCTTAGCCACTGCCTTGTTCTGACAGCAACTCAAAACTCTGCTCCTTCACATCCTGGGAATCCAGACCGATTTGCACCCGGAATTCGCCTGGTTCGGCGGCGTATTCCAACTGGCTGTTGAAGAACTTCAAGTCGTTCTCATTGATGCTGAAATGGACCGCTTTCTCCTCTCCGGCCTTGAGCATGATTTTTTGAAAGTTCTTCAGTTCTTTGACCGGACGGCTGACGGAGCCAACGACATCGCGGATGTACAGTTGAACCACCGTTTCGCCGTCGCGCTGGCCGATGTTCTTCACCATGATGCTGGCGACGAGATTGTCGGTCTTGTTCAGTGTGGTCGAAGACAGGGCCATGTCGGTCAGGCTGAAATCGGTATAACTCAGCCCATAGCCGAAGGGATAAAGCGGACCGTGGGATTGATCGAAATATTGAGACGTGTAGTTGCGAAGCGCACCCGCTATGTAGGGGCGACCGGTGTTCAAGTGGCTGTAGTAATTGGGAATCTGCCCCACGGAGCGTGGAAAGGTGATGGGTAATTTGCCGGATGGGTTGTAGTCACCGAACAACACATCGGCAACGGCGTTGCCTCCCTCGGAGCCGCTGTACCAGGTTTCCAGAATCGCATCGGCCTGTTTCTGCTCCTTGCCGATGGACAGTGGTCGGCCATTCATCAATACCAGTACCAGCGGCTTGCCGGTGGCTTTAAGCGCGGTGATCAATTCACTCTGGCGCCCAGGCAGATCAAGGCTGGTTCGACTGGCCGCTTCATGAGACATACTGCGGGGCTCGCCCACCACCGCAATCACAACATCGGCTTGCTGTGCAGCCTTCACCGCTTCGTCAATCATTTCAGCTGCCGGACGAGGGTCGTTCGCGATTTCGGACACTCCCTGGTATTCCAGGTATTTAACGACCTCCTGATCCTCCTCGAGATTGGCGCCTCGGGCATAGATCAGCGAGCCCTGGTTCATCGCGTTTTTCAGCCCGTCGTAGATCGTCACTGATTGCGCGGGCACGCCGCTTGCGGACCAACTGCCCATGATGTCGACGGTACTTTTTGCCAATGGGCCTATGAGCGCGATCACGCCCTCTTTTTTTAACGGCAAGAGCGAATTTTCATTCTTCAGCAGCACCAACGTCTTGCGCGCGACCTCACGGGCCTGCGTTCTGTGCAGACGGTATTCGGCGTTGTTATCAGCGGGGTCTTCACTGGCAATGCCGATGCGCCGGTAAGGGTCTTCGAACAGCCCCATGTCGTACTTGGCCCCCAGCACTTCCCGCACCGCGTTATCAATATTGCTCTGGGAAATAGCGCCTGACTCAAGCAGCCCCGATAGCTCCGGCCCATAGGAGAAATCGTTCATGCTCATATCAACGCCAGCCCTGATCGCGAGCCTGGCCGCTTCGCGGTGATTCTTCGCCACACCATGCTGGACCAGATCGTTTATCCCGTTATGGTCGCTGATGACCAGTCCCTTGAAGCCCCATGCTTTGCGAAGCAGGTCTTGCATCAACCAGGCATTTGAAGCGGCTGGCACGCCATTTATCGAGTTAAGCGCCACCATCATCGCCCCCGCGCCACCCTCAATGGCCGAACGATAAGGTGGCAGGTAATCCTGGTGCATTCTGGCCAGGCCCATGTCGACGCTGTTGTAGTCGCGCCCACCCTCTACAGCCCCATACAACGCAAAGTGTTTGGCGCTGGCCATGATGCTGTCGGGTGCATTCGGGCTTGTGCCCTGGTAGGCCTGAACCATCGCTTTGGCAATGCGCGAAACCAGGTAGGTGTCTTCGCCAAAGCCTTCGGAGGTGCGTCCCCAACGAGGATCCCGGGCGATATCTATCATCGGGGCGAAGGTCATATCGATACCGTCCGCACTGGCTTCTTTTGCCGCTATGCGACCGCTTAACTCGATAGCGGCAATATCCCAGCTGGAGGCCAATGCCAGGCCAATGGGGAAAATGGTTCGATGGCCGTGTATCACGTCCCAGCCAAAAAACATCGGTATTTTCAGACGGCTTTGTTGAGACGCGTCCTGCATGGGTCGGTTTACGTAGCGGCTTACAGAGCCGTAGGTAGCACCGATTCGCCCGGCGGCGATCTCTTCGCGTATTTTTTCGGGCGTCATCTTTTCATCAATAGCGATCAGCCGCAGTTGGCCGATTTTTTCCTCCAGTGTCATCTGATTTATCAGGTTGCTGACAAAGGCCTCTTTACTTAACGATGCCATATCAGCCACGACAGGCAGGCTTGTAAAACCGATCAGGGCACAAAGCAGACGTAGTCTTTTCATGATTCCCTTCCCCGCATAACGCTGTGACGCACTGCGTCATAAACGCCACCTTTCCCTGTATTGAAAATCAGAAAGCTGACGTTCAATCATTGCTGCTACGGGAGCTGAAAGCCCTGAGCTATCGGGATCCCGCATAGAAACAGCGTAGTCGCTCCCAAGCTCCTGCCTGACTGAAAAGTGTAATCAATCAAAAAAATGAGTTTGATCCGGGATCAAAACAACTGTACAAAAACACAGTACATTTTGAATCAGCACTCTCGAGTCCGGAGAACACCATGGCCACTCTTGCGATGAAAATCACCCTGGAACGTATCGCCCTCTTCCAGTTCACCCCCGCCCACTGTGCCCAGGCCCGAGCGATGCTGGGCTGGAGTGTTGAAGAGTTATCCGAGGAGTCCGGGGTTTCCGTTGACGCCATTCAGCGTTTCGAGGCGGAACGCGATGTGCTGGATGTCACCCGGCTGGCGTTGGCGTATCGGTTTGAGTCGCAAGGTCTGGTGTTCTTCCCGGGGTTTGCACCGGGCAGAGGGATGAATGTGCGAGGGTCGACACCGGATCCGGTGGGGCGGGCGGATTATGCGATGGTTGAGTGAGGTGTCAGCAGATGAATGAAATCGATGGAAGCAACAGCTGCGTTTATGAGGCGCTGGGCTATCCCGAGGCGAGTGAGATGCGGGCCAAAGCCGAACACGTCATGAAGATCGGCATGCTCCTCGAAACCGGTCGGCTGAGTCAGACCGAGGCTGCGCAAAGGCTCGGACTGTCTCAGGAAGAACTGGACGAAATACTGAGTGGAAAATTTCGCGATTTGACCGTGGCAAAGATCTCGGAATATCCAAACCTGCTGCTGGATGAACGCAGATAGATGGGTCAAAAACCCGGGCCGCACCTAATACCACCGACATCCTCTTTGTAGCAGCTGGCGAAGCCTGCGTTCGGCTGCGCAGCAGTCGTGAATCCGGCTGACGCGGTCTGTCTGACGTACCGCAATCTCTGATTTTACGACTGCTGCGCAGCCGAACGCAGGCTTCGCCAGCTGCTACAGATCGCATTACGGCATAACTGAGCCGCATAGGGCCGCTCCTATAGCGAGCAGCCCGGCCGCACAACATCAAGATCAAGCGTTCTGAGGCGCCATCGGATCGCTTACACCTTCCAGATCCAGCCACCAGGTATGACCACGCTGCGGATACATCACATTGAACGCCTCGCCCATCTGCGGTGTGGTAATCGACACGCTCCGCTCCCAGGCCAACGCCAAAATACGGTCGAAAGGTTCGTACCAGGCGTGCATCGACAGGTCGAAGGTGCCGTTGTGGATTGGCAGCAACCAGCGCCCTTTAAGGTCTATGTGCGCTTGCAGGGTTTGCTCGGGCTGCATGTGAACGTGCGGCCACTCGACGTTGTAAGCGCCGGTTTCCATGAGCGTGAGGTCGAATGGGCCG
Organism: Pseudomonas sp. TH37; assembly: GCF_016650735.1. Classification (NCBI taxonomy): domain Bacteria; kingdom Pseudomonadati; phylum Pseudomonadota; class Gammaproteobacteria; order Pseudomonadales; family Pseudomonadaceae; genus Pseudomonas; species Pseudomonas sp. TH37. The sequence continues at coordinate 616,368 of NZ_JAEKFD010000001.1, forward strand.
TACTGTTCGCCGATGCGTTTGAAGCCGTCGAAGTAGCCGCTGTCGCCACTGAAGAAGATCCGCGTGTCGCCGTCGATCATCACCCACGATGCCCAAAGGGTGCTGTTGGCGTCGAACAGGCCACGACCGGAAAAGTGCTGCGAAGGTGTGGCGACGAATTGAAAGCCATCGACCTCGGTGCTCTGCCACCAATCCAGTTGGCGCACTTTGCTGGCATCGATTCCCCATTTGATCAGGGTGTCGCCCACCCCCATCGGTGTGAGGAAGTATCGGGTTTTGTCCGCCAGTTTGAGGACGGCCTGATAATCGAGGTGGTCGTAGTGATCGTGGGAGAGGATCACCGCTTCAATCGGCGGCAGGTCTTCGAGACTGATCGGTGGCTGGTGGAAACGCTTGGGGCCGGCCCACTGCACCGGTGAGGCGCGTTCGGCGAAAACCGGGTCGGTGATCCAGAATTTGTCCCGAAGCTTCAGCAATACGGTGGAATGACCAAGGCGATAGACGCTGTGGTTGGGCGCAGCGATCAACGCAGCCTGGGTCAGGGTTTGCACCGGGACGGAGGCGGACGGCCGGGTGTCGCGTGGTTTGTGGAAAATGAAGTTCCACAGAATGCGCAAGGTTTGGCGAACGCCTTGGCGCTGCACCGGCATATGGTTTCGGTACTGCCCTTGAGCCTGTCGTGAAGCTTCAGGCGTTGAGGCGTTATCCGCTGGAGAAGTTGAAGTGGCCATGACTGAATGACTCCAGAAAAACCGCACAATTGACGATCTTCCGTGTGGGACGATAAATGGCCAACGCATGCACGCTCAGCCGGAGATTCTATTTTTTACTGGGCAGGATTAACAAAACATTACACTGCACAGTGTAGTTCCAAGGTTGCATCAAAGCTGATCACAAGTAAACTACCAAGTGTAGTTCCCCACTTCTTCCTGCCTAAGCGTATTTATGACAGCTCCACAGCGCCTCACTGACCGTAAACGCGAAGCCATCATCCAGGCGGCGATTGCCGAATTCCGTGCCAACGGTTTCGACATCACCAGCATGGACAAGATCGCCGCCACCGCTGGCGTGTCGAAGCGCACCGTGTACAACCACTTCCCAAGCAAAGAAGAGTTGTTCGCCGAAATCCTCAATCAATTGTGGGCGCGGGTAACGGCTGAACAGGAAGCGGCCTATCGCCCTGACTTGCCCCTGCGCGATCAGTTGCGCCTGATGCTGCAGGCGAAACTGCAGATGCTGTCCGATGACAATTTTCTCGACCTGGCGCGAGTGGCAATCGCCGCCACCATCCATTCTCCTGAGCGCGCGCAAAACATGGTCACCCGGATGGGCGAGCGCGAAGAAAGCCTGACCGTGTGGATTCGCGCTGCCCAGGCTGATGGCCTGTTGAAACCGGTCGCACCCGAGTTCGCCGCGCAACAGGTCCAGGGATTGCTCAAGTCCTTTGCGTTCTGGCCGCAGATCTCCATGGGCCAGCCAGGCTTGTCACCCGAGATGCAGCACACCGTTGTCGAGTCGGCGCTAGACATGTTCCTGGCCTGTTATGAGCTCTGAATCGAGCTGCAAAAAATGACAATGTCCGCGGCTTTATCGCTGACCGATCGCTCTGAGTAGAAACACCGAAATGTGTTTCAGAATGAAACTGGCGCCGGGGCTATAGTGAGCCTGAGTCCCAGCGGCCATGCAGAGAGCACTATGAGCACCCCGACCCGCGAAACCCAAACCGAAACCACCGGCCCCGTCGATCACCTGCGCTTCCATCGTCCTCACGATCATCTGGCACCCACTTTCGGTACCGACCGTTTTGCCCTGCGCGCCGAGGCCTTTGCGCGGTTCTTCGGCACGCCGACGTTTCTCGGCGCCCAGACCCTGATCGTGGTGGTCTGGATTTGCCTGAACTTGTCCGGCGTGACCGATTTCGATGTGTACCCGTTCATCCTGCTTAACCTGGCATTCAGCCTGCAAGCGGCCTATGCCGCACCGCTGATTCTGCTGGCCCAGACGCGTCAGGCGGCGCGGGACAAAGCCCAATCAGACGCCGATGCGCGACATCGTGAAGCCTTGGCCGTGGCCAACAGCGATCGTCAGGCCCAGGCCGCGCGACACACCGCGCAACTGTTGGAACTGCTGGAGCAAAACACCCGGCTCACCGAAATCACCAAGACCCTGACCGAGCGTATCGAAAGCCTGACGTCGGAAATGCATCAACACTTCGTAGGCAAAGAGCCGCCGAAGGCGTGATCCGACTCAAGGCAACTTCAGCGCCCGCCCCAACTCATCGAACAACGTCACCACCGAGCGCAACGCGCGGCAGTCTGGGCGAGTGAGCAACCACAGTGCGGTGTCGTAACCGTGCAAGGGCTCGGACAACGGTTGCAGTCCATCACCGATGAGGAAGTCCGGCAATGCCGCGACACCCAGCCCGGCCCGTACCAACTCGGTCACCGACAACATGCTGTTGCAGCGATAGCTCGGTGTCACGCCAGGCAATTGTTGACGTCGCCAGGCGACGGTGGGGTGATCGGGCAGGAAGTCGTCCGGAGCTATCCAGGTCAATGCAGCCAGGTCGTGGGAATCAACCGATTGCAGATAGGCCGCACTGGCACAGACCCGGTAGGAAATATCCGCCAGCCGCCGTCCAACCAAATGCTCGGGTGGCGTGCGGGTCAGCCGCAAGGCGATATCGGCGTCGCGACGGCTGAGGTTGGCGAAGTCGTTGGAGGTACAGAGTTCAATGGTCAGCGCCGGGTAAGACGGCATGAACCGCGCCAGTGCCGGTAACAATAAACTTTGCAGGACTGAATCGGTGCAGGTCAGGCGCACGGTGCCGCTGATGACTTCACCGCCCTGCTCCACGCCAATGCGCGCCGCCTCCAGCGCTTGTTCGGCGCGCTCAGCCTGCTCGGCCAGGGTCTGCGCCAGCGTGGTCGGCAGGTAACCGGAGCGACTCTTTTCGAACAGTTGCTGGCCCAACGCGGCTTCCAGACGGCGGACGGCGCGAAACACCGTCGAGACATCGACTTTCAACAACGCCGAAGCCCGGGCCAGAGAGCCACCGCGCACTAGGGCGAGGATCAGGGACAGGTCCGGGTAGTCCAGTAGATAGTGCGTCGGTGCATTGATCACTTGGGGTAGCGCCAATATTGATTGCGTGAACGCCAATCTATAGTGGGTGCCAGGAATCAACAAGCGCCGAGATCACTCATGGAAACCAACGCCATCCGCATCGCCCTGATCGGCGATCACGACCCTCAGGTCACCGCCCACCAAGCCATTCCAGTCGCCCTCGGCATGGCCGCCGAACACTCAGGCAGGGACATACAGTTCCAATGGTTGGCCACCGATACCATCAACGCCGATACGCCACTGAATGACTTCGATGGTTTCTGGTGCGTGCCCGCCAGCCCTTATCGCGACATGAACGGTGCGTTACGGGCGATCCGTTTTGCCCGCGAGCAGCAGCGACCTTTCCTTGGCACTTGCGGCGGTTTTCAGCACGCGGTACTCGAATTCGCCCGCAATGTTCTGGGCTGGGAGGATGCCGAACATGGCGAGACCTCGCCCGATGCGACGCGAGCATTACTCACGCCGCTAACCTGTTCGCTGGTGGAGGCCGTCGACAGCATTCATTTGGTTGAAGGCTCGTTGATTGCCGAGGCGTACGAAAACGCTGAAATTCGCGAGGGATATCACTGCCGTTATGGCGTGAATCCTGAGTTTGAACGGGAGCTACTGAAACAGCAGTTGCACGCGGTTGGCCACGACTCGGCGGGGGATCTGCGGGCGGTGGAGCTAAAAGATCATCCGTTCTTCGTCGCCACGCTGTTCCAACCGGAACGCGCCGCGCTCAAGGGTATTCTGCCGCCATTGGTCCGCGCGTTGATCGAGGCTTGTGCGAGGCAAAAATCATGATCGCCCAGACATCGGCAACGCCTTACTACGCCGTGATTTTCACCTCGCTGCGCACCGACGGCGATCACGGTTACGAGCAGGCCGCCGAACGCATGGTGGAACTGGCCCGGGAGCAACCCGGCTTCCTTGGCGTGGAATCGGCCCGGGGTGCGGATGGGCTCGGGATAACGGTGTCCTACTGGGATAGCGAAGCGGCGATCCTGGCCTGGAAACACCATCCCGAGCACAGCGCGATTCGTGAGCGCGGGCGGTCGACCTGGTATTCGGCGTGTCATACGCGGGTGTGCAGGGTTGAGCGGGCGTATGCGTTCAAACAGTAAATGATGCGGTGTTCTGGAGGCCGTCTTCGCGGGCAAGCCCGCTCCCACAGGGATCTCCTGCGCACACAAGATTTGTGCCCAATAGGGATCAAATGTGGGAGCGGGCTTGCCCGCGAAGAGGCCAGAACAAACACCACAAAACCTCAACCCCGCACCAAACTCCTCACCGCCGTAATCTGCGGCACTTCCCGCCGATTCATGTACACCCGTAACGGTTCGGTGATGTTGATCCGGTCGTCGATGTTCTGGTCCAGCAGCAGCTGGATCAGTTCGCGCTTGAGCGTCATGGTCTGCTCGGGGCCAGGAGCCCAGACAAATTCACTGGTGGGGATGATGCCGTCATCAGCCACGTCCATGCCGAACGAGTCTTCGCTGAAACGAACGATGTATTGGCCGGTCTTGCGATTGAGGCCAACGAAGCCTTTGAGTTGGTCGGCGGCCTGGCAAATGAGCTGGGAAGTGATGCGCATGATAAACCTCACAAAAGGTCGAAGGACCGGTGATCGATGGTTTACACACAGGGCAAGCGAATGGATTTCCCTCTGCCGGGGAAATTGCCGGGGCCAAGAGTACTGCAAAGAACCGCACAAAAGCGCTGAAAAAAACTCCTTTAAACACGTTTATGTCGGTCTTGCGATAGCGCAAGCGGCGCTCAGTTGTTAAAAGATACGTCTTTGAAAATCCATCGCAAAAGGACTTCGACCATGCCTGTCACCTTCACCAAGAGCGCCCTGCTGCTGAGCCTGATGCTCGGACTCGGCCAGGCACAGGCCGCCAACGAGCCAAGCCCCACCGCACTAGCGACCCGTCTGGGCATTCCGCACCCGGCGGTGATTGCCCACCGTGGTGCGTCTTTCGATGCACCGGAATCCACCGCTGCGGCCTACAAACTGGCTCGCGATCTGGGCGCCGACTACCTGGAAATGGACCTGCAACGCAGCAAGGACGGCGTGTTGTTCGCCCTGCACGACAACAACCTGCAACGCACCACCGACGTCGCCACCAAATTCCCTGAGCGCAAGGACAGCCTGGCCAACGAATTCACTATCGCCGAACTCAAAACCCTGGATGCCGGCAGCTGGTTCAACAGCGCTTACCCGGATCGCGCGCGTCCGTCTTACGCAGGCCTGAAGATCCTGACCCTGGACGAAATCATCGATATCGCCCAGGGCAACCCGTTGCACAAGCCGGGTCTGTACATCGAAACCAAAGAGCCAAAGCAGTTTCCCGGCATCGAGCGTGACCTCAAGGATAAATTGCAGGACCGCGGCTGGCTGAGCCCTACCGGCTCGAAACTGGCGAAGAGCAATCTGGCGGTCGGCCAGGGCAAAGGCAAAGTAGTGCTGCAAACCTTCGAGAAGAGCAGCCTCGAATTGCTTGAGAAGGAAATGCCGCAAGTACCGAAAATCCTGCTGCTGTGGGTGGGCGAAGGCAGCATTGAGCCGAAATCAAAAGTGACGTTCGCCGAGTCCGGTGACAAGGACAAAGCGACCTACTACGCCAAGCAGGAACCAAAAGACAAAGCCGAATTCCAGCAATGGGTCGAGTACGCCAAGGCCCAGGGCGCTATCGGTACCGGCCCTTCAGCCGCGCTGACCAAGGGTGGCGATCAGAGCTACTCGGACCTGGTGAAACCGTGGATGAACCAGTACACCCACGATCAGGGCCTGCTGGTGCATGTCTACACCATCGACGATGCCGTGGATTACCAGAAAGTGGCGGATGCCGGTGTCGATGGCATCTTCACCAACCGCGCCAGCGAACTGCTGAATTTCTATAAGCGTCCGGCAGCGGCGAGCGTTGCGCAGTTGTTGCAGAACAACGGGTATTGATAGGCACCAGACCCGACACCGCGTCGCCCCCATCGCGGGCAAGCCACGCTCCCACAAGGTCTGCGCAAAACCTGTGGGAGCGTGGCTTGCCCGCGATTGCTTTCTGACTGGCCTGCTTATCTGTTGAGGTCGCCACAGGCCATTAAGGGTGAATTAAGTTGCGCGAGCTAACCTGATCCCACTTAAACAGCTCATCCAAGGAAAGAACTTCATGAAAACCTTAACTGCCCTGTTCACTGCTGCTGCCCTGACCCTCACCGCTGGCCTGGCCCAGGCTGACGTTCGCGTCGACCAGATCCCTGAGCTGGTCAAGAGCGGCAAGATCAAACCACTGGAAGAACTGAACCAGGCTGCCTTGAAGTTGCACCCGGGTGCCACGATTACCGACACCGACCTGGATAACCACTTCAACGGCTACGAATATGAAGTTGAACTGCGTATGGCTGACGGCACCGAGTGGGACGTGGACTTCGATGCCACTACCGGCAAGGTTCTGAGCAACAAACAAGACACGTGATTCAACAGCACAAAAGCCGCACGACTTACGGGTTGTGCGGCTTTTTTGCGTTCGGCGTCAGCAGTTCGCTGAAGCGACGAACGAAGCCGCGACAATTCGCGCAAGCCCGCTAGAATCCCTCAAAACCATTTGGCATGTTGAAGTAGAGAACCAAGGATATGGGGCAAACAGCGGCAGCAGACATCGCCACAATCAGCCGGATCAGCGCGGTACCGGCGATTCTTCAGGTGATCAGCGAGTTGACCGGCTTGCGGTTCGCAGCGGTGGCCCGTGTTACCGAAGAGGCCTGGACTGCCTGCGCAGTGCTCGATCGACTGGATTTCGGTTTGCAGGTGGGCGATGAACTGGACCTGGTCTCCACCCTGTGCAACGAAATCCGCCAGGGCCGCCACTCGGTGGTGATCGACAAGGCCAGTGAAGATCCGCTCTATCGCGATCACCACACGCCTCAGACCTATCAACTCGAAAGCTACATTGCCGTCCCGATATTGCGCACTGACGGGCGCTTTTTCGGCACCATTTGCGCCCTTGATCCCAATCCGGCGCCGCTCAAATCCAGCACGATCCAGAGCACCATGGAATCGTTCGCCCGGATGCTCGCGCTGCAGATCGAAGCCGAAGAAAACCTGCAACGGACCGAAACGGCGCTGATCAAGGAACGCCAAACCGCCGAACTGCGCGAACAGTTCATCGCCGTGCTCGGCCATGACCTGCGCAACCCCTTGTTCGCCATCAGCGCCGGCGCCGAAATGCTCCTGCGCAAAGTCTCTGACCCGGCGAATGAACAACGGGCCCGGCACATCCTCACCAGCGCTCGGCGTGCGAGCAAACTGGTGGACGATGTGCTGGACTTCGCGCGAGGTTCACTGGGTCGAGGTATTCCGGTGAATATTGAGCCGTGCCCGGATCTGGCGGATGCGTTGCGGCATGTGATTTCCGAGATCCAGAGCATTCACCCTAAACGCGTCATTCAGTCGTCGATTGGCGACCTGAGCAACATCCATTGCGATCGCGAACGAGTCGCGCAATTGCTATCCAATCTGGTGGCGAACGCCGTTGTCCACGGAGATCCCAACGGCCCGATCGAGGTCAGTGCGCAGGTCAAGGAAGGACACTTTGTGTTGGGTGTCAATAATCAGGGGCTGATTGCCGAAGATGCGCTGCCGCATCTGTTCCAGCCCTACTCGAAACCAGCCAGCGCAACACCGCAGGCCGGCCTCGGGTTGGGGTTGTACATTGCCAGTCAGATTGCGCAGTCCCATGGCGGGAAACTGGAGGTGGTATCGACCGAGCAACAGGGCACGACGTTTACCTTCAGCTTGCCCTCACGGACTTAAGCGGTGGTGCTGACCACCGAACCCGACGTACTGCCACCCTCATCCTGCAATGCCTGCAACAACGCCGCCGTCACCGTCTGCAACGAAGCCGAAGTAGCCGCAACCTGCGACTGAGCCGCCGCAACGTTCGCAGCTTTCGCTTCGGCGCTGTCTTGCTTGGCCTGGGCCGCTTGCAGTTGTTGCTGTTGTTCCTGCAATTGCTTTTGCAGCTCGGCGAGCTGCTTGCGCAGTTGTTTCACCGTATCGGATTCGCTGCTGCTGGAACTGCTGTCGCTCGACGCGGGTGCACCGCCAGCGGCAACCTTGGTGGTATCGCTGAACGCCTCAGTCGTCGCTGCGACTGAGGTGTCTTCGGTGCTGTCGTTGATCGCGACTTTGCTTGAAGAGGTCGACAGGGTCTGATTGATCGAAACGGAGCTGATGCTGACCATGGGATTTATCCAATGTGGAGTTTGGGTAAATCCGTCATCGACGGGCACGGCATAAACTTGAGAGCGACTGTGTACCGATTCGGTAACCGAACCGATACACAGCCCATTTCACTAGGCGCTCAACCGCGCCGTCACTTCATTCAACTGCCCCGACAAGCCATGCAGATTGTGGCTGGCCGCTTCGGTGCGCTGCACGTTATCCAGGTTAGTACTGGCGATGCTGGTGATTTCGGTGAGGTTGCGCGAGATGTCTTCGGCCACTGAAGTCTGCTCTTCAGCGGCGGTGGCGATCTGGCGGTTCATGTCGCGAATGGCCTCCACGGCATGGGTGATGCGCTCGAGCATGGCGCCGGCCTGGGTCACTTGCTCGACGCTTTCTTCGCTGCGCGACTGACCGCTTTCGATAGCCTGGGCCGCGTCCACTGCGCCGGTTTGCACGGTTTGAATGATCTGATTGATCTCGATGATCGACGCTGCCGTGCGCTGGGCCAGGCTGCGTACTTCATCGGCGACCACCGCAAAGCCGCGCCCGGCTTCACCGGCACGGGCCGCTTCGATTGCGGCGTTGAGCGCCAGCAGGTTGGTCTGTTCGGCGATGCCGCGAATCACTTCCAGCACTTTACCGATGCGCCCGCTGTCGACTTCCAGACGACGGATGACCGTGGCGGTGTTGGCGATTTCGCCGCGCATTTGGGTGATGGTGTGAATAGTCCCCTGCATGACTTTTTCGCCCTGCTGGGCGGACTGGTCGGCGTCATCGGCCGCACGTGCCGCGTCGGCTGCGTGACGCGCGACTTCTTGCGCGGTGGCGGACATTTCGTTCATCGCCGTGGCCACCTGATCGGTGCGGTTGAACTGCTCGTTGGTGCCACTGGTCATGACGCTGGCGATGGAATTCAACTCGCCGCTGGCGCTGTCCAGGTCCGACGCGCTGCGCTGCAAGCGGCTGAAGGTTTCGGCGAGGAAATCGCGCAGGGTGTTGGCGGCCTTGGCCAGGTTGCCCAACTCATCCTGACGGGTACTGGCCACGCGCTCGGCGAAGCGGCCCTGGCTGAGTTGTGCCACGTAATCGATCAGTTTACGGATCGGCTCCACCAGGTTGCGGTTGACCAGCCACAGACTCAACAGGCCAATCAGCAGACCCGACACCAGCATCACTATAAGCCCCAACCACACCGTCTGATCGGCGCTGGCACTGATCAGCTTCGATTGCTCGATGCTCTGCTTGCGCAGTTCGCTGACCAGTTCATTCATCTGTTCGCTGGCGGCACGGTCCACGCCTTTGACCGCGTTGTCGCCGGCCGCGGGATCAGCACCGGCCGCCACGTAGGCATCCCGGCCCTTCTGATAGGCCGCACCTAATACACGATGCTCTTCACGCAGGCGTTCGATGCGAGCCTTGAGTTGCGGCTCGATGCCCTTCTGCCCGGCCAGTTCACCGAGGATGCCCTGCACATTGCGCTGGCCGTCCTCGAATTGCTTCCAGTATTTATCAAGGTCCGCAGGTTGCTTGCCGCGCAGCAGGACGTTTTTCCATTCCTGAACCTGCACCTTGAATTGCAGGTTGGCTTCATCGATCAGTTGTGAAGTGTGCAGCGGGCCTTCGATCAGGTTCGCGTAGTTCTGAACGCCATTGGACAGAAAGTGAAAGCAGGCCAAAGCGATCAGCAACATCGCCAACAGGCTGCCACTCAACAGGGCGAGAATTTGTGCTCTGAGGGACTTTTGCAAAAACATCGAGGGATATCTCATGGCAGGGATGAAGCACGACTTATAGGCGTGCAAGGTGTCCGGACATCCCTGTCAGCAACGCTGATTAACGACTGGAATCGAAAGATCAACATCTGTCTCATCGGCGTGCCAGAGCTTTTCTTGAGCGCTTCCGACCATCGGCATGGAGGCGGATTTTCGGCGCCACCAAATTGTCACAAAACCTTCAACATACGTTGCGATGATGGGGCTCAAGTGAACCTGTGAAACCTGCGACAGGCGCCTCCTCACAGCGAGACCTCATGAATCACAGCATTGACCAACGCCATCGAGATTCCGATCTGTTCGGCCTGCTTTACGGTTTCAGTTTTCGCCCCGGCGAGCGTGGCCGAGAGATCGATTCGGCCAAGGCGCTGCACTGCCTGCAACAACCAGACGACAGTGATGAATTCCTCTGGCTGCACCTGAACCTGGCCCATGCCGCGTGCGAGCGCTGGATGAAAAGCCATCTGGCATTGCCTGATGAATTTTTCGAGGCGCTGCACGAAGGTTCTCGCTCGACGCGCATCGAGCATGTCGATTCAGCGTTGCTGGCGGTGGTCAACGACGTGGTGTTCAACCTCAGCAGCATGGTCTCTTCGGATGTCTCGACGCTGTGGGTCTGCGCCCGCAGTCGGCTGATCATCAGCGCACGCCTGCAACCGCTGCACTCGGTGGACAAGCTGCGCTCTTCAGTGAAGGCCGGTGAATGCTTTCGCTCACCGCTGGAATTGCTGGTGCATTTGCTGCGCGATCAGGGCGAAGTGCTGACGCAGATCGTGCGCAAGACCAGCCTCAGCGTCGATCAGATCGAGGATGAGTTGCTGTCTTCGCGCCTGTCGACCAACCGGGCTGAGCTGGGCGCCAACCGCCGGGTGCTGGTGCGCCTGCAGCGGTTGCTGGCGCTGGAGCCCGGGTCGTTGCTACGCCTGCTCAATCGCCCGCCGCAATGGTTGCAGAAGGAAGACGTCAAGGAGCTGCGCAAGTCCACCGAGGAGTTTGCGCTGATCATCAACGACCTCACGGCCCTCGGTGAACGGATCAAGCTGTTGCAGGAAGAAATCGCCGCCAACCTCAACGAACAGAGCAACCGCACGCTGTTCACCCTGACCGTGGTCACGGTGCTGGCGCTGCCGATTAACATCATCGCCGGTTTCTTCGGCATGAACGTCGGCGGCGTGCCGCTTTCCGGCGATCCGGAGGGGTTCTGGATTCTGGTGGCGCTGGTCGCGACGTTTACCCTGATTGCCGGACGCTGGGCGTTTCGCAAGCGCCAGGATTATTGAATACTTCGGCCCCCTCGCCACAGATGTTTGCCTGCCCCACAAAAAAACCAAACACTGACCCAGCGCAGCCTCTCTGTAATATTTAGCAACGATCATGACCGATACTCCTTCTCTGCTCAGGATTATCCGGCATGGCTACGCCTTCCTTCACCAGCGCTGCCCAGGCTCCCGCCAGCAGCGCCAAGCCGCAGCTCGATAAAAAACCCGGCCTGCTCACCATCGTGATGTTCTTTGCGGTGCTGGGCAGCGGGCTGTTATTCACCGCTTACAGCCTGATGCACGACATGAGCGAACTCGGCACGGTGGTCACCACCTGGACGCCGTTTCTGCTATTGGGCGTCGCGCTGCTGATTGCCTTGGGCTTTGAGTTCGTCAACGGTTTTCACGACACCGCCAACGCTGTGGCGACGGTGATTTACACCAACTCCTTGCCGCCGAATTTCGCCGTAGCCTGGTCCGGGTTCTTCAACTTTCTGGGGGTGTTACTTTCAAGCGGCGCGGTGGCGTTCGGCATCATCGCCCTGCTGCCGGTGGAGCTGATTCTGCAAGTCGGTTCCTCCGCCGGTTTCGCGATGATCTTCGCGCTGTTGATCGCCGCGATCCTGTGGAACCTCGGCACCTGGTGGTTGGGTTTGCCGGCGTCTTCGTCGCACACCCTGATCGGCTCGATCATCGGTGTCGGCGTGGCCAACGCCCTGATGCATGGCCGCGACGGCACCAGTGGCGTGGACTGGGCCCAGGCGACCAAGGTCGGTTACGCGTTGCTGCTGTCGCCGCTGATCGGCTTCGCCTTTGCCGCGCTGTTGCTGCTGGCGTTGCGCGCCTTCGTCAAAAATCGCGCGCTGTACAAGGCACCTAAGGGCAACACTCCGCCACCGTGGTGGATTCGCGGCATGTTGATTCTGACCTGCACCGGTGTGTCCTTCGCCCACGGTTCCAACGACGGCCAGAAAGGCATGGGCCTGATCATGCTGATTCTGGTCGGTACCCTGCCAATGGCGTATGCGCTGAACCGGACCATGCCGGCGGATCAGGCCCTGCAGTTCGCTGCCGTGGCGGAAGTCACCCAGCAAGCACTGATGAAAAACTCGCCGCTGCCGGCGCCCGCCGATCCACGCCCGGTGCTGACCGATTACATGCGCAGCAAGGAAGCCACGCCGCAATTGATCCCCGCCCTCGCCGCACTGGCGGGCCACATCGGTAACGAAGTGAAGGGGTATGGCTCGCTGTCGAAAGTCCCGGCCGAAGCGATGGGCAACGTGCGTAACGACATGTACCTGACCAGCGAAACCATTCGCCTGATGGACAAGAACAAGGTCGGCAACTTCGACGCCGACACCACCGGCAAGCTGCAATTGTTCAAGCAACAGATCGACAACGCCACGCGGTTCATTCCGCTGTGGGTGAAGATCGCGGTGGCCATCGCCCTGGGGTTGGGCACCATGGTTGGCTGGAAACGCATTGTGGTGACGGTCGGCGAAAAAATCGGCAAGACGCACCTGACCTACGCCCAGGGCGCCTCGGCGGAAACCGTGGCGATGTTGACCATCGGCGCTGCCGACATGTTCGGCCTGCCGGTGTCGACCACCCACGTATTGTCTTCCGGCGTGGCCGGGACCATGGTCGCCAACGGTGGCGGCTTGCAGATGAAGACCATCCGAAATCTGCTGATGGCCTGGGTGCTGACCTTGCCGGCGGCGATTCTGTTATCGGGCAGTTTGTACTGGTTGTTCACCAAGTTGTTCTAACCTCGACAGCTCCTACAGGGGCCAGTCCCGATTTGTTTCCGAGTCGGGATTTTTTTTGCCCGGCGAAAGCATTTCGTCGCAAATACAGGGGATTGCGCCTTTATTGATCCACCACCCGCCGGATTGCACTTCAGTTTGCTAACGTGTGGCCGACTCATAAGAGACTCGATGCATTCAGGAGTGGAATCGTGAATCTGTATATCAATCAGCTTCAGCACAAAGCTGACTTTAAAGAAGCCATCTACGCCGGCGACATCTTCCTGAACACTCAGCTGCGCGCCGCCAAAGAGCTGTGTGCGTTCGCCCAGGAAAGCATCACCGCCGCCTTCGACGGCGAGACCAATCACCAGGCGCTGCACACGCTGATGCCGGTGGAAGAATTCGTGGTACTGGTGACGCGCCTCAAAGGCCAGTTCACCAACAGCCAGCGCGCCAAGGACCTGATCCTGTCGTTTATCGACGAGATCGGTGTCGACCCGCGCGAGTACATTTTCGACGTGCCGCGTATTCGCGTGGTGCCGAACTATGACTACCTGCACGCTGGTGTCAGCTACGCCTACAAGCCTCATCGCGACACGTGGTACGGCAGCGTCGATTGCCAGATCAACACCTGGATGCCGGTGCATACCATTCGCCCCGACCAGACCATGATGATCAACGCCGGTTACTTCGACGTACCGGTGAAGAACACCTCCAGCGAATGGAGCCTCAACGACTGGATCAACAACCAGCGGCACAAGGCCAAGGATAACCTCAAAGAGGAAGTCCGCGTGCACCCGGTGCCGCTGGAGGCGATCAACACCGCGTCTGAAGTGCGCATCGCCGGCAATACCGGCGAGATGCTGATCTTCTCCGGCTCGCATCTGCACGGCACGGTCGCCAATCACACCGAACAAACCCGCTTCAGCGTGGACTTCCGCCTGATGCACCTCGACGACCTCAAGCACAAGCGCGGCGCGATCAACGTCGACAGCGCTTGCCCTGACGTCGGCGCCGGTTTCAAAGACTATTTCCACGCCCACGACTTTTCGAATTTCCAAGGAATCGACCAATGACCAAGCGTCGCATCACGCCTGCCGAGGCCCAGTACAACGAAACCCGTGCCAACGTCCTGAAACGGGTCGATGCCGAGTACGTGGCCGACGCACCGTTCGTCTTCGCCAACCGTATCGGCGTTACCGCTGCTCTGTCGCGCATGGAGCTGTTCAAGAAAGTCGCCGAAATCCCGGGCGCGATCATTGAGTGCGGCGTGTACAAGGGCAACTCGTTGATGCTCTACATGCACCTGTCGATGATCCTGGAGCCCTACGCGATCAACCGTTCGATTATCGGCTTCGACACCTTCGAAGGCTTCCAGAGCATCGACAAGAAAGAAGACCCGGCGGACGTCAACGAGACCATGTTCTCCGACACCGACCAGTCGCTGATCCAGGACATGATCGACGCCAACGACCTGCTGCGCCCGGTCAACCGTATCCCGCGCTGCGAGCTGGTCAAAGGCGACATCGTCAAAACCGTGCCGGAGTGGGTCCAGACCCGTCCGGACCTGGTGGTGGCGATGCTGATCCTCGACACCGACCTGTACGAGTCGACCAAAGTCGCGCTGGAAACTTTCCTGCCGTACATGCCAAAAGGCGCGATCGTGGTACTGGACGAAGTGGCTTACCGCAACTTCCCTGGCGAAACCAAAGCCCTGCGCGAAGTGCTCGACCTGAACAAGATCGAACTCAAGCGCCTGCCGTTTGATTCGTGTGTAGGCTACTTCCACGTCTGACACATAACCCTGTGGGAGCGGGCTTGCCCGCGATGGCAGCATGACAGACAACATTGATGTTGAATGTACCTGCCTCATCGCGGGCAAGCCCGCTCCCACAGGTTGTGTGTTGTTTTTCAGGTTGTGGATTGGATGACTTGACCCAGCCGGTCCAGGATCAAAAGATCGCAGCCTTCGGCAGCTCCTACGCCGATCGGGTACATGGTTGTACTCAATCAACGAGCTGCCGAAGGCTGCGATCTTTGCTTTTTAAACCTCGCAAGCCCTGCGCACCAACAGCCGCTCACGTACCACGTCGTAACCCCAGTGGTATACGTAGGTGTACGGCAGGAAAAACAGCAGCACGCCGATGTCCAGCAGGAACGCCTGCCACAGGCTGACCTTCAGCCACCAGGCAATCAACGGCACGCCAAACGCGACCAGACCGCCTTCGAACAACAGCGCATGCACCACGCGGACCCAAGCGTTACGCACAATGGCAAAGCGCTTGAGCAACCGGTCGAACAAGCCGTTGAAGACCACGTTCCAGGCCAGGGCAAGGACTGCAATGGCCATGGTTACCGCGCCCATTTCCAGCATGGGTTTGTCCATGACCCAGGCCAGCAGCGGGGTACAGATCAATATCGCCAGCAGTTCGAAACCGATGGCCTGGAAAATTCGTTCAGTGATGGATTTGTTGGCGTTCATGGCCAGACTCCCTGAGTGACTATGGTTGCCATGATCTGTCATCACACCGATACTTCATAACCAATAACCATCGATCAAGGCGATAGCTCATGGCTTCCCACGAAGTGTTGCTGGCGTTTGTCCAGGCGGCGACTCAAGGCTCGTTTTCTGCAGCGGCGCGCAAGCTCGGTCGCAGTCAGTCGACCATCAGCGCCGCAGTGGCCAGCCTGGAAATCGACCTGAACCTAGCCCTGTTCGACCGCAGCAGCCGCAAGCCGAGCCTGACCCCGGCCGGGCACGTCATGTTGCAGCGGGCCGAAGAGATTCTGGCCGCCACCAGCCGCCTGGAAATGACCGCCAGCCAACTGTCCCAAGGCGTCGAGCCGAAGCTGACGGTGGCGATTTCCGACACTTACCAGTCCGACCGTTTCGAAGCGGCGCTCAGTGCTTTCGAGCAGCGTTATCCAGACCTGGAACTTGAATGCCTGATCGCCGAATGCGATGACCTGGTGGCTTTGGTGCAACGCGGTCGAGCGCATGTCGCCTTCGCTGAGATGCAAGACAGCTACCCACCCGACCTGGTCAGTTCGACGGTGGACGAGCGCACGGAAATCGCCCTGTTCGTGTCCCACGCTCACCCGTTGGCGAAGCTGAAGGGAATCGATCAGGACGTGCTGCAACAGCACCGCGAGCTGCGTCTGGCGACGATCGTCAATCCGTATGAAAGCCGCGCGAAGGGGCGCGTCTGGTCGGCGCCGAGTTACCTGATGCTGCTGGAAATGGCCCAGGGCGGATTCGGCTGGGCGCCGTTGCCTCGGTGGTTGGTGGGGCGGTTCGGGGCTGGCTTGCTGGTGGAGCTGAATGTGCGCGGCTGGCCGAAACCGGTATGCGTCGACGCGCTGTGGTCGCGGCTGCATCCACCGGGGCCGGCGGGGAGTTGGTTATTGAGCAAGATGTTGGAGTGAAGGTCCTGCGGCCCTTATCGCGGGCAAGCCTCGCTCCCACAGGGTTGTGCGTCGGACACAGATTTTGCGCACATCATCAATCCACTGTGGGAGCGGGCTTGCCCGTGATGAGACCCGCTGCCGCACCGCACATCCATGATCATCCTAACTCCCGTAATCGCCCCTCGATAAACCGCCGCTCCGGCACTTGCTGTGTCAATTCCAGCGCCCGTTCATACGCGGCTCGCGCCTCATCCACCCTCCCCAACTGCCGGTAAAACTCTGCCCGCGCCGAGTGCGCCAAGTGGTAATCCAGCAACTCGCCCCGCGCCAGAATCCCTTCGATCAACGTCAACCCGGCCAACGGGCCATCTCGCTTGGCCAGCGCCGCCGCGCGGTTGAGTTCGATCACCGGTGACGGCACGGCCCGCAGCAGCACATCATACAAACCGACAATCTGCGGCCAGTCCGTCTCCGCCGCCGTGGGCGCTTCGGCGTGCACCGCCGCAATCGCCGCTTGCAGACAATAAGGCCCGAAGCGCCGTGTCGTCAGCGCCTGCTCCACCAGTGCGCAGCCTTCGGCAATCAACTCGGCGTCCCACAACGAGCGATCCTGCTCGTCCAGCACAATCAGCTCGCCGTCGGGAGAAGTCCTGGCCGGGCGCCGGGACTCATGCAACAGCATCAGCGCCAGCAGTCCCATCACCTCCGGTTCGGGTAGTAACTCCATCAACAACCGACCGAGACGAATCGCTTCGCGCGTCAGGTCTTCTCGGGTCAATTCGTTGCCGATAGACGCCGAATACCCTTCGTTGAACACCAGGTAAATCACCCGCAGCACGCTGTCGAGACGTTCGGGCAGTTCCGCCAGGGTGGGCACTTGATAAGGGATTTTCGCGTCGCGAATCTTGGCCTTGGCCCGCACGATGCGCTGGGCGATGGTGGCCGGTGCCGAGAGAAAGGCCCGGGCGATTTCTTCCGTGGTCAGGTCGCAGACTTCACGCAGGGTCAGCGGCACTTGGGCGTCCGCCGCCAGTGCCGGGTGACAACAGGTGAAAATCAGCCGCAAGCGATCGTCTTCCACATCTTCATCACTCCAGTCAGCCTGCTCCAGCGCTTCCAGTTGAGCGATCAACATCGGCCGGGATGCGTTAAAACGCGCACGCCGACGTAACACATCGATGGCTTTGAAGCGCCCGGTGGACACCAGCCATGTACGCGGATTGTCCGGCACACCGTCACGCTGCCAGCGTTCGACCGCGACGAAGAACGCCTCGTGCAGCGCTTCTTCGGCGAGGTCGAAATCGCCGAGCAGACGGATCAGGGTCGCCAGAATCCGCCGTGAGTCTTCGCGGTAGACCTGCTCGACTCGCGCCCGTACCGACTCGCCAGGCATCAGTCCGGCATGCCTTCAGTCACCAGCGTCTCCAGCCGATCGAGGCTTTGCCCCCAACCGTCATGAAACCCCATGGCCTCGTGCGCCTGACGATCTTCTTCGCTCCAGTGCATGGCGCGAGCGGTGTAGAGGGTTTTGCCGTCCCGGTCTTCGAGCGTCACTTCGGCGGTCATGAACGGCTTGCCGGAGGGAATCCAACCGGGAAGGAAAGCGTCGGTGAACACCAGACGCTCCGGGGCGACAATCTCCAGAAACACGCCCATGGTCGGGTACTCGGAGCCATCCGGCGCCCGCATCAGGGTGCGAAACTGACCGCCCACCCACAGGTCCATTTCGCACTCGGGCGTGGTCATGCCGTGAGGCCCCCACCATTGGGCGAGCAGCGCGGGCTCGGTCCAGGCGCGGAAGATTTTGCTGCGCGGCGCATCGATCAGGCGACTGATGGACAGCTCGAATTTGGCCGGTTTTCGCTGGACGGATTGCGGACTCATGAAAGAACTCCTGTTGTAATTGTTATTTTAGGGATTCAACTGGCGAACGGGCCGCACCTCGACACAGCCGACCCGGGCCGCAGGAATGTTGCCGGCGACCTGAATGGCTTCATTGAGGTCCTTGGCATCGATCAGGTAGAAGCCGGCCAACTGCTCCTTGGTTTCAGCGAACGGGCCATCGGTGACCGACATTTTGCCGTTGCGCATGCGCACGGTGGTCGCGGTCTGTACCGACTCCAGCGCTTCGGCGGCGATCATCCGGCCGCTGCCCTGGATCGACTCGGCGTAAGCCATGCACTCGGCGTCATTGGGGCTTTCGGGCAGCGAGTGCAACTCGTGCTCGTTACTGTAGACCAGGCATAAATACTTCATGGGGACTCTCCATTCTTTGGGGCTCTCCATCTCTTGGAGCTCTGCCCTGATCGAACTGATCAACTATGGCTGCAGATGGGTGCTTTGGCGTTGCTTTCCGATAAACAGCCCGACGAATCAGACCGACCATCAGGGTTCCAGATTGAACAGCGCCGCGCCGCTCGTCATGTCGAACGGTGCCGACCAGTGCTCGTGAACGATCTGCCATAGCCCCGCTTCCTGGCGGTAGCACGCGGTGACGCGCATCCAGCAAGCCTGGGTTTCACCCTTTTCATTGGTGCCGCCGCAATGCGCCAGCCAGTGAGCGAAAGCGATCTCCTGCGACGGCACGATGTCGATCTCGTGGAACTCGAAAATGTGCGGGCCAGGGCACATCTCCATGCATTCCTGCCAATGCGCACGGTAGGCCGCCTTGCCCTTGAATTGCAGGGCTTTGACCGCGTCGAAGGAGACGATGTCGTCGGCGTACAGGGCCATGACCTTCTCCACGTCCTTGGCGATGACCGCCTGGCGATAGTTCTCGATCAGGTTATGGATTTGTGTCTGAGCATTCATGATGGTTCTCCGTGTTTTTTTGTTGAAGACACCCTTAGTCGTCTGGCGAAAAGCCAAATCGACAACCGAAATAAAAATAATCCATGGGTGCAAATTCGCTAGAATCCGAGGCTCATTTCCGTTGGAAAAAGGACACTCCAGTGACTGCCCGACTCGTGCCTTACGAAAGCCTGAACGCCTTGCAGCGCCAACAGGTCGAGGCGATCGAAATCCACGCCGAACAAATCAAATTCTCCGGCGACATTCATGGTGCGTTGCACACCTTGCTGTCCAAGCCGGGCCCTGGCGTCAAAGGCTTTGCCCTGCTGGCGGAGGATGTTCCGGTGGCCTTCCTGCTGCTCAAGCGCCCGCCGGTGCTGCCGGCCTGGGCCGATGAACACAGCGCCACTCTGCACGCCCTGCAAGTCGATCGCCGCGCACAGGGCAAAGGCTATGGCAAAGCCTGCCTGCAAGCCCTGCCCGAGGTTGCGCGCCAGGCCTGGCCGGAAATCAAAGGGCTGGAGTTGTCGGTGGATGCGGACAATGAGTCGGCCATCGCGCTGTATGCCAAATATGGCTTTGTCGACAGCGGCGAAGCGTACAAAGGCCGGATCGGTTACGAGCGGCGGATGGGGCTGGTTTTCTGATTCGTAGAGGGATGAACGATGTTGCATTCAATCGAAGCGCTGGAAGCGATCTACGGCCTGCCCCATGACCGCGCAGTGCGCAAGCAGATCCCGTTTCTGAACGAGGACTATCAGGCGATGGTCCGCGCCTCGCCACTGGTGATTATCAGCTCGGTCGGCCCCGACGGCATGGACGGCTCGCCGCGTGGCGATACGCCGGGTTTCGTGCGGATCGTCGATGAACGCACGCTGGCGATCCCGGATCGACCGGGCAATAACCGCATCGACACGCTGCGCAATGTCGTGCTCGATTCGCGAGTATCGCTGCTGTTCATCATTCCGGGGATAGGCGAGACATTGCGGGTCAATGGCACGGCGCAGATCAGCGCCGAGCCCGAGTTGCTGGAGAGTTTTGCAGTCAACGGCAAACCGGCACGCACGGTGATGCTGGTGACGGTGGAAGCGGCGTATTTTCACTGTTCGAAAGCGATGGTGCGTTCGGATGTGTGGAACCCGCAGAAACACCTCGAACGCTCTGCCCTGCCGACCGCCGGGGCGTTTCATAAGCGCCTGAACGATGGGCAGTTCGATGCCGAAGCGTATGACCGGGAAGCACCGGCGAGAGTGCGCGATAGCCTCTACTGACACAACGACTCACCACTGTGGGAGCGAATTGTGGCGAGGGGGCTTGCCCCCGTTGGGGCGCGAAGCCCCCCTAAAAACAGTCACCGCGATCTTGAATTAGAAAGCGGTGACTGGTTTTACGACTGCTTCGCAGTCGAACGGGGGCAAGCCCCCTCGCCACAGAGCCCGCTCCCACATTAGATCTGCGAACCGCCACAATCCTTTGAACACGGGCTGTGGCGGTTTTTTATGGTCACTGGAATTTCATTAAAACCCTGCTGTACTCAGCCAAGGTTATGGAGATGGTTCTGTAGTCCATCTGCTGGATGCACAACGACAGTGTTATCTCGACAGGGGAATTCGCTATGTCTTTGTTCAAACGCTCGGCTACAGAATTGGTGGGGACGTTCTGGTTGGTGTTAGGGGGGTGCGGCAGTGCGGTCCTGGCGGCGGCGTTTCCGGACGTGGGGATCGGTTTGCTGGGGGTGTCCCTGGCATTCGGTTTGACGGTGCTGACGATGGCCTTCGCTATTGGCCACATTTCGGGCTGTCATCTCAACCCTGCGGTTTCGGTCGGGCTGGTGGTCGGCGGACGATTCCCTGCCAAAGAACTGCCCGCCTACATCATCGCCCAAGTGATTGGCGGGATCATCGCAGCGGCTCTGCTGTACTTCATCGCCAGCGGCAAACCGGGCTTCGAACTGGCCAGCGGCCTTGCATCCAATGGCTACGGCGAACACTCGCCAGGCGGCTACTCGATGGCGGCGGGCTTTGTCAGTGAACTGGTGATGACCGCCATGTTCATCCTGATCATTCTCGGCTCCACCGACAAACGCGCCCCGGCCGGACTGGCGCCCATCGCCATCGGCCTGGCGCTGACCCTGATCCACCTGATCTCGATTCCGGTCACCAACACCTCGGTGAACCCGGCCCGCAGTACGGGCCCGGCGCTGATTGTCGGCGGCTGGGCGATTCAACAACTGTGGCTGTTCTGGCTGGCGCCGATTCTGGGTGCAGTCATCGGCGGCGTGACCTATCGATGGCTGGGTAAAGAGGACAGCTAACAAGGGACATAACGCGAAGATCAGCCTTGTCGATAGGGCAAGGCAGTCTTCGCTTCTTCTGCATACCCCATGACCCGGACACGCTCGCGCTCAAGGAAGTCTTTCACCGCCGACTTCAAGCCCGGGTGGCGCAGGTAATGCCAGGAATGGGTGATCACCGGTTCAAAGCCACGAATCAACTTGTGCTCGCCCTGAGCACCAGCGTCAAAACGTTGAAAGCCGTTGGCAATCGCGTAGTCCATGCCTTGATAGAAACAGGTCTCGAAGTGCAGGCGATCGAACTCCGCCAGGCAGCCCCAGTAACGACCATAAAAACTGTCGCCACCGACCAGACTGAAGGCCATGGCCACCGGTCGTGAGCCTTGTTTAGCCAAAACCACACGAATCGATTCCGGCATGCGCTCGGCCAGCAGACTGAAAAACTCTCGCGTCAGGTACGGCGATTGTCGACGCACCGCGTAGGTATTGGCGTAGCAGGCATACACAAAGTCCCACTGCGCCTGATCCAGTTGTCGTCCTTCCAGCCATTCGAAGTCGATGCCCTGCCCCGCCACTTGCTCACGTTCCTTGCGCATTTGCTTGCGCTTGCGCGAACTGAGGGCGTCGAGGAAGTCCTGAAAATCCCGATAACCACGATTCTGCCAGTGGTACTGACAGCCAATGCGCTGCAACCAGCCTGGCTGTTCGGCCAATGCCGCGTCGGTGAATGGATCGGTGAAGTTGATATGGGCGCTGGAAAGTCCTTCGATTTCCAGATAACCCGGCAGGCTCTGCAGGAGCTCGAAACCGTCCTCGATCGTCTCCGCCAGCAATCGCGGCCCGCTGACCGGGCTGAAGGGCACCGCCGTCAACAACTTGGGGTAGTAGTCGATGCCGGCACGCTCACAGGCTTCGGCCCAGGCATGGTCGAACACATATTCGCCGTAGGAATGCCATTTGCGGTAACTGGGCAGCGCGGCGATCAGCCGATCGCCTTCAACATGCAGCAGATGCTCGGGCTGCCAGCCGGAATGCGGGCCGAGGCTGCCGCTGTCTTCCAGCGCGCTCAGAAAGGCATGACGCAGAAACGGCTGAGTTTCCGGTACCAGCGCGTCCCAGGTGTGCGGCGCGATTTCGGACAGACTTTCCAGACGTTGCAGCGGCATTAGCATCCCAACCATCATTTTCTACAGATGGGACGAGTATCGCTTATCTGATTGCCTAACCCGAAACAAAAAAAACCCCGCCAAGGCGGGGTTAAAACGAGAGGAGCTTTAACGGATGAAGAAAGAGCTCGTACAGCGTTTACTGCAATTTAGAACACGTATTGAGCGCGGACCACGAAGCCGTCACCGCTGTCATCACCGGTACGACGTGCCGGGGTAGTGCCGCTGGCAGCCGTGGCATTGGTCACGTTGTCCGTCTTGGCCTTGAGGTAGGCGCCAGTGATTTTCACCGCTTCGTTGGCGTACCAGTTGACACCCAGGGTGTGCACTTGGGCTTCGGCATCGCCGACATCGCGGGTCAGGCTGGCGGTGGTGATGTTGTCGTCTTCGACGGTCAGGCTGTCGTAACGATAGAACAGCTCCCAGGCGCCGATGGATTTGTTGGCTGGTTTGATCGCGTCGAACTTGCCGACTTTATAGCCACGGGCTTCGCCGGTGAGGGTGTAGGCACCCTGAACGTAGAAACCGTGACCCTTGATGTCTTCAAGGTTGCTGGCATCGGCCTTGGTTTTGCGGGCGACGTATTCACCCTGGATCGAGGCCGGGCCCATAGCGAATGCGGCTTCCAGGCCGTAAGCGTCGTCACGGTCATAGGAGCCGGCAGCCGAAGTGGAACTGCCGCCCAGCACCGGACGGTTGCCGTTGGTGCCAGCATCGTTGCCGCCGAGGGTTTCCACGCCACGCATGCCCATGCGGGTGCGATAACGCGAATCGAAGGCCGTGTCGGAGACATCACGGGAAGCCACGTTCACACCGAAGTGCAGCACGTTGCCGGCGTCATGCATCGGCGCGAATACAAAGCGGCCGTTGACCTGTTTGACGCTGTTGCCATCGGTATCGTCGGTGTCTTTGCTGAACACGCCGGCGGAAGCGTAGAACGAATCAGCGAAGGTGCTGGAGGCTTGCAGGCCCAGACCATTCTGGTGGCTGTTCGCCCAATCGACCATGTCGTACGCCATGTTGCGTTCTGGCGCAGTGACCCACTTGGAGCTGGTGGCTTTTTCCAGGCCGAAATCCGGGTCGAAACGACCGACTTTGATCGAGACCGGTTTGAAGCCGTTGTAGGCCAACGACGCTTCGTCGAAGTAACCGTTGTCGGAATCACCGCTGTTGTGGGAGAAGTCGTAGTTGATGGTGTAAGCCCAATCCGTGTACAGCACACCAGACAGTTCCAGGAACCCACGACGGATGTAGGCCGCGTCAGCTGTATCGCCGTTTCTGGTGTAGACGCCATCGAACTGGCTGTAGTCAGCCTGCAAGCGACCGCCGAGTTTGAAGCTGAATTCTTTATCGGTAGTGGCGACTTCGAGGCCGCCCTTGGTTTTTACTACGATATCGGCGCCATCAGTGGTGACGGTGCCAGCGAAAGCCTGGGCGGTTACTGCCATGGCCAATGCGCTGGCGGCAAAACCGGCGAAGTGCTTACGGATCATCGAAGAGTTCCCCTAATTGGTGGTCTGTAGCTTGGAAACACGCGGGTCTGGCCCGCTTGTGTTGGGAGGGAATCTTGGAGGCGGGGTATTTCAGCCGGGTTGCTGATAGATAAAGATTTTATGACAAGGGAACTTTTTTACTTCGAATCGAAATAACAGAAAAGCAGCCGCAGGTGATGAGCTGCAAGCCGCAAACTAGAGCGGCTGAAGGGGGGTGTTACGAGAGGGAAAATCTACGGTTTGTTCTTCAGATGCTCGTTGGCAAGCCGTTCAGCCAGCGCATCCAGATCAGCCACAGGCGGCTCGGGCATCACCTTCAGGGTGGCCTGCATCAATCGCATCTGCCGAATGAACCGTCGGCAATTGGGGCAGAACATCAAATGATGCCGCATCATCAGTCGCTCACGAAAACTCAACTGGCCATCGAGATAATCGCTGGAGCGCGCCACTTGTTCCTTGCAGGTCAACATTCGCCGGTTTCCTCAAAATGCTCCACGGTCGCAAAGACCTTTAACCGTGCTCGATGTAGCAGCACACGAACATTGGAGAGCGAGATCTCCAGAAGATTACAGATCTCCTCCAGCTCCAGCCCTTGTCGTTCGCGTAACAGCAAAACACTGCTTTGCAGTTCCGACAGGCTGAGCAACGTATGTTCCAGACATTCGCGCAGTTCGTTTTCGGTCAACAGAGCCTCTGGCGTGTCCTGATGCCAGGCGTACGGCGCCACCAGCCAATGACCATCAGTCGATGAAAAACGATCGTCATCGACCGTGCCGTGAGGCGACGGCAGGTCATCGAGCAAGACTTCCCGGCGGTTTTGCTTGTAGCGGCTTTTGGCCGAGTTGGCGGTGATGGTCAGCAGCCAGGTCTTGAGGCTCGAACGCCCCTCGAACCCGCCGAGATTGCGAACCACCGACAGCCAGGCATCTTGTACTACCTCGTCGACGTGTCGGTTGCCGACGATGGCATAAGCCACCGCGCACATGGCGCTCTGGTAAGTGCTGACCAGTTCCTTGAAAGCCCTCTGCTCGCCCGCCAGCAGGCGTTTGAGCAATAGGGTGTCGTCAGCTGCGGCCATGCAAACCTCGTTTCAGAACCATCTATGTTCCAGCATCAGACAACATCGTGGCGAGGGGGCTCGCCCCCGTTGGGTGGCGAAGCCGCCCCAAATCTGCGGCATCAGTTATACCGAGTGCGCTGGTTTACGACTGCTTCGCAGCCGAACGGGGGCAAGCCCCCTCGCCACAATCAGGCGCACTCAGCGCTTGCGCAGAATCACGCTACCGATCGAGTAGCCAGCGCCGAACGAGCTGAGTACAGCCAGCGAACCGCTGACCAGATCGTCTTGATTCTTGTGAAACGAAATCACCGAACCGGCGGAACTGGTGTTGGCGTAGGTGTCGAGAATCACCGGGGCTTCTTCTTCGGTGGCTTCGCGGCCCAGCAGTTTCTTGACGATCAGGTGGTTCATGCTGAGGTTGGCCTGGTGCAACCAGAAGCGCTTCACGTCGCTGACGTTGAGCTGGTTTTCTTCCAGGTGCGTGACGATCAGCTCGGCGACCATCGGGCAGACATCGCGGAACACCTTGCGGCCTTCCTGGACGAACAGTTTGTCGGGGGCACCGATGCCCTCTTCCGCGGCGCGGTTGAGGAAGCCGAAGTTGTTGCGGATGTTGTTGGAGAACTTGGTCAGCAGTTTGGTGCTGACCACGTCGAACTGGTACTTGGACGTCGCGAGATCCGCACGTTCGATGATCACCGCAGTGGCGGCGTCGCCGAAGATGAAGTGGCTGTCGCGGTCGCGGAAATTCAGGTGACCGGTGCAGACTTCCGGGTTGACCATCAGGATCGCCCGGGCCTGGCCCAGTTGCACGCTGTTGGCCGCAGCCTGGATGCCGAAGGTCGCCGAGGAACAGGCGACGTTCATGTCGAAACCGAAACCCTGAATGCCCAGCGCTTCCTGAACTTCGATGGCAATGGCCGGGTAGGCGCGTTGCAGGTTGGAGCAGGCGACGATCACACCGTCGATGTCTGCGGCGGTCTTGCCGGCACGCTGCAAGGCTTGTTCGGCCGCACCGATGGCCATCTGGCAAAGCACCGACCACTCGTCGTTGGAACGTTCTGGCAGGCGTGGTGCCATGCGCTGCGGATCGAGAATACCGTCCTTGTCCATGACAAAGCGGCTTTTGATGCCGGACGCTTTTTCGATAAACGCTGCGCTGGATTCGGTCAATGCCTGGATTTCGCCGCGCGCGATGGCTTCGGCGTTGTCGGCGTTGAACAGCGCGACGTAAGCGTTGAAAGACTGCACCAGCTCTTCATTGGAAATGCTGTTGGCCGGGGTGTACAGGCCGGTGCCGCTGATGACGACGTTATGCATGGTCGTTTCTCTAATCCGTTCAGGCAGAAAGCGCTGGCACCGACGTACCAACACACAAAGGGTCTATTCCAGGTTCCGGACGCAAACCTGGCATCGCTTTATTCCGATCCGCCCGGCCCGTGAAGGCTCAAAACCGCGGGACTGGCGTTTATAGGCGCGAAGTTTGCCATAAACGCTGGCTTTTGGCGCCTTTTGCTGGAGCACGCGATGTAATGCAGTACCGGGTAGGAGCTGCCGAAGGCTGCGATCTTTTGATCTTTCTTTGTCGCGACACCAAAAGATCAAAAGATCGCAGCCTTCGGCAGCTCCTACAGTAGACCGCAGGAGATCAAGGAGATCGGGGTTTACGGCTCGACCTGGCTCCATTGCTTGTTCAAGCGCTTGTCAGAGATCGGTACCTTGGTCCCCAATTGCTGCGCGAACAGCGAGACCCGGTATTCCTCCAGCCACCAGCGATAGAGTTCCAGCTGCGGATCGCGCTTGCCTTCCTGGGCGTGTTTGTTGGCGCGGGTCTGGTATTGAGCCCAGAGGCCGGACAATTCGCCGCTCCAGACCCGGTCCTTCTGCACTTGAGCGCCGAGTTTTTCGAAACGTTGCTCGACAGCCTTGAGGTAACGCGGCAGTTCCTTGAGCCACGGCATCGGCGTTTCACGCACGAACCCCGGATACACCAGATGGCTGAGCTGCTGCTTGATGTCGTTCAAAGCCACGGCTTGCGCCAGGTCGATCTTGCCCTTGAAGCGTTTTTGCAGGCCGTGCCACAGTTTGAGAATCTCCAGCGTCAACTTGGCCAACCGTTCGGCGTGCTCGGTCCAGCCACCGCGTTTACGCTCGGCCAGCGACGCCAGTCCGGCGCCATCGCGTGGTAATGGGTCTTCGCCGTCGAGAATGCAGCTGTCGAGACTGGTCAGCAGAATGTCTTCCACCAGGCTGTCGACACGCCCCATGTCACGGTACATCAGGCCCAACTCGGTCAGCCCCGGCAACTTGCCGCGCAGGAACTTCGCCGGTTCCGCCAGTTGCTGCATCAGCAAACGCTGCAAGGCCCGGCGATGCTGGAACTCGGCTTCGGCCGGGGTCGAGAATCGACCTTCCTTGACCGTACCGCCCTCTTCCACTAGCGCCGGATACACCGTCATCGATAGCCCGGCGATTTTCTGCTGGGTTTTCTCAGCCACGGCAGCAAAGACTTTCGGCTCCACCGGTTGTTGGCTCTTCGCCGTTTGCGGCACCGCCAACGCAGCCTGACTGGCCTCGGCAAAGCGTGCGGTCAGCTCGGCCAAGTCACGGCCTTCACCAAGGAACTTGCCCTGACCATCGACGATTTCCAGGTTCATCCGCAAATGGCTTTCGACCTGCTGCGAGGCTTCGGCCCACGCCTCATCGCTGACCCGCGCGCCGGTCATGCGCAGCAACTCGCGGCCCAGCGCCAAAGGCAACGAGCCCTCGGCAAACGTGATGCGCTGCAACGCGGCTTTGACGAAGTCCGGCACCGGCACGAAATTCTTGCGCAGGGCCTTGGGCAGGTTGCGCACCAGCGCAATGCACTTGGCCTCGATCACCCCCGGCACCAGCCATTCCAGACGTTCCGGCGGCAGCATCGGCAACAGCGGCGCCGGCACGCGCAAGGTCACGCCATCACGCGGATGGTTGGGCTCGAAGTGATAACTCAGCGCCAGTTCCAGATCGCCGATGTGCAGGGTGTCCGGGTAATGCGCGGCGGTGACTTCGCTGGCTTCGCGGGCCAGCACGTCTTCTTCGCGCATGATCAGCAGCTGTGAGTCTTTCTGACTGTTGACCCGGTACCAGCTATCGAAAGTCGCGGTCTGGTGAATCTCTGCTGGCAGTCGCGCATCGTAGAAGGCGAACAAGGTTTCTTCATCGGCGAGGATGTCGCGGCGACGCGCCTTGGCTTCCAGTTCGTCGAGCTGTTCCAGCAGTTGCTGGTTGGCCGTCAGGCACTTGGCTTTGGATTGAATCTCGCCGCGCACCAGGCCTTCGCGAATGAAAAACTCACGAGAAACCACGGGATCGATTGGGCCGTAATGCACCGGCCGACGACCGACCACGATCAACCCGAACAGGGTGATTTGCTCGAAAGCCACGACCTGACCGCGCTTCTTCTCCCAGTGGGGTTCGAAGTGGTTTTTCTTGATCAGGTGCCCGGCCAGCGGCTCGATCCAGTCAGCGTCGATCTTGGCGACCATCCGTGCGTAAAGCTTGGTGGTTTCCACCAGTTCGGCGGTCATCAGCCATTGCGGACGCTTCTTGCCCAGGCCGGATGACGGGTGAATCCAGAAGCGCCGCTGACGAGCACCGAGGTAATCGCCGTCTTCGGTTTTCTGGCCGATCTGGCTGAGCAATCCGGAGAGCACGGCTTTGTGCAGTTTCGGGTAATCCGCCGGCTCTTTGTTGAGGCTCAACTGCATGTCGCGGCAGATCAGACTCAACTGTCGATGGGAGTCGCGCCACTCGCGCAGGCGCAGGTAATTGAGGAAGTTCTTGCGGCACCAATTGCGCAGCGGACTGGCCGTCAGGGCCTGACGTTGTTCTTCGAAGCCACGCCACAGATTGACCAGCCCGGCGAAGTCCGAGTCCACGTCTTTCCACTGGGCGTGGGCTTGATCGGCGGCTTGCTGACGCTCCGGCGGACGTTCGCGCGGGTCCTGAATCGACATGGCACTGGCGACGATCAGCACTTCCTGCAAGCTGCCAAGTTTCGCCGCTTCCAGCAGCATGCGGCCCATGCGCGGGTCCACCGGCAGCCGCGCCAGTTGGCGACCGAGCGGCGTCAGCTGACTGTTGCGGTCCACCGCCGAGAGTTCTTGCAGCAGGTTGAAACCGTCGCTGATGGCTTTGCCGTCAGGCGGCTCGATAAACGGGAAATCGGTGATCTCGCCGAGGCGCAGATGAAGCATCTGCAGAATGACTGCTGCGAGGTTGGTACGGAGGATTTCCGGGTCGGTGAATTCCGGGCGACCGATGAAATCTTCTTCGCTGTAGAGGCGGATGCAAATGCCCGGTTCGACCCGCCCGCAACGGCCTTTACGCTGGTTGGCGCTGGCCTGGGAAATCGCTTCGATGGGCAGGCGCTGAACCTTGGCGCGGTAGCTGTAGCGGCTGATGCGCGCGGTGCCGCTGTCGATCACATAACGAATGCCTGGCACCGTCAGCGAGGTTTCGGCGACGTTGGTCGCCAGTACCACGCGACGCCCAGGGTGCGACTGGAAAATCCGCTGCTGCTCGGCCGGCGACAGTCGCGCGTACAACGGCAGAATTTCGGTGTGTTTGAGCTGGGCCTTGCGCAGCATGTCGGCGGCGTCGCGAATCTCACGCTCGCCCGGCAGGAACACCAACACGTCGCCTGGGCTCTTGCGCTCGCTGCGTTCGAACGCGGCAATTTCGTCGAGGGTAGCGAGGATCGCCTGGTCCACGGTCAAGTCATCCTCGACACGGTTGCCCTCCTCATCCTGCTCCAGGGTCAGCGGGCGATACCAGGTTTCCACCGGGAAGGTACGGCCGGAGACTTCGACAATCGGCGCATCGTCGAAATGCTTGGAAAAACGCTCCAGGTCGATGGTCGCCGAAGTGATGATGACTTTCAGGTCCGGACGGCGCGGCAGCAGGGTTTTCAGGTAACCGAGCAGGAAGTCGATGTTCAGGCTGCGTTCGTGGGCTTCGTCGACGATGATCGTGTCGTAGCGTTCGAGGTAGCGGTCGTTCTGGGTTTCCGCCAGCAGGATGCCGTCGGTCATCAGTTTGATCAGGGTGTTGGAATCGCTCTGATCCTCGAACCGCACCTGATAGCCGACCAGCGCGCCCAACGGCGTCGCCAATTCTTCAGCAACCCGGCTCGCTACGCTGCGGGCGGCGATTCGACGGGGCTGGGTGTGGCCGATCAGGCCGTGCTGGCCGCGACCGATTTCCAGGCAGATCTTCGGCAACTGGGTGGTTTTACCCGACCCGGTTTCGCCGGCAATGATCAGCACCTGATGCTTGAGCAGCGCCTCTTTGATTTCGTCGCGCTTGGCGGCGATCGGCAGGCTGTCGTCGTAACGAATCACCGGCAGGCTGGCGCGCCGCGCCAACACCTGATCACAAGACGTCTGCGTGCGCGTCACCCACTGGGCCAGTTTGGCCTCGTCAGGTTTCTTGCGCAGCTCAAGCAACTGCCGCCGCAGCCGGTGGCGGTCGGCGAGCATGGCGTGATCGAGGTTTTTCAGCAGTTTGTCGATTGAAGGCGATTCGTCAGTCATCAGGTACGCAAAAGTCGTCTAGTGGCGCAGGGGGCGGATTGTCGCAGATTTGGCAGGGATTGCGGGTGGTTCTACTGTAAGAGCTGTGTGGGGCTGTGTAGGAGCTGTCGAGTGAAACGAGGCTGCGATCTTTTGATTTTGATTTTTAAAGACAAGATCAAAAGATCGCAGCCTCGTTTCACTCGACAGCTCCTACACAGCTCCTACCAGAGGGGGTGGTGTTATTCGTTATCGAGGCCCTTGCGCCGATACGGAAACACATCAATCACCTTCCCCGCCCGAATAGCCTCCTGCAAACTCTTCCAGTAATCAGCGTTGTACAACTCACCGTGCAACTGATCGAACAACTTTCGTTGCCCCGAATCAGCAAACAAAAACGGTGGAAACTCCTCGGGGAATACATCCAGTGGCCCGATCGAGTACCACGGTTCGGAGGCCATTTCGTCTTCCGGTGTACGCGGTTGCGGGATGTGGCGGAAGTTGGCTTCAGTCAGGAAGCAGATCTCGTCGTAGTCATAAAACACCACCCGACCGTGACGGGTGACGCCAAAATTCTTCAGCAACATGTCACCGGGAAAAATGTTCGCCGCCGCCAGTTGCTTGATCGCCAGGCCGTAATCCTCCAGCGCCTCGCGAACCTGCGCATCGTTGGCGTGTTCCAGATAAAGGTTCAACGGTGTCATCCGGCGTTCGGTCCAGCAGTGGCGAATCAGTACCGTGTCACCTTCCAGGGATACCGTGGACGCGGCCACTTCGAGCAACTCTTCCAGGCATGCTGGCTCGAACTTGCTCAACGGGAATCGGAAGTCGGCGAACTCCTGGGTATCAGCCATGCGCCCGACCCGGTCGACGCTTTTCACCAGGCGATACTTTTCGATCACCGTAGCGCGGTCGACGTTTTTCGACGGTGAGAAGCGGTCCTTGATGATCTTGAAGACCGTGTTGAAGCCCGGCAGGGTAAACACGCTCATGACCATGCCGCGCACGCCGGGGGCCATGATGAACTGATCGTCGGTGTTGGCCAGGTGATTGATCAGCGCCCGGTAAAACTCGGACTTGCCATGCTTGTAGAAACCGATCGATGTGTACAGCTCGGCAATATGCTTGCCCGGCAGGATGCGTTTGAGAAAGCCGATGAATTCCGCCGGCACCGGCACATCGACCATGAAGTACGATCGGGTGAAGGAGAAGATGATCGACACCTCCGCCTCGTCGGTGATCAGCGCATCGATCTGGATGCCCCGGCCTTCGCGGTGCAGCAGCGGAATCACCAGCGGCCACTGCTCGTCCTGGGTGTAAATGCGCCCCACCAGATAGGCGCCCTTGTTGCGGTAAAGCACCGAGGAAAACAGCTCGACGCTCAGCTCCGGGTCCTTGCAGACCCAATCCGGCAGGTTCTCGCGCAACTGCGCTTCGAGGCGGCGCAGGTCGCCGGCCAGATCGGCGTAATCTTCGCTGAAGCGGTAGTCGGCAAAGATGCTCGTGAGCATGCCGGCCAACTGCCCCTGCGGCTTGTAGGTGCGGGTTTGCGCGGCCCGGGCGCGGCGCAGGCTCGGCCGCGTGGTGTGGATGAACATGCAGCCGTCGCTGATCAGGTCATGGCTGAACAGCCCGCAGAAAATCGAGTTGTACCAGGTCTCGGACAGTTCATCGTCGAAGCGCAGGTCGATCAGGCTGATGTAAGCGCTTTTGACCAGCGGCCAGTTGCTGACGTCCATCAGCACATCGGTCTCGAACGACGCATGCAAGCGCCCTACCGTTTCGCCGACCTTTTCTTCGTAGAGGTTGATTCGCGCCGCCGACGCAACTTGCGTCTCTTGCCATTGGGCCTGCTCGAAACGGGCTCGAGCGCCGTCGGTGATCTGACGGAAATGCTCGCGGTAATCGTCAAAGCCATCGAGGATCATTCGGGCGATGTCGGCGGCTGGCCATTGCTGCGGCATAGGTAAAACCTCGGCGGCTGTTCTTGTCGTTGGAGCCTGAGCTTAGTGGCCCTGTGTGACGCAACGCAACCATTGCCTTGTACCCTGACTGGCGCGACACTTGCGCGCCAATCAAGGAAGGAAAGTGCTGTGAACCCCGTCGATATCCTGCGTATGTTGTCGCTTGCCGCCATTTGGGGTGCGAGCTTTCTGTTCATGCGCGTTATTGCCCCAGTGATTGGCACAATCCCCACTGCTTTTTTTCGCGTGTCGATTGCCGCCGTCGGGCTGCTGGTGATCCTTGGGCTGATGCGCATCAGCTGGGATTTCAAAGGCAAGCTCAAGACGGTGATGCTGCTCGGGATGATCAACTCAGGGATCCCGGCAACCCTCTATTCCGTGGCCGCCCAAGTGCTGCCGGCCGGTTACTCGGCGATTTTCAACGCCACCACGCCTTTGATGGGGGTATTGATCGGTGGGCTGTTCTTCCATGAAAAACTCACCGCCGCCAAGTTGGGCGGGGTATTTCTCGGCCTGTTCGGCGTCGGCATCCTCACCCGGGCCGGGCCGGTGGCGTTCAACCTGGAACTGCTGATGGGCGCACTCGCGTGCCTGATGGCCACCACCTGCTATGGCTTTGCCGGGTTCCTCGCCCGGCGCTGGCTCGACCATGCCGGCGGCCTCGACAGTCGCCTTTCGGCGCTGGGCAGCATGCTCGGCGCGACGTTGTTGTTGCTGCCGTTGTTTGGCTACAACGTGATCAGCCAGCCGCCGGCGAGCTGGGGCGGCTGGAATGTCTGGTTGTCGTTGCTGGGGTTGGGTTTGGTGTGCACGGCCTTTGCCTACATTATTTACTTCCGTTTACTGACTTCGGTTGGCCCGGTGAAATCCATGACCGTGACCTTCATGATCCCGCCGTTCGGGGTGTTGTGGGGGGCGCTGCTGCTGGATGAGCCGTTGTCGATGGCGCATCTTTATGGCGGGGTGTTGATAGCGGTGGCGTTGTGGTTGGTGTTGAAGCCGGCGGTGGTGAAGACGGCTGAGGTGGCTGCTCGGTAGTGCTGCTGACAATGCCATCGCGAGCAAGCTCGCTCCCACAATGGATCGGTGTCACGACGAAGATCCAATGTGGGAACGGTGCCCGGAGCAATGTTCCGGGCTTGTTTTGTTTCAAGCAGTTTTGCGGAAGACGAACATCAGACCAATGATGATCAGCAGCATGCCGAGCATGCTCAATGCCGCCAGACGGTTGCCAAAAATCAGGTAGTCCATGACCGCCGTTACTGCCGGCACCAGGTAAAACAGGCTAGTGACATTTACCAGATTGCCTCGTGCAATCAGCCGATACAGCAGCAGCGTCGCCAGCACTGATACCACCAACCCCATCCACAACACCGGCACGATGAACCCTGTGCTGTGTTCAACATGAAACGGCTGGAACGGTACGAAGATCCCGCAGAGCAACAATCCCGCCAGATACTGCACCGGCAGCGTGCCGAGGGGATTATCGGTGATGCGTTTCTGCATGATCGAGCCGAAGGTCATGCTCGCCAGCGCCAACAGACCGAAGAGCATCCCGGCCAACGACATGCCGGCCAAACCGATGCCCTGGTAAACCACCATGATCAACCCCGCCAGGCCTAGCGCCAGACCGAACATCCGGCTTATTGATCGGTGCCGCTCCATGATCACTACGGTGAGAATCGGTTGAACGCCCATGATGGTTGCCATCATGCCGGGAGTGACCTTCAGGTCCAGGGCCAGCAGATAGAAAATCTGATAAGCCCCCAGCAACACCACGCCCGTGGCCATCGCATACAACATCGGCTTGCCGCCCTTGGGTAGTTTCAGCTTGAGCAACGGCATCAACAGCACCAGCCCGCACAAGGCAATGGCGAAACGAATCAGCAAAAAAGCGAAGGGTGATGCGTGGGCCAGGCCCCATTTGGAGAAGATCGCGCCGCTGCTCCACAGCAAAACGAACAGGCTCGTGGACGCCGCCGCGAGCGCGGATTTTTTCGAAAGGACAAACATGAATACCACCTGTAGTCAGGCAAAAAGCCAACTCAGCCGAAGCTGAAATTCAGTAGTTTTTTCAGGCGCTTTTCAGATGGGCACGGGAACAGCAGAAAAAAGCTGATCAGCCCGAAAAGCCAACGCCTGGCGGTGATACGACTGCGCACACCGGCGTGCTACTGACAGGTGGGGGGTAATGACTGATCTGCGCAGGCTGTTGATTCCCGCACGGCACGACGCCAGCGTTGACCGCTGAATCGACTACCGCGTTGATGGGGGAAGCTGGCATGGGCTGATCTTTTTTGATGAGTGAAAGAGTGGTTCAGGAAACCACAGAGGGCCGACTATAACCAGCGCTCGACAGGGATTGCAATGACTTGACGAAAGAACCCGGGGAATAGGCCTGAGGCCTCAACCAAACAACCAATACCCCAACAACGTCAACACCACCACGGCCAGCACCGGCCGCAGTACACGGTAGGCCTTGGGGTTACGACGCTTCCACTGTTTGACCATACCGCTGAATTTGTCGCTGAAGTTCTTGCTCCAGGCGTAGGCCTGGTTGATCCCGCCAACGCGTTCATCATCAAGGTTCTGGGGTGCAGTGGCGCGCCCCAGAAAGCCGCTGATCGAGCGGTTGATGCGGGTCATGAGGCGATTGCTCAGCGGTCGCTCGATATCGCAGAACAGGATGACCCGGGTTTGCTCGGTTTCATTCTTGACCCAGTGCACGTAGGTTTCATCGAACATCACATCTTCGCCATCACGCCAGGCATAAACCTGACCGTCGACGAAGATGCGGCAATGATCGGAGTTCGGTGTCGACAGCCCCAGGTGATAACGCAGGGAACCGGCGAACGGGTCGCGATGCGGATTGAGGTGACTGCCACCCGGTAGCAGCGCGAACATGGCGCCTTTGACGTTGGGAATACTGCTGACCAACGCCACGGTTTTCGGGCACAAGGCTTCGGCCGATGGCAGCGGTTTGTCGTACCACTTGAGGTAGAAACGCTTCCAGCCCTTCTTGAAGAACGAACCAAAACCGGCGTCGGTGTTCTTTTCGGCGGCGCGAATGTAACCCTCGTCGAACAAGTGTATGGCTTCGTCGCGGATAACTTCCCAGTTATCCCTGAGCACATCCAGTTCGGGGAACTTGCTGCGGTCCAGGTAGGGTTTGGATGGCACGCCGGAGAACAGGTACATCAGGGCGTTATAAGGTGCAAACAGAGCCGAGTGGTTGACGAACTGGCGCAGGACCGGCAAACGCGCCTTGCCACGCAAGTGCACATAGAGCGTGCTGCCGAGGAACAGCAACAACACCGAAGCCTTCGCGACAAAGGAAAAGCTCATCTACAACTCCTTGATAGTAGGTAACTTTGCACAACGCCATTTACCCGACGTGGCAATCGGCCATGATAAACACTACCGGCCTCGGGAAAAACCCGCATAACTCAACATTCAGTGTTAAGGATTACGCAATAAACCCTTATTAACACAAGGTTCCTGAACGGGGGCTGACCTGAATCACCCCCCTTTCACACGAGAATCAAAAACAAGATCAAAAGATCGTCCGAACGCGGACCGAACCTTCGGTAGCTCTTACTGCTGATTCTCCTGTTCGGTAAACAGATCACTGAACAGCATGCTCGACAGGTAGCGTTCGCCAGAGTCGGGCAGGATCACCACGATGGTCTTGCCCTGCATTTCCGGGGTTTCAGCCAGTCGCACAGCCACCGCCATGGCGGCGCCGCACGAGATACCGCTCAAAATCCCTTCTTCCTGCATCAGCCGCAGGGCCATCGCCTTGGACTCATCGTCGCTGACCAGCTCCACCCGATCGACCATCGACAGATCCAGGTTCTTCGGTACAAAACCAGCGCCGATGCCCTGGATTTTGTGGGGGGCAAGGGGCTTGATCTCATCCCCAGCCCTCGCCTGAGTGATGACTGGCGACAATACTGGCTCCACCGCCACCGAGATTATCGGCTTGCCCTGGGTATTCTTGATATACCGCGAAACCCCGGTAATGGTTCCACCTGTTCCGACACCCGCCACCAAGACGTCGACTGCGCCGTCGGTGTCGTTCCAGATTTCCGGCCCGGTGGTTTTTTCGTGGATGGCCGGGTTGGCCGGGTTTTCGAATTGCGCAGGCATGAAGTAGGTCGATGGATCACTGGCGAGGATTTCGGCAGCCTTCTCGATTGCGCCTTTCATGCCTTTGGCCGGTTCCGTCAACACCAGTTCGGCGCCAAGGGCTTTGAGCACCTTGCGTCGTTCGATGCTCATGGATGCGGGCATGGTCAGTACCAGCCGGTACCCGCGGGCGGCGGCAACGAACGCCAGGCCGATGCCGGTATTGCCCGAAGTCGGTTCGATGATGGTCATGCCGGGCTTGAGTTTACCGCTGCTTTCGGCCTCCCAGATCATGTTCGCGCCGATCCGGCACTTGACCGAATAACCAGGATTGCGCCCTTCGATCTTGGCCAGGATGGTGACACCGCGCGGGGCGATACGGTTGATTTGCACCAGCGGCGTATTGCCAATGGAATGGGCGTTGTCAGCATAAATACGGCTCATGGCTGGGTCCTTATACAGCGTTGAATTAGCTGTCCAAGGTATGCCTGTTACCCGTGGTCGTCCAGTCAGTCGAACGTCCGCTTAGCCCCGCAGTCAATCGCTTTATACCGCCAGAGATTTGCCGCCATGAAGCGTCGATACAGTTGGCCCCTGTGGACCCTCGCCGGCCTTGTTGTGCTGCTGGTTGCCCTGCACATTGCCCTGCCCTACATGGTGCGCGATTACCTCAACGAGAAACTGGCGGACATGGGTGACTACAGCGGGCAGATTACCGATGTAGACCTGGCCCTGTGGCGCGGGGCCTACAAAATCAACGGACTGAAAATCGTCAAGGTCAATGGCAAGGTCCCCGTGCCTTTCGTCAACGCACCCTTGATTGACCTCTCCGTCAGCTGGCACTCGCTCTGGTACGACCATGCCGTGGTGGCCGAGGCGCAGTTCGACAAACCCGAGGTGAATTTCGTCGACGGTGCCACCAAGAAAAACTCCCAGACCGGTCAGGGCACCGACTGGCGGGCACAATTGGAAAAATTGCTGCCGATAACCCTGAACGAAGTGCGGATCAACGATGGGCGGGTCACCTTTCGAAACTTCAATTCAAAACCGCCGGTGAACATGAATGCCACCCAGGTTAACGCCAGCATTTACAACCTGACCAACGTAGTCGACACCAAAGGCAA
This sequence comes from Pseudomonas sp. TH37, assembly GCF_016650735.1. Taxonomy (NCBI): domain Bacteria; kingdom Pseudomonadati; phylum Pseudomonadota; class Gammaproteobacteria; order Pseudomonadales; family Pseudomonadaceae; genus Pseudomonas; species Pseudomonas sp. TH37. The sequence goes on from NZ_JAEKFD010000001.1 coordinate 654,460, forward strand.
GCGCGACGCCCGTTTCGACGGCAAAGCGCTGTTGCTGGGGCATGCACCGCTGGAAACCCTGGCGACCTTTGATCCATTTAGCAATTTCGAAGACTTCGAATTCCGCCTGCGCGCCAAGAACCTTGAACTTAAACGTATGAACGACTTCGCCTCGGCTTACGGCAAGTTCGACTTCAATTCCGGCCATGGTGACGTGGTCATTGAAGCCGAAGCCAACAAGGGCCAACTCACTGGCTACATCAAGCCGCTATTGCGGGACGTCGATGTATTCAATTGGCAACAGGACGTGGAGAACAAAGACAAAGGGATTTTTCGCTCCATCTGGGAAGCACTCGTCGGTGGCACCGAGAATGTGTTGAAGAATCAACCGAAAAACCAGTTCGCCACTCGCGTCCAGCTCAAAGGCAGCGTGCATCAGCGAGATATCAGCGCATTCGAGGCTTTTTTGCAGATTTTGCGTAATGGTTTCATCCAGGCATTCAATGCCCAGTACGAACGACCCAAGCCGGATACGGACTGAGTCAAGATGTGACGCCCCATTCAGAGACTGAATAAGTCGTCTGCGTTCACAGTCGACCGGGCAGCGCGTTATAGTCGAGCCTGACAATTTATCGCGCCCCGCCCTGCCTCGTTCAGGTCGGCGTTACCGTTCGAGGATTAGCAGATGAAGTTCGAAGGCACCCAGGCCTACGTCGCCACCGATGACCTGAAGCTGGCGGTCAACGCCGCCATCACCCTGGAGCGGCCACTGCTGGTCAAGGGCGAGCCAGGCACCGGCAAAACCATGCTCGCCGAGCAACTGGCCGAGTCCTTCGGCGCCAAGTTGATTACCTGGCACATCAAGTCCACCACCAAGGCACATCAAGGTTTGTACGAGTACGACGCGGTCAGTCGCCTGCGGGACTCGCAGCTGGGTACGGAGAAGGTCCACGACGTTCGCAACTACCTGAAAAAGGGCAAGCTCTGGGAAGCTTTCGAGTCCGAAGAGCGGGTGATTCTGCTGATCGACGAAATCGACAAGGCCGACATCGAGTTTCCTAACGACCTGCTGCAAGAACTCGACAAGATGGAGTTCTACGTTTACGAGATCGACGAGACCATCAAGGCCAAGAAGCGCCCGATCATCATCATTACCTCCAACAACGAGAAAGAGCTGCCGGACGCCTTCCTGCGCCGCTGCTTCTTTCACTACATCGCCTTCCCGGATCGCGTCACGATGCAACGGATCGTCGACGTGCACTACCCGAATATCAAGAAAGACCTGGTCAGCGAAGCGTTGGACGTGTTCTTCGATGTACGCAAAGTGCCGGGCCTGAAGAAGAAGCCATCGACCTCCGAACTGGTGGACTGGCTGAAACTCTTGATGGCCGACAACATCGGCGAAGCGGTGCTGCGCGAGCGCGATCCGACCAAGGCCATTCCGCCACTGGCAGGCGCCCTGGTTAAGAACGAACAAGACGTGCAATTGCTTGAGCGCCTGGCGTTCATGAGCCGTCGCGGCACTCGCTAAGCCCCGATAGAGAGAGGCGATTGCCATGCTGCTCAACCTGTTCAATGAAATGCGTGCAGCCAAGGTGCCGGTCTCGGTGCGTGAGCTGCTGGACCTGATCAACGCGCTGAAACAGCGCGTGACCTTCGCCGACATGGACGAGTTCTATTACTTGTCGCGGGCGATTCTGGTGAAGGACGAAAAGCATTTCGACAAGTTCGACCGGGCGTTCGGTGCCTACTTCAATGGCCTGGAAAAGCTCGACGATCACCTTCAGGCATTGATTCCAGAAGACTGGCTGCGCAAGGAATTCGAGCGTTCCCTGACCGATGAAGAGCGGGCCGCGATCCAGTCCCTGGGTGGGCTGGACAAGCTGATTGAAGAGTTCAAAAAGCGCCTGGAAGAACAGAAAGAACGCCATGCCGGCGGCAACAAGTGGATCGGCACCGGCGGCACCAGCCCGTTTGGCTCCGGAGGCTTCAACCCGGAAGGCATTCGGGTCGGCGATGCCGGCAAGCGTCAAGGTAAAGCGGTCAAAGTCTGGGATCAGCGCGAGTACAAGAACCTCGACGATTCGGTCGAACTGGGCACACGCAACATCAAGGTCGCCCTGCGTCGCCTGCGTAAATTCGCCCGTCAGGGCGCGGCGGAAGAACTCGACATCGACGGCACCATCGACCATACCGCGCGCGATGCCGGGCTGCTGAACATCCAGATGCGTCCGGAGCGCCGCAACACCGTCAAGTTGTTGCTGCTGTTCGACATCGGCGGCTCGATGGACGCCCACGTGAAGATCTGCGAAGAACTGTTCTCGGCCTGCAAGACCGAGTTCAAGCATCTGGAGTACTTCTACTTCCACAACTTTATTTATGAATCGGTGTGGAAGAACAACATGCGCCGTACCTCCGAGCGCACCGCCACCCACGACCTGCTGCACAAGTACGGCGCCGACTACAAAGTGATCTTCATCGGCGACGCCGCCATGGCGCCCTATGAAATCACCCAGGCTGGCGGCAGCGTCGAGCACTGGAACGAAGAAGCCGGTTACGTGTGGATGCAGCGCTTCAAGGAAAAGTACAAGAAGCTCATCTGGATCAACCCGTACCCGAAAGACACCTGGGGCTATACCTCGTCGACCAATATCGTGCGGGATTTGATTGATGACCAGATGTATCCGCTGACGTTGCGGGGGTTGGAGGAAGGGATGCGGTTTTTGTCCAAGTAATCTCTGTTGTCTGGACTGAGACCATCGCGGGCAAGCCCGCTCCCACAAGGATTAGCGTCGTTCGCACATTTTGTGAGCACCATCTACCCTGTGGGAGCGGGCTTGCCCGCGATGCTTTAGCGGCCTAAAACCGCCGAAAATACTCAACGTGTTCCCGATGCGCGACGTCCTGCACCACCGGCTTCAACCGCACCTTCGCCCCCGGCAGACACTGCGCCAATCGCGCCAATGCCAACGGCGTCAACGCCCCCAACCGCGGATACCCGCCAATGGTCTGCCGATCATTGAGCAGCACAATCGGCTGCCCGTCCGGTGGCACCTGGACCGCGCCCAGTGGGATGCCTTCGGAAATCATCGGCTTGCCCTGATACTGCAACGCCGTTCCAAGCAGACGAATACCCATCCGGTCGGCGCGGCTGTCGAGGGTCCAGACGCTGTTGAACGCATCGAACAGACTCTGCCCGCTGAACTCGCCGATCTGTGCACCGAGCACCAAGTCCAGCGGCGCATTGAGTTTGAAATTCGGCACTTGTTCGGGCGCCAGCGCCCGCAGCAGTAACAGCGAGCTCCCCGAATAGCTCAACTGCGCATCTTTGGCCAACGCCCGACCCATGCCATCCAGCCCACCGAGCTCCTCACGGACCACCGTTGCGCTACTGCCCAACACCTTTGGCGCATCAAATCCGCCGGGGGCCGCCAAATAAGCCCGAGCGCCAAGCAGCGGTTGAGTGAATTGCAATTGCTGACCCTTGTTCAGCCTGAAACTGCGCCACGGTGCCAATGCCTCGCCATCCACCTGCGCCCCCAGATCCGCTCCGGCCAACGCCAGCACGCAATCTTCCTGGGCAACGACCGTAAACCCGCCGAGAGTGATTTCGATCACCGATGCATCCAGCCCATTGCCCAGCAACCAATTGGCCCACGACATCGATCGCCAATCCGCCGCCCCGCCCTGGGTCACGCCCAGATGCCGCACGCCAAATCGCCCGGCGTCCTGCAACAGGCACAGCGGTGTACTTGCTTCAATCGTCAGTCGGCTCATGCCAGGGCCTCCAACGGCGTGTCATCACCGCCCAGATTGATGAACTCGGCATGGCTGACCGCTTCGAAGCGCACGGTGTCGCCCGGTTGCATAAGGCTGTAGCCGTCGCGCTCGCGGTCGAACAATTTGGCCGGGGTGCGGCCGATCAGGTTCCAGCCGCCGGGAGACACCACCGGATAAGCCGCCGTCTGGCGTTCGGCGATACCAACACTGCCGGCAGCCACTTTTTTGCGCGGAGTATTCATACGCGGTGCAGCCAATATTTCCTCTACCAATCCCATGAAGGCAAACCCCGGCGCGAAGCCTAACGCGAACACTTGGTACTCGCGACCGCTGTGGCGGTGGATCACCTCTTCCACCGTTAATCCACTGCGCTGAGACAGCAACGTCAGTTCCGGACCGACACTCAGGTCATACCAGACCGGCAACACATGGCATTTACCACTAGTGCGAGCGTTGGGGGACAGATCGATCAAGGCTTCAGCGATCAATTCCCGCGCCTGGGCCGGATTCAGCGCCATCAAATCGTAATGCACCATCAACGTCGTATAGGACGGCACCAGATCGATCAAATGGCTGGCGAACGCCTCTCGCAGACGCTCGCTGGCGGCGAGCATCCACGGCATGTTGGCTTCGCTGATTTCATCGAACAGACGCACCATCAGGCAATCCAGCGCCACCACTTCCACCCGTGGTTTCATGATGCACTCTGCTGATTCAAGGCTTCGCGAATGCGCTGCACGGCGGCCACCGAACTGGCGTTATCGCCGTGTACGCACAAGGTGTTGGCCTGCAGATGCAAGGCGCTGCCATCGCTGGCCGTAAGATTGTCACCGCGAGCAATGATCAACGCCTGTTCGATGATTTTCTCGGGATCGTGATGCACGGCTCCCGGCAGTTGCCGCGAAACCAGCCTGCCTGCGCTGTCGTAAGCGCGATCGGCGAAGGCTTCAAACCACAATGTCACGCCATATTCATCGCCAAGTTGCTGCGCGGCACTGTTGTCGCGGGTCGCCATCAGCATCAACGGCAAGCTCCGATCATAGGCTGCCACGGCCTGAATCACCGCGCGCAGTTGCGCCGGGTTGGCCATCATGTCGTTGTACATCGCGCCGTGGGGTTTGACGTAACTCACCCGCCCGCCCTGCGCCCGGCAAATGCCGTCGAGGGCGCCGATCTGGTAATGCAACAGGTCCTGCAGTTCCTGGGCGGTGTAAGCCATGGATCGGCGACCGAACCCCACCAGATCCTGATAGGCCGGATGAGCACCAATCTGCACGCCGTGGCCCAGAGCCAGGCTGACGGTCTTGCGCATGATGCTCGGGTCGCCGGCGTGGAAGCCACAAGCGATGTTGGCGCAGTCGATGAAGGGCATGACCTCGGCGTCCAGACCCATGGTCCAGTTACCGAAACTCTCGCCGATGTCGCAGTTCAATAGCAGGCGGTTCACGGTGAACACTCCTGTAGGCTTTTATCTTCTTAGCTGAAGGACATATGCCCCTCAGATTATCAGTTACCGGATATTCGGTTATTGAGCGTCGAGTTGCTTGCCACGGGTTTCCGGCAGGCTCAGGGCCGCCAGGATCACTACCCCGTAGGACACCGCCGCGAAGGCCCCGATTCCCACACTCAGTGGCACCTTCTGGCTGAGCAAGCCGATCAACAGCGGGAACAACGCCGCCAATGCCCGACCGATGTTGTAGCAAAAACCTTGGCCCGAGCCACGTATCCGCGTCGGAAACAGCTCAGTCAAAAACGCGCCCATGCCGCTGAAGATCCCCGAAGCGAAGAAGCCCAGGGGGAAACCCAGCCAGAGCATCACGCCGTTGCTGACCGGCAATTGGGTGTACAGCAGAACAATGGTGAACGAGCCGACCGCGAACAGAATGAAATTCTTTTTACGACCGAGGATGTCAGTCAAATACGCGCTGATCACGTACCCGATGTAGGACCCGACGATCACCATCGCCAGATAACCACCGGTGCCGAGTACGCTCAAGCCCCGTTCGTTTTTCAGAAACGTCGGCAGCCAGGAAGTGATCGCGTAGTAACCGCCGAGCGCGCCGGTGGTCAGGATCGAAGCGCGGATCGTGGTGAAAAGGATGCCCGGGGCAAAAATCTCGTAGAACTTGGCCGGGTTGCTTGGCTCTTCCTTGGCTTTGGCTTCGCGGTAGATTTCCGGGTCCTTGACCAGGCGACGGACGAAGATCACAAAAATCGCCGGCACGATGCCAAGGATGAACAATGCTCGCCAGGCGTCTTCCGGCGGCAAAACCGAAAATAGCAGCGCATACAGAATCGCTGTCAGCCCCCAACCCAACGCCCAACCCGATTGCACCATACCAACAGCTTTGCCACGGTCCTTGGCACGAATCACTTCGCCCATCAACACCGCGCCAGCGGTCCATTCACCGCCGAAACCAAAGCCCATCAACGTGCGGCTGATCAACAGTTGTTCGTAGTTCTGGGCAAAGCCGCAGAGGAAGGTGAAGAAGGCGAACCAGAGCACCGTCAGTTGCAGGGTGCGCACCCGGCCGATGCGGTCAGAGAGAATCCCCGCCACCCAGCCACCGATAGCCGAAGCGATCAGGGTGCTGGTGTGAATCAGCCCGGCTTCGCCAGTGGTGATGCCCCACATGGCAATCAGGGTCGGCACCACGAAGCTGAGCATCTGGGTGTCCATGCCGTCCAGGCCATAGCCGATCTTGCAGCTCCAGAACGTACGACGTTCCTGCTTATTGATGTTGTGGTACCAATCGAAGGGTCCCGGGCGAGCCGTGGCTTTGGGAATGAGGGTGTCGGGCGCACTCATGGCAAGTCTCCGTGCAAATTTTATTGGTATTGTTCTGAGCCCCGACGACGCCTATCGTGGGAACCGGATGTGCCGATTTTTGGGCTGCTGGCCCTGCTGCGTCCAACTAATAAAAACCCGCCCTAGACATAAGAAAACCTTATCCGACGGGCTAAGCCCCAAGAGCTGATCCCATGAACCTGAAGTTTCTCGAGACCTTTGTCTGGGTCGCCCGCCTCAAGAGTTTCCGCCTGACGGCAGACAAACTCTTCACCACCCAGGCGTCGATTTCCAGCCGCATTGCCGTGCTCGAAGGCGAGCTCGGGGTGAAGCTGTTCCTGCGTGATTCTCGCGGCGTGAGCCTGACGCCCGAAGGCCTGAAGGTGCTCGAATATGCCGAGCAGATGATGGACACAATGCAGGCGCTCAAGCAGTCGATCGAGACGCGTTCGAGTAAGGTCGGGCGGGTCCGGATCGGCGTCATGGATACCGTGATCCACACCTGGCTCAGCCCGTTGGTGGCGCAGATGATGGATCACTACCCGCTAGTGGAAATCGAACTGGTGGCCGATACCGCGCTCAACCTCTGCGATCAGCTGCAAAAAGGTTTTCTCGATCTGATCCTGCAAACCGACCTGCTGCGCCAGGAAAGCGTACGTAGTCTGGAGCTGGCCAGTCATCCGATGGGCTGGATCGTCGCCAGCAATTCCATCTACAACCGCGAGTATTCAGGTGTCGCCGATCTGGCGCGGGAGCGGATCATCACCTATTCGAAAAACTCCCATCCTCATCAGGATATCTTGAGCCTGATGCAGGCCAACGGGGTCATGGCGCCACGGCTGAACTGTGTGAATTCAGTGTCGGCGATTACCCGATTGCTGAGGGACGGTTTCGGCATTGGCGCGCTACCGCCGGTGCTGGTGGCCGAAGAATTGGCGCGTGGGGAATTGACCTTGCTGGCCATCGATCAGCGGCCGCCGAACTTGCAGGTGGTGGTTTCGTGGCGGGTTGGCGTGGAATGGGTCGAAGAAATCGTGGCGTTGTGTCAGCAAGTCGTGGAGCGCTATGCGCAGAAAGTGGGCGAGCAGTACGTCGTCTTGAGCAAACCACAGGCACGCATCTGAAGGACATCTCCCAAACTCTAAATATGAACCACTATCATTTGCATTATTTTTTCAAGCCGGTATTCTCAGCGCGCTTTCAGCTAATCAATTGTCCAGAAGGAGTCGGACCTGATGCGCGGCTATACGCAAAAACAGCAACAATTGCTCGCTCACTGGAGCGAAGCTCTTGGCACTCAGGCTTTCCAGTCCCACCGCATCACTCTCGATCATTTGAGCAACGCGCTGGAGCCCGCCGCCCAACGCTGTTTCCAACGCCTGATCCAGGCGCTGTTTCGTGAAGATCTGATCAACCCTGACACCTGCGAATACGACGACTCTAGCCGCTGCTGGCTGCCACTTGGCGATGGCGCGCATCTTTGCTTCGAGCACTTGTCCGGCGGCAGAATGAACAGCTGGGACGTACGCGGCAGCATCGTCCTGCACACTCCCGACAGACTGCCCCAAAAAATCCAGTTGCCCAGCGAACTGCTCGCACACCTCAGCACTCAGCTCAACCCGCCAGCCTCCCCGCAAGTACTGGAACGTCTGGCCCGGGAGCTGGATGACAGCTTCAGCAACGACACCCTGTGCCTGGCGTTTCACCATGGATGGACCGAGCGCCTGAGAGAGCAGATCGATACCGAGTACGACGACAATCTGCTCGCTTGGCTCAAAGCCGGCCCCAGCCACCAGAACCCTACGTCATTGCTCGAACAGTGGGGCACTCTCGGCCATCCGTGGCACCCGAACTACAAGACCAAACTGGGCTTGAGCGCCGCTCAGGTCATCGCTTTCTCGCCAGAATTCGAAGCGAGTTTTCCGATCGTGCTGTGCGCCCTGCACCGCCAGTACGCACACGTCGAAGCGCTGGCTGGCACCACCGACTACTGGGACTGGTGGCAAGGTCACTTCCCTCAGGCTGCCGAACAATTGCAACGCCATTTGCAGCAACTGGGCCTGGATGCAAAGGACTACCTCCCGCTCCCGTCGCACCCATGGCAAGCCCATGAAGAGCTGCCACATTCGTTCGCCAACGAGATCGCTGACAACCTGCTGATCGTCACTGACATCGTGGCTTTTACCGGCCACCCGACCATGTCTTTCCGCACGGTCCTGCCGCAGGCCAGTCGCGTGGCGCCGATGGTCAAACTGCCGGTGGCTTTGCGACTGACCAGCGTGCAGCGCACCGTGTCGCCGCGCTCCGCCCGGATGGGTCCGCGCATCAGCCAACTGGTATTGGATATTCTCGACCAGGAGCCGCAGATTCAGCGTCTGCTGAACATCGTTCCCGAGCGCATCGGCGTGCATTACGCACCACTGCCGGTCGATGACGAGCGCTCCCGGCATGCTGCCGTACTGTATCGCGACAACCCGCTTACCCTCCTGCAAGAAGGCGAATTGGCGGTGCCGGTCGGCAGCCTGTTCGCCGTCAACGAATTCGAACAACCGCTGCTGCGTGATTGGGTAAGACTGGCTCAGGGCAGCGACGACAGCGAGGCCATGTTGGCGTTCTTCGATGATTACCTGTCGATTGCCGTACCGAGTCTGCTGGGCATTTACCTGATGTATGGCGTGGCGTTCGAAGCGCATCAGCAAAACAGTTTCATGGTGATGGGTGCTGACGGGCAGTTGAATCGGCTGCTATTACGTGATTTCGGCGACGTTCGTATCGATCGCAAAACCCTGCACGCCAAGGGTCTGGATATCCAGTTACACGATCCGAAAATGACCCTGTATGACGACTCCGGCTTTGTCCGTGACAAACTCCTGCACACCACATTCATGTGCCATCTCGGTGAGTTGACGTTGCTCTGTGCCCGCCACTGGAATGTGTCGGAGAGCATCCTTTGGGAGCGATTGGCATCGCACGTTGCACAGTGCTTCGAGACCTTGCGCGATCACGTTGAACCGGCACGTTGGGAAAGCGAGCGCCGGGCCTTGCTGGAACAGGATTGGCCCGCCAAATCGTTCATGCGCATGCGCTTGCTCGACAGCCATGCCGACATCGTCGGACGCCTGAGTAACCCGCTGCGACCCAATATCCATGCTCGCTGACGGTCGCGCTTTGCGACTGCTGATCGTCATCCAGTTTGTCTCCATGGGCGCAATGGAAATGAGCGGTCCGTTCTGGCCCTTGCAGATCCAGCATCTGCTCGGGCCGGAGGGCGCCGGCTACACCGCGCTGTTATCGGCGATGGTCTATGCCGGTCCGATGCTGGCGGCCATGCTCCTGACGCCCATGTGGGGCCGGTTGGGGGATCGCACCGGACACAAACCGATGATTGTTCGGGCGTTGTTGGCACTCGCGCTGTGCCAAGGGTTGGCGGCGATCACCCTCGACCCGTGGCTGCTGGTGGGTATTCGCGTGATGCAGGGCGCATTGGCCGGTTTTCTCGCTGCCGCGCAAGCCTACGCCTTGGCCTGCTGCGACAGTTCCAGCCGTGGTCACACCCTGGCCCGCCTGCAATCGGCAACCGCCGTCGGCTCATTGATCGGCCCGGTGCTGGGTGGCTGGCTGATGGACGTCTCGGGGTTTGCCCTGCTCTGTTATGGCGCGACGGCGATTTGCCTGCTGTGCGCACTGGGGAGTTTTTTCCTGCCGGCCGACAAGGCTCGGACCTCGAAGAAAAAAGCGCTTGAACCGGTGGCCCTGCCCAAAGGCTGGCTCGGTGGAATCCTGTTGGTAATCGTGTTGATTCAAGCCGCGAAGATGATGCCGCAGTCGTTCTACGCGCTGTACGTCGCGAACATTCTGCATGCCCCGAGCTGGCTGATCGGCGCCACCTACGCGGCGAGCGCCGCGACCCTGGCCGTTTCCGCACCGCTATGGGGACGCCTGTTCGACCGCTGGCAGCCGGCCCACACCTTGCGCGTCATCGAAGGCGTGGCCTGGCTATGTGCGCTGACGCTGGCGGCCACGGCATTGGCCAACGAATGGCTGGGGTTTCTCGTCAGTCGCCTCGTCTGGGGCCTCTGGCAAGGCGCCCTGCTTCCCGTCGCCTATGCACTGATCGCCAACACCATTTCCGAAAACCAGCAGGGCTTCGCGCTCGGCCTGGGCAACAGCGCGGCAAAGGCTGGCGCTCTGCTCGGTGTCGTCCTTGGCGGGATCGGCATGGGCCTGGTCGGCCTGGCTCACAGCTTCTGGCTGGTGGCGCTGACTTACGCCATCGCCGCCATCGGGATCCGCTGGGTACGCTCGTTCAACGCCACGCCTGACCGCTCGACCTTATCTCCCCACACTTATCACAACTAAAAAAAGACCACGTCATGATCCGAACCAAGCTCTCCCTTCTGATCCCGCTGCTCGGTACCTTCAGCGCCCAGACCTGGGCCGAGGATACCGAGCAGCAGCCCGGCACCTTGAACATGCAAGCCACCGTCGTCTCCGCTACTCGCAGTGAAGCGAGCATTGCTTCGATTCCGGGCTCGGTCCAGGTGATCGACGAACAGCAGGTCCGTGAGCAGAGCGGCGCGGGTCGCCGGGTCTCCGACATCCTCGGGCAATTGGTCCCCGGCCTTGCGCCGGCCAGCGGCGGGATGAGCAACTTCGGTCAGACCCTGCGCGGGCGCAACATGCTGGTGTTGATCGACGGCGTATCGCAGAACGCCACGCGCGATAACTACCGCCAGCTCAACAGCATCGCCCCGGCCAGCATCGAACGCATCGAAGTGATTTCCGGCGCCAGCAGCATCTACGGTGCCGGTGCTTCAGGCGGCATCATCAACATCATCACCAAGCGCAATCAGGGCCAGGACATTGCCTACAGCAGCAAACTGGGCCTGACCAGCGGCAACAACCTCAACCGAAAAGGCTTCGCCTACGAAGCCTTTCAGAGTGCGACGGGGCGCAAGGATGCCCTGGACTGGTACGTCTCTGCCGACCTGACCCAGCGCAACGATCAGTTCGACGGCAACGGCAACCGCATCCCTCAGGACACTTCCCAGGGCAGCAACATGGATACCGAAACCTATGACCTGCAAGGTCGTTTCGGTTACGAGCTGGATGCCGACAAGAAACTTAGCCTGTCGCTGCAGGACTACAAGGACCAGCAGGACACTGGCTACACAAAAGACCCAACAAACCGGCAGGAAGCCGTGGCGGTCAAAGGGCTGAAACTCGACGACCAGCCCTATACCCATAACCAGGCGGTCAACCTCAACTACACCGACAAGGACTTCTACGGTCAGGGCCTGCAACTGGAAAGCTACTGGCGTCGCGCCGATGCGTTATTCTTTCCGGACCTGTCGCGAGGCAGGGCCGGGATCTCCGACAACAACAGTGTGCAGGATGTCTACGGCCTGCGCGCGGCCATCGACACGCCGCTGCCGGCGATCGGGAGTGCCACGGGCAATCTGGTCTGGGGCGCCGACTATGATAATGAGCGCTCTCGCCAACGAGGTGATCAATACACGCTCAATGGCCTGAACTACACCAAGACCGGCACCACCTACGAGCTGGGCCCGGACATCGAAACCACCACCAAGTCGCTGTTCGGGCAGATGTCCTGGGACATCGGTGACTGGACCTTGCGCGGCGGTGTGCGCCGCGAATGGATTGAAAGCGACGTCTCCGACAGCATTGCTTATGGTCAGATCGTCCAGACCGGCGTACGCGCAACCCTGCCCGGCGACACCCTCAAATACGATGCGACTCTGTACAACCTGGGGGCGGTCTACCACCTGAGTGAAAACCAGGATGTCTTCGCCAATTACAGCCAGGGGTTTTCGCTACCGGATATCCAGCGCTTCATGCGTGATGTCAACAGCACCTTCGACATCCAGAGTCTCAACGCCCAGGCCATCAAGGTCGACAGTTACGAGCTGGGCTGGCGCGGTAACTGGGACCAGTGGCAGGCCGACGTCACCGTGTACGAAAACACCTCGGACGTGACCCAGTTCTACGATGCCAATGATCGCGTATTGCGCCTGATCAACCAGAAAGAGCGGGTTCGCGGCATTGAAAACAGCCTGACCTACCGCGCGACCGATCGCTGGTCGGTGGGTGGCACTTATGCCTGGGCCAAAGGAGAGACCGAGCAGAACGGCAAATGGATCGATCTGCCGGCCACGCGCATCTCACCGGCCAAGACCACACTGTTTGTCGGCTACACCGAAGACGACTACACCCTGCGCCTGCAAGGCATGCATTTGTCCAGTTACGATGCCGCCGCCAAGGACAACAACGGACGCGAGATTGAAGGCTATACGCTGGTGGACCTGCTCGGCTCCGTGCAACTGCCGGTCGGTCGTCTTGAAGGCGGGGTATATAACCTGACTGATCGCACGTACCAGAACCTGTTCACCCAGGCCAACGCCAGAGCCCCGTACGCCAATGCCGAAGGCCGCACGCTGAGCATGAGCTACTCGGTGGATTGGTAAAAAACAGGAGCCGACTTGCCGGCGATGCGACCTGCCAGGCATACCGTGTCGCGGCAATCGCCAGCAAGTCGGATCCAGTGTTACAGCCCGCGCAAATCCCGCTCTTCGATCGGCCGGCTCTGGCGCAAACGCTTGCCGCCCAGCACCACCCAGTCGATCAGTCGGAACAGGCATTCAATGCCGAACGACAGCAGCAACGCGCCGCTCATTCCCCAGATCATCGCTTCCGGCGTCAGCAGGATCTGGTAGCTGTAGCCGTTCCAGGTTTCCTTGCGAATATCCGGGTCGGCGGCCAGGGCCACTTGCAGGACGCGGATGTACCACGGGCCCTGCATGGCCTGGAATTGCTTGTCGAGGGCCAGTTGACGGGTGAGCAAGGTGCTCAGGCTGTCGGCATCGCTGCGAAAGATCGGGTCTTCGCTGGCACGGTAATGGGCCACGAGCGCCTGCATGTCACCCTTGAAAAACTGATTGGCAGTGCCCTGAAAACCGCTCAAACCGGTCTGCGCCTCAATCAGATGCGCCTCGACCCGCTTGGCATAGTCACTGATGAACCCAGGCACCTGGACACCGATCAACAGGCCCGCCGCGAACAACACCAGCCGTAGATAACTGAGCAACATGGGGGAGAGATCCTTATTCGGTCTTGCCCTGGCTGACGCATTCACCGCGTCGCCAGAGGCTCCATTGGCCCGGTTCGTAGCGGGTCCAGGTTTCGTTTTCGGTCAAGGGTTCGGTGGCAATCACCGTGACCACATCGTTGGGCGTGGTTTCGGCCTGGAAGTCGACGATCACATCGACGTCCTTCAAACGCGCCGGGCCAAACGGTGCACGGCGGGTGATCTGCGCCAGTTTGCTCGAGCAGTAGCAGAACAGCCAGTCGCCGTCGCTGAGCAAGCAGTTGAACACACCTTTGCTGCGGTACTCGGCGCAGGCGGCCACCAGGTCTGGCAACAGTGCTTCGATCTCTACCGGCTCGGGGAACGCTGCACGCACCCGGTTGAGTAAATCGCAAAACGCCGCTTCGCTGTCGGTATCGCCAACGGGGCGGTAAAAACTGGCGGTCGGGTTGAAATCGGCCAACTGGCCGTTGTGGGCGAAACACCAGTTGCGCCCCCACAACTCGCGCACAAACGGGTGGGTATTGGACAGGCACACTTTGCCGACGTTGGCCTGGCGGATGTGGCCGATCACCACTTCGCTTTTGATCGGATAGCGCTGCACCAGGTTCGCCACTTCCGACTCGCTGCTCGCCGCCGGGTCCTGGAACAGCCGCAGGCCACGGCCTTCATAAAAAGCGATGCCCCAACCGTCACGGTGCGGCCCGGTGCGGCCGCCGCGCTGCATCAGCCCGGTGAAGCTGAACACGATATCGGTCGGGACATTGGCGCTCATGCCCAATAACTCACACATGCTCGGACTCTCGATTCAGTACAGGGGCACGGTTACAGACGCGGTTCGACCCGCGAACGCTGAGGGTTGCTCGGCACCGGTGGCCGGCCGTAACGATCATCGCCGGCACCGCCGAAAGGCTGATCGTCGTCAGGCTCGTCGGCCCGCGCCGCTGCCTTGGCGGCAGCCGCCTGTTCCTTGCGAGCGTTGGAGGCGCGCTCGATGGGAAAACGGATGGCCACGAACACCAGGTAAATGCCGAAGACAATCATGCCGTACATGAACAGATCGGAAACCGCGCGCCAGGCGTTGTTGCCGACCTTGAACAGCAAGTCGAGGGCAGTAATGGCAATGGCCGGGGCGACCTTTTCTTTCACCGGGTCGATGATGGTCGGGCTGAACAGTAACACCGCGACCAGCAGCCGCAGCGGCTCACGCAGCCAACGCCACATCCAGCGGGTGATGCGCATCCACACCAACAGGCAGCCTAAAGCGGCAAAGGCGTAGAGGCCCCAAGCGATCAGATAGTCGTTCTCGGTCATGGTGTCCATGGCAAGGCAGGCAAAGAGGCGCTTATAGTAACGACTTTTCGCACGTCAGGCTTGTCCCAATACCAGTCGGGCAAGACACAGACCCTGTGGGAGCGAGCTTGTGTGGTGAGGAGGCTTGTCTGTGGCGAGGGGGCTTGCCCCCGTTGGGCTGCGAAGCGGCCCCAAAAAAGGAACTGCTGAGCAGTTCAACGGGGGCAAGCCCCCTCGCCACAGACAAGCCCCCTCACCACACAAGCCCGCTCCCACAGGTTGCGAAGCCCCTATTCCGTACATTGTTCGAGAGCCATTCATGCCCCTATCCGCCAACGTCACCAGCGCTCCGATTGCCCACAAGGCCGACGGTTCTGACCCGTATGCCTGGCTGCAGGAGCGCGACACCGACGCGGTGCTCGATTACCTGAAAGCTGAAAACCGCTATCAAGAGGCACAAACCGCCGATCAGGCCGGCCTGCGCGAAACCCTGTTCGAAGAGATCAAGGGGCGGATTCTCGAAACCGACCTGTCGCTGCCCTCGCCTTGGGGCCCGTACCTGTATTACACCCGCACCACCGCCGGCGACGAATACGCCCGTCACTACCGTTGCCCGCGCCCGGCCGATGGCAGCCTGCAGATTGACGAAAGCCAAGAACTGCTGCTGCTTGATCCGAACGTGCTGGCCAAGGGTGGCTTCTTTTCCCTGGGCGCGTTCAGTATCAGCCCGGACCACCAGCGTCTGGCCTATAGCATCGACTCCAGCGGCGAAGAGATTTACACGCTGTTCGTGAAAGAATTATCCAGCGGCCGCGTCAGCGAACTGGAATTCCAGGATTGCGACGGCAGCATGACCTGGGCCAATGACAGCCTGACGCTGTTCTTCGGCGAACTCGACGACACCCATCGCCCGCACAAACTGTTCCGCTATCGGCTGGACGGCACTGCGGCCGAAGAAGTGTTTCATGAGCCGGACGGCCGATTCTTCCTGCATTGCTACCGCTCAAGCTCCGAACGGCAACTGCTGTTGTCGCTGGGCAGCAAGACCACCAGCGAAGTCTGGGTGCTCGACGCCTCGCTGCCGCATCAGGCCTTTACCTGCCTGGCGCCGAGGGTCGAAGATCATGAGTACGATGTCGACCACGGCAAACTCGATGGCGAGTGGACATGGCTGATCCGCACCAACCGCGACGGTATCAACTTCGCCCTGTACCAGGCCGCCGATACCGGCGTCGCGCCGACCGAAGCCGACTGGCAGAACCTGATTCCCCACAGTGACAGGGTGATGCTCGAAGGCATGAGCCTGAACGCCGAGGCGATGACCCTGAGCCTGCGCGAAGGTGGCCTGCCGATCATCGAAGTGCGCCCACGGGACTTGGTGCCGTATCGCGTGCAATTGCCGGATGCGGCCTACAGCCTGCACGTGCAGAACAGCCTGGAATTTGTCAGCGACCGGATCCGTCTGCGCTACGAAGCCTTGAACCGTCCGGCGCAGATCCGCCAACTGATTCTGACCACCGGCGAGCAGCAAGTCCTCAAGGAAACCCCGGTGCTCGGCCCGTTCGACGCCGACGCGTACGTCAGCCAGCGGCTTTGGGCGACGGCACCGGACGGTACGCAAGTGCCGATCAGCCTTGTGGTCAAACGCGAGTTCCTCGGCAAGCCGACGCCGCTTTATCTGTACGGCTACGGCGCCTACGGCGAAAGCCTCGACCCGTGGTTCTCCCACGCCCGCCTGAGCCTGCTGGATCGCGGCATGGCGTTTGCCATCACACATGTACGCGGTGGCGGTGAGCTGGGCGAAGCCTGGTACCGCGCCGGCAAGCAGGAACACAAGCACAACACCTTCAGCGACTTCATTGCCTGCGCCGAACACCTGATCGCCAACGGCTTCACCACCCCATCGCAGCTGGCGATCAGCGGTGGCAGCGCCGGTGGTTTGCTGATCGGCGCGGTACTCAATCAGCGGCCAGAGCTGTTCGCTGCGGCGATTGCCGAAGTGCCGTTCGTCGACGTGCTCAACACCATGCTCGACCCGGAACTGCCGCTGACCGTCACGGAATACGACGAGTGGGGCAACCCGCAAGAACCGGATGTCTATGATCGGATCAAGGCCTACGCCCCGTACGAAAACGTCACTGCGCAAGCCTATCCGGCAACGCTGGTGATCGCCGGCTACAACGACAGTCGCGTGCAGTACTGGGAAGCGGCCAAGTGGGTGGCGAAATTGCGCGCGACCAAAACCGACACCAACGCCTTGTTGCTCAAGACTGAACTGGGTGCCGGGCATGGCGGGATGAGCGGTCGTTATCAGGGATTACGTGACGTAGCCCTCGAATACGCATTTGTTTTCAAGGTTTTGGGCATCGCCTGAGGAACTTGGCCCGGTGTACCGGTCTTAACACCAGACACCGGGGCCCGAGACAACACACATCTCCTGTGGGAGCGGGCTTGCCCGCGATGAGGCCATCACATTCAATATCAACATTGGCTGTGACATCGTCATCGCGGGCAAGCCCGCTCCCACAGGGGATGATGGGTGACTTAAGGCCTGAAACAGACACAGACACAAGAAAAAGACCGTGACGACATGTCAGAACCGACCTTACTGAACAACGAAATTCGCGACTGGCTGATGGACTGCGGCCTGTTCGATCAACTGTTGCCGGCAGACTTCGTGGCGGCTTCGGGTTACTTCAGCATCAGCACCATTCCCGAAGGCGAAGAGATTTTCCATGAGGGCGATGCCGGCAGTTTCATGTGCATCATCCACACCGGCCAGGTCGCGGTGCAGAAGACCAACAGCGACGGGCAACGGGTGACCATGGCCACCTTGCGCAGCGGTCGGGCGTTCGGCGAAATGGCTGTGCTCGACGGTGAACGGCGCTCAGCCAGTTGTGTGGCCGCGAGCAATTGCCAGTTGCTCAACCTGGGCAAGGACTCTCTGGAAAAGATGCTCAACGACGCGCCGAAAATCGCCGCCAAGATCATCCGCGCCCTCGCCGTCTCCCTCTCCAAACGCTTGCGCATGGCCGATGGGCAACTGCTCTCGCAGCAGATTTAGTGTCTTGTCTCACAGACAGTATTTGTAAAACAGACACTACCCGCCCGGCGTTTTGATTTTCGTCGTGCTTGGCTCAAGGCCCGGCAGGGTTTGATCCTTGGGTGGATTGGGCATTTCGATCGGCGGCAACAGCGGTGGCCCGCCACTACCGGAACCGGCCTTGGGCACGCTGGTCGGGGTGATCTGCGGATACGGCGTCGGAGTGGCGGTGCCGGGTGAGCCGGGCATCGGCACGGGGCTGGTGGGGATGGTTTGCAGCTCCTGGGCCTGCACTGCAGTTATCGAGAGCGCGGCCAGGGCAATGACCGTTAGAATGGTGCGCTTCATCAATGGCTCCGTTGGCCTTGTTGTCTTTTTGCAGGCTACTCCCAACTGCGCGTGTTTGCCTTCCTCCGTATATCAATTTCTCCTCAAGAGAGCCCCATGAAACGTTTCGTTCTGCTCGACACCACCCCCATCCCTGAAAACGGCGGTGCCCTGTGCCTGTTCGAATACGGCGAGGACTTCGTCATCAAGATTCAGGGTGGCGACGGCGGGCAGTTGATGAACACCCGCATGCACGGCTCCGAAGATGCCCTGGCCGAAATCCCCTGCCGCAAGGTTGCCGGCCGGCCGAATTCGCGAGTATTGATCGGTGGCCTGGGCATGGGCTTCACCCTCGCCTCGGCGCTCAAGCACTTGGGCAAGACGGCTGAAGTGGTGGTCGCCGAATTGGTGCCCGGTGTGGTTGAGTGGAACCGCGGGCCGCTGGGCGAGAAAGCCGGCAACCCGCTGCTCGACCCGCGCACGGTGATCCGTATGGAAGATGTGGCCAAGGTGCTGCAAGCCGAGCCGCAAGGTTTCGACGCAATCATGCTCGACGTCGACAACGGCCCCGAAGGTCTGACCCAGAAGGCCAACAGCTGGCTCTATTCCGCTGGAGGTCTGAGCGCCTGCGCCAAGGCCCTGCGGCCAAAAGGTGTGCTGGCGGTGTGGTCGGCCAGCGCCGACCGGCAGTTTTCCGACAAACTGAAGAAGGCCGGTTTCAAGGCCGAGGAAGTCCAGGTTTTCGCCCACGGCAACAAAGGCACCCGCCACACCATCTGGATTGCCGAGAAGCTCAAGGGCTGAGCGTGGGCCTGTCATCACTTATTTACTAGGCCGCGTTGCGCCTGAAAACGAGCCAGGCAAGGCGCAGTCCGCTGGTAATGGTCGCTCCCTTGCCAAGGACTGCAACGCAGCCTGGCTCGTTTTCAGGCACAACCCGAAGGGCCGGTCTGCTGTGGCGCAGGGCTGCGTTGCTCGGAGCTCGTTTGGAATGACCAAACCACGCTCCTCGCGCCTTGCCCTGCGCCACAGCAGACCCGGCGCGGCCTAGTAAATAAGTGATGACAGGCCCTACACTCACGTCATAACCGTCATTAGTCTTTTACAAAGGTGAACCCATGAGTTCGTCCACCCCAACCAACACATCGAAGCTGGACCGCATCCTCGCCGATAACCAGCGCGACAAGGAAATGGGTTACCGCGACAAAGCCCTGAAGATGTACCCGCACGTTTGCGGCCGCTGCGCCCGTGAGTTCTCCGGCAAGCGCCTGAGCGAACTCACCGTGCATCACCGCGACCACAACCACGACAACAATCCTCAGGATGGCTCGAATTGGGAGCTGTTGTGCCTGTATTGCCACGACAATGAACACTCGCGTTATACCGATCAGCAGTATTTCGATGAAGGTTCGCTGAGTACGCCGAAGATTGCCAAAGCGACACACAATCCGTTTGCGGCGTTGGCGGGGTTGATGAAGAAAGAAGACTGAAGACCTTCAGCGCCTGCACCGGCCCCATCGCGGGCAAGCCCGCTCCCACAGTGATTGGCGGTGAGTACAGATGTTGTGTACGCCGCAGCCCCCTGTGGGAGCGGGCTTGCCCGCGATAGCATTTGTCCGGGCACCACCAATCTACAACCTGACCACCCTCCCCCAATCCCCGTATAATCGCCGTTTTTTCCCCGAAGGCACCCCGCTCGTGGCAGATAAACGGTACAGCTGCATTGGTTTGTATAACCCCAAATCACCGGAGAACGTCGGTTCGGTGATGCGCGCCGCCGGCTGCTATGGCGTGGCGTCGGTGTTTTACACCGGCAAGCGTTATGAACGCGCCGCCGATTTCGTCACCGACACCAAGAAGGTCCACTGCGACATTCCGCTGATCGGCATCGACGACCTGAAAAAAATCCTGCCTCTTGGCTGTGTGCCGGTCGCAGTCGAACTGGTCGACGGTGCCCGCTCACTGCCGGAATACACGCACCCGGATCGCGCGCTCTACATCTTCGGCCCCGAAGACGGCTCGCTGGATAAAGAAATCCGTGACTGGTGCGAAGACGTGGTCTACATCCCGACCACCGGCTGCATGAATCTGGCGGCCACCGTCAACGTTGTGCTGTACGACCGCATGGCCAAGGGCAACAACACCCGCTCCGGGCCGAAATTCCGCTGAATTGCCGCATATTCGATGGAACGAGCCGCGCGCCCAGGCAGTCAGCTAAATATCTATTGCTGAAGCAATCCTTCCCTGCCTGGAGACAGATCATGCGCGAGTTCAATCCTGTAGAACGTATCGAAACCACCCCGTTCCAGAGCCCTTCCGTACAGAACGTTCATGGTTGGGAACGCGCCGGTTCCCTGGCGGGTGGCGTGGTCATGCTGAGCAAGGGCCTGCGACGCGGCGGCGTGTTCGGATTGATTGAAATAGCCATCGGCGGCATGGCCCTGGCCCGGGGAATCACTGGGCATTGCTCAGCGAAAAGGCTGTTGGAAAAGAACCGTCAGGACATGAAAAACGCACGCGCGAGAATCGAGCGCGCCGGGGATGAGCTGGCCCGAATGAAAGCCAATGCTGAAGCAGCGACCAGCACGGCGACCGTGACGGGAAATGATTCGTTGAACTCGCCGAAGGCTGGGGTTTGATCCGAAATCAATGCAGAGGTTTAGGGCCTCTTCGCGGGCAAGCCCGCTCCCACAGGGTTATGCGGTGTACACAACATTTTTGATCACCGCCAGTTACTGTGGGAGCGGGCTTGCCCGCGATGACGGCAGCACATTCACCATTGATGTGTCAGATAGGTCGCTATCGCGGGCAAGCCACGCTCCCACAGGTTCTGATCTGACTGGCATCGAGGTTTTCCCGCGATGGCGGTGCTACTGAAGCAACCCGGTATCAAGCACCTTGGAAGACTCGCCAATAACGCTTTCCGCGAGCTGAATGAATTCCTTGGTATCCACACTTTCCAAATGCATCGCCCCACGCATCACATCATCGAGCGAGCGCTTGTTGCGGGTTTTCAGGCGAATCTCGCGATCCAGTTCCTGTAGCAACACCACCGCTTTGGCCACCTGCGCCGGGTTGATCTGCTCACCGCGCAACGTGCTGACCTTCTGGCTGTCCTTGACCAACTTGCTGTGTAGGCTTTCATACCGCTCATCACTCATGCCGCCTGCGCGGCGCACCAGTTCGATGGCGTAATACTCGGCAAACCCTTCGCTGATCCAGTCGCTGCGCTGGCTGTCGTTGATCCGCCCGAACACCTGAGCCAATTCACGCACCAAGGCACTGCTGCCGCTTTCGCTGACCAGCGGCAGACGCGTGTTCAGATAGATCGATTCATGCGCGGCCGAGCTGCCGCGCCACATCGGGTCGTTGCCGCCGACAATCAGCAACTTGCTGGGATGACGCGGAAAAGTTTCCTGCACTTGCGGCCAGACAAAGGTCAGCAGCGTCAGCACGTCCATGCGGCGCATGCCCTGCCCCTGTGGCGAGGCGACGGTGACTTCGGTTTCCCCCAGCCGCGTGCGACGGCTGCCTAGATGGCCGGCGAGCATCCAGCCAGTGGGGCGGTCGAACAGACGCGAGACGTTATCGATCCGGAACTTGTTCTTGCCGATCCGCGGCCAGGCGGTTTCGACGCTTTTCCAACCGGTGGGCAATTCGAATTCAAGGCGTGAAACCAGTTCGATGCCGTCCTGCTGATCGAGTTTGGCCGCGGGCACCAGGTCATCGCCGCGCATCAGCGCCCAGTTCGGCGTCATTCGGGTGTCGAAGCTGCCGCTCTTGCGCCCATGGCTGATGCGCACGCGGTAGGTCAGGCTGGCCTTTTCGGCGGTCGGACGCCAGACACCACGGGCCTGTTTGCCCGGTGTGAGCTGCCATTGGCCATCGGCCTTGAAATCACTGTAATGACTGCCATCGCCCAAGTCGAAATCCAGACTGCGCACCGCCGAGCCCTGGGCCAGGGTCAGCCGCACTTCGGCCTGATCGCTTTGCGGCAACAGGCGCACGTGATAATCCAGATCGACTTTCTTCGTCGCCCACACGGGCGAACTCAGGGCCAGCAGCCCGACAACCAACGCCCGCCGCACTCCCACAGCCATACACACTCCTGGTGTGGCGAGCGAGCAACCTCCCTCACCACCATAAGCAATGGGAATCAACCCGCGCGAAAAATCAGATGGTCTTCCCAATCGTCTTCGGCCACGCTGCCTTCGGCGAGCATGCGCCCGGACTGGGAAATACGTTCGTGATGCACCGCCTCGCGATCACCGCACACCAGATGATGCCAGAGCGGCAAATCCTTGCCTTCGCTGACCAGTCGATAACCGCAGGTCGGTGGCAGCCATTTGAACTCATCGGCCTTGCCCGGCGTGAGCTGGATGCAATCGGGCACAAAGTCGCGGCGGTTGGGGTAATCGGTGCACTGACAGGTTTTGAGGTCCAGCAGTTTGCAGGCGATACGCGTGTAGTAGACGGAGTTGTCGTCTTCGTCCTCGAGTTTTTGCAGGCAGCACAGGCCACAGCCATCGCACAGCGATTCCCATTCCTCTTGATCGAGTTGATCGAGGGTTTTGCGTATCCAGAACGGTTCGACTTTGGCGGCCATGGTTCAAGCATCAACATCAGGTGGTGAAAAGGCCGCCAGTCTAGTGCCAAGGCACCGGCGGGCCAAGCATTGGCGACTGCCGGTACACGGCACTTGTGAGTTTTTGCGCCGCTCGGTAGCTTTGCCAGTCGCAAAGAGCCCTAGCCACGTGCCATTAACGCTCAACCGCGTTGCATTCAGGTGAACGGCCCAGGCTCTCGGAAAACCCCATCGCTCAGCTCAACTGCGCTCGCCGGTTTTTAGACGACCCTCACTTTCAAACGTAAAGGAATCTCTTGATGAGTGCTAACCCACGCGTTGCCGATTACGCCATTCACCCTCAGTTCACCGATCGCTGGTCGCCCCGTGCCTTCACCGGCGAAACCATTGCCGAAGAGACCCTGCTGAGCTTCTTCGAAGCCGCACGCTGGGCACCATCGGCGTACAACTCGCAACCTTGGCGGTTTCTCTATGCGCGTCGCGACACGCCGAACTGGGAGCGTTACCTGGGTCTGCTGAACGAGTTCAATCGCAGCTGGGCCCAGCATGCCTCGGCGCTGGTGATCGTGGTCTCGAAAACCACCTTTGCGATACCTGGCGCCACCGAAGAAACACCGGCGCTGTCGCACACCTTCGACACTGGTTCGGCCTGGGGCCACCTGGCGCTGCAAGCGAGTATCAGTGGCTGG
Organism: Pseudomonas sp. TH37; assembly: GCF_016650735.1. NCBI lineage: Bacteria > Pseudomonadati > Pseudomonadota > Gammaproteobacteria > Pseudomonadales > Pseudomonadaceae > Pseudomonas > Pseudomonas sp. TH37. Next base: position 678,049 of record NZ_JAEKFD010000001.1, read on the forward strand.
CACACCCACGGCATGGCCGGTTTCGATCAGGAACTGACCCGCAAAGAGCTGAATATTCCTGAGGGCTATGCGCTGCACGCGGTGGTGGCGATCGGCAAGCTGGGCGACAAGGCGACGCTGGCCGAGTACCTGCAAGCGCGCGAAGAGCCAAGCCCGCGTCGTCCGCTGAGCGAGTTGGCGGCTGAAGGTGATTTCACCCTCTAAGCCACAATGAAGACCTAATGTGGGAGCAAGCCTGTGGCGAGGTGGCTTGCCCCCGTTGGGATGCGAAGCAGCCCCAAAATCTCTGATGTACCAAAGATCTTATGAGTGCTACGCACTCAAACGGGGGCAAGCCCCCTCGCCACAGGCCAGCTCCCACATTTTGATCGGGGTGGATTCAATACCCGCGCGAGAAATCCACTTCCCCACGCAACGCTTCGCCCGCCTGATACGCCCGCAGGTTTTCGACGAACAACTTCACCATCATCGGTGGCGAAGTCGGTGCCGAACTGTGGCCAGTCAGCAGCAGGCCCCACGCGGTCCAGAATGGATGGCGTTGCGGCAGCGGTTCCTGACGGCAAACGTCGATCACGGCCCCGGCCAGATGGCCTTCCTTCAAGGCTTCCACCAGATCCGCATCGACCACCGCCACGCCGCGCCCGACGTTGATGAACAACCCCGTCGGCTTGAACTGCTTGAACAGTGCGGCGTCGTACAGGTCGTGAGTATTCGGGGTGTTCGGCAGCAGATTGATCACGTAATCCACTTCACCGACCAGGCGTGGCAAGTCGCTCAGCGCGCCGACTTCGACAAAGGGCGCCTGCTCGCGGGCTTCGCTGGCGATGCCATACAGCTCGACGCCAAACGGCAGCAGAAACTGCGCCACGGTCTGGCCGATGTCACCAGTGCCGACGATTAACACCTTGCGCCCGGCCAGGCTTTGACCCTGGCGGTTGTCCCATTTACGCTCGACCTGGCTGACCAGTCGCGCCAGTACTTCGCGCTCGTGGCCGAGCATGTAAGTCAGTACGTATTCGGCCATGACCTGACCGAAAATCCCTACCGCGCGAGTCAGGCGATAGTGCCGTGGCAGGCCGTCGGCCAGCAACGGCGTGATGCCGGCCCAAGTCGACTGCAGCCATGCCGGCATGTGGCCTTGACGCAACAGCGTCGCCAGCAGGTCCGGCTGACCGAGCCAGACCTGGCATTCGGCGGCCTGACGGGCCAGTTCGGCGGAGTCGCCGCTGGTCAGTACTTCCAGATCAGGCGCTGCCTGACGCAACAATTGGGCATACACAGGGTGGTCGTGTTCAGCAATCAGAACGCGCATGGTTCAAACCTTTCAAAAACAGTGCAGACAGCCGCCGACGGAGTATCACTCCATCGCCCTGGCCATCGCCAAAATCATTCCAGTGTTTCATAAAGGCTCTGAACAGAGCCTGTCTGCCGATTACATCGGGTCGTTGCGTCGCAGCAATTCTTCCGGCAGATGCTCGATGTATTCGTCTTCGGCCGGCGGCATTTGCAGGTGGTAACCCTGCTTCTCGAGGTTTTCCAGCACCACAGTGATGTCTTCGCGCGACAGCTTGCGCTCGGGTGTCAGCACCAGATCGAAAGCGTGATGCGGTTTGCCGAAGGCCGCCATCAGACTTTCCGGAACGCGCTCCAGTGCATCGCTTTTGAGCACATAGAGGTACATCTCGTTTTTCTTCAGGCTTCGATAGATGGAGCAAATACGTTTCAAGGCTGTTCTCCGGCGGTGGCCAGGCTGTCGAGCAGCGCCTGGCCCATCAATTCGCGGCGCCAGCCACGCAGCGAATCAGGCAATTGGTAAGGACCATTGGGGAAGCCGCTCTTGAGCAGCGCTTCCAGGGTTTTCTTGCGCAGCATCAGCTCCGGCGCGATGTTCAGGCGCTCGGCTTCGGCCTGGCCGATGGCGCGCAGCTGTTTGACCAGCGCAGCGGCGTCCACCGGCAACGGCTCCGGCACCGCAGGTGGCCATTGATCAGGCGACACACTGCCAGAGCGCTTGATCAGATCAAGCAGAAATTCGCCGTCCTGACGCACGGTACGCGGGTGCATGTCTTCGATTTTCGCCAGCGCGCCAAGGTTGTCCGGTTGCGTGCGAGCCAACGGCCACAGGGAATGTTCACGGACGATGCGGTTGCGCGGCAGATCACGGGCACGGGCCTGCGTCTCACGCCAGGCGCAAAGTTCACGCAACACGGCGAGTTGGGCACGGGACAGTTTCCAGGCCAGTTTGGCGTCGCGATAGACCTCATACGGGTCGACCTCGCGACGCAGATTGGCCACCAACTCGGCACCGTCTTCCAAAACCCAGGCGTATTTGTCGTCAGAAAGCTTCGGACGCAGCTGTACGAAAACTTCCGCCAGATGCAAGGCATCTTCGGCGGCGTAGCTGATCTGGGTGTCGGACAGCGGACGTTGCAGCCAGTCGGAACGGGTTTCGCCTTTGGGCAGGTCAATGCCGAGCACTTCCTGCACCAGCCGCGAATAGCCCATGGAAAAACCGAGGTTCAGGTAAGCGGCGGCCAGTTGGGTGTCGAACAGCGGCGCCGGCAGGCTACCAGTCAGACGCAGCAGAACTTCGAGGTCTTCGCTGCACGCATGCACGACCTTGACCACTGCCGGGTTTTCCAGCAATGCGGCCAACGGCTGCCAATTGTCGATGGTCAGCGGATCAATCAGGTAAGCGCGTACGCCATCGCCGATCTGCAGCAGGCCTGCGATCGGGTAAAAGGTGTCGACCCGCATGAATTCGGTGTCGAGGGCAACGAATGGCAGCTGCTGCCACTCGGCACAAAACTGACCGAGGCTATCGTTGTCGCGAATCCAGTGAATATCGATGGCCACACGGCTCTCCCTTGAAGAATGGCGCGCAGTATATATCGCCCCCGGCGATTTCCGCGCATCCACTGAACAAGAGCTTTAGCGAAAATACCTGCTGGACCGCAAGAATAGTCTGACAGAAGGAAACTAGCCGCCCTTACGCAGCACGTAGACGCGCATCCGCGCACAACCCGGCAGGAAGTCCTGATGGCTGAGCAAGTGGAAACCCGCTTGCCTGAACTCGGCCTCAAGCTCGGCCTTGCTCGCCTGTGGCTGGGCCTGTGCGCCTTCCACACCGGATCGGCGCAGCTTGAAATGCGCATCAGCCCGCACCGCCACGATCACCGTGTCGCGACTGACCCGATGGAACTCGCCCAGCATGGCCAACCGATGCTCAGGACTGGCGATGTGTTGAAACAGTTGCATGCAAAAAATGCAATCAACCGCGTTCGCCGACAAACCGATGGTGAAGGCTGAACTCTGAAAGGTCTTGATCCGCTCCAGCAGGTGTGGCGGATGGTGGGTGCGGGCATGATCGAGCATGTCCTGAGACGGATCGGCGGCAAGAATCACCCGGTTCGCATGCTCGGCCAGTATCGACCAGAAGCGCCCGACACCGCAGGCCACATCAAGAATCAATCCCGGTTCGCCTGCGACCTGAAGCGCGTTACGCACCAGTTGCTCGTCGCGCCAGTACGTCAAACGCCCCGCCAGGCCACGCGGTCGCGACTGCAGGCAGACGCGGGCGTGTTCCTGATCGTAGCGCCGGGCGAACTCGAGTTCGATGGCGGATGGGGGCAGCGCGGACATGTGCAATGGCTCTTGTTGGAATATCGACTGGCGGCAGGTTAACGACTGGCGCGTGAAAAAAAGGTCGACGGACTCATTCTTTGGCCAGCACACCGTCAATCACCGCACCGCGGCAGCCGGCAAACATGTCCAGCCCCGGGTCGTAGACCTTGCTGTTGACCTCCAGCAGGCCAAGCATGGAATGGAACAGGTTGTCCTGGCTCAAGGGCTTTTCGCGACTCAGTTGCAGGCAATGGGTGTCCACCGAGAACGACTTTTGATAGCTGTCGGAGAACCACGCCAGCATCGCTACATGCTTCTGTTGTTCCGGCGCCAGCATGTAAGGCGTGCCATGAAGGAACAGGTTGTATTCGCCCAGAGATTCGCCGTGGTCCGACAGATAAAGCATCGCGGTATCGACTTTGTCCTGATTGCTGCGTAACAGGTCGATCAGGGTCGACAGTACATGGTCGGTGTACACCAATGTGTTGTCGTAGCCATTGACAATACTTTCGCGGCTGCAATTGTTCAGCGCATTGCTTTCACACACCGGGGTGAAGTGTTCGTACTCTTTCGGGTAGCGCTTGAAATACTCCGGACCGTGACTGCCCATTTGGTGCAGTACCAGCACGGTGTCTTTATCCAGCGTGTCTATGAAGTGCTGCAAACCTTGCAGGAGAATTTCATCGCGGCACTCGCTATTGGCACACAACGCCGGGTCTTTCAGATTACTCACGTCGTCGACAGTGACCCGATCGCAGGTACCTTTGCAGCCCGACTGATTATCCCGCCAGATCACCTCGAGGCCGGCGTGTTTGAGCACGTCCAGCAAACCTTCCTCGTTCTTTGCCTTGCTGGCGTTGTAATCCTTGCGACCCATGTTGGAGAACATGCAAGGCACCGACACGGCCGTTTCCGTGCCGCAAGAATGCACATCGGTAAAGGCAATCAGGCCGGTTTCCTTATCCAGTTGGGGGGTGGTGTCGCGGTCATAACCCAGGATGCCGAAGTTCTCGGCCCGGGCACTTTCGCCCACCACCAGTACCGTCAGGGATTTACGGCCGTGAGTCTGCCAGATCGGGTTTTTCCGAGCGTCTTCACCGATATTGATGAAGGGCTGCCGGGCAGAAACCACTTGCTCGCGCAGATAGCCGAGCGAGGCCCCGATGTAGTTGCTTGGCACCACCATCAGGCGCAATTCATGGTGATTGCGAAACAACGACGACAAGCCTTGATAGTTGACCAAGGCGACACCGCCGATCACCGCAACCGATGCGACACTCACCAGCACTTTACTTAATAACTCACGGTGCCAACGACGATAATTAACCGGCGCTTTCCACAACAGCCACGACGGTAAAACTCCGAGAAAAACAATATAAACAAACAACTTCACGGACAGTAAGTCGCGTACTTCTGTGGCATTGGTTTCTGCGAAGTTACGAAACATACCGGCGTCGATCAACACACCGTATTGGCTCATGAAATAGGCCACGCCGGCACTGACCAAAAAGATTAGCGTCAACACGGGTTTCATCACAGGCCGGAATGCCAGCAAGGTCAGCACAATGTTGAAGACCGTCAGGATCATCACCCCGAACGCGACACGCATGGCGATGCCTTGACCGTCTGCAGCGGTGATATCGAAGAGGTGTTGCCAGAGCACTGAATTGAACCCTGCCAATAAAAAGGCACTGGCAATCAACGTCACCCACTCGGGGCGCACGGCTTTGAACTTCCACATGATGAACGGCTGTTCCTGAAAAGAAGTGCCTGCGGTAAATGTGAAAATTTCATTTACCGCGACAACACAAATCTTAAGCAGCCAACCATCAATTTTTCGTGAAAAATAAGCCAACGATTAGTTGGCTCATGGCATTAGGCCCAAACTTTAAACAACGGAGGCTAGTTTCAAGCCTGATGCAGATACCAGCGCCAGTCCTGCTCACCGACTTCGCCCATGAACTGCCGGTATTCGGCACGCTTCACCGCCAGATACACGCCAAGAAACTCACTGCCGAAGGCCTCCCGCGCCCAGTTCGATGCCTCCAGCGCTCGCAACGTGGTCAACCAGTCGGTCGGTAACAATTCCGTGGCTTGGGCGTACCCGTTGCCTTCCACGGGTGCTCCAGGGTCAAGTTGCTCGCGGATGCCACGATGAATACCGGACAGGATCGCCGCAGCCGCCAGGTACGGGTTGGCGTCGGCACCACAGATGCGGTGCTCGATATGCCGGGAGAATGCCGGCCCGCCAGGCACCCGAAAACTCACGGTGCGGTTGTCCACGCCCCAGGTGGCCGCCAATGGTGCGTAGCTGTTGGTCTGGAAACGACGGTACGAGTTGGCGTTCGGACAGAACAGCAGCAATGAATCGAGCAACGTGCTGAGCATTCCGCCGACCGCTTGTTTAAGCAGCGGCGTGCCGTCCGGGGCTTCACTGGCGAACAGGTTATTGCCGTCCTTGTCCGCCAGGCTGACGTGCATGTGCATGCCGGTGCCAGCCAGATCATCGAAAGGCTTGGCCATGAAACAGGCCGCCATCCCATGCTTGTGGGCCACGCCCTTGACCAGTCGTTTGTAGCGCACCGCTTCATCCATCGCCTGCAAAGCATCGGTGCGGTGTTCGAGGGTGATTTCCACCTGCCCCGGCGCGTATTCGGAGATTGCCGTGCGCGCCGGAATGCCCTGCAGCTTGCAGGCGCTGTAGAGGTCGGCCAGAAATGGCTCGATCTGCTCCAGCTCACGTAAGCCATAGACCTGCGTGGAGCGTGGCCGCCCGCCATCGACATCCCGCGCCGGCTGCGGCCGACCGTTGCTGTCGCGCTGCTGATCCAGCAAATAGAACTCCAGCTCCGCCGCCATCACCGGGTAATAACCGTCGGCCTGCAAGCCTTCGATGACTTTGGCCAGCAGGTGTCGTGGGTCGGCGATAGTTGCGGGCATGCCCTCTTTTGGATGCATGCTGACCTGCACCGCCGCCGTGGGAATCAATCGCCACGGCATACGCTGCAAACTGCCGCTGATCGGGTACGCCCGGCAATCGATATCACCGACGTCCCAGACCAGCCCGGAATTTTCCACGTCATCGCCATTGATGGTCAGGCCCAGAATGGTACTCGGCAGCGGCCGCCCACTCTCGTACACCGCCAGCAGTTCATCGCGATGCAGCAGCTTGCCCCGTGGCACACCGTTGTTGTCGAGGATGAACAGCTCGAACATATCGATATCCGGATTGTGTTCCAGGAAGGACAGGGCTTCTTCTTTCGTGGCGAAGGATGTCGTGGCACAGCTCATGGGAATTCTCGTCTATCCGCGTCAGGCAGACGCACAGGCGCCGCCGGTTTGATCCCGGCACACAGCGCGGGACCTGTCAGAACAATCAACGGGACATGCAGGAATCCGGCGGGCGTGCGTGGCGGCAGTGCCACAGTGCCCAGAAGGCCAGCTCAGAAGGGAGTGCAGACAGGCTTGGCGCGCTGGCAGGCCTGTATAGACGACGTGGTTGAAGGCTTGAAGTGGCACCAGACGCCCCCTCGTGTTTGATGCCGATCAGCCAGACGTCCATGGAAAAGACCGCAGTAAACAGATGCAAAGCAGCGTCACACGGGCAGATAAGCCGTTAAATCCAGACTTGATGAACCTTGGTTGCAGATTGGCTAAACATTCCTCCCGGTAACCAACCTAATTTCTCGATAGTGCCAGCGACTTTTCAGTTTGCCCCTGCAGGCTTGGAGCGGCCTAATCACAACCTGCATATTTGGGGTTCCGTTATGGAAAACGTTCGTACTACAAGCTCCTATGCCGGATGGCTGATGGTCAGCGTGGTATTGGTGGCACTGAACCTGAGACCTTCGATGGCCGCTGTCGGGCCGTTGTTGTCGGCCATTCGGGGGGATGTCCCATTAAGTTTCAGTACCGCCTCGCTGCTGACCATGCTGCCCGTCATGGCGATGGGACTGGCGATGTTCCTGGGAATGCGCATCGCGCAATGGGTTGGTGAACACCGCACCATCATCCTGTCCTTGTTGATCATCGGTGTGGCCACGGTCTCGCGGCTGTACCTGGACAGCACCCTTGAGTTGATCCTGAGCGCGGTATTGGCCGGACTGGGGATCGCCCTCATTCAGGCGGTGATGCCGGCGCTGATCAAGTCACGCTTCAGCGACAACGTTTCGCTGTTCATGGGTTTGTATGTCACCTCGATCATGGGCGGAGCGGCGATTGCAGCATCGTTCTCGCCTTTCGTCCTGGCGCAAACCGGTAGTTGGCGGATGGGCCTGGCAATCTGGGCGCTACTGACGCTGGTTGCCCTGGTCTTCTGGCTTGCCCAGCGCTCGGCAATCGCGCCATTGCCGGCGGCGCCGATGGGGCGCCAGGAGTCCTTCGTCGGTAACTCACGGGCCTGGTTGCTGGCGATTTTCTTCGGTTTGGGCACGGCCTCCTACACCTGTGTACTGGCCTGGCTAGCCCCGTATTACGTGGAGAAAGGCTGGAGTGAACAGAATGCCGGCTTATTGCTGGGGTTTCTCACGGCCATGGAAGTTGTCTCCGGGCTGATAACACCCGCGATTGCCAACCGCAGCCAGGACAAGCGTCTGGTATTGGTCGTTCTGCTGGCCTTGATCATGGCCGGCTTCTGCGGCCTGATCCTCAGCCCGGAACGCTTTAGCCTGCTATGGCCGTGCCTGTTGGGCCTGGGCATTGGCGGTCTGTTCCCGATGAGCCTGATCGTGTCCCTTGATCATCTGGATAACCCGCGTCGTGCCGGCGGCCTGACGGCCTTTGTGCAAGGCGTCGGTTACCTGATCGCGGGCCTCTCGCCGCTGATTGCCGGGATGATTCGCGACCAATTGGGTAGCTTCGAATGGGCCTGGTGGTCACTCACAGCAGTGATGGCGGTGATGATTGTAATGGTGCTGCGCTTCAACCCAAGGCAATACGCGCAGCATATCCAATAGTCTGTTTTTCGTAGGAGCCAGGCTTGCCGGCGAAGGCGCTCTTAAGGACGCCTTCGCCGGCAAGCCTGGCTCCTACATGTCCGGTTTACCGCTCAAACGCTGGGAAAGGAACTCATGAAACAAGTCGGTTTTGCAGAAGCTCACTGGGGCATGCTGATCTGGGCGATGCTGATCGCATCGTCTTTCTTTGCGGCGGCAGAGGTCAGCCAATCTATAGATCCAATACTGTTGACCGGGCTGCGTTTGTTGTTTTCAGCCTTGATGTTCTTGCCACTGCTGTTATTGAAAAACACGTCACCGATCTCGGCCAGAGGCTTGCTGGCGCATGCAGTTCTTGGGCTGCTGCTGGCAACGTATTTTGGTTCGCTGTTTGAAGCGCTGCGCTATACCACCGCGGTCAATACCGCGACGCTGTACACGCTGGTGCCACTGATGACGTTATTTTTTGAGGTATTACTGCTGCCGAACCCAAGCCTGAAGAGCCGCTTGTTGCCGATGTCGATTGCAGCGATCGGTGCCCTGCTGCTGACTCTCAAAGGGGCGGCTCCAGGCGAACTGCCTGCACTGTACCCGGTACTGCTCTTCGGCGTCGGCTGCCTGGCGATGGCGCTTTATTCGCCTCTGAGCCAGCGATTCAAGGTCAAGACCTTGAAGGGGCGTGACCCGGTGGCGATGACCTTCTGGAACATGCTTTTCGGCTCGCTGTTTCTGTTTGTGTTCTGTCTGTTTAACGGCGGTTGGCGCAGCGGTGCGCAGTTGTCATCGAGCGATATGTTCTGGCTTGTATACCTGGCACTGTTTGGCACCCTCGGGACATTCTGGCTGCTGCATCGGGCAATCGGGGTGATTTCACCGTCAACGGTGGTTTCCTACGTCTACCTGAACACCTTGTTTGTCACATTGTTTCACTGGTTCTGGCTCAGACAGCAACCGGTGCTGATAGAAGTCACCGGTGCCGTGCTGGTGGGTATCGGCATGCTGGCATTGGTGATCACCAGCCGTAACGCCAAAACCGTTACGGCTTGAGATCCTTCAGAGAGTGACTGCGTCCAACGGGGCCACCGGACTCCAGCGCTCCAGTTCGCGCTCAAGGAAATTGGCCACGGCCAGCAGCCGCTCTTCCTGCCAGTGCGGGCCGACTATCTGGATGCCGATCGGCATCCCGTTGGCCGGATCATGCCCGGCGCGAATGACCACCGCCGGTGAACCGGAGAGGCTGAACGGAAACACAAAGGAATAGCGATCACGATCCTGCAAAGACTCGCCATGAGCGAATGCCACGTCCGGGAACACCGGACAAATGAACAGATCGTGCTGATTGAAGAACTTCGCCAAGTGATAGCGAAACGTATCGATCAGAATCCAGTCGCGCTTCATTTCATCCACGCTCAACTCGACCTCTTCGCTCAAGCGAATCAACCCTGTGGTGGCGGGCGTATAGGTCTGTTTGTCCATGGACTGGAACAAACGCTTCCAGCCACGCCCGGCATCCCCACCCGTGATGAAAACCCGCCAGAGCACATCGCAGGCCTCGTCGAGCATCTGCGGAGCCGTCGGTGTAACCTGCGCCACCACACTGCTCAGGCAACTCTCGACCCGTTGCAGAACCTGCTTCACCGCCGGGCTCACCCGGGTTCTGGTGGATTCCCAGGACAGCGCGACACGCATTTGGTCCAGTGGCTTACTGTCAGCGAACGGCACATCGACGGTGTCCGGATCGTGACCGTCAGCGCCGCTGATCAGTTGCCCGAGTAACGCCAGATCGTCGACATAACGCCCCATCACGCCAAACGCCGACGTCAGATGAAACAGCCCGGAGCGATCACAGGGAAACTGGCCGGTCAACGGCACACGCCCCTGGGTCAGTTTCATGCCGCAGATACCGTTGAAATGCGCCGGAATCCGCACACTGCCGCCAGCATCCGAGGCCAGCCCGGCCGGCGAGCAACCGGCCGCGATGGCCGCCGCTTCACCGCCACTGCTACCGCCAGCGGAGCGCTGCCTGTCATAAGGATTGAGCGTGCGGCCATACAGCAGATTGTCGGTTTCAAACGCCATGCACAGCTCGGGAACATTGGTGATCCCAAGAATGATCGCTCCCGCCTGGCGAAGTCGGGCAACGACCGTGGCATCCTCCTGACTGGCCTCGCCCAGCAACTCCTTCAGGCCTCGCGACATTCGAAAGCCGCGCACATGGCAGACGTCCTTGATGGTCATGGGGATGCCGTGTAAAGGGCCACGAATCTTTCCGATGCGGGCCATCTCATCGGCCTCCCGGGCCTGTCGACGCAGTTCGTCGACAGACTCCAGTTGAATCAGGGCATTGATCTGCGGATTGCGTTCGGCAATACGCTGCAGGTAGAACTCCAGCAAGTTGACGCTGGTCAGCACACCGCGACGCAGCAGACCGGCCATTTCGCGCAGGGTCAGAGTATCGGGATTGAACATACTCAGCGCTTCCCTTTGCTGCGCAGTAGTTTGTTGGGGATGTGGTACATGTTTCTGACCACCAGAGAAAACGCCTTGACCGCCAGCTTCGGACGCCGAGCGATCGCCTCAAGGGCTTCCTCGGTCATCGTCAGGACATGCCGAAGCGCTTCGGGTGTGATGTTCAGCGGCGGGTAAAACCGCAGAACCGGGTGCGCGGCTTTTTCATTCATGGAATGCCCGGCATGCACACCACGCTTGCCCAACTCCATGCTCATCAGCGCTTCGTAGACCGAACCGCGCAAGCGCAGGCCGGTCATCAGGCCGACACCGGGCACATCCTCGACAATCTGCGGATAACGCTGAGCCAGCCGTTGCAGGCCATGGCGCAGCAAACCGCCATTGATCCGTGATTGCTCGACCAGGTTGTGCTGCTCGATGTAATCGATAGCGGCCAGTGCCGAGGCGCACGCCACCGGATGCCCGCCATTGGTTCGCTGGTCAGGCTCGATCTCGCTCAGCGGGTATTGCGTGGTCAGTCGCCAGCTGTACATCGCGCAGGCAAACGAGGTGTAACCGCCCGTCAGGCCTTTAGAGAGAATCATGATGTCCGGCACGATGTCGTCATACTGCACGGCGAACCACTTGCCACAGCGGCCGAAACCGGTCTGGATTTCGTCGGCCACCAGCAAGGTCTCGGTGGCATCGCACAGGGCGCGGATGTTCGCCATGTAACCCACGGGCGGAACCTGTAAGTGGGCGCCCCCCAGAATCGGCTCGACATACACCGCACGCACACCCTCGCCTACCGCTCTCTGCAAGGCGGCGAAGTCACCGTACGGCACATAAGTCACTTCCGAGGCCGCGGTGCCGTAGCTGCGATGGTGCTGTTTCTGCCCAAGAATGCTCATCGCCGCCAGCGTCTTGCCGTGATAGGAATCACTCATTACCACGATTCCACGCCGGTGCGGCTGCACCTTGAGCACATACCGCATGCTCTGTTCGATGGCTTCGGCACCCGAGACCATAAACTGCACATCCCCCCAATTCCCCGGTACCAGATTCCGAAGGCGCTCGGACAATGCGCCTTGCAGCGGATGCACCCGCCCCTCCGGAATCCAGGCCATCTGGTTCAACTGGGTCTGCACCTGTTCCCGTACCATCGGATTACGATGGCCGACGATGAATACCCCATAACTGCATGCGCAATCGATAAAGCGCTTGCCCGCATGGTCGGTAACATAGATGCCATCGGCGTCCTTTTCGACGCTGGTTTTACCCAGACGATAGAGCTTGGCCGCCGAGGCACTCCAATGTTGCTGGCAATCATCCAGCAGTTGTTCATGCGATAGGGTTAAGGACATGGCTTAAAGTCTCCTTGAGGATCCGGGATGCGCGCTGGATGTGTTCGGCTCGTGCGGTGATAGGGCAACGCAGAATCAACTCGCGGCCACGGGGTGCACTGACATAGATGCCACGCTGATAAAGCTCCTCGCACAATTCGGCGGGCTTGAGGTCGGCTGGCAGCGGCAGGCTGACCCAGGCACCGCAGGCGACAGCACCGAATGAGGCGAGCGCTTGCGCCAGGATCTGGCCATTATTGAGGCACTCCCTGGGCAAGTCGTGGGCCTGCACGTAATCCAGTGCCGCCATGGCGGCCACGCAGGCCATCGGGTTGCCGGCCGTGGTGCTGCCATGTTTCGCCGGGCTGCTGCGACCATAGACTTGATAGGCCATCTGTTCGCTGCAGGTATAGGTGCCTATAGGAATCGCACTGCCGCCCAGTGGGCCGCCCAACACCACAATGTCCGGGGTATTGCGATAACGCTGAAAACCAAACAGCGTGCCCAGGCTCCCCAGACAACTTTGCACGTCGACCGCGATGACCGGCACCGACGCATTGGCCGCCGCGACATACAAGTGATCGAGTAGCACCTGCTCTATCAGGCGTAAGCGACCGTCTCCATCAATCACGGTGCTGGTGTGGCAAACCGCGAAGCAATCGTTCCAGTCCACTTTATCCAGGTCGCGGACATACCTGATCGTCACGAGCTCGAAGCCCAGGAAACGCTGCATCTGCAGATAGTTTTGCGGCGCGCTGAGGCAACGTCCGTAACTCAGCGAGCCATAATCGCCGCCCTGGACAACAACAATGGTGTTGCCCTTGGGCTTGAGGCCTTTGCACAGTTTCAAGGCGCCTTCGAATGCTTCATCGCCGGAGCTGCACACATAAGAGCTGACCAGCGGCTGCGGTAGCAGCTCGGCCAAGCGCCGGCACAAAGCGATCAGAGGGTCGGACATCAGCACTCGATTGGACAGCCCCATGCTTTGCGCCTGAAGGCTGACCGCGTCGATTACCGCCGGCACTTGAAAGCCAAACCCGCCGGCCAGATCGATTATCTGGCGACCGTCACCGTCGATATACGTCTCGTACTGACCTGAAATGATCTGCTTGTTATTGGTCTTCATGAATAGGTCTCAGCGGTAGCTCAGGGCGTTGAAGATACGGCGGCGCTCGTCAACGATGGCCTCACGACCATGCATTACCCGACGGTTGTCGATCATCACCATGTCATGGTCACGCCAGCCGACCGGGTAGGTGTATTGCGCGGAAACCTCGGCAATTTCGTGCAGGAATTCGCCGGGAATGGGCAGCCCGGACGATGTATCGATCACTGGCACTTCATAGTTGAAGGACGGCCCGAGAATACTGTTGGCAAACGCCGGACGCTGACTGAATTCGGAGACCAGAATCGCCGGGGTACTGAAGGCGTAATGAATCGAATCATCAAACGCATTGAAGGAGATCTGTGTCTGCGGATCGTCGCCGATGATCTGCATCAGATCTTCGATCCTGACCGCCGCCGGGTCCGAGAGCGCTGGCGAATAGTGGCAAACCAGCCGACGCCATTTGTCGCCGGCAACGGTGCGGCTGTAGCGAATCGGGTTGTCCTCGAAAAATGTGCGGCAGGCGGATGACAGCTTCGCCAGTACTTTCTCACCGTCGCACAAGGTGGTTTGCGAGCCTGTGCGCGGCGCTTCCTGGCAATAGAACCAGGTGATGTCCGGCCAGAACGGTGAGTTACCATTTTCGCAATGCAGACCGATCGCCTGGCGGCCCGCATCCACCAACTGCGCGGCTCCACCGACCATGACGCGAGCCGGGTCAAGGCTCAACCGCGAGCTGTTCTGCTTTACATAGGCGCTGAAATCCTCGGCATTGTGGATGCAGTTACGTAACAGGACGACACCGTAATGCCCCAGCAAGTCGTACAGCTCGGCCTTGCCCAGGCTTGCGAAATGGCGCGGCTCAATAATGGATACGTCGGGGCTTTCACAGTGATAGGCAGGTGTGTTCATCAGATGCATTCCCTTGCAGATTGGCGAAAACAGTAGCGATATCGGCGCGTTTTGGACGGCCGGTGACGGTGTAGAGTTGCTCGAGCAATGGATCGTCCTTGGTCAGCAACCACAGGCGGCTCGGGCGCTCGATGTCGGAAAAGCGCCGGGCTGACCAGCTGGCCAGCTCATCGCGATCCGGTGCCGACTCAACACACAACAACGCCACCAGACCATGGGCCTCATCGAAAAACACAGCGGCATCGCGCACACCAGGATATTCGCGGTATTCCAGCTCGACCTGTTCCGGGCTGACGTTGCGGCCATTGGGCAGGCAGATCACATTTTTCTTGCGACCGCGAACATAGAGAAAGCCATCAGCATCCAGCTCCCCCAGATCCCCGGTGTCCATCCAGCCATCGTCGGACATCGAACAGGCGCTCGGGTCTTTGCCCGAGTAGCCGCTGAACAACGAACTGCTCTTGACCTCAATGGTCTGGTCGGCGCCGATGCGCACTTGAACATGCGGCAACGGCCTGCCCACACTGCCCAGACGTTGGTGCTGCAAGGTATTCATACTGACGACCGAGGCGTTCTCGGAGAGCCCGTAACCCTGGAACACCGCAATACCATCCTCGGCGAGGGCATGCAGGATATCGATGCTGACGGCAGCGCCGCCGCACGTGATATGCACCCCCGAATGCAGGTAACGAGACAGGCGCTCACCCTGGACGCCGCCTTCGGTCAATAGCTCGTGAAAGCGATTGAGCATCACCGGTGGTACCGTCAAGGCCGTCGGTTCGACCCGCAGGATCCACTCGATCAAACGCTGCGGTGACGTTCCCGGCTCCCCCAGCAACGCCTCGCCTTCAGGCAGGAAATGCACGATCCCACCGGCCAGCAGCGGTAAATACGCGGCGGTCACTTGTTCCAGCAGCAGGCTCAATGGCACCAGTGACAGGTAGCTGCGATGGGTATCGACCGGCATCCACTGGCGCAGGGAAGTCAACACCGCCCCCACCGCCGCCGTGCTCAGGCGCACGCCCTTGGGGCGACTGGTAGTCCCCGAGGTGTGAATGATTTTGCAGATCCACGCGCTATCGCCGTCCGGTTCTCGCAACAACGGCTGCTCCAGGGCAGGTTCGTCGATACGTCTGAGGCGGCTGTCGGGAAAATCCAGCCTCCACCGCTCAGCCAGCGTCCGCTCGCCTGCGGCATCCACCAGAAACCCGTCACAACGCTCGGCAAGGTGCTCGGCCTGGGACTGACTGAACGCCAGCGGTAAAGGCAATGCGGTAATTCCGGCAAACAGGCACGCCAGATCGGCAATCAACCAGTCACTGCTGTTACGCGTCGCAATCCCCAGCACAACGTGATCGCCATGAGCCGGCGTGTCGAAACGCCGCTGCAGTTCTGCCGCCAGATTCAGCGCCCGGGACTCCAGCTCGCCATAGGTCATGACAGCGGCGTGTTCCAGGCCGGTCGGAGCACAATCGATAGCGCAGACCTTCTGACGATTGATCTGTAATGCCAGCCGCAGGTCCGCAATGAAACGACCGCTCATGACTGCGCCCTCGTCGGCAAATTGTTCGGCAACTGGGTGAACAAAGTACCGAGGGTCATAGCGGCGAATCGCGAACGTTTCGGGTCCACGCGGATAAAACCGGTGACGGGTAATTTCGAGTAATAGGTACCCCAGTTCTTGCCACCATCGTCGGCCAGACGCTGAGGGTCGGCCGTGAGTAGTGGTTCGAAATCGATCTGGCAGCTTTCCATCATTTTCCGGACCCGGGGCGTAACGGTGCAGAGCAAATATTGAGCCCCCATGCACCAGGCCAACAACGGAACCATGTTGACCATGATCATTCCGGCCGTCAGATGATGAGAAATCAAACTGCCTATTTCAGCAATAACTGACCGATCAATCATCTTTTCAAAACGCTGGGACAGAATCGTTTCTATCGGTTGCGACAGGTATTGCTCCGAGAAAAGTGTGCGGTCATCCGCAAAAGTTATACCGGCGCAAGAAAGAATCCGTTCCTCACTGTCCTGGGTGACCGCAAAATACTGCGGGCTCGGTTCTACGGATGCCTTATAAGAGCTGCGAAACTTTTCTTTCACAACTTCAGTCGCCTGCATCCATAACGGCGTTTGACTTTCCGTGACGCGTACCAACACTTCGCCCTCCTATCCCTGCTCAGGGTTCTCTGTAAGTGGAACGAGAATATATTGAGGAAATTTCCCACAGACTATTTAAAAAACCAATTGCTTCCACTAATATATAAATAAATAACCTTGTCACAAAACACGACGTAACGTGACACACATGGATTTTCACCGAGATGGACCTTTATGCTTAATAGCAATCTGCTAAGAAAACTGGATATGCAGGACCTTATGGTTTTCGTGGCTGTGTATGAACAAAGAAGCGTCACCGAGGTCTCCGAAACCCTTTGCGTCAGCCAGTCCACGGTGAGCTACTGCTTGAAAAAGCTGCGCACGAGTTTCGACGACGAGCTCTTCATCAATACCCGCAATGGCATGTGGCCAACACACAAAGCCGCCACGATGTACAGCCATGTTCTCAAAATCCTGAAAACCATAAACATATGCCACTCCGGACTACACTCATTCGACCCAGCGCAAAAAGAGATCACTTTCAATATTTGCGCACCTGAATATTTTGAACTTCTTATACTTCCAAATTTATTGAAACGCTTTATCGGCAGTAGTTTTCCGGTCATTGTAAACATCCAGAAATTCCACAGAGACATCCCTAACGATGAACTTATGGATGGTCGTTTCGATCTGGTAATTTGTTTCGGCCCCAATTTTCATCGCAGTGCTAAAAACTTGAAATCACAAGTACTGCTGGAAGATGAACTGGTCTGCGTCGTCGATAAAGACTTTGCGCCTCCAGAGGGCGAGTTCAGCCTCGACACCTTTGTCGCACGCCAGCATATCTTCCCGACTCCATGGACTTCAGACACCAACATGGTGGATGGCTGGCTCAGCAAATGGGACTACACCCGCCAAATTGTTGCACGAGCTAATAGCTACGTTGCGGCACTCAACATGATCCCCGGAACCGATTTTGTTCTCACTCTACCTCGGCGCGTCCAGATGCTGATCAGTAATGAAGCCAGATTCAGCCATTGCAAACCACCGACGGGTTTACCGAACTTCACACTGGACATGTTGTGGAACGAGAAGCCAGGTCAAGACAGCGCCAATAACTGGTTTCGCGAACAAATTGTCAGCGTGTGCGCGCAAGACGGATTGCTGTAATAAGACTTCACTTTACTGACCGACCGCAGCCAAGTGTCTGGGCGTAACTTCAGCGCTTGGCCGGTGGGATATTCAGCGCCTGGCACTCGATACAGATCACCTTCGAGCAGTCCGCGCTGATCCAGAAAATCCCGGAAAGCCCCCCTTCAGACCAGCGATTGAATGTGTAGGTCGTGTTACCTACACGTTGTGTCCCACATCTGACAATGAAGCTTCCTACAAGGCATTCTCCTGGCACTATCGTTCCGTTATCCTTTTATGGATAGATCGCGTTCAAAACAGAACAGGGAGTTCATCGGGATGGGGCAGATGCTTAACAGCAATTTACTTAGAAAGCTCGACATGCAGGACCTCATGGTGTTCGTCGCCGTGTATGAACAAAGCAGCGTCACCGCCGTCTCCGAAACCCTCGGGGTCAGCCAGTCCACCGTCAGCTATTCGCTGAAAAAGCTGCGCACCGGCTTCAAAGATGATTTGTTCATCAACACCCGATCAGGAATGCGTCCAACCTACAAAGCCACCACCATGCACGAGCATGTGCTGAAGATTCTGGAAGGCATCAACTTCTGCCATTCCGGAGCTCAAGCCTTTGATCCGACTCTAAAAGCCGTCACCTTCAACATTGGCGCGTCGGAATACTTCGAACTGCTGGTACTGCCGCGGCTGTTGAGGAACTTCGACTTCGCCAACCTGCCAGTGATCGTCAATGTGCAAAAACTCGATACCGCCCTGCCCGCCGATGAACTGCGCGATGGCAGTCTCGATCTGGTGATCTGCTTCGGTCACGACTTTCAACACAGCCACACTGACTTCAAATCCCGGAGGCTGGTTGAAGACGAGCTGGTTTACGTCTTCGATAAACGCGCAACCCCGCCGCAACTACGCCCAAGTTTGCGATCGTTCATTGAACATCGTCACGTGCTCTCTCCACACAAGACCTTCGACACCCACAGGGTCGATCACAAACGACAGCTTATCGCGCGATCCAACAGCTACAGGGCAGCCCTAAAGATGATCACCGGCACCGACCTCATCCTGACGCTACCGCGGCGCATTCAAACGCTGCTGGCCAATGACGCGGTATTCAGTCATTGCGAAGCACCAAAGGGCTTGCCAGGATTTACCCTCGACATGCAATGGAGCGAAGCCAGCGATCAGGACAGCGCCAATACCTGGCTTCGCGAACAAGTGGTCAAAGCCTGCGCAGAACAGGGTTTGCTCTGAACCCAAGACCTGGCCTGTCAGAGTCCGGTGGCAGTCTTGGTGTAGGACTCGCGATCAATATCCAGAATTTCCGCACACAACTGCACTTCTACGTTGGCCGGCCATTCGCACAAGTCCTGCAACACTGCCAACAGGCTTTGCGACAACTGCTTCTTGATCTCCGCCGAACGCCCGCTCAACAGTGCCAGCTTGATATGCACAAAAGCCCGCTCGCCCAATGCGGTGCCAACCTTGAAGCTCTCGACCTTCACTGCACGGCTCTTGATATCGAACTCGGCCGCAAACTGACCGGAAGCCATCAACGCATTGTTGAGTCGCATCAACGCCACGTCGGCATTCAGTTCGGGCAAGTTGGCGGTGTATTCCATGTGCAGGTGGGGCATAACGGGGCTCCTGAAGGTTGGTAGAAAGTTCGTACATATAACACAGCGCCGCCCTTATCACTGGGACGGCGGAAGAATCGCACGCTCACTCATGAACGCCTCCAGACGCGAGCGCAGCCAGCGTTCAGCCGGATCGCTGTCGACATGACTGAGCCAGACCATGGACAGGTCCAGGGTCGGCGTCTTGAACGGAAACGGCTCCTTGAACAGTTGGCCGGACGCGGCCATCGCTTCGGCCGTGTAATCCGGCAGGCTGGCGATCAGATCGGTGCCGGCGAGCAAGGCCGGCAACGAGCTGTATTGCGGCACCGAGAGCACCACATGACGAGTGCGGCCGATTTCCGCCAGCCACTCATCGGCGTAGCCACTGACATTGGCGGTGTGAGACACCAGCACGTGCGGCCGCGAGCAATATTCATCGAGGGTCAGCGGTGTGTCCGATGCGTCTGCACGCAAAATACTGGGCTGAATGTGTCGCAGCAATTTGCGCTTGGCGTTGGCCGGCAGGCCGCGGGTCTGGCTGATACCAACGGTGATATCACCAGACGCCAGCAGATCGGGAATGCGCCAATAGTCGACATGCTGAACCACGAACACCACCTTCGGTGCTTCCTGGCGCAACGCACGCAACAGCGGCGGCAACAGGCCGAACTCGACATCGTCCGACAGCCCGATGCGAAACGTCATGGTGCTGCTGAGCGGATCAAAATCATGGGTCAGGCTCAAGGCCACTGACAGCGAATCCAGCGCCGGTGACAGGTGCAGAATAATTTCCTCGGCGCGCGCCGTCGGCTCCATGCGATGGCCGACCCGAATGAACAGCGGATCATTGAACATCGTCCGCAAGCGGTTCAGCGCCGCACTGATAGTCGGCTGACCGAGGAACAGCTTCTCCGCCACCCGTGTGACGTTGCGTTCGAGCATCAATGTCTCGAACACCACCATCAGATTGATGTCGGCCTTGCGCAGTTCGTTGCGATTCATCCATTGCACCCCGATCCCCAAGACTTGGGTGACAGTTTAGGGAGGTGTCGTAATCGGCGTCTATGCAGGTTGGCAAATGACCCGATCCATAAAAACAGGGAGCCCGAAAAACGAAGCTGCTCTGACTGAGCAGCTTCACCGCCCTGGAGCTTATATCTCCTTGACCGGGGTCTGATCATGAGTCCCTTTGATCAAACTGATGGCATGCACGCAATCAGACTTGTTGACGTAAGCCTCCCCACTGGCAATCGTTTCATGATTCCCCGCCCGCAAACGCCAGCGCCATTGGCCCTTGCCAGTTTGTGCGATACCACGGGTTTGCCTGTAAATCTCAAAATACATTGATCGCTCCTTGCGACTGCTGATTACGACAGATCAGTGACCTGCGAAACCAGAGTAGATGAGGAATTTTTGAGGCAATGTCTTTCAATGTGAGGGGATATTTCGAAGAAAAACCCTTGATTCGCGGGACGATCAATAGATACGGGGGGCGGTAATTAAAGAGACTCGGCGGAGTCAGTTTTCCCGTAAATATGCATATTTTTCTTACGTTGTTGGTCTGATTTATCCGACACCAAAACTTGGGGTAAAAGTCGGGCGAACGCGGAATGGTCCAACGGAAAAAGCTGCACATACGAAAAAGCCCCGTAGCTTATTCAGCTACGGGGCTTTTTCTATGTAATGGCGGAGAGATAGGGATTCGAACCCTAGGTACCGGTGAAGGTACAACGGATTTCGAATCCGTCCCATTCGGCCACTCTGGCATCTCTCCAACGGCGCGCATCATAACAACACTTTTGCCGGAAGCGAACCCCCTAAGCAAAATTTTTCCGTGCTATCAGATGCTTGCGTCGATTACAGCGGTACGCCCAGACGATTGGCGACTTCTTCGTAGGCTTCGATGACGTCACCGAGGCCCTGACGGAAGCGGTCCTTGTCCATTTTCTTGCCGGTGGCCTTGTCCCACAGACGGCAGCCGTCCGGGCTGAACTCGTCGCCCAGGACGATGGAGCCGTCCGAGAAAACGCCGAATTCCAGTTTGAAGTCGACCAGCAACAGGCCAGCGTCGTCGAACAGTTTACTCAGGACTTCGTTGACCTTGAGCGACAGTTCTTTCATGCGAACCAGTTGCTCGGCAGTGCCCCAACCGAATGCCACGACGTGGGATTCGTTGATGAACGGGTCGCCCTTGGCGTCGTCCTTCAGGAACAGTTCGAAGGTGTAAGGGTTGAGCTTCATGCCTTCTTCGACACCCAGACGCTTGACCAGGCTGCCGGCGGCGTAGTTACGCACGACGCACTCGACCGGAATCATGTCGAGCTTTTTCACCAGGCATTCGTTGTCGCCCAGCAGTTTGTCGAATTGAGTCGGCACGCCGGCTGCTTCGAGTTTCTGCATGATGAAGGCGTTGAACTTGTTGTTCACCATGCCTTTGCGGTCGAGCTGCTCGATGCGCTTGCCGTCGAACGCCGAAGTGTCGTTGCGAAACAGCAGGATCAAGCGGTCAGCGTCATCGGTCTTGTAAACCGATTTGGCTTTGCCGCGGTAGAGTTCTTCACGTTTTTCCATGATGGGCTCCGCTTGCTAAGTAGGTGGGCTAGGCGATGTGTCGCCAGTCGAGCCCTGAATCTTGATCGGCCAGTTGCAGCCAGTCCGGGTCGCACCCGAGGGTGTCGACAAAACATTGCCGGGCCAGCTGCGGCAGGTTGTTCTTGCTGCTCAGATGGGCCAGGACCAGGTGTTGCAGGCCTTGCCAGCCCAACTCGGACACCAGGAATGCCGCCTGATGGTTGTTCAAATGTCCCAATTCACCGCCCACCCGCTGCTTGAGAAAGTACGGGTAGTGACCGCGAGCCAGCATGTCACGGCAATGGTTGGACTCGATCATCAATGCATCGAGGTCCCGGTAGCCGTCCAGCACTGTATTGCAATACGAGCCCAGGTCGGTCAACAGGCCGAAGCGCCGCTGACCGTCGCTGAAGACATACTGCGTCGGTTCCTGTGCATCATGCGCCACGGCAATGACGCCGATGCTCAGGTTGCCGATTTGCAGTTGCTCGCCGCCAGCCAGAAAGCCTGCGGGTTCAATCGGTTTGCGCATCCCGCGCAGGGTCCCGCGACTGAGGTAGACAGGCAGATTGTAACGCCGAGACAGCAAACCCACGCCATGCACGTGGTCGGCATGTTCGTGGGTCACGAGTATCGCGCTCAGCTGCGAAGGGTTCACACCCAGTCGCAGCAGGCGTTTTTCGGTTTCCCGCAGGGAGAAACCACAATCCACCAGTACATACGTGTCGTCGCTGGCTATCAGCGTGCCGTTCCCTTGGCTACCGCTGCCGAGAACGGCAAAACGCATGTGATCAGCCCAGGTTGTCCTGAATCACGCTCAACACTTTACGCGCCACGTCTGCTGGCGCCACGGTGTTGATGTTTTTCTCGACGGTGACTTGGACGTTCTCGCCAACCTTGCTCAGGCGAACCTGATAACGCTCGGCGCGAGCTTCAACTTCTTCCTTGCTCGGCGCGCTGCCGAACAGGCTGCTGAAGAAGCCAGGCTTATCGTCTTTCTTCTCGGCTTTTTCGGAGAGGTTGATGTAGTACAGGCCCAGGCTGCGGTTGATGTCTTCAACACGCCATTCGCCCTGTTCCAGCGCGCGACCGACGCTCGACCAGGCACGATCCAGGTCATTACCGACGTTGAGCACCGGGTTACCGCTGCCGTCTTCGGTCAGGCTGACACGACTTGGCGTATCGAAATCACGAGAGGCCAGCATGGAGACCGAACCGCCCTTCTCCGAGGTGCGGCTCATGCTCGCGAGCATGTCGTCGACCAGTGCTGCGTCCAGGCCAGTGTTGACCGAGCGATTGGTGAAATCCACATTGGCGGTGCTGCCGGCAGGACGCTCGGCGCTGACCACGTAGACTTCACTGGTGTTGCGCTGAACGCCTGGTTCGATACGCACCCGCACACGGCTTTCACTGTCGGCGCCGACACCGGCTGCGCTCAGGCGCTTGGCCATTGCTGCGGACAGTTCGTCGGAATGCTGCCAGGTGGTGGTGAATTCGCCGGTTTGCGGGCGTTGCTCGTCCAGACGGAAGCCGTTGTCCTGGAAGAACTGCACGGCCACGGGCCAGACTTCGGCCGGTGGGTGCTGGGCCATGACCCAACGCGAATCGCCGCTCTTCTGCAGGGTGTAGTCGCTGGCATCAGCCGCTGCCGACAGCGGCTGCGGACGAGGCACGATGTATTCGCCCTTGGCAGTGTCGTCGGCCACGTTGCGCGGGATCGGCAACAGCGGATCCAGACGCTTGGCGGTGCTGACCTCCGGTGGCAGTTGCATCGGTGCAGTCTGTTGCGCTTCCAGGTAGTCGCTACCACGGTCACGGAAATAACCTTCCGGGCCCCAGATCCATCCGCAGCCACTGGTGCTGGAGATAATCAAGGCAAGTGCGGAAAGTCCGGCCAATCGCTTCATGCGTAGTACTTCCTCAATTAAACCAGGACGCCGGACTGGCGCATGGCCTGCCGCAGCGGTTCGTGACAGGCAGCACTGAGCCAGGTGAGCGGCAGACGGATACCGTCCGGCATCAAGCCCATTTCATGCAGTGCCCATTTCACGGGGATAGGATTGGATTCGATAAACAGGGTTTTATTGAGCGGCATCAGCTTTTCGTGGATCGCCCGGGCTTTGACGGCATCACCGGCCATGGCCGCGGCACACAACTCGCTCATGGCGCGCGGTGCGACGTTGGCGGTCACCGAAATATTGCCCTTGCCGCCGAGCAGCATCAGCTCGACCGCGGTCGCGTCGTCTCCGGAATAAACCAGGAAGTCGCTGCTCACGCCGGCCAGGATGTCCTTGGCGCGCTGCAGGTCGCCCGTGGCTTCCTTGATGCCGATGATGTTCTTCACGGTCGACAGGCGAATCACCGTCTCGGCCTGCATGTCGCAAGCGGTACGGCCCGGCACGTTGTAGAGAATCTGCGGGATGTCGACGGCTTCGGCGATTGCCTTGAAGTGCTGGTACAGGCCTTCTTGCGTCGGCTTGTTGTAATAAGGGGTTACCAGCAGGCACGCGTCGGCGCCGGCGTTCTTCGCGTTGGTTGTCAGTTCGATCGCTTCGCGCGTCGAATTGGCGCCCGTACCGGCGATCACCGGAATACGCCCTGCAACCTGAGCAACCACGCGACGAATCACTTCAATGTGCTCGTTCACGTCAAGCGTGGCCGACTCACCTGTAGTGCCGACCGCCACGATGGCGTTGGTGCCCTCTTGCAGGTGGAAGTCCACCAGTTTGCTCAGGCTGTCCCAGTCGAGACGACCCTGTGCATCCATGGGTGTGACCAGTGCCACCATACTGCCCGCAATCATGCAACCGCTCCTGCCGGAAAAAGAGAGCGGTAATGGTACTGGCGCCAAGATGCTTGTACAAGCGAAGTACTGCGCTACTGCCATTCCCCTTGGCGCTGCTTTTCGCTACCCTTCAGACTTTGATCGGTACTGATAAGCTCGTACGCCGTGTTCCAGCCTCCATTTTCGGCATCACAAGCCCCGATCCAGCGTTGCCACCCCTCGCTCTCGCCACTCTGGAGCACGTTGCAACCTTCGGCCGGGTTTTCTGAATTCGCATCCGCAGGCTCGTCCCGGTAAAAAAGCGCATAAAAGTATCGACCGCTCATCGCTTTAGGAATGCTGCATGTCCACCCCCACAGTTCGCGAACAATTCCTTGTCATCAGTGCCCTCGGCGCCAACCCCATGGAGCTGACTAACGTCCTGTGCCGCGCCAGCCATGAAAACCGCTGCGCCGTGGTCACCTCTCGGCTGACGCGCCATGGCGAATGCAGTGCGTTGATCCTTGAAATCTCGGGCAGCTGGGACGCCCTGGCGCGCCTCGAAGGCAGCCTCCCAGTGATGGCCAAACGGCACGCCTTCACCGTTAACGTGGTCCGCAGCGCTGCCCTGGAGAACCGTCCCCAGGCCCTGCCGTACGTTGCCTATGTCAGCTCGGCCTACCGCCCGGACATCATCAACGAACTGTGCCAGTTCTTCATGGATCACAACGTCGAGCTGGAGAACCTGACCTGCGACACCTATCAGGCCCCGCAGACCGGCGGCACCATGCTTAACGCCACGTTCACCGTGACCCTGCCGGCCGGCACCCAGATCAGCTGGTTGCGTGACCAGTTCCTGGATTTCGCCGATGCCATGAACCTGGACGCACTGATTGAACCGTGGCGCCCACAAAACCCAATGTAAGGAAGCTTTCATGGCCGTAGCCATCGACCAACCGGTTGCCGACTTCGAAGCACCCGCCACCAGCGGGCAATCCGTCAGCCTCGCGGGCCTAAAAGGCAAGCAAGTGGTGATTTACTTCTATCCGAAGGACAGCACGCCGGGCTGCACCACCCAGGGTCAGGGTTTTCGTGATCAGCTTGAAGCCTTTAAAGCCGCCAATACCGAAGTTTTCGGCGTATCTCGCGACAGCCTGAAATCCCATGAAAACTTCAAGGCCAAGCAGGCGTTCACCTTCGAGCTGATCAGCGACAAGGAAGAAGCGCTGTGCCAGCTGTTCGACGTGATCAAACTGAAAAAGCTCTACGGCAAGGAATATATGGGCGTTGATCGCAGCACATTCCTGATCGACAAGGATGGCGTGCTACGTCAGGAATGGCGCGGCGTGAAGGTGCCGGGGCATGTGGATGCGGTTTTGGCTGCTGCTCAGGCGCTGAACAAGGCCTGATTATTTGGGCGTCTGTTCGGACGCCTTAGCGGGCAAGCCTCGCTCCTACAGGATTTGCGCAATCCCTGTGGGACCGAGCCTGCTCGGGATGAGGCCATTAGCCTCACTGAAAACTCAGCCTGACAATTAAAGCAGTGGCGCCACCATCGGCTCTTTACGCGGCCAGGCATCCAGCACAGCCTTGAACAGCGTCGCCAGGGGAATCGCAAAGAACACGCCCCAAAAGCCCCACAACCCGCCAAACAGCAGCACCGCGCAAATGATCGCCACCGGGTGCAGGTTGACCGCTTCCGAGAACAGCAACGGCACCAGCACGTTGCCATCCAGCGTCTGGATGATCCCGTAGACCGCCATCAAATAGATGAACTGATCGCTCCAGCCCCACTGGAACAGTGCAATCAGCAGCACTGGCACTGTCACCACCACCGCCCCGACGTAAGGCACCACCACCGATACCCCCACCAGCAGCGCCAGCAGCGCTGAATAGTTGAGCCCCAACGCCACGAAAGCGATGTAAGTCACACTACCGCAAATGAAGATTTCGATGACCTTGCCGCGAATGTAATTGGCGATCTGCCGGTTCATTTCCTGGGCAACCCGGGTGATCAGCGCCCGCTCGCGCGGCAGATAACCGCGCACCCACTGACCGATCATCTCCCGGTCCTTGAGAAAGAAGAACACCAGGATTGGCACCAACACCAGGTAGATCATGATGTTCACCAGCAGCGGCAGACTCGACAACGAGAATGTCAGCGCCCACTGACCGAATTTGCCGATCTCGCCCCGCGCCACTTCGATCGCCTGCAGCACTTGTTCATCCGACACCAGGTGCGGATAGCGCTCGGGCAGCAGCAACAGCAGCGACTGCCATTTGGCAAGCATGCCGGGCAATTCGTTGAACAACGTGATCAATTGGTGCCAGAGCAGTGGTACCACGATGATGATAAAGACCAGCAGCAACCCCATGAATAACGCGAAAACCAGCCCCACCGCCACGCCACCCGGCACACGCAGGCGCTCGAGGGTCACTACCAGCCCCTGCATCAGATACGCCAGCACCATACCGGCCAGTACCGGCGCGAGCATTCCACCCAGAGTGAGCACCGCGGTAAAAGCCAGAAACAGCAGCACCGCCAGCACCACAGCCTCTTCATCCGAGAAATAGCGCTGAATCCAGTCGCGTAACACCTTGAACATCAATAATCCTTAGAAACGAACGCAGCAGGTTTCAGGCTTTTTTCAACCAATAGCGGTAAACGCCCGCCTCATCTTCTTCACGAAGCAGCGTATGACCGGCCAATCGGGCAAAGGTGCGAAAGTCGCGCTGGGAACCCGCATCGGTAGCAATCACCTTGAGTACCGCACCGCTGGCCAGTCGGTTGAGTTCCAGTTTGGCTTTGAGCAACGGCAACGGGCAATTCAGACCGCTGGCGTCCAGCTCGGCATCGTGGGTTACAGCGTCAGTCATCGAATCACTCCGGGGCAGGGGGTTAAGCAGCTTAGAATATCTGGTCCCAAGCGTAGTGTCCGGCTACAGTAAGGTCTTTGTCGACTAAGGCTTTGTGCATGACTTTTTTGCGCCCTACCCTGCTGACGCTCGCTTGCCTGCTCGCCTCACCGGGCTTCGCCGACGACTTGCCGTCACTCGGTGACGCCAGTTCTGCCATCGTCTCGCCGCAACAGGAACACCAACTGGGCCGTGCGTGGCTGGCGCTGTTGCGCAGCCAGGTGTCGCAGCTCAACGATCCGCAGCTCAAGGATTACGTCGAATCCAGCGTCTACCGACTGGTGGAAACCAGCCAGGTCAATGACCGGCGCCTGGAGTTCATCCTGATCAACAGTCCGCAGCTCAACGCTTTTGCCGCGCCGGGCGGGATCGTTGGCGTCAACGGTGGCTTGTTCCTCAATGCCCAGACCGAAGGCGAATATGCCTCGGTACTGGCCCACGAACTGGCTCACTTGTCGCAGCGTCACTTCGCCCGCGGTGTCGAAGCGTCGCAACGTATGCAAGTGCCCATGATGGCTGCGCTGCTGGCTGGCATCGTGATTGCCGCGGCCGGTGCAGGCGATGCCGGGATCGCGGCCATTGCCGGTACTCAAGCGGCGGCGATTCAGGAACAACGACGCTTCTCGCGCCAGAATGAACAGGAAGCCGACCGTATCGGCATCATGAATCTGGAAAAGGCCGGTTACGATCCGCGCTCGATGCCGACCATGTTCGAACGGCTGATGCGCCAGTACCGCTTCGACGCCAAGCCACCAGAATTCCTGCTGACTCACCCGGTGACCGAATCGCGGATCGCCGACACCCGCAACCGCGCTGAACAAGCCAAACCAGGCGGCATCGAAGACAGCATGCGTTACCAGCTGATTCGGGCGCGCGTGCAGCTGATCTATGAAGAAACCCCAGGCCTGGGCGCCAAGCGCTTTCGGGCCCAACTCGATGAAAACCCGAAAAACGACGTCGCGCGCTATGGCCTTGCGATCGCCCAGATCAAGGGCGGCCAGCTGAATGAGGCTCGGGAGAACCTCAAGCTGCTGCTGGCCAAATCGCCGAACGAGATCATCTACAACCTGGCGCAGGTCGATCTCGACATCACCAATAATCGTCTGCCCGATGCTCAATCACGGGTCGACCGGATGCTCACTCAATACCCCGGCAACTACCCGCTGAATCAGGTGCGTGTCGACCTGCTACTCAAGCAGAATCGAGCGGCCGAAGCGGAAAAAGCGCTGGAGAACCTGCTCAAGAGCCGACCCGATGATCCGGACGTCTGGTACATGGTGGCCGAGACTCGCGGCCTGTCGGGCAACATCATCGGCCTGCATCAGGCTCGTGCGGAGTACTTTGCGCTGGTCGGCGATTATCGCCAGGCGATCCAGCAACTGGACTTCGCCAAGCGCAAGGCTGGCAGCAACTTCCCGCTGTCGTCGCGGATCGACGCACGGCAACGTGAGTTGATGGAGCAGGAACGCATGGTCAAGGACATGATGGGCTGACCTCTTCAGAAAAAAGCTCAGAAACAAAAAATCCAGGTACAAAAAAACCGCCTCTTTCGAGGCGGTTTTTTATTCAGCCGACAACCGGTTTATTCAGCCAGTTTGAAGGTGATGAAGCTGGCGCGACCTTGACGCAGAACCCGCATCGACACCGAGCGGTTCTTCGGCAGAGCCTTGGCAATGTCCGTGAACTCCTTGGAGGAGCCGATCGCCTGGTTGTTCAGGTGAGTGATCACATCGCCCGGCTGCAAGCCGATCAGGGCAGCAGG
Organism: Pseudomonas sp. TH37; assembly: GCF_016650735.1. Taxonomy (NCBI): domain Bacteria; kingdom Pseudomonadati; phylum Pseudomonadota; class Gammaproteobacteria; order Pseudomonadales; family Pseudomonadaceae; genus Pseudomonas; species Pseudomonas sp. TH37. The sequence continues at coordinate 707,284 of NZ_JAEKFD010000001.1, forward strand.
ACCGTCCTGAACTTCCTTGATAACCACACCACCTTTGAGGTCGAGGGTTTTCTTCTGCTCTTCGGTCAACTCGGCCACCAAAACACCCAGGCGATTGCTGCTGCGCTCAACGCTGGATTTAGGCAGGGCTTCCAACTCTTTGCCTTCTTCGGGGATAGCGCCGACGGTCAGCTCGACGTTCTTGCGCTTGCCTTCGCGGATCACTTCAAGATCGGCTTTCGAGCCAGCCTTCAGCGCGCCCACCAAGTGCGGCAGATCAGCGGACATGACGATCGGTTGACCGTTCATGCTGAGGATCACGTCGCCCACTTGCAGGCCACCCTTGGCAGCCGGACCGTCATCCTGGATCTGAGCCACCAGCGCACCGGCCGGCTTCTCGAGACCGAACGACTCGGCCAGATCCTTGTTCACTTCCTGAATGACTACGCCCAACCAGCCACGACTGACTTTACCGCCGCTTTTCAGCTGATTGGAAACGTCCATCGCCACATCGATAGGGATCGCGAACGACACGCCCATGAAGCCGCCGGAACGGGTATAGATCTGCGAGTTGATGCCGACCACTTCACCGGCCAGGTTGAACAGCGGACCGCCGGAGTTGCCCGGGTTGATCGGCACGTCGGTCTGGATGAACGGCACATAGTTTTCGTTCGGCAGGCTACGGCCGATGGCGCTGACGATACCTTGGGTCACCGTGTGATCAAAGCCGAACGGCGAACCGATGGCCACGACCCACTGACCGGCTTTCAGATCCTGCGACTTGCCAAGCTTCAGAACCGGCAGGTCCTTGCCTTCGATTTTCAGCAAAGCGACGTCGGAGCGCGGATCGGTACCGATCAGCTTGGCCTTCAACTCACTGCGATCGGCGAGGCGCACGAGAATCTCGTCGGCATCGGCAATCACATGGTTGTTGGTCAGGATGTAGCCGTCGGACGAAATGATAAAGCCCGAGCCCAGGGATTGGGCTTCACGCTGACGATCGCCGCGGGGGGAACGTGGCTGCTGCGGCATGCCCCGCTCAAAGAACTCGCGCAGCATCGGCGGCAAGCCTTCGAGGTCAGGCATTTGCTCGCTGGACACTTTACGGTCCGGCAGCTTCTGGGTAGTACTAATGTTAACCACCGCGGGCGAGGCCTGCTCGACCAACTGCGTGAAGTCAGGCAACTCGACCGCTTGCGCAGCGACCGCCTGACCGAGCACCAGCACGGTGGCAAAAATGGAGAGATAAGACTTCAAGCGTGGTATCGACATACGGCTCCCGTTACGACGAGCATGGTTAAGCGATATGGAGCAAGGAACACCGGAAACGATACGCCGGTATTTTTGTTCCGGGAACAACAAACAAGGCCAGAGCCGAGGGGGCTCTGACCTATAAAAAATTTTCGGGATATTTGCAAATGAAAATGCTCGGCAAAACATTTCGAGGCATCAACGGCGGGATAGCCATGGTCGACCTCCCGCACCATCCAGACCCCGATTGGTGAGCATGGCTGATCTGCTTACTGCTTGCTGGTAGCCGCGGCATCGTTGCGCATGGACAGCGCAATCCGTTCGGCGGTGCCAATCGGTATTTCACCGACCACTGTCACCATCATCTCGCCTTGCGGTGTAGTCAATCGCCGGGAGACAGCAACGGTTGGCCCCAGTTGGGTGCGCGTATCGGTGACTGTCGCGCCATTCAACGGTTCAAGGAACACCGAGAATCGAGCCAGACCGTCGTCGAACATCAGACTGTTGACCTGGGCTTTGGTCTCCGGGTCCTTGTGAGAGGTACTGCTGGTCAGCTCGAAACCTGGCGGTAACCAGTCCGAATGCCAGACCTGCGCCGTTTTGACGGCGGAAGCCTTGTCACTGTCGAGGGTAATGGGTTTGCAATCAGAACCTGCCTGCAAATCGCTGTCGGAAGGCACCTCGGCAGTATCCAGTTGGGTGAACTGGAACCGCTCCAGCAATTGCCCTTTGTCATTGAGCAACAATGACTTCAACGGCAAACCGGTTTCCTTGTCCAGATGCAGCTCAAAACCGTAGCGGTGCTGATCGCGAGGCTTCAACGACACGATCACCGCCGAACGCCCGGCCACACGCGACTTGCCGATGACGGCAAGGTCATACCAATTCTTTAGCTTTTGTGGATCGAGTGCACGAGCGGTGGAGTTGGGTGAGTCCCCCAGCCCTGCTATCAGGGTGCCGCTCACGCATTGAGTATGCCCATCAATGCGCACGACTTCCTGTGCCGAGCCGTCGAGCTGGAGTAAACGCTCGCGGACCTTGCCATCCTGGACGCGATGCCAGATGTTGTGGGTAGAGAAACTACCGTTACGCTCGTAGACGAAAGTACCGTGAAAGCTCTGCGTTTGCTCCGCCTGTCCCAGACGCTTCAGCCAGTCCTGGGCTTCATCGGCGTGGGCTGGAACAACGAACCAGCCACTGAGCAGAAGCGTAAGTAGAGGTATGGCGCGCATGATCCTCCTTAGCGGTTTTCCAGGCTTGCTGCACGAGCGTAAGGCAGAGCGCTCTCAGTACCTTTCAGTGCAGCTTGTTGAGCATGTTGGCGCAAGTAACCTGGCAGACGCTGATCATGCCAGCCTGGTTGACCTTGCAATACGCCGTTGGCCATAGGGCCAGTGGCTTCCGAGCTCTCATTGTAGCCTGCCAATACAGCTGGACCCTTGACCTGAGGAGCGGTCAGACCCGGTTGACTGGATTGCTGGGCCAACTCGACACCGGCGATCTCGTCCTGATTGTACAGACGAACACCCGCCAACACGGCAACGGTCACCGAAGCAGCGACTGCCAGACGACCAAGGCTGCGCCATGGACCGCGAGAGGCTTTTGCCGGTACGGCTTCGTCAGCCAGCGCAGCAGAGACTGCCGCAGCGATGTCCAAACGAGGAAGCAACAAATCCTTGTGCATAACTGCCCGAGCGATCTGGTAACGAGCCCAAGTATCGCGGGTTTCAACATCGTCGAAGGCATTCAACACCCGACGCAATTCCAATTCGTCCGCTTCGTTATCCATCACTGCGGACAGCGATTCCTGCAGGGCTTCACGACTCATGGCGTTCCTCTCTTGGCTGTCGCCGCTGTCTCAGTTTTCCTGCAACAACGGCTGCAGGGCTTTATCGATGGCTTCCCGAGCGCGGAAAATCCGGGAGCGCACGGTACCCACCGGACACTGCATGACGCTGGCAATGTCCTCGTAACTCAGACCATCGAATTCACGTAAAGTTAAAGCCGTACGCAAATCTTCTGGCAGTTGCTGAATGGTTCGATGGACGGTGCCTTCGATCTCATCCCGCAGCAATGCACGTTCTGGCGACTCGAGATCCTTGAGGCCATGATCGCCATCGTAGAACTCTGCATCCTCGGAACTGACATCGCTATCCGGCGGCCGACGGCCGCGTGAAACCAGATAGTTTTTCGCCGTGTTGATGGCGATGCGGTAAAGCCACGTATAAAACGCGCTGTCTCCGCGAAAATTACCAAGTGCACGGTATGCCTTGATAAAGGCTTCCTGTGCGACATCCTGGGCTTCATGGGTGTCGTGCACGAACCGCACGATCAACCCGAGAATTTTGTGCTGGTATTTCAGCACTAGCAGATCGAAAGCTCGCTTGTCGCCGCGTTGAACGCGCTCGACCAGCTGCTGATCCTCTTCCTGGGTTAGCATGAACACTCCTCGATAAGCTCGAAGGAGGCTTGCATTACTGAACGACCAGACTTGCAAACATAGACTCGGGCTTTTCGCAAAAGTTCTCCCCCTTCAAGCAAGTTTCCTGCGCGCTCTGATTTGGCACGCACGAAAAGCGCAGCGCGGGATAACCCGGCTGCGCGAATAATCTTGTCATCGGATTCGTCAGCAAGGACCCAACCGCAAGTCCCGCACCGAAGCCGACACTGTCCCTTGTTTCAGGCAACCTTCTATTGATCTTGGGCCTTTGGCAAAAGTTCCATATTTATAGCTGCCCGAAACCGACATTGTGCAACTCTGAATAGAAAAAGACTGTTAAATCCACGATACAGTCGCCTTGTCGCCGAAGCCCTCAAAAAAACTTCCGACGAAGCGTCCAGCCTTTTCCGTCACAGTAGTTTCACAATGCCATGCTGGCCCGGCTATTGTGCCGATCCCCCCCTCTATATACTAGTGGGCTGTGTGGCTGTCTTGACTCGCCGACCCAGCTGTCTTGCGCCAACCCCGTCCCGGGTCGCTTTAAGCGGAATCCTGAAATGAGCCAACAGTTTCAACACGATGTTCTGGTAATTGGCAGCGGTGCTGCCGGCTTGAGCCTTGCGCTGACCTTGCCCGGTCATTTGCGCATCGCCGTATTGAGCAAAGGCGACCTCGCCAATGGTTCAACTTTCTGGGCCCAGGGTGGCGTCGCTGCCGTTCTGGATGACACTGATACTGTCGAATCCCATGTCGATGACACCCTCAACGCCGGTGGTGGCCTGTGCCATGAAGACGCAGTGCGCTTTACCGTCGAGCACAGCCGAGAGGCTATCCAATGGCTGATCGACCAAGGCGTGCCCTTTACCCGCGATGAACAGTCCGGCACCGAAGACGGTGGTTTCGAGTTTCACCTGACCCGGGAAGGCGGTCACAGCCATCGGCGTATCATCCACGCCGCCGACGCAACGGGCGCGGCGATCTTCAGAACCCTGCTCGATCAGGCCAAACAGCGTCCCAACATCGAACTGCTGGAGCAGCGAGTCGCGGTCGACCTGATCACCGAAAAACGCCTGGGCCTTGAAGGCGATCGTTGCCTCGGCGCCTATGTGCTCAACCGCAGCACCGGTGAAGTCGACACCTACGGCGCGCGTTTCGTGATCCTTGCATCGGGCGGCGCGGCAAAAGTCTACCTCTATACCAGCAACCCCGACGGTGCCTGCGGTGATGGCATCGCCATGGCCTGGCGTTCGGGCTGCCGGGTGGCGAACCTGGAATTCAACCAGTTCCACCCCACTTGCCTTTATCACCCGCAAGCCAAGAGTTTCCTGATCACCGAAGCCCTGCGCGGCGAAGGCGGACATCTGAAGCTGCCCAATGGTGAACGCTTCATGCAGCGCTTCGACCCACGGGCCGAGCTGGCACCACGGGACATCGTCGCCCGCGCCATCGACCATGAGATGAAGCGCCTGGGTATCGACTGCGTCTACCTGGACATCAGCCACAAGCCCGAAGACTTCATCAAGACGCACTTCCCGACGGTCTATGAACGCTGCCTGGAATTCTCCATCGACATCACTAAACAACCGATCCCGGTGGTGCCAGCGGCGCACTACACTTGCGGCGGCGTGATGGTCGATCAGCGGGGCCGCACCGACGTGCCGGGCTTGTATGCGATTGGTGAAACCAGCTTCACCGGCCTACATGGCGCCAACCGCATGGCCAGCAACTCGCTGCTGGAGTGTTTCGTTTACGCCCGCTCGGCTGCGGCAGACATTCTTGAGCAGTTGCCAGACGTGTCGATTCCGACCGCCCTGCCCGTTTGGGATGCGAGCCAGGTCACCGACTCCGACGAAGACGTGATCATTGCGCACAACTGGGACGAACTGCGGCGATTCATGTGGGACTACGTCGGCATCGTGCGCACCAACAAGCGCCTGCAACGGGCTCAGCACCGGGTGCGTCTGTTGCTGGACGAAATCGACGAGTTCTACAGCAACTACAAGGTCAGCCGGGATTTGATCGAGCTGCGTAACCTGGCGCAGGTAGCCGAGCTGATGATCCAGTCAGCCATGGAGCGCAAGGAAAGTCGCGGCCTGCATTACACCCTCGACTACCCGAACCTGCTGCCGGTCGCCCTGGACACTATTCTGGTGCCGCCCACCTACGCCGACTGAACTTGAGCCGAACCCGCAGGCGTCGGTGCACATCCGCCGCCTGCGAATCGCGCGGCACACAGATCGCCCTGACCCGTCGCTCATCGCGCAGACGAAAACGCAGTACCACGATCAGCGGCAACGCCAGACTGTCCGGCCGTAGCTGCACGGGCTGCCAACCCACTGCCTGATTCCACAACTGCCAGCCATCGGCATCGCGACGCAAGCCGCGAAACGCCTGTGGGTGTGTCAGTAGAATCTGTCGCGGCAATGCCCAGATGCCATGAGCCAGACAGCAAAAAGCGCCGAGCAAACTGGCCCAGACCGGTAGGGAAAGAAGAAACAACGAACCCAGCGCGAACAGCTGGGCCAGAAGATAGGCCGCCAGCAACTGCCGTGAGGCATGCCAGCGGCATTCGAACGCGTTACTTGGGCTGAACACGATCCAGGATCATGCGAACCATGCGCTGAAGCTCAGGATCTTCCGATTCGGCACGTTCCATGAACCAGCCGAACATGTCCTGATCTTCGCATTCGAGCAGCCTGACGTAGCATGCGCGATCAACCTCGTTGAGGTGCGGGTAAACCTCTTTCACAAACGGCACCAGCAACACGTCAAGCTCAAGCATGCCGCGGCGGCTGTGCCAGTAGAGGCGATTCAGTTCAACATCTTCGACCATGGAGCGCTCCTCAAATAGGCGGCAAGTATACAGCCCCCGGCCCGCTCGAACAGTCGGCTTTGGTCGCCCCCATCGATCCTTTGTGAACTACCCATTTCATGGGCGCCCCCTTATGATGTCCCTCGGACTCTTTACCCTGCGATGACCCATGGCCGATTCTGCTTTTTTCTGCACCCTGTCTCACGAAGGCGTTCTCGCGGTACGCGGCGCGGATGCCGGCAAATTCCTGCAAGGCCAATTGACTTGCAACCTTAATTACCTGAGCGACACCCAGGCCAGCCTTGGCGCGCGCTGCACGCAGAAAGGCCGGATGCAGTCGAGTTTCCGCATTCTGCTGGAAGGCGACGGTGTGCTCATGGCAATGGCCAGCGAACTGCTGGAGCCACAACTGGCGGACCTGAAAAAGTACGCGGTGTTCTCCAAATCGAAACTGACCGATGAAAGTGCCGGCTGGGTTCGCTTTGGCCTTGAGCATGGTGATGCGGCACTGACCAGCCTGGGCCTGGAACTACCGGCAGAAACCGACAGAGTGGTGCGCAATGACGGCCTGATCGCCCTTCGCGTCTCGACGGATCGCGCTGAACTCTGGGTTCGCGCCGATCAGGCCGACACCATCAAGGGCAAGCTGTCCGCTCTGTTGGCCGAAGGTGAATTGAATCAATGGCTGCTGGGCCAGATCCGCGCCGGGATCGGTCAGGTCATGCCGAGCACCCGCGAGCTGTTCATCCCGCAGATGCTCAATCTGCAAGCCGTCGGTGGTGTGAGCTTCAAGAAAGGCTGCTACACCGGCCAGGAAATCGTCGCGCGCATGCAATACCTTGGCAAACTCAAGCGCCGCCTGTATCGCCTGCAACTGGATGCCAGCGAATTGCCGGAGCCCGGCACCCAACTGTTCTCCCCGACCCACGGCAGTTCGATCGGTGAAGTGGTGCTGGCCGCCCGCACCGAGCAAAACATTGAACTCCTTGCGGTGCTGCAAGCCGAAGCGGCAGAAGATGGCAACCTGCACCTTGGCGCACTCGAAGGTCCGGGCCTGCATCTGCTCGACCTGCCTTACCAACTGGATCGTGATCGCGAAATCCAGCGTTAACAGCAGCACTTGTCGCAATACCCTAGAGAAAAGAAATGATCGAGCTGGCGGATAAGGTCCAACAGGATTTGGTTGAGGCCATCGATAACGATGACCTGGTTCTGCCAACGTTACCGGAAGTGGCCCTGCAGATTCGCAAGGCCGCTGAAGACCCGGAAATCAGTGTCAGCACACTGAGCAAAGTGATTGGCCGCGATACCGCGCTATCGGCGCGCCTGATCAAAGTGGTCAATAGCCCGTTGCTGCGCGCGACCCAGGAAGTGACTGACCTGCACACGGCCATCACCCGACTGGGCGTCAATTACAGCAGCAACCTGGCCATTGGCCTGGTGATGGAACAGATCTTCAACGCCCGTTCCGAAGTGGTGGAACAGAAAATGCGCGAGGTCTGGCGCAAAAGCCTGGAAATCGCCGGCGTCAGTTACGCGTTGTGCCGCAGTTATACGCAACTCAAACCTGATCAGGCGGCGCTCGGCGGGCTCGTGCATCAGATTGGTGTACTGCCGATCCTGACCTATGCCGAAGATCATTATGAATTGCTGTCTGACCCGATCAGCCTCAACCATGTGATCGACCGGATTCATCCGCTGCTCGGCGATAAATTGCTCAGGGTCTGGGAGTTTCCGGAAATGCTGGTGCAATTGCCGGGGCTGTATCTGGATTTCAAGCGGCAATCGGAACGGGTCGATTATGTCGATCTGGTGCAAGTGGCCAGCCTGTATTGCCACAAGGACACCGATCATCCACTGGCCCGTATCGACCCCTTCAGCGTACCGGCCTTCAAGAAGCTGGGGATCGATCCGGAGAACAAGGCGATGTGCAAGGATCTGGAAGAGTCGCGCTCGATGTTTTACTGATCACTGTGGCGAGGGGGCTTGCCCCCGTTGGAGCGCGAAGCGCTCCTCAGCGGTCTGTCTGGTAAGTCACCCATAACAGGTTTACGACTGCTGCGCAGCCGAACGGGGGCAAGCCCCCTCGCCACAGGGTTGTGTTCACTCTCCAGCAATAAAACTCACCCGCACCTTCAGCCCCGCCTGCTCGCCATCGTGCAGGCTGATCTGCGCCAAGTGGGCGCGGCAGATCTCGCCGACAATGGCCAACCCCAACCCCGATCCAGCCACCTGCTCGTTACGCCGATAAAAACGCTCGAACACCCGATCCCGCTCTTCAAGGGGAATTCCCGGGCCATCGTCTTCGACCTCCAGCACCGCTGGTGCCATGACCCGCAGGATCACATTGCCGCCCGGTGGTGTGTGGGCCAGTGCGTTGTCCACCAGATTGCTCAACAGTTCATTCAACAACGTCGGTTCGCCGCGCAGCCACACCGGTTCGTCGGCCTCCAGCGCCAGCGCCACACCACGTGCATGGGCCAGCGGTGCCATGGCCATGCCCAGTTCACGGGCCAACTGACTGAGGTCGAGCAACTGCGCACCGCCCTCGGCGATTGCTCGGGCGCCATTCTCGACCCGTGCCAGCGAGAGCAATTGATTGGCCAGGTGGGTCAGGCGATCTGTGCCTTGGGCCGCGGCTTCCAGGGTGCTGCGCCAGGTTTCGGGTTCGTTCGACCGCAAGCCCAGTTCGAGTCGTGCCTTGAGCGCCGCCAACGGGGTACGCAATTCGTGGGCGGCGTCGGCGATGAACTGCGCCTGGCGCTCGAACTGCCCGCGCAAACGCTCGGTAAAGTGATTGAGCGCACGCACCAGCGGCCCCAACTCGTGCTGCACTTCCACCAACGGCAAGGGTCGCAAGTCATCGGGCTGACGTTCTTCCACCGCCGTGCGCAAGCGTTCCAGCGGACGCAGCGCCGCACTGACCGCAAACCACACCATCAGCAACGCACCGATCGCCAGCATGCCCAGACGCAACAACGTGTCGGCCATCAGGCTGCGAGCCATGCGGACCCGCGCCTCATCGGTTTCCGCCACGCGGATTTCCGCCATGCCGTTCATATTCGGCTCGCTGACCGCTTTGAGCAGGCTGACCACCCGCACGTTCTGCCCTTGATAAGTGGCGTTATAGAAACGCGCCAGCGCCGGATAGTCATCGGTGCGCGGCGTTCCCGGTGGCGGCGGCGGCAGGTTTTCGTAGCCCGAGATCAGCTTCTGATTGATGTCATTGACCAGATAAAAAATCCGCCCGGCGCTGTCGTAGGCGAACGTATCGAGGGCCACGTAAGGCACGTTGGCGCTGAGGCTGCCATCGCGCTGGGACAGGCCCGCGGCGATGGTCCGCGCCGAGGCCAGCAAGGTCCGGTCATACGCGGTGTCAGCGGCTTCACGACCGTTCCAGTACGCGCTCAAACCACTGGCGAGCATCAACACCACAAGCAACAGCGCGAGGTTCCACAGCAACCGCCAACGCAGGCTGCTGAGCTTATGCATCGCGGCTTTCCAGCAGGTAGCCAAGGCCGCGGAAGGTCACGATGGCTACCGGTTGACCGTCGAGTTTCTTGCGCAAGCGGTGAACGTAAATTTCGATGGCATCGGGACTGGCCTCCTCGTCCAGACCGAAAACCTGGGCGGCCAGTTGCTCCTTGCTCATCACCCGACCGGGACGAGCGATCAGGGCCTCAAGCACCGCCTGTTCACGGGAAGTCAGGGTCAGCAATTCTTCGCCGAGGGTGAAGCGCCGGGTGTCCAGGTCATAAGCCAACACGCCACAACGCTGCTGGCGTTCACCGCCGAGCACACTGCGACGCAGCAAGGCTTTGACCCGGGCCTCGAGCTCTGTCAGCTCGAAGGGTTTGGCCAGGTAATCGTCAGCCCCAAGGTTCAGGCCGTGGACCCGATCCTTGACGTCGCTGCGGGCAGTCAGCATCAGCACTGGCAGGTTCTTGCCCCGGGCCCGCAAGCGCGCCAGCACTTCGAAGCCATCCATGCGCGGCAGGCCGACATCGAGGATCGCCACGGCGTATTCCTCGCTGCTCAAAGCCAGGTCGGCCGCCACACCGTCGTGCAGCACATCCACGGTCAGCCCGGTGCTCTTGAGTGCCTGAGCGACACTTTCGGCAAGCTGCAGATGGTCTTCAACGAGCAGAACACGCATGGATCTTTACCTCATTCAGGGATGGTCGACGCCATTCTTTGGCGCGGAGTTTACAGCCGCATCCGTCGCTGTGAAGCCCGAAAACCGTGAAAGTCAGCTGAAAGGTTAGCGAAAGGTTGGCCGGTTAGAGTCCAGCCACGGACAGTTTCGACTGCCCGTCGCTACCGCACATAGCGTACGAAAAACGCCTCGAAGCGTTTTCGCCAATAAGAACAATAAACGGAGTACGTCACCATGCTGTCCATGCAGCTTCAGGCTCGCCCGCCTGCTCGTTTTTCCCGCCTCAGCCACACCGCCCTTGCCAGTGCCGCCGCTCTCGCCGGCTTTTCGCCGTTGAGCCAGGCTGCCTTCTTCGAAGACAGTACGGCAACCTTCGAAACCCGCAACATGTATTTCAACCGCGACTTTCGCGACGGCACCAGCGCCCAGCAATCCAAGCGGGACGAATGGGCTCAGGGGTTCATGCTCAATCTGCAATCGGGTTACACCGACGGCACCGTGGGGTTCGGTGTCGATGCACTGGGCATGCTGGGGGTAAAACTCGATTCAAGTCCGGACCGCACCGGTACCGGCTTGTTGCCGACCCATGACGACGGTCGCGCGGCGGATGAATATTCCAAGCTCGGCCTGACCGGCAAAGTGAAAATCTCCGCCACGGAACTGAAAATCGGCAGCCTGATTCCGGAATTGCCGATCCTCAAGCCCAACGACGGGCGCATTCTGCCGCAGACCTTTGAAGGCGGCCTGCTGACCTCCAAAGAGATCAAGAACCTGACCTTCACCGGCGGGCGCCTGGAGAAAGCCAAGGACCGCGATAGCACCGACTTCGAGGACATCGCCCTCAACAACAAGAACAGCCGTTTCGCCGGCACCGTGGCCGGCAAGCACTTTGACTTTGGCGGCGTGGACTACAAGTTCACCGACAAGATCACCGGCAGCTACCACTTCGCCCAACTCGATGAAGTCTATAACCAGCACTTCCTCGGCATGGTGGCCTCGGAAAAATTCGGCCCCGGCACCTTCGGCACTGACTTACGCCTGGCCATCAGTGATGACGAGGGCGCAGCCCGTGGCGGCCCAATCGACAACAAATCCCTGAACGGTCTGGTTAGCTACGCCTTGAACGGGCATAAACTCAGCGCCGGCTATCAACACATGTCCGGTGACAGTGCCTTCCCCTACGTCGATGGCAGCGATCCGTACCTGGTCAACTTCGTGCAGATCAATGACTTTGCCGGCGCCGAAGAACGTTCCTGGCAGGCACGTTACGACTACGATTTCTCCAAACTCGGCATTCCCGGCCTGAGTTTCATGAGCCGTTACCTGAGCGGTGACAACATCAAGCTCAAGAACGGTGATGAGGGCAAAGAGTGGGAACGCAACACCGAGATCAAATACGTCGTACAAAGCGGCGCCCTGAAAGATGTCGCCGTACGCCTGCGCAATGCCACCTACCGTTCCAACTACTCCGCTCGCGATGCCGATGAAGTGCGTCTGCTGGTGAGCTATAGCGTTGCCCTTTGGTAAACATCACGTTCAATAACAATAATGAATGCCCGTGGAGACTCAAATGAACTTATCACTGCGTAAAGTTGCTCTAGCCGCCAGCTGTGTGCTGTTTGCCGGCCAATTGATGGCCGAACCGAAACGTCCGGAATGCATCGCCCCAGCCTCGCCAGGCGGCGGTTTCGACCTCACCTGCAAACTGGCGCAAAGCGCGCTGGTCAACGAAAAACTGCTGACCAAACCGATGCGCGTGACCTACATGCCCGGCGGTGTCGGCGCGGTGGCGTACAACGCGGTCGTCGCTCAACGCCCTGCCGATGCAGGCACGCTGGTGGCGTGGTCCAGCGGTTCGCTGCTGAACCTGGCGCAAGGCAAGTTCGGTCGCTTCGATGAAACCAACGTTCGTTGGCTGGCAGCTGTCGGCACAAGCTATGGCGCCATCGCGGTGAAAAGCGATTCGCCTTACAAGACCCTGGACGACCTGGTTCAGGCGCTGAAGAAAGATCCGAGCAAAGTGGTGATCGGTTCCGGCGGCACCGTCGGTAGCCAGGACTGGATGCAAACCGCACTGATCGCCAAAGCGGCCGGGATCAATCCGCGCGACCTGCGTTACGTCGCCCTCGAAGGCGGTGGTGAAATCGCCACCGCCCTGCTCGGTGGCCACATCCAGGTCGGCAGCACCGACATCTCCGACTCCATGCCACACATTCAGAGTGGCGACATGCGCCTGCTGGCGGTGTTCTCCGAGAAGCGTCTGGACGAGCCGGAAATGAAAGACATTCCGACCGCTAAAGAGCAAGGCTACGACATCGTCTGGCCAGTGGTTCGCGGTTTCTACCTTGGGCCAAAAGTCAGCGACGAAGACTACGCCTGGTGGAAAAACGCCTTCGACAAACTGCTGGCCTCCGAGGATTTCGCCAAGCTGCGCGATCAGCGTGAACTGTTCCCGTTCGCCATGACCGGCCCGGAGCTGGACACCTACGTGAAGAAGCAGGTCGCGGACTACAAAGTGCTGGCCAAAGAGTTCGGCCTGATCCAGTGATCGCCTCTGTCTAGCGGCCACGGCCCCGGTTCTCGGGGTCGTGGCCCAGGAGTTCCTCATGCTCATACAACGCATTTTCGCTTCGGTGCTGTTGCTGGCCTGTATCGGCCTGGCGCTGATGGCGTGGCCGTATCAAGCGGCTTTTTCCTACGAACCGGTCGGGCCTCGGGCCTTCCCACTGCTGATGCTCGGCCTGATGGGCCTGGCGTTGCTGTACATGGTGTTTCGACCGGCGCCGATCGTGCACAGCGACGATGACCCGAAACTGGACCGCGAAACCCTGACCAAAATCGGCATTTGCGTGCTGCTGTTGCTGGTGTTCGCCGGGACCTTCGAACCCCTTGGTTTCATCGTCGCCAGCATTCTGATCGGTGTCCCGATGGCGCGCCTGTATGGCGGCCGCTGGCTGCCCAGTACAGTGATCATCAGCCTGATGGCTATCGGTCTTTATCTGCTGTTCGACAAGTTGATGGACGTTCCACTGCCGCTGGGCGTGCTCGACGTTCTGGAGAACTGATATGGATACTCTTGGCTATTTGGGTCAGGGCTTCGGCGTCGCGCTGACCCCATACAATCTCGTGACCGCGTTGTGCGGCACCCTGATCGGCACCGTCGTCGGGCTGTTGCCGGGGCTGGGTCCGATCAACGGCGTGGCGTTGCTGATTCCGATCGCGTTCGCCCTTGGCCTGCCACCGGAGTCGGCGCTGATCTTGCTGGCGGCGGTGTACCTGGGTTGCGAATACGGTGGCCGGATCAGCTCGATCCTGCTGAACATTCCGGGTGAAGCCTCCACCGTCATGACCACCCTCGACGGTTACCCGATGGCCCGCAAAGGCCTGGCCGGTGTAGCGCTGTCGCTGTCGGCGTGGAGTTCGTTCATCGGTGCGTTCATCGCGACTTGCGGCATGGTGCTGTTCGCCCCGCTGCTGGCGAAATGGGCGATTGCCTTCGGGCCGGCGGAGTATTTCGTACTGATGGTATTTGCGATTGTCTGTCTCGGCGGCATGGCCGGCGACCGGCCGCTCAAGACCTTCATTGCGGCACTGATCGGTCTGTTTCTGTCGAGCGTCGGGATCGATGCCAACAGCGGCGTATACCGTTTCACCGGGGATAACATTCACCTGACGGACGGCATTCAGTTCGTCGTACTGGTACTGGGCCTGTTCTCCATCAGCGAAATCCTCCTGCTGCTGGAAAAAACCCATCGCGGCCAGGAAGCGGTGAAAGCCACCGGGCGCATGATGTTCAACTTCAAGGAAGCTTCGGCGGTGTTCGTGGTGAACATCCGTTGCGGTTTGCTGGGCTTCATCATGGGCGTGTTGCCGGGTGCCGGTGCGACGTTGGCCAGCGCTGTGGCCTACATGACCGAGAAACGTATTGCCGGCGCCAAGGGCACGTTCGGACAAGGCGACATGCGCGGCCTCGCGGCTCCGGAAACCGCCATCGGTGGCGCCGCCTGCGGTGCGCTCGTACCGATGCTGACCCTCGGCGTTCCGGGTTCGGGTACCACGGCGGTGATGATCGGCGCACTGTCGCTGTACAACATCACCCCGGGCCCGCTGTTGTTCCAGCAGCAACCGGACATCGTCTGGGGCCTGATCGCGTCGTTGTTCGTCGCCAACGTGATGCTGGTGATCCTCAACATTCCGATGATCCGCATCTTTACCCGCATCCTCGCCGTGCCAAACTGGGCGCTGGTGCCGGTGATCGCGATCATCACCGGGATCGGTGTCTACGCGGTGCATGCCACCACGTTCGACCTGTTCCTGATGATCGGCATCGGTATTTTCGGCTACATCCTGCGCAAGCTGGACTTCCCGCTGTCGCCAGTACTGCTGGGTTTCATCCTTGGTGGTCTGATGGAGCAAAACCTGCGTCGCGCGCTGTCGATTTCCAACGGTGCGCTGGAAATCCTCTGGTCGAGCCCGATCACATTCGGTTGCTGGGTACTGACTGCAATCATGTTGCTAATGCCGCTGCTGCGTATCTGGCGCAAACGTTCGGTCGCCCGGCGCGCTCTCGCCGATGTCTGATCGGCCCCCCTTCAAAAGCTGGTGGGGAACACCGCTGGTCGGTCTGCTGGGCGGTTACCTCGCCAGCCAGATCGGCTGGCCACTGCCGTGGATGGTCGGCTCGTTGCTGGCGATCATCCTGGTGCGCTGTCTGACTCCCTGGCAATTGGCGGAAATCCCTGGCGGCCGCAAGTGCGGCCAGTGGATCGTCGGCATCGGCATCGGCCTGCACTTCACCCCGGTGGTGATGGAGCAGGTGCTGAGCCACTTCGGTTTGATCTTCTTCGGTGCGCTGGTCACCAGCCTGTCCGCGGTGGTCGGGGTCTGGTTGATGCGGCGCACCGGGGAAGATCGCGCCACTGCATTCTTTTCCAGCATGCCCGGCGGCTCCGGGGAGATGGTTAACCTCGGCGCCCGCAACGGCGCGGTGCTCAGCCGGGTCGCGGCGGGGCAGAGTTTGCGGGTGTTGGTGGTGGTGCTGTGTGTACCGGCGGCGTTCAAGTATCTGTTAGGCGACGGTGCGCCGGTCTTGCATCCAACGACCGTCGACTGGTGGTGGCTGGCCATTCTGTTCCCGGCGGGCGCCCTTGCCGCCTGGATCTGGGAGCGGCTGCGACAACCCAATCCCTGGCTGTTCGGACCGTTGCTGGTGACTGCTACGGTGAGCATTGCTTGGGACCTGCACATCGGTCTGCCCAACGGCGGCAGTCAGATTGGCCAGTGGTTGATTGGCAGCGGGTTGGGGTGTCACTTCAATCGACAGTTCTTCCGGCGGGCACCGTCCTTCATGGGCCGAACCCTGCTTGGCACGGTGTTGACCATGTTGATCGCAACTTTGGCGGCATTGGGGTTGAGTGCGCTGACCCATCTGGATCTGCGTTCGCTGACTTTGGGCATGATGCCCGGCGGAATTGCCGAAATGAGCCTGACGGCGGAGACCCTGCAATTGTCGGTGCCGTTGGTGACGGCGATGCAGGTGATGCGGCTGTTGTTCGTATTGTTTCTGGCGGAGCCGTTGTTTCGGTATTGGAACCGGGAGCCGGATTCTCCCTGATATGAGCCCCCTCGCCACAATCTTCAGACCGACGGCAATCGCCACTCGATCGGCGTCTCGCCATTCTGTTCCAGAAACTTGTTCGCCCGGCTGAAGTGCCCGCAGCCAAGGAAGCCGCGATAAGCGGACAGCGGCGACGGGTGGACCGAGGTCAGCACCAAGTGTTTGGTGGCGTCGATGAGTTTCTGCTTGCTCTGGGCATGCGCGCCCCACAGCAGGAACACCAAGTGCGGCTGATGCTCGCTGACCACTTCGATAATCCGGTCGGTAAAATATTGCCAGCCCTTGCCCGCATGAGCGTTGGCATTCGCGCGTTCCACGGTCATGGTGGTATTGAGCATCAACACGCCCTGCTCTGCCCAACTCTGCAGGTAGCCATGGTTGGGAATGTCGATGTTCAGGTCGCGCTTCAACTCTTTATAGATGTTCACCAGCGACGGCGGTGCCGGCACGCCCGGCTGCACCGAGAAGCACAACCCATGGGCCTGGCCCGGGCCGTGGTAAGGGTCTTGACCAAGGATCACCACTTTGACCTTGTCCAGCGGCGTGGAATTGAGCGCGTTGAAAATCATCGGTCCGGGTGGATAGATCTCTTTGCCCGCCGCGCGCTCCTGTTGCAGGAATGTGCGCAACTCTGCCATGTACGGCTGGTCGAATTCGGCACGTAGTGCCTCCTTCCAGCTCGGTTCGAGTTTGATACGGTCGTCAGCAGTCATGGTTACATCCGGCAAAAACAATGGGGCGAACCCTAGGAAACCCTATCTCCCTTGTCAATTGATCTGACGCAGATCCGGCACTTTCCTATAGAGCGATCATACTGAACGCTCAATTTCCCGATCGAGGTCACGATGAATCTGCACTTCGAAGAACTCACCGGCACCGACGGCGCACGCATCGGCATCGCCAGCCTGGATGCCGAAAAGTCCCTCAACGCCCTCTCCTTGCCGATGATCAACGCCCTGCGCGATCAACTGGACGCCTGGGCCAAGGAGCCACAGATCGTTTGCGTGCTGCTGCGCGGCAATGGCCCCAAGGCTTTTTGCGCCGGCGGTGAAGTACGCAGCCTGGTGGAAGCCTGTCGCGACCATCCCGGCGAAGTGCCGCCCTTGGCTGCAAACTTCTTTGCGGCAGAATATCGCCTCGACTTCAACCTGCACACCTACCCCAAACCGCTGATCTGCTGGGGTCATGGTTACGTGCTGGGGGGGGGCATGGGGCTGCTGCAAGGGGCGAGCATTCGGATTGTCACGCCGAGCAGCCGGTTGGCGATGCCAGAGATCGGCATCGGCTTGTACCCGGACGTCGGCGCCAGTTGGTTTCTGTCGCGGTTGCCCGGCAAGCTCGGATTGTTTCTCGGCCTGACCGGCGCCCAGATGAACGGTCGTGATGCAATCGATCTGGACCTCGCCGACCGCTTCCTGCGCGACGATCAACAGCATGAGCTGCTCGAAGGCTTGCTGCAATTGAACTGGCAGGAACAGACAGCCATGCAGCTCAACAGCCTGCTCAAGGCCTTGCAGCAGGAAGCGATCGCGCAGCTGCCCGAAGCGCAGTGGCTGCCTCGACGCGAGCAGATCGACGAACTATTGGATGTCAGCGACGTTCGATGCGCCTGGAAGGCCATCAGTACGCTGCGCGATCACTCCGACCCGCTGCTCGCTCGTGCCGCCAAAACCATGACTGAAGGCTCGCCCCTGACCGCCCATCTGGTGTGGGAACAGATCGTTCGCGCCCGGCATCTATCGTTGGCTCAAGTCTTTCAGATGGAATACACCATGAGCCTCAACTGCTGCCGTCATCCGGAATTCAGCGAAGGCGTGCGAGCGCGGTTGATCGACAAAGACCAGAAACCTCACTGGCACTGGCCGGACATCAACAATGTGCCGGAGGCGGCAGTGGAAGCGCATTTCCATAAGGTCTGGGAAGGCCGGCATCCTCTGGCTGATCTCTCGGAATACTAAAAATCAGGCACAAAAAAAGCGGCGCTTCATGCGCCGCTTTTTTATTGAGTGGTTTACCGGTGGTTGCCTCGGCCATCCCGATCGCCATCACGGTGATCGCCCCGACCGCCACGATTATCCGACCTATTGTGGCCTCGATGGTCATCGCCTCGACCGCCGCCGTGACGGCCATCCCAGCCGCCACGGTCACGACGGTCATGACGGTCCCATCCACGATTCTGATAGACCCGGTAGTTTGCTCGTGGCGCCGGCTGGTAATAGCGCGGTGCCGATTGATAAACCCGCGGCTGGTGGTAATAACGCGGCGATGGCTGGTAATACCGTGCAGGCGGTGAGTAATACCTGCGCGGGGCCGAGTAGTAACGGCTATCGGAGTAATAAGACCCGCCACCGGAGTAATACGGCGCAGGGGACGTGTAGACATCGGAGCGGTAGTAGCTGCCTCCTCCATCGGAATAGGGTACGCACGCACCAAGAAACAATCCCGATAGAGCAATCAGCAGAATTTGGTGGAGCTTTTTTTGACAGAGCATGGCGGCCTCCTGGACCGCGAGTGAGCCACACCAGCGACGCTGGCAGGCGACAGTCAATTGTTCACAACTGTCGAAAGATCAGACAGTGAATTCAGAATCTGGTGCGCTCCAGCAACACGTTGAAACAAGTAGCCGATGAAAGGTTTTTCATCTACCCAAAAGAAGCGGCGCGTCCGTAAGCCGGACGCGCCGCTGTCTTCGTGAGTTGGTTAACGGTGTCCGCGATGGCGGCCACCGTGGTAATGACGGGGTCCGTAGTAATAGTAGCGATAGCCCCCATAAAAACGCGGGCCGCCGTAGTAGTAAGGAGAGTAGTAATAGCCAGGGTAGTAATAAGGTGTCGAATAAACGTCGGCACCCCCTACGTAGTAATAGCAGCCGGACAAGCCCAGACCCAAAAACACACAGAGCAGTATTCGGCGGAGCTGTTTTCGACAGAGCATGGCGGCCTCCTGGAAGACCCGCAACAGCAGTCGGCACAGGCCGGCTGACACCTGTTTTGACTTTCAAACCGGTACCGAGTGCCAGAGAGCTTCGGCCTTCAGATCAGCGGCCACTGCGTCCATCTACGGTGCATAGGCATGCGCCAACGCACCATGACAAGGCAGGGCATGCCGCTCGTTTATCTCCCCCCTTTCCTCTATGCCCCAAGCCAGAGGGCTCAAGCCGACTTGGCACGGCTCTCGCTTAACCAAAGACGTGCAGGAGTCATCACAGGTTCGCGGCACCACAATTTGCAATGGCTGACTAGGGTTCCGGCTCGCTCAGGCGAGTGGCTGGTCCGAGAGTTGGCGACCTCCAGTTGAGGTTACACGGCGGGACAAAAGCCCGGGAGACAAGCCACCGTTCGCGGTGCCGCTGCCTTCCTGTCCGCCCTTGATCAACTGGAGAACCATCCCATGTCCCGACTTCGTTTACCCGCCCTGCTCGCCGCTGCTTTTGCAGCCCTCGTGAGCGTCTCGTCCCAGGCCGCACAGAAAGACCATTTCAGCGTCTGCTGGACTATTTATGCCGGCTGGATGCCCTGGGAGTATGCCGGCAGCCAAGGCATCGTCGACAAATGGGCGAAAAAGTACGGCATCAAAATCGATGTGGTGCAGCTCAACGATTACGTCGAATCCATCAACCAATACACCGCCGGCCAGTTCGACGGCTGCACCATGACCAACATGGATGCGCTGACCATTCCGGCTGCCGGTGGCGTCGACAGCACGGCGCTGATAGTCAGCGACTTCTCCAATGGCAACGACGGCATCGTGCTCAAAGGCGAAGGCAAGAAAGTCGCCGACCTCAAGGGCATGGACGTCAATCTGGTGGAACTCTCGGTGTCCCACTACCTATTGGCCCGGGCACTCGATTCGGTGGACCTCACCGAGAAAGACCTGAAAGTGGTCAACACCTCCGACGCCGATATCTCGGCCGCCTTCAACACCGATCAGGTCAACGCCGTCACCACCTGGAACCCGATGCTTTCGGACATCAAGGCCAAACCCGGTGTGACCGAAGTCTTCAACTCCAGCCAGGTTCCCGGCGAAATCATGGACATGATGGTGGTCAACAGCGCCACCCTCAAAGACAACCCGGCCCTGGGCAAAGCCCTGACCGGCGCCTGGTTTGAGGTGGTGGAGTTGATGAACGCGAAAAATGCCGCCAGCAAAGCCGCCCTCGAACATATGGCCAAAGCCTCGGGCACCGACCTGGCCGGTTTCCAGGCGCAACTCGACACCACCAAATTGTTTGCCTCACCGAAAGAAGCGTTGGAATTCGCCACCAGCAAGCAACTGCCCGAGACCATGCGCAAGGTCGCCGAGTTCTCATTCCAGCACGGCTTGCTCGGTGAAGGCGCCAAGGACACCAGCGCTATCGGCATGGCCTTCGCCAATGGCGTGACCAGCGGCGACAAGACCAACCTCAAGCTGCGCTTCGACCCGAGCTACGTGCAGATGGCTGCCGACTCCACGTTGTAACAACGGAGGACTAGGCCATGCGCCTGATCAATCGCCACCCGGATCGCCCGAGTCGCCTGCTGTTGGTGATCCTGCCGTTCGCCCTGGTGTTGTTTGCCTACTTCATGGGCTCGGCCGATCGGCTGATGGACAACCCCAACGACAAACTGCTGCCCAGTGCCGTGCAGATGACTGACGCAGTGAAACGCCTGGCCTTCACCGCCGACACCCGCACCGGTGAATACCTGCTCTGGCAAGACAGCGCCGCCAGCCTGCGACGGCTGGCCATCGGCCTCGGCATCAGTGCATTGGCCGGGCTGTGCCTGGGCATCGCCGCCGGGACCCTGCCGCTGTTCGGCGCACCGTTGTCGCCGGTACTCACCGTGCTGTCGATGGTGCCGCCGTTGGCGATCCTGCCGATTCTGTTCATCGTGTTCGGGCTGGGGGAATTGTCGAAAGTGATGCTGATCGTGATCGGTATCACCCCGTGCCTGGCCCGGGACCTGGAGCAGCGCGCCCGGGAAATTCCCGTCGAGTTGCTGATCAAGGCGCAGACGCTTGGCGCTTCGACCTGGACCTTGATGCTGCGCGTGGTGCTGCCGCAATTGTTGCCGCGTCTGTTGATCTCGCTGCGACTGATGCTGGGGTCGGCGTGGTTGTTCCTGATCGCAGCCGAAGCCATCGCCTCCACCGATGGTCTCGGCTACCGGATCTTCCTGGTGCGCCGCTACCTGGCAATGGATGTGATCCTGCCCTACGTGGTCTGGATCACCCTGCTTGCCTGGCTGATGGATTGGGGCCTGAAACGCCTGACCCAACGGGCGTTCCCTTGGCACCAAGGTGCCTCCAAATGAGTTATGAAGGGGCCCGCGCATGAGCTTCATCAAAGTGAAAAACGTCTGGCAGCAATACGCCGATCAGGTCGTGCTCGAAGGTCTGAACCTGAACGTCAACGAGGGCGAATTCTGCACCTTGGTGGGTGCGTCAGGTTGCGGCAAATCGACTTTCCTGCGGCTACTGCTGGGCCAGGAACGGGCCAGTCGCGGCGAGATCCTGTTGGACGGCCTGGCCCTGGCCAGCGAACCGGATGCCAGCCGTGGCGTGGTATTCCAACGCTACTCGGTGTTCCCGCACCTGAGCGTGCTAGACAACGTTGCCCTCGGCCTCGAACTGCCGCGCTCGCCCCTGCTGGGACGGTTGTTCGGCAGCGCCAAACGAGAGGCGCGTGAGCAGGCTTCGGTGTTGCTGCATAAAGTCGGCCTCGGTCACTCGCTGGACAAGTACCCCGCGCAGCTCTCCGGCGGTATGCAACAACGGCTGGCGATTGCCCAAGCGCTGATCATGAAGCCGAGAGTGCTGCTGCTCGACGAACCGTTCGGTGCGCTCGATCCGGGCATCCGCAAAGACATGCACGGCTTGCTGCTGGAACTGTGGCGCGAGACGCAGCTAACGGTGTTCATGGTCACCCATGACCTCTCCGAAGGTTTCAGCCTCGGCACCCGTTTGCTAGTGTTCGACAAGGTCCGCATCGACCCGCACGCCCCCGGCGCCTATGGCGCACGCATTACCTACGACATCCCTTTGAACAGCGACCGCCGTGCCAATCGCGCCGCCGTCGACGCCCTGCCGGCTCAGCTGGCAGGTTCGCTTCGCATCGCTTAGAGGAATTTACACATGACTGATTCGACCCAACTATTTCCGCCCTTCGCCGAAGAAATGCTCCCCGGCGGCGGCCATCGTTCTTTCGTTCTGAAACGCGGCCAATTGCTGCGCCTGACCGACCTGCGCGGCGGTGCCAACGTCAGCCTGACGCTGCTCAATGCGCATGAAAAAACCGAACGCCTGAACCTGCCCGACAGCCTCAAATGCCAACACACCGCCAAGCTCACCACTGGCCATTGCCTGTACTCGGACATGGGCCGCGTATTGGCGGCAATCACTGCCGACACGTGCGGCTGGAGCGACAGCCTCGGCGGCGTGCTGTGCGCTGAAGAGGTCGCGCAGAAGTACGGCGCGGGTCGCTATCAGGAACTGCGCAATGGTTTCTTCCGCAATGGCACCGACAACCTGTTGGTGGAACTGGGCAAGTGGGGTTTGGGCCTGTCCGACCTGTTGATGACCCTCAACCTGTTCAGCCGCGTGAACGTCGATGAGGCCGGGCGTTTCCACTTCGTCGAAGGCAATTCCAGGGCCGGTGATTACATCGAGTTGTACGCGCCGATGGACACCTTGGTGGTGCTCACCGCGCTGCAACATCCGATGGATCCCGCGCCTGAGTACGCACCCAAACCGCTGAAGCTCAGCTGGATGAACGCCGATGCGAGTGTCGCCGAACACTGCCGCACCTCGCGCCCGGAAAACGAGCGCGGCTTCATCAACACCGACCGTCTGTTCGCCTGAGGATCGCTGCCATGTCACTCGCTATCACCACCGCTGCCGTTACTACAAACAGGCAGCCAGAAACCGCGGTGTACCGCGCCACCATCCCCGCCGGCGAACCCTGGCTGATGGAGGTCAAGGCCGGCCAGACCTTGCGCATCCTCGACCTGGAAGGCAATCAGGCCGTCGACACTTTGTTCTACAGCCTCGCCAATCCCAAGGAGCGCTATGACGTACAGCGCACGTTGCGTCGGCAGAACAGCGTCTACCTGAGCACCGGCAGCGTGCTCTATTCCAACCTCGGCAAACCGATGCTGACCATCGTCGCCGACACTTGCGGGCGTCACGACACCCTCGGCGGTGCCTGCGCCCAAGAGAGCAACACCGTGCGTTATGCGCTGGAGAAACGCTACATGCACAGCTGCCGCGACAACTACCTGCGCGCCTGTGCCCACGATGGTCGGCTGGGCAAGGGAGACATCGGGCCGAACATCAACTTCTTCATGAACGTGCCGGTGACGGCCGACGGTGGCCTGACCTTCGAAGACGGGATTTCGGCGCCGGGCAAATACGTCGACCTGCGGGCCGAGATGGACGTGATCGTGCTGATCTCCAACTGCCCGCAACTGAACAACCCCTGCAACGCCTACAACCCGACTCCTGCGGAGCTGCTGGTATGGAACTGAAATTTTCGCGTTTGCGGCGGTGGTTGTTTGCCCTCTGCCAGGCCCGTTCCGGCCAGTGCCTAAAAAAGTAAAAACACCACCAAACCTGTGGGAGCGGGCTTGCCCGCGATAGCGGTGTGTCAGTCGACATCATTGTTGAATGTGCTGGCCCCATCGCGGGCAAGCCCGCTCCCACAGGGTCAGCGGTGGTTTCAAGCTTAATAATTCTGCCACCGGGGACGACCTCGGTGCCTATCGAAAAACTGCGGGACGGCCCGCATCCCAGGTCGAGGCTGATGCGTTATCGCCTCCGGGGGTTATGCCATGTTCGAAAAAGTCCTCATTGCCAACCGCGGCGCCATTGCCTGTCGCATCTTGCGTACCCTGGATGAATTGCAGGTCAAGGGCGTTGCCGTTTACTCCGAAGCCGATGCCGCCAGCCTGCACATCCTGCAAGCCTTTGAGTCCCACAGCCTCGGTGAAGGCGCTGCCGCTGGCACTTATCTGGCGGTCGATAAAATCCTCGCCATCGCAAAAGCCACCGGCGCCACCGCGATCCATCCCGGCTACGGCTTTCTCTCGGAAAATGCTGCATTCGCCCAAGCCTGCGAAGCGGCCGACATCGCCTTCATCGGCCCCACACCGGAGCAATTGCGGGTGTTCGGCCTCAAGCACACCGCCCGCGCACTGGCCAAGCAACACGGCGTGCCAATGCTCGAAGGTACCGAGCTGCTCGATAGCCTCGATGCAGCGTTGATAGCAGGCGAACAGGTCGGTTACCCGGTGATGCTCAAAAGCACCGCCGGCGGGGGCGGCATCGGTATGCGCGTGTGTCGCAGCACCAACGAATTGAGCGAATCATTCGAAGCCGTCAAACGCCTCGGTCAGAACAATTTCAGCGACGCCGGCGTGTTCATCGAGAAGTACATCCAGCGCGCCCGGCATCTGGAAGTGCAGGTCTTCGGCGACGGCCAGGGCGAGGTGCTTGCCCTCGGCGTGCGCGACTGCTCAGTGCAGCGACGCAACCAGAAAGTCCTCGAAGAAACCCCGGCACCGAACCTGCCCGAGGGCATGGCCGAGGAACTCTGTGCAGCGGCAATCAAACTGGCCAAAGCGGTGAATTACCGCAGCGCGGGCACTGTTGAGTTCGTCTTCGACAGCGATGCCCAGCGTTTCTATTTTCTTGAGGTGAATACCCGTTTGCAGGTGGAGCACGGCGTCACCGAACAAGTGTGGGGCGTCGATCTGGTGCGCTGGATGGTGGAACTGGCGGCCGGTGATTTGCCGCCGCTGCGCGAGTTGAGCCAGGGATTGAAAGCCAACGGTCATGCGATTCAGGCACGACTCTATGCCGAAGATCCGGGTCGGGATTTCCAGCCGAGCCCCGGTCTGCTCACTGCCGTCAATTTCCCGGTTACCGATGGCCAACACCTGCGCATCGACACTTGGGTCGAGGCCGGTTGCGAGATCCCGCCGTACTTCGATCCGATGATCGCCAAGGTCATCAGCTGGGCACCGACTCGCGAAGCAGCGCGCGTCGATCTGCATCAGGCTCTGGGTGACAGCCTGCTGTACGGGGTGGAAACCAACCGCGATTACTTGCGGCAGATTCTGCTCGATACGCCCTTTGCCAGCGGCCAGCCGTGGACGCGTTGCCTGGAAGGTCTGGTGTATCAAGCCAACACCTTTGAAGTGCTCAGCGCCGGCACGCAGACCAGCGTTCAGGACTATCCGGGACGCCTCGGTTACTGGGCGGTGGGCGTGCCGCCGTCGGGGCCGATGGACAGCCGGGCACTGCGTCTGGGCAATCGCTTGCTGGGTAACGATCAAGGTGCAGCGGCGCTGGAAATCACCATGAGCGGGCCGCTGCTGCGTTTCAATTGTGAGGCGGTGGTGGCCGTGACGGGTGCGGTGATTCCGTTGATGCTGAATGGTGAAGCGGTGCCGATGAATACTGCACTGTTGATTCCTGCCGGTGCCACTTTGAGTCTAGGCACCATTGGCGGTGCAGGCGCGCGCAGCTATCTGTGTCTGCGCGGCGGCGTGCAAGTGCCGGACTATCAGGGCAGCAAAAGTACCTTCACGCTGGGTCAGTTTGGTGGGCATGGCGGTCGTGCGCTGCGAGCAGGTGACGTGTTGCATGTGCCTTCTTTGATCGACCGCAGCAGCGGTCAGCAACTGGCTGAAGAACAGATCATCGAGTTGCCTGCCATACGCCAGATCAGGGTGATCTACGGTCCGCATGGCGCACCGGAATACTTCACCGAAAACTACATCGGCACCTTCTTTGCCACCCAGTGGGAAGTGCATTTCAATTCCAGCCGAACCGGCGTGCGGTTGATCGGGCCCAAGCCAGAATGGGTGCGAGCCGATGGTGGCGAGGCCGGGCTGCATCCGTCGAATATTCATGACAATCCGTACGCAATTGGCGCGGTGGATTTCACTGGTGATATGCCAGTAATCCTCGGTCCTGATGGCCCGAGCCTCGGTGGTTTTGTCTGCCCGGTGACGGTGATCGAGGCGGACCTTTGGCAGCTCGGGCAGCTCAAGGCTGGGGACAAGGTTCAGTTTGTCCCGGTCGATCTCAAGACCGCGCGCACTCTCGCCTTGAAATGGGATTCCTGTGGGAGCTGGCTTGCCTGCGATGAGGCCCGACCAGACACCGCATCAACTTCATCGCAGGCAAGCCAGCTCCCACAAAGGGTTGCGTCGCCTGTGGTGTTGGATATTGGTCAGGGGGATACGCGGCTGGTTGCACGTCTGTCGGGCGACACTCATTTGTTACTGGAAATCGGTGCCCCCGAGCTGGACCTGGTCCTGCGCTTTCGTGCTCACGCGTTGATGCAGGCATTGGAAAGCAAACACCTGCACGGCGTGATCGACCTGACGCCGGGCATCCGCTCGCTGCAGGTGCATTACCAACCGGAGCAACTGCCGCTGGCCGATCTGCTGGGCATTGTCGCCGGTGAATGGGACGCCGTGTGCGCCGCCAAGGACCTGCAAGTGCCCTCGCGCATCGTCCATCTGCCACTGTCCTGGGATGACCCGGCCTGCCAGTTGGCGATCGAAAAATACATGACCACCGTGCGTAAAGACGCGCCCTGGTGCCCGAGCAATCTGGAGTTCATCCGCCGCATCAACGATCTGCCGAACCTCGACGAAGTGCAGCGCACAGTGTTCGACGCCAGCTATTTGGTGATGGGCCTGGGCGACGTCTACCTCGGCGCACCGGTCGCCACCCCGCTCGACCCTCGGCATCGCCTGGTGACCACCAAGTACAACCCGGCCCGCACCTGGACCGCGGAAAACTCGGTAGGCATTGGCGGCGCCTACATGTGCGTGTACGGCATGGAAGGCCCCGGTGGTTATCAGTTCGTCGGACGCACGCTGCAGATGTGGAATCGCTACCGCGAAGTCGCCGCGTTCGACGGCAAGCCGTGGCTGCTGCGCTTCTTCGACCAGATCCGGTTCTACCCGGTGAGCGCCGATGAACTGCTGCGCATTCGTCGGGATTTCCCGCTTGGGCGCTTTGATCTGAACATCGAACACAGTCAGCTGAATCTGGCGGATTACCAGGCGTTTTTGGCGAAAGAAGCCCAGAGCATCGCGGCATTTCGGGATCAACAAAAAAGCGCATTCAATGCCGAGCGCGAACGCTGGATCGCCAGCGGCCAGGCACATTTCGACAGCGAAGAGCTGGCCCCGGAAATTACCGAGGATGCGCCGTTAGCCGACGGCCAGCAGAGCATCGACAGCCACATCGCCGGCAACCTCTGGCAGGTTCAGGTGCAGGCTGGCAGCCGGGTCGCGGCGGGGGATGTGCTGGTGATTCTGGAGTCGATGAAGATGGAAATCCCGCTGCTCGCGCCCATGGCGGGCGTGGTGCGCGAGATTCGTGTGCAACCGGGTTCGGCGGTGCGTGCCGGGCAACGTGTGGTGGTGCTGGAACTCGATTCAAGCCATTAAAAAAGGATTAACGCCATGAACATCAATCTGCAACTCGACGCCCTGCGCAACGCTTACCGTGACGGCAGCACTACGCCTCGGCAACTGCTGCTGAGCCTGCGTGAAAAAGCCGCGGCACTGAACCCGGACTATCACCTGTTCATCCATTTGCTCAGCGCCCTGGAACTGGAACCGTACCTCGCCGCACTCGACGATCGTGACCCTGGCAGCCTGCCGCTGTACGGCGTGCCGTTCGCGATCAAGGACAACATCGACCTGGCGGGCATTCCCACCACGGCGGCGTGTCCGGCGTTTGCTTATGTGCCGGAACGCTCGGCAACCATCGTCGAGCAACTGCTGGCGCTGGGTGCGATTCCGTTGGGCAAGACCAACCTCGACCAGTTCGCCACTGGCCTCAATGGCAGCCGCTCGCCGTATGGCGCTTGCCCGAACAGCGTGTTGCCGGCGTATCCGTCGGGCGGTTCCAGCGCCGGGTCTTCACTGGCGGTGGCGCTCGGCGTGGCGAGCTTTTCCCTGGGCACGGACACGGCAGGCTCGGGTCGCGTGCCGGCGGCATTGAATAATCTGGTCGGTTTGAAAGCCAGCAAAGGGCTGATCTCCACTGCGGGTGTGGTTCCGGCCTGTCGAACGCTCGATTGCGTCACGACCTTCACGGCCACGGCCCGGGAAGCCAGTCAGTTGCTCGCGCTCACCGCTCATCTCGATCCACAGGACGAATACAGCCGCAGTAATCCGCTGTGGAATGACGGTTCGGCCTTCGGCACACCGCGTCCATTCCGTTTCGGCGTACCCCGTGCGCAGGATCTGGCGTTCTTCGGCTGTCCTGAAGGCCCGTTGCTGTTCGGCGACGCCATCGACCAGCTCAAAGCCATGGGCGGCGAAGCGGTCGAACTGGATTTGTCGCCGTTTCTCGAAGCAGCGCGGTTGCTCTACGAAGGGCCGTGGGTGGCGGAGCGTTACAGCGTGGCCGGCGAGTTGATGGAGCAACATCCTCAAGCCGTGCTGCCGGTGATTCGCGCCGTATTGGCCAAGGCTCCAGCGGTGACTGGCGTGCAAACCTTCCGCGCCCAATACCGTCTGCAGGCTTTGAAAGCGCTGTGCGACAAAGCCCTGGAAGGCCTTGATTGCGTGGTCACGCCAACCATCGGCCGCCCGGTGACACTGGCGGAGCTTGCGGCCGAACCGGTGCTGCGCAACTCGGAACTGGGCTACTACACCAACTTCATGAACCTGCTCGATTACGCCGCCGTCGCCGTGCCCAGCGGATTCATGGGCAATGGTTTGCCATGGGGCGTGACGTTGTTCGGCCGGGCGTTTACCGATCAGTATCTGTTGAGCGTGGCGGATGCCTTGCAACGTCAGCAAGGGTTGGCCGCGCCTGCGCCGACGAATAGTGCGCGCAATGATCGCGCACGGCTGGTGGTCTGCGGCGCACACCTGGATGGGCTGGCGCTGAACTGGCAACTCAAGCAGCGTGGAGCCCGTTTGCTCGAAGCCACTCACAGTTCCCCCGACTATCAGCTGTATGCCCTGGCCGGTGGCCCGCCTTATCGCCCTGGCATGGTCCGAGTGAACGAAGGTGGCGCGGCGATTGCGGTGGAAGTATGGGAGTTGCCAAGCAGTGAGTTTGGTTCGTTCCTGACCGCTATTCCGGCACCGCTAGGGTTGGGCAAGGTACAACTGGCGGATGGCCGTTGGGAGAGCGGGTTTATCTGTGAGCCCTATGGGCTGGAGGGGGCGGTGGACATCAGTCATTTGGGCGGGTGGCGGGCGTATCTGCAAGATCGGCGTTGATTTCCAGGGTCACCGGCTTGCGCAGGAGTGCTTGCCGGCCGATCATGCGCGGTCTTGGGCCAGACAAACCGGCCGTAATCGAATGCTCCTCATGAATAAACCTGACCTCTGCCCGGCTTGCGGCGCCTCCAACGACTGCAGCCTGGCTGACCCGCGAACCGTCGATCGTGCCTGCTGGTGCTACGGCGTCAGCATCGATCCGGCGGTGCTCCAGGCATTGCCCGCCGAGCTGCGCGACAAGTCCTGCCTGTGCCCGGCCTGCGCCCAGGTCGAGATGCAGTTGCAAGCAGTCGCTTGGCCGATCACGTAAGATGCGCGGTGCTCTCCCACCGAATCCTCCCACCGAACCCTAGCCATGCGCGTTGACCGCTTCCTCAGCAACCTGCCCCGCTTCAACCGTAAGCAGGTACGCCTGTTGCTGGTGGAAAAGCGCGTCAGGGTCGACGGAGAAGTCGTCAGCGACCCTCACGCCGAGGTACTCGAGTTCAGCCGCGTGGAAGTCGACGACGAGGTGCTGCAAGTTGGCAAGCCGGCCCGCTACTTCATGCTGCACAAACCACCCGGCTGCGTCAGTGCCACTCGCGACCCGCAACACCCGACCGTACTCGACCTGATCGATGAACCGGACAAGGAGGACCTGCACATCGCCGGTCGCCTGGACTTCAACACCACCGGCCTGATGCTGATCACCAACGATGGCAGCTGGTCGCGACGCCTGACCCAACCGCAGACCAAACTGCCAAAGGTCTACTACGTCGAGACGGAGCAGGACATCACTGCCGAATACGCGATCACCTTCGCCAAAGGGCTGTATTTCGCCTTCGAAGACCTCACCACACAACCGGCCGAACTGGTCGTACTCGGGCCAAAATCTGCGCGCTTGAGCATCGTCGAGGGCCGCTATCATCAGGTCAAACGGATGTTCGGCCACTTCGACAACAAGGTGTTGCGCCTGCACCGCGAATGCATGGGTCCGCTGGTGCTCGACGACATGTTGAAGCCCGGCGAATACCGGTCGTTGAGCAGCGATGAGATCCGAATGATCTAAGCAGGCGACCGCTCAGCAGAAGCCGCTGAAAATTTTACGAAAGATACTTGCGCGATGACGTGACCCCTGCTTGAATCAGGACGTCGGCGCGAAATGTGACCGGCGAGTCACCAAAACTACTCTAAGAAACTTTTTGCCGGCAGAGAACCCTCAGGTTCCGCCTTCCCCCGGCAAACTGCCCGCTTATAACAATACCCGTCGACCGGCTTTCAATGGATCGACATGGGCCTCCAAAATTCCAGGCGTATGCCTACCTGTCACAAAGCTCGTGCAATCTGATTTGCGCGCATACCCGCTTGCCAGGAGTCTTATGACATGAGGCCAGAAATCGCTGTGCTGGATATACAAGGGCAGTATCGGGTTTACACGGAGTTCTATCGCGCAGACGCCGCAGAAAAGACCATCATTCTGGTCAACGGCTCGATGTCCACGACTGCGTCGTTTGCCCAAACCGTGAAAAACCTTTATCCGCAGTTCAATGTGGTGTGCTACGACCAGCCCTACGCGGGCAAGTCAAAAGCCCACAACCTGCATGAGAAAATGCTCACCAAGGAAATCGAAGGGCAGATCCTCCTTGAGTTGATCGAACACTTCGCCGCCGAACACGTGCTGTCGTTTTCCTTTGGTGGCGCAGCCACTCTGGTCGCCCTCGCCCAACGGCCACGGCGCATCGAAAAGGCCGTGATCAGCTCGTTCTCGCCGGTGGTCAACGAGCACATGCTTGACTACCTTGAGCGCGGTGTCGATTATCTCGGCAGCCGTGACGGGAACCGGGTCGGTGACTTGGTGAACAGCACCATCGGCAAACACCTGCCCTCGCTGTTCAAGCGCTTCAACTACCGTCACGTCAGTTCGTTGGCCGAACATGAATACGGGCAGATGCATTTTCACATCAGCGACGTGCTCAACAGCGACCGTCAGTGCTACCTGAACGCGGCGAAGAAAATCAACGTACCGGTGCTGTTCATGAACGGCGAATGGGACGAGTACACTGCTGCCGACGATGCCAAGCTATTCGCCGGCCACGTGCAGCACAGCACCTTCAGCACCCTTCAGGCCACCGGCCACTTTCTCGACATGGAGCACAAAGCTGCCTGCCGAGACAGCCGCAACGCACTGCTGGGTTTCCTGAAACCGGCGCAACACGAAAGCCGGCCGCGTTACCACTACGTCCAGGACCACCATGCGTTGGCAATCTGAAACAGAGTCATCGCGAGCAAGCTCAGCCCTGCAGCGTTAAACGCATTCCTGTAGGAGCGAGGCTTGCCCGCGAATGACCGCTACGCGGTCGATGCTTTCGTTTCACCCGTGCTAAAGCCATCGCGCGCAAAGAAAAACTTCATTTTCACGCCCACATCTGGTACAAAGTCAGCCGCTCTGAGCGGGTGTCGTATAATGGCATTACTCCAGCTTCCCAAGCTGATAACGAGGGTTCGATTCCCTTCACCCGCTCCAATCAGATTTCTGTCTTACGTCGTTTTTTGACGGGAGATGCAGGAACAGAAAAAACCGGCCTTGATGGCCGGTTTTTTTGTGTCTGGGGTTTGGTGGAAACGGGCTCTGAGACATCCCCCAATTTTCGTCCATTATCCGCTGATCGATGAGTAAGTGCTCTCGGGGCGTTAGCGACTACCCTGAAGTCTGTTAGCGTTTTTTTCGAAAAGCACGGATTTATTATCAAATTTAATCAAACGTTAATGTTTTCACATCTACTGAAATTAGCGTTTTCGCATATGATCGATCTTCTGTTAGCGTTTTTCTTGCCCCAGTAAAGGATTTCGTCAATGCAAGTCGGTTTCAAGACCCTCGCGAACCGTTACGACATCGCGCTGGCACAGCCTCTACGAGTCGACTCGATGATCGGCACTGTACGTGTCAGTCGCGAAAGTGCCGGAAATGTGGAGAACCGGTATCCGGCAAGCTATCGGCCCGCAGACGATTTCGCAGGACACTTCGAATTCGGCCTCAAGTACGAAGAGATCCATCTCGAGTTCTTCGCCCGCCTGTTTGCGGCCATTGGTCCGCAGCCTGTCGAAGACTGGTGCCGACGGGAGCCATTCGGCCAGTACGCCCGTCGCACGGGGTTCCTCTACGAATGGCTGACAGGGGAACGTCTGGATGTGCCAGACGTGACCAATGGCGGCTATGTTGATGTACTTTCGCCACAAGATTACCTGACTCGTCGCGAAGCACTGCGAACGCGGCGCTGGCGAATCAATAACAATCTGCCGGGGACGGCTGAGTTCTGCCCCTTGGTTCGTCGTACGGCGCCAGTGCAGGACGCTCTGCAATTCGATCTGCGTGAGGCACTGGATGAATTGGATCAGGCCTTTGGCCCCGACATCCTGATGCGTACCGCCAGTTGGCTGACGTTCAAGGAATCGCGCGCGAGCTTTCTCATCGAAAAGGAAGCCGACCAGGCTGATCGCATCCAGCGGTTTGCCCATGTCATCGCCCAGTACTGCGGACATATCGAAGACCCGTTGAGCAACGACAGCCTGCACTCCCTGCAAGCCGGCATTCTGGGGCGTGACGCCATTGGACTGGGCTTGCGGCGCTCCCCTGTGTTTGTGGGGCAGGCCACGATGCGCGAGGACATCGTGCATTACATTGCCCCCCATTTCGCGGATCTTGCGCAGCTATTGGCAGGACTCAACGAGTTTGAGGTCGCAACGCGGGGTGCGGAGTCAGTGGCACGTGCCGCTGTGTTGGCATTTGGCTTCGTGTTCATCCATCCCATGCGCGATGGCAACGGCCGGATTCATCGCTTCCTTATTAACGACACCCTGATTCGGGATAAGGCAGTGCCCGACGGCGTAATACTGCCGGTGTCAGCCACAATCACGAGTTCGATCGACTTCAGGGCCGGCTACGACCGTACGCTAGAAGTGTTCTCGCGACCGTTCATGCGACGTTACGCAGCGGCCTATCGGTTCGGCGAACTCGTGACCTACGAGGACGGGACTCGCAGCAACTTCATCTTCGATGAATACGAGGACGCACGCTTTGCCTGGAGGTATCCCGATCTGACCGAACACGTCCTATACACCGCACGCGTCGTCGAACACACGATTCGAAAGGAAATGGCGGATGAAGCCAGAGTACTGGTGATCTTTCAGCGAGCTCAGGAGCAGCTGAAAGAGGTACTGGAAATGCCAGACCTGGATGCGAACCGCATGATCCGTTCCATCAAGGAGAACAGCTGGGTGGTGTCCGGTAAGCTAAAGAAAGGGTACCCGCAGCTTGAAGATGAGCGCATGGCGGGACGCGTCGTGGAGGCCGTGCGTTCTGCGTTTGAGGATCGAGAGATGGGTGCAGGCGAAGAAGGATCTTTCGGCGAATCTGGATAAGGCGCTGGGGTGGATTAGAAAAAAACGGTTTGATGCCGGTTTTTTTGTGTCTGGGGGTTTAGGGCTTGCAGCGACTGCTTTGAATATCCGCCCCCTGCTTCCGCCCTCGTTGAGCGATTTACTCATAGCACTTCGACACAGAATTCGTCGGGCTACGCCAGGCCCTGCTACTACCTTTCAGATCTTGACGTTGCCCGCCCCGCATGCTAGCGAATGCTATACTTCCTACGAATTGCATCAAGTGTGCAACGTTCCCCACGGGTACAGATACCGACTGCAAATCTCAGTTAGCGGCTGCAGGACAGAGGGGGTCTACAGCCAACACGAGATGGGAGGTGTGGCATGAATCGGCACTATTACATCAGTGACAATCTCGACGTTCTCGAAGCCGTTGAAAATGAACTGGAAGCCAATGGCATCAACACCGAACAAATTCATGTGCTCAGTGAACAAGTGGCTGATGTTGAAGAACATCACCTCCACGAGGTTAACTCGTTGATGAAACAGGATGTTGTTCACTCTGGCGAGATTGGTGCGTTGGTCGGTGTGCCACTCGCGGCGCTGGTTCTTGGCGGCGCCTATTGGCTGGGCTGGACCGAATCCGCCGCAGGCTGGATACCTTTTATCTTCCTGGCCATCGTTATATTTGGCTTCTGCATCTGGGAAGGCGGTTTTTTTGGCATCCAGGTGCCGAACGCTCACTTCCGTAATTTTAAACAGATGGTAGAAGAGGGAAAACATGTCTTCTTCGTGGATGTTGAACCGAATCAGGAATCGGTATTGGACCGGGTAATCGAACATCATCCAACGCTGACGATTGCCGGCACGGGAACGGCAGCCCCCCACTGGACAGTGGCCTGGCAGCACAAATGGCATCAGTTCAAGCGAGTGATATCGGGTTAGCCCTGGAGACTCAAGGCCACCGGAAGCCGCTTATTGGCCGAAGGAAATGACGCGACTGAGGAAAACATAGTCTGCCTCGGTGGCCATCAGTCCGACGAGCACCAGTAAACATAAAGGTGGCAACAATATGGCGTAGACCATGGTCAACCGTTCCCAGGCCATGTGCATGAAGATGGAGACAATTAAACCTGCCTTCAACAACATGAAAGTGATAATCAGGGACCACCGAAGGTAGCCATGGAAGTGGAAATAGTCGACAAGGTACGACAGCGTGCTGAGGACGAATAACAGCCCCCAGATTTTAAGGTACAAACTGATTGGATGTTGCTGACCCTGAGCATGTGCCATCACCCGTGCTCCTCTACCATAAATAGAAGAAAGCAAAAATAAACACCCACACCAAATCCACGAAGTGCCAGTAGAGCCCGGCTATCTCGACGTTCTGATAGTTTCCGGAGCGCTCATAATCTCCCCGCATTACTTTCAGCGCCACAATACCGAGGTAGAGGGCGCCGATTGACACATGCAGTCCGTGGAAACCGGTGATCATGAAAAAGCTCGCACCAAATTGCGCCGCCCCCATGGGGTTCCCCCAGGGACGCACTCCTTCCGCGATGAGCTTGGTCCATTCAAATGCCTGCATGCCGACGAAGGTCACCCCCAAGGCAGCGGTCGCCAGCATCAGGGCAGCGGTTTTCGCACGATCACGGCGATAGGCGAAATTA
This sequence comes from Pseudomonas sp. TH37, assembly GCF_016650735.1. NCBI lineage: Bacteria > Pseudomonadati > Pseudomonadota > Gammaproteobacteria > Pseudomonadales > Pseudomonadaceae > Pseudomonas > Pseudomonas sp. TH37. Next base: position 742,806 of record NZ_JAEKFD010000001.1, read on the forward strand.
ACGGCCATGGCCATGGTGCCGCTGCTACTGATCAGCACAAAGGTCATGATCGCGATCAGAATAAGCGGGATTTCTTGACCGGCAATCGTCAATGCGAACACTTCACTGGGGTTCGGCCAAGCGGTGGTGATGGTCATGCGTACCGACATGTAGCCGGTTAAAAAACAGGTGAATATAAAAGTATCGCTGAGCAGGAATATCCACATCATCGCCTTGCCCCAAGGGACCTGCTTGAAGACCTCTTTATCCGAGGCCCAGTCGCTGGCGATGCCCTGCCATCCCGGTGCAGGCGGTGAGTCTGGTGGATTGGATGAACTGGATTCGCCTGGGGCAAGTGGATGCGATGCCATGGCTTTTCACCTCAGGCCGCAGAATCTGGCGATGGCTTCATAGGTTTGCGGCGTGCTGGCCAGCAAAGCGAATAGCACGAACCAAAGACCCAGTAAGTAGTGCCAATAGGTGGTACAGAGCTCTACGCTGACGCTGAGTTGCGGCAACGGCACGCGACGCAGGAATTTAGCGACGATTATTCCCCAGGCTATCAGCCCGCCCAGCAGGTGGAGCCCATGCAGGCCGGTCAACAGGTAGAAGAAGCTGTTGGCCGGATTGCTGGCGACAAAGTAGCCCCACGCGACAAACTGCTGCCAGACCCAGAATTGCCCCACCAGAAAGGCAATGGCAAATACGCCCCCCAATGCAAAACCAATGACCGTTGCGCCCAGTCGAGCCTGTCGGGCGGCCATACGCGACCACTGCAGTGCGATGCAACTCAATACCAGAAAAGCCGAATTCAGCCATAGCTGCCAGAGATTGGCTAACGGCGCCAAGGGGTCTGTCAGGGGGAGCCAGTCGGCCATTTGTGAACGGGCAATAAAGGCGAACAGGAAGAGAAAGAATAACGAACTCACCACGACCAGAAACAAGCGCAGGCCCGTTCTTGCGATTTGGCTTCTATCGGCACCCTCGGTGGTGTGAATACCCCCAGGGTCGCGACTCCAACTGCCGCCGGGGTCAGCACCGTCGGCGTTTCTCAATAGCAGCCTTTTCATGTTTTAACGTCCGCTATCTTGGTTCCGGCACTCAGTTGCCGCATTTGCTCCAACTCCTCGGCGGAGACCGTTTGCGGAACGAAATCCTGCTCTATCCCCGGCACACTGTAGTCATAGGCCCAGCGATGCACGACCGGCAGCTTCGCTCCCCAGTTACCGTGTATCGGCGGGGTGTTCGGCGTTTGCCATTCCAGACTGGCCGCGCCCCAGGGATTACTACCTGCGGGCTTGCCCTTGAATGCACTCCAGGCCAGGTTGAACAGGAACAGCAGTTGCGAAACGCCGACGGTCAATGCGATCACCGTAATGAAGGCATTCAACTCTTGCGCCGACTGCGGGATGAACGCGTAGTTTTCATAGGCGTAGTAGCGGCGAGGCATGCCCTGGAAACCCAGGTAGTGCATGGGGAAGAAGATGGCGTAGGTGCCCAGAAAGGTAATCCAGAAGTGCAGCTTGCCCAGGGTGTCGTTCAACATGCGCCCGGTTACTTTCGGGAACCAATGATAAATGCCGCCGAACACCACCAAAACCGGTGCGACCCCCATGACCATATGAAAATGGGCGACGACGAAATAGGTGTCCGAGAGCGGAATATCCACGATCACATTGCCGAGAAACAACCCGGTCAGACCGCCGACCAGGAAGGTGACGATAAAGGCCAGGGCAAACAGCATCGGCACGGTCAGATGAATGTCGCCCCGCCACAGGGTCAGCACCCAGTTGTAGACTTTCAGTGCGGTCGGCACCGCGATGATCAAGGTGGTGACGGCGAAGAAAAAGCCAAAGTACGGATTCATTCCGCTGACATACATATGGTGCGCCCAGACCACAAAGCTGAGTACGCCAATCGCAATAATGGCCCACACCATCATTCGGTAGCCGAAGATATTTTTACGCGCATGCGTGCTGATCAAGTCGGAGACCAGGCCAAACGCAGGCAGAGCCACGATGTAGACCTCCGGGTGGCCGAAGAACCAGAACAGGTGCTGGAATAATATTGGGCTGCCACCCTGGTGATCGATCTGCTGCCCTAGCGAGATCATCGCCGGCATAAAGAAGCTGGTGCCCAACAGCTTGTCAAACAGCATCATGACCGCACTGACGAACAACGCAGGGAAAGCCAGCAAGGCCATAATCGAGGCCATGAAGATTCCCCATACGGAGAGCGGCATGCGAAACAATGTCATGCCGTGCGTGCGCGCCTGCAACACCGTGGTGACGTAGTTCAACCCGCCCATTGTGGCTGCGACAATAAAAATCGCCAGTGAGACGAGCATCAGGACGATGCCCCACTCAACCCCCGGTGTTCCCTGAGAAATGGACTGTGGCGGATAGAGCGTCCAGCCCGAACCTGTGGGGCCGCCGGGGACAAAGAAACTGGAGAGCAACACCACTACCGCTAGCAGGTAGAACCAGTAACTCAGCATGTTGACATAGGGGAAGACCATGTCGCGGGCGCCCACCATCAGCGGGATCAGATAGTTACCGAAGCCACCCAGAAACAAGGCCGTCAGCAAGTAAATGACCATGATCATGCCGTGCATGGTCATCGCCTGATAGTAAGCACTTGCGTCCATGAACTCCAAAGCGCCGGGGAAGCCAAGCTGTATGCGCATCAAGCCGGACAACACCACGGCGATAACGCCCACGAATATAGCCGTCAAGGAATATTGAATGGCTATGACCTTGTGGTCCTGACTCCAGATATATTTGGTCAGGAAACTTTTGGGGTCGTGTAGTGCTTCTGTTTCGGCTTGCTCCGCATAGGCCATCACGTCATCCTCCTGTTCGAAGTTTCGGTGCATTCCTGGCTGCTTTACGGCTACTTCCCTGGCTCCGCCTTGCTCGCATCAGCGTCGGCTTTCGCTTTGGATTTGATAAAAGCGATCAGTGCGTTCAACTCCTGATCACTCGGAGCAAAGGCCGGCATGACGGCTGCGTAGCCTTTGACGATTTTGGCGCCGGGATTAAGAATCGAATCCTTTATATAGCCCTCGTCGGCCTTGATACTCGTACCGTCGGCAAGGGTTACGGTCTCGCCATAGAGGCCCTGCCAGCTGGGGCCGACACCCTTGCTGCCATCGACACTGTGGCAGGCCAGACAACCGAGCGACTCGGCCACCCGCTGCCCCTGCGTCGCCAAGTCGTCACCTCTGTCCAACTTTTCGCTGGCAGAAGGTTCTTGCTCCGCGGCACCCAGTGATTTGATCAGGGCGACGACAGCACCCAGTTCATCTTCAGTGAGAGTATAGGCCACCATGACTGGCGGGTAGCCCTGTACCAGTCGGGCCTTCGGATCGAGGATCGACTCTTTCAGGTAGGCCTCATCGACCAGCGCACTGGTGCCATCGGCAAACTGTTCAGTGCGGCCGTACAGCCCCTTCCATCCCGGGCCGAGACTGGTACTGCCATCCTGGCTATGGCAGGCACCGCAGCCGTATTTTTCGACCAACAAGCGACCTTTTTCCAGCACGCTGTCCTGACTGGGTTTGGCAGCTGTCGCTAACGTCTGCGCAAAAGTCGGTTGGCTGCTCAGCCATTGATCGAAGGCGCCCTGCTCTTCCACGATCATATGGCCGCGCATGTTGTAATGACCTACACCACAATATTCAGCACAAAGGATTTCATATTTCCCGGTTTTAGTCGGCGTAAACCAAAAGTACGACACCATCCCCGGCACCATGTCCATCTTGCTGCGAATTTGCGGGATATAGAAATTGTGCAGTACATCTTTAGAACGCAGTAAAACTTTCACTGGCTGATCGAGCGGAAGGCGAACTTCATTGTTTTTTATAAGCACATCGTCCTGCCCAACAGGATCTTTGGGATCAAGGCCGAGGGGATTGGTGAAATCAACAAACTTAATATCCGACTTGCCCAGCTTCCCGTCCTGGCCGGCAAAACGAAAGGCCCACTGCCACTGCTGGGCGACCACTTCAAGTTCATAAGCATTTTTCGGCACCCGGATGAAGTCACTGTAAACCACCAGGCCTGGCGCCAACATCGCGGCAATACCTACCGAGGTCACGATAATCAACCATGTTTCCAGTTTTTTACTTTCTGGCTGATAGTGCGCCCTGGCACCCTCCTTGTGACGATAACGCATGACGGCTACCGCCATAAATACCGTGATGGCGATGAAAAATATTCCGCTAATGATCAGGGTGATGAACAGGGTGGTGTCTATGGACCCCCAATTGGAAGCTGCCGGTGTCGCATGCCAAGGCGCTAGTATGTGGAACAACACTGATGCAATAACGATTAGTATCAAGATAATTGCTATTGCCATTTTCTGTTCATCCTATTCCTGTTGTTCACTGGTTATGCAACAGCATCGCCACTGACGTCCAAGCAGGGCAGACAAGTACCATCCATTCCGACGGTAAAGTCAGCACAAAGTATAGTGCAGGGACGGAACAAGCGCTTTTTCTGAAAAATCTGCTGGCCAGATATTCCAATTCGAACATTAAGTTAATCGTTTAAAGCTATTCGCTACATATAACTATGGATATCAGCATTACGTCTCTCGGGACTAAATGGGCAAGCAAGACCGGGTTGCCAGCTATACTCAATCCTGATGAGAAGAGACAAGAGCTACAGAGTCCAGCAGTCCACGACGGAGGCTTCGTCATGAGTAACCTGACGATCGAAGGCTGGTGCAAACCCAGCGGCGCCCAAAAGTCCACCCCGGTGGGTGAGATCAGCTTTGATGTCGATGGCCCCCTCCATCTGCGTCTGGAGCAAGCTGAAGAACGCCTACAGAAGACCCATGAGCCTGAAGCCATGGTTGATGTCGACATGAGCTCAATGGATTTGATCCTGCCAGAGGGATACGGCCCCTTGTCCGACTGCCAAATGCGCGTCTACTTGCAGCACACGCGAGGTCAGTTCCATTTGGTCGGGCATCGAGCGAGCGATGGAAGCTTGATCTATACCAATGCGGTTTTGATTGATCAGCTGATTTAGAAGCTACTACTCAATCTCAGTCAGTTAAGCGAGCAACCCCTTTTCGTAGGAGCCAGGCTTGCCGGCGAAAGCGCTCTTAAGGACGCCTTCGCCGGCAAGCCTGGCTCCTACATGTCCGATTCGCCCAACTCACTGACATTGATCCGAAGTGGCCGGTTTTTTATGCATGAAATTTGATCTCCCTCGCTCTCCAGCGCCTCGGCAAAACCCTGCAATACAGAAAGCCGGCCTTGCCCAAGTCATCGCCAAATACCCTCCTAGATTCATTTCATGTCGCTAACACATCGGTGCTCAGGATGCATTGGTGGTTATAGTGTTGATTAGTGAATTTCAGTAGGTATAGTAACCACAAGCAGCACCTTCGGAGGATGACGAACATGCTTTACCCGATTGCGATTTCAATGGGCGACGACGAACACGCCTGGGGTGTTGAAGTACCGGATATTCCGGGTTGTTTCTCCGCCGGGGAGGATCTGGATGACGCCATGGCCATGGCGCGCGAAGCCATCGAAGGCCATTTCGAAATATTGGCCGAAGACGGATCACCGATTCCGCCCGCCAACAAAGTGACCCTGCATGCGGCCAATCCACAGTACGCAGGGTGTACGTGGGCCGTGGTGGACATCGATGTCACCAAGTACCTGGGCAAGGCCCAGAAACTCAACATCACCCTGCCCGGCTACCTGCTCAACCGCATCGATGAGTACGTACTGCATCATCCGGAAGAGAAGAGTCGCTCCGGGTTTCTGGCCTCGGCGGCACTCAAGGTTTTGCAGCAAGGCTAATGGTTCGAAGATTGGTAAACCAAAGGGACAAACAACCTTGTATGTCCCTCAGTACGTCAGCGCGTCGCCACCATGAACAACCGCGGAAACGGCAATAGCACTGAACCATCGCTCAGTGCCGGATAGGCCTGTTCGATCGCCGTCAGATACTGCTTGAGATACTGCACCCGCTCCGCTTCATTCAGCGGCTCAAGGAAAGGCCGTAAACCGCTGCCCTTGAACCACTCGACCACGCCCGATGCGCCGTCCGCGAGTGGATGGTAGTAAGTGGTGCGCCATACATCGACGCGGGTGCAATGGGCACGCAGCATCGAGTAGTAACCACCCGCATCCCCCATTTCCGTTCGCAGGCCAGCGGCTCTTGCCAGTTTGTCAGCCCAAGGGCCGTTCGCTGCGACCTCGCGCATCAACCTGTGCGACGGTTCGTTGAGGTTGTCGGGCATCTGAATCGCCAGGCTACCGCCGGGCACAAGCCTGGCCACCAATGACGGCAACAACCGGGCGTGATCGGGCAACCACTGCAACACCGCGTTGGCGAAAATCACGTCGAACGGGCCGCTCTCGTTCCAGGTATCAATGTCAGCAGTGTCGAAACGCAGGTGAGGCAAGCGCTTGCGAGCGGCCTCGATCATATCGGGTGAACTGTCCACTCCTCGCACCGCGGCATTGGGAAAGCGCTGCACCAGCAACTCGGTGGAATTTCCCGGGCCGCAACCGATGTCGATTGCCGATTGAACGTCCATTGTGGGGATGGCGGCCAGCAAGTCACGCGCCGGGCGCGTTCGCTCATCTTCAAAAGCTACATATTGTTTGGCGGACCAGCTCATATCGCTCTCCTGTCGGTGGTTGTAGCCAGAGGCAGACAACCGGTTCGCTACGATACATTGACTTCGTCAGTTAACCCACGCCCCCACCCGCCAATGCCAGCCATCGTTACGTTGCTCCCAGTGCGGATGCACATAACGATACCCCGGCCGTTCCGGGACCCAATGGCCATGAACCGCGACATAACGCCCACCTTCCCAACGCCAGTACCCTCTGGACCAGAGATAACCCGGTCGCCCCGCAGGCTCTACCTCAACAACGCGTTCCGGTGGCGGCTGCGGTGCGATGATTTCAACATATTCACGCTGCACCGGACGCCGGTCATGAACAACCCGTTCCTGCACACAACCCGCAGCGGTAACCACCACCGCCAGCAACACCATGTAACGTAACAACATGCCGCCTCCTCAGGCTTGAAAGCCAAATCGAGTGAACCAGCAAAAAAACAGCCCCCTTTTCCAACCATGCTCCTGCCTGGTTCATTACTCTTTTAACAGGCCTTGTCTGTCTATTGCCTGAACCGCGGATCACTTGACGATTGAAAAACACAGGGGATCTGAATGAGCCTTTTCTTATCGCAAAATCATTGAAAGTCATAACCAAAAGAACCGTTCGTCGACCGAAAGGCAAAGCGATTTTGACAGTATAAAAATGGCATCTATAGTCCTAACGCGGCCTGTTGGAAGGAACCCAACCCGTCATTTCAAGGCAAGGAGCAAGGCCAGCTCGTACCCCGTGATCGAGTGGGTTCCCCAGTAGTGTGTTCGCAACGGCCGCAAGGCAAACAAACGTTGTCGTACCTGGTAGGTAGCCAGGTAATCACTATGTTCAAAGGAGCTTTACTATGTCTCGAGTCACGGATGTACTTGTTTCCATCGACACTGAAACCATTCTGAAAAACTACCCGAACATCAGCAAAAATCCTGCTGCGCCGACGATGATCGACGTCAATCATGTGTACATGGTGACCAATCAGAACAACGTGGTAAGTGGCCAGGCCGGTGGCGAGCTCAATCTGAAAGCCCAGGTAGGCGATCTGATTCGCTGGCGTGAAGCCAGCCTGTCGCTGGGCTTCGAGCAAGCAGTGATTTTCTACAAGTTCGTCGGTAACGCAGGCAACGAGTTGATCTCTACGCCCACGCCACGCAAGGCTACCGCCTCCTTTGCAGTCCCTAACACCAGCAATCCGTCGGTGCCCAGCTGCCAGAAGGTCGATAACCATTACTGGTCTTCGGAAACCCTTGCCTGCGGCAGCGTGACCTATCACTTCCAGTTTCTGATCGTGAATCGCGACTGCCAGATCATCGGCTGCTGCACATGGGATCCGTTCATTACCATCCGTAACTGATGCTGGGCCGGGCCCCTTGGCAACGAGGGGCCTACCGGGCTCGTTGCCGCCTCGGCTGGAACAGGATGTCTCGCTTGAACCGAAGCGGTTACCGTTTTGCGTCAACATCATGAAAGGATCCATGATGACTTCCGAACCGATTACCTCCCCTTCGGCGGGCGCCGTGATAGCCAGTAGCGTGCTTCTGATTGTCGATGCCGAATCGTTGCTTTCACGTTATCCGCAACCCAGTCTTGAATCGCAGAACCCGACTGTGATTGAAGATGGTTTCATCTTCCCCGTGAGTAGTAGCACGACGACACAAAGTGCTGAAAATGACAGCAAAATAACGCTGACAGCCAGCAACGGAAAGATCTTCCATATTCGCGGCAGGACCGTCAGCCTGCTGGCCGAACATACGGTGGTATTTCACGACCTGACGGTGGACGATGCCGGGGTCCTTTCCCCGCCCAAACTGATCGTTCATAGCGACCAGACAGTCCCCGCCCCCGACCCCGCCAACCCGACCCAGCCTGGCAGCCACAGCGCCGATGATCATTATTGGGAGTGTTCGCAACTGAGCACGGGCGTGACAGCCTGCGAACTGAACTTCATGCTGATCAACCAGCGCTGTGAAGTGTTGGGGTACTTCAGCTGGAAGGCTGAGGTGACGCTGTCGGCGTGAATAGATAGATACAAAAAAACCAATGCCCGTTCAGGCGCGGAACCTGTGGGAGCGGGCTTGCTCGCGAATGCGGTGTGTCAGGTGACATCAATATTGACTATGCCGACGTCTTCGCGAGCAAGCCCGCTCCCACATGGATTCGCACTTTTCTTAGGGTGCAACGGTAACAGCGACTCACCGCTATTTACTGTCAGCCCCCTTCTCCTGCATCTGCACCGAAGACTTGGTGCCATCAGTATTGTCTTTGGTCTCGTTATCCGAGTTATCGAAGCAACCCTGCAACGCAAGCAGGCAGCAACAAAGGTAAAACGTGCGGGCGAGGTTCATGTTGTTCTCCAGTTTCAGGGGCTTGAAGTAGTGACCCCATGTCGGTGGAAATGGTTGCGACTTTCTCGGCCCCGAACGATGAGCACTGACAGAGGGGGTCAGCGCACCGGCTTTTCATCCCGCAGGCAATATTCAGCAGAATTTTCGTTATGCCCGTGCTGTCTGAAAATCAGGCGTATCCCTATAAGGAACACGGCAATGAAATTCGCAAAAATTGCACAGAAACTTTCCCTGTGGGCCGGCCTGCCCCGGACATTTCTGGGGGCGATCGTTCTGATTATCCTGTGGGGTTTGAGCGGGCCGATTTTCCATTTCAACGATACCTGGCAGCTGATCATCAACACCTCGACCACCATCATCACCTTCCTGATGGTGTTCTTGATCCAGAACACCCAGAACCGCGACACGGACATTTTGCACTTGAAAATCGATGAGTTATTGCGAGTAACGAAAGATGCGCAGAACGCGATGCTGGGGCTCGAATCGCTGGATCTCAAACAGTTGGAAGAATTGAGAAAGAAATATCGCCACCTCGGCGAGGGCGAAACGATTTCCCTGGACGGCACTGTCGTCCCGGAAACAAAGAAACAGGATGAATGAATGGTGATCCATGCCCCGCGGGTGACCGGCGACGTCACCCGCGCCATTGGTGCTAGCGACTGGCTTGCAGGGCCCTGGCCATTTGCAGATGGTTTTGCAGTTTGGGCAGGGTTTCTTCAGCGAACGCCTTGATTTGCGGCACGTCCGTGGTCTGCGCTTGTTGTTGAAGCTGCTCGATGGTCTCTTGGGTGGTTTTCACCTGACTGGCGGCATACGCAGCATCGTCCTTCACCTCCGGAATCAAGGCTTTGGCCTTATCCATCACCTCTTCGCGTGGTGCGACCGGCAAATCGAGTTGCTTGGCAATTTTCGCCAGATGCTGGTTGGCGGTGGTGAGGTCGTTGATCACCACGATGGTGTAATCCTTGACTTCTTTGGACTCAGTCTTCTGGTGCGCCAGGCGACTGGCTTCGATGTCGGCCATGCCTTTGGCCGATGCTTCGTTGATGAATTCAGCGGCTGACTGGGCAAAGGCACTGTTGGCAAACAGGCCCAGTAACGTGACAAAACTGGCATTGCGTAAACGGGTGGCCATCCGGCTCATGGTCGCGCCCTCCTTCTTTGAAAATTCCAACGGGGGCTTTCGCCCCCGTCTTTTAATAAAACCATCTTCACTATTACCGGGATTTCTGACCACCTTTGCGGCCCATGCCGCCTTTCGCGGAGTCTTTATCAACGGTCGTCGTGGTGGTTTTCCCACCTTTGCGACCGGCTTCAGACGCCTTCGTTCGATCATGGGCACTACCCGGACTCGGATTTTTTGAAGTAGGCATGGTTTTCATCCTCTTGATGATGAGAGCAGCGAGCAGCCGCCCGCATAGAATAAGAATTTCCATCGCCAAAAAGGTTTAGAAAAACTGGCAACGCTGCGACGAACGGTGACGGGCTTTCAGGCCCCGAGACGCAGATGATGCTGGCGCTTGGCGCTGTACATCGCCTCATCGGCATGCCTGAAAAGCTGGTTCTCTTCAGTGCCATGCTCGGGGTATCGCGCGACACCGATACTCGGCTGGATGTTCAGGCTATGCCCGTCCAGGCGCAGGGGCTGAACCAGTACCTGGCGGATTTTTCCCGCCACATTCTCGGCGTCTTCCGCGGCGTGGATGCTGTGCAACAACACGACAAATTCATCACCGCCGATACGCGCTACGGTGTCGGTTTCGCGCACGCAGCCCTTGAGCCGATTGGCGACCGCTTGCAGCAGCATGTCGCCGACCGCATGACCAAGGGTGTCGTTGACTTGCTTGAAGCGGTCGAGATCGACGTAGAGCAACGCCATTCGACCGGAGTCTTCCCGGGCCAGCGCCAGTGAGGCCTTGAGGCGTTCGCGCAGCAACTCGCGATTGGGTAACTGAGTCAGTTGGTCATACTGGGCCATGCGCTGGAGCCGGGCATGCAATTGCTTGCGCTCGATAGCGGTCGCGACCTGAGCGCAAACATACTGCAGCAGTTCCTTGTCTTGCTCGGTGTAACGCTCGCCGCCCGGTACGCTTTTAACGATCAAGGCGCCAATGGTGCCGTTGTTCTGCGAACTCAATGGCACGCCCAGCCAGCAGGGCGAATCCTGGCCCGCGACAAGCGCCGCAAAACCGGCCGGCGGATCGTCCTGATCCGGGGTCAGCAGAATCGGCAAGCCGCTGCGAATTACTTCACTGCAAAGACGCCCGGTCACAGTCCCGGGCTCCTCGGGTTGCGGTTCACGGTCGTCGACGTGATAGGGAAAATTCAGCTGCGCGCAGTGTTCGTCATACAGCGCCACGGAGAAATTCAACGCCGGGAGCCATTCGCCGATGATCGAATGGACGCGTTTGAACAGCGCCAGCAGATCTTCCGCCGCGTGGGCCGCCTCGGAGATTGCGTACAGCGCCGCTTGCCGGGACTCGGCCTGTTTGCGCTCGGTGATGTCGCGCGCCACGGCAATGCGCAGCTGATCTACCTCCGACCAGCGCGCCGACCAGAGAATGTGCACCACCCGGCCGTCCTTGCGCAGGTAACGGTTTTCAAAGTTAAGCTTTGGCTCGCCCCCCATGATCTCCCGTGCGGCGTCGATGGTGCGCTGTCGGTCGGCGGGATGCACCAAGTCGATCATCGGCTGGCCGATCAGCTCGTCGGGGGTGTAACCGAAAATGCGCTCGCAGGCCGCGCTGACAAATACGAAGCGGCCTTGTTTGTCCACCGCACAGACGGCGTCCAGCAAGAGGTCAATGTAGCTGGCCAGTGGTGCGGAGTTTCTGGTTTCCATGATGCCGAGAGCGTGTCCGGACAATGCAACATTGAACAACCCTCCCTGACCGGTCATACGCCCGAGCGATGACTGTGCAGCTGACGCTTCCTTGCGATCAGCCTCAAGCCTTGTTCGTCACCAGCCCCGGCAGTGCATGCACCAGGGCATTAATGGCAAAACCGATGAACATTACCCCGCACAACCGCGTGATCGCCAGTTCATGGCGCTGATACAACGTGCGCACCTGACGCGCACCGACGATGCCTATGAGGATAGCGTAGGCCATAAGGCCACCAATGAAGCTGAGGACGATCAACCACGGCAGCATCGACCAATGCAGCAATTCTGCACGGCTGGACAGCAGCGCAGTAAAGGTCGCCACCGCCACTGGGTATGCCTTGGGGTTGGTCAGACCGAACATGATGCCGTGCCAGAACGGCTGCCGCGCCGGGCCTTGAGGAGCTTCAGCACTGCCACGGCGAGCCCGAACCGCGCGCAGCCCCAGCCAGAACAAGTAGAGCCCACTGAATACGCCCAGCACATCGAACGCGGTGCTGCCGATTTCCCGCGCACCGACAATCGCGATCAGCGCGGTGCTGCACCAGACCACGTCGCCCAGCAAATGCCCGCACAGAAACCCCGCTCCGGCCCGCCGCCCGCGCGCCGCGCCGATGCCAAACACCGCCAGCACACCCGGCCCCGGCGTGATGCCATAAATGAAGCCCGAGGCGAGAACGGCCATTAGCAGCGATGGAGTCATGGGAATTCCTGTTGAAACGCCGGATGAATGGACGCAAGTCTATCTCAGGACCCCGAGCATCGACTCACTGATCGTCGAAGAACTTCATCCCCGCATACGGCCGTTGCCGACATGACGCCAGCCGCGACGCCAGATCCCCGACATGCGCCTCAAGCTTGTGCCCGTCCGGGTCGAGAAAATAGAACGACGCACCTTCGCTGCGGTTGTCTCGCCATTCCGGTACCTTGGCGGATCGCAGGTGTTCGACGAACAACGGAAAGTCCGTAGCGCCGATACTGAAGGCGTAATGGGTATAGTCAGCGGCGGGCGCGGACTCGCGCAGCGGATCGAGAGACAGGCACAGCCATAGACCGGGTAATGAGAGATAGGCACCGGTGTCCCACGTGGCTTCGAGCTGAAGTTGCAGCAGATCGCGATAGAACGCCACGCTGCGGTTCAGGTCGGTGACGGCGAGGGTCAGGTGGTTGAGGCCGGTTAGCATGTGTTTAGCAACCTTGAGGCTGGGTCCGACCGGAGCGTACAACTTAAATGTCCTTGAGCGTATAGCCGCCGGGGGTTTGTTGCTGTGAGTCAGTCTTCGCGAGCAAGCCCGCTCCCACATTTAACCGTGTCCAACTTTGGAATTCGGTCAAGTGTGGGAGCGGGCTTGCTCGCGAAAGCGATTTTCCTGACGCCGCAAATTTCAGAACTTATCAAGCGTGCGCAACTTCTGCGGCAACCCCCACAGCAACAACGCAGCAGCAATCAGCGCAGCAACTCCGATAACGTACAGGGCCGGGGTAGTACTGCCGGTCAGGTCCTTGATCCGCCCGACCATGACCGGGCTGACGATCCCACCGAACTGGCCAAGGGTGTTGATCACCGCGATCCCGCCGGCGGCACCTGCGCCGGCACCCGCCAGCAGTTTTGGCGGCAAGGTCCAGAAGCTGGGGATGGAGGCGATGATCCCGGCACCGAGCAAGCCCAGGGCGACAATCAGGAAAGTCGTGTGGTTAGCGAAGATCCCTGCGCTGAAGAACCCCACCGCGCCTACCGCCACCAGACCTGCGACAAACTTGCGCCGCTCGCCGGTGGCATCGGACAACCGCCCGATCACCACCATGCTGATGGCGCCGCAGACATAGGGAATGGCGGTCAGCAAACCGATCATCACCGGACTCTCGGTACCGGCACTGCGGATCAGTTGCGGTGCCCAGAAGTTCAAGCCGTAGGACGCCACCTGAATCAGAAAGTAAATCAGCCCCAGCATCAGGAAACCCGGAATCCGCAAGGCTGCCAGCAAGGAGCCGCCGCTCTTGTGGGGTTCGTGGTGAGCGATACGGCTGGCGAGCAGTGTCTTTTCCGACGACGTCAGCCAATGGGCGTCTTCGATGCGGTCCTTGAGCAAGGCCAGCACCAACAAACCGAGGCCGATGCAAGGCACGCCACCGAGCAGAAACAGCCAATGCCAGCCGCGCATATCAAGGAAGCCATCAAGGTGTTGCAGCACCAGCCCGGAGAACGGTGCGCCGACCAGCCCGGCAAACGCCGACGCGAGGAACAGCATCGAGGTGATGCGCCCGCGATAGTGCTGCGGGAACCACAGCGTCAGGTAATACAGCACGCCTGGCGCGAAACCCGCCTCCATCGCACCGATCACGAAGCGCAAGGCGTAGAACTGCCATTCACTGTTGACGAAGACCATGGCCGCCGTGGCGACACCCCAGGACATCATGATCCGGGCAATCCAGCGCCGCGCACCGACCTTGTAGAGCATCATGTTGCTCGGCACTTCGAAGATCACGTAACCGACCACAAACAGCCCGGCGCCGAGGCCGTAAGCGGTGTCGCTCAGGCTCAGGTCGGTCTGCAACTGGAACTTGGCGAAGCTGATGTTGATGCGGTCGAAAAACGCGAACAGGTAGCAGACCATGATCAGCGGCATCAGTCGCCAGGCGACTTTGCGGACCAGGGCTTTTTCGGCGTCGTGGCTAACGGACGGGCTCGCGCCCGCCTCCAGTACATTGAGGCTCATAGTGTTTCTCCAGATGGACTTCACGAGGGAGTCCCGATTGTTTTTGTTGTCTGGTTTAAGTGATCTGTGTAGATGCTTTTCTGTGGGAGCGGGCTTGCCCGCGATTGCGGTGCACCAGTCGACATCTCTGTTGAATGTGACCAGTCATCGCGGGCAAGCCCGCTCCCACAGGGTGTTCGGTGTGTTCAGGTGGGTGTCGGGTGCAGGTCGCAATTGCGTCCGGCCTTGGCAAGTTGCCCGGGCACTTCGTGACCCAACAATGCGGGTAACCCCCGGGATAACTTCAGCAACAACGGCAGATCGATGCCGGTGTGAATACCGATTTCATCGCATAGGTTGACCAGATCTTCAGTGCAGATATTGCCCGAAGCACCCGGCGCAAACGGGCAACCGCCAAGGCCGCCGAGGGCCGCATCGAAACGACGGGCACCGGCCTCGTAGGCGGCCAGGACGTTGCACAAACCGAGGCCGCGAGTGTTGTGAAAATGCAGGGTCAGATCTGCCGACGAAACCCGCTGCAAGACTTTGCGCACCAGCCGATCGACCTGACGCGGATTGGCCATGCCGGTGGTGTCGGCCAAGGTAATGCCCTGAATCCCGAGCTCCTGATAAGCGTCGACGATTTGCAGCACTCGGTCCTCATCGATCCTGCCCTCGAACGGGCAGCCGAAGGTCGTGGCGATGCTGCCGTTGAGCCGCACCTGGGTGCCGCGAACGAATTCGACGATCTCGCCAAACGCCGCCAATGACGCCTCGCAGCGCATCCGCATATTCGCCAGGTTGTGAGTCTGGCTGGCGGACATCACCAGATTCAGCTCATCAGCCCCCGCGTCCAGCGCTCGTTGTGCGCCTTTGAGGTTGGGGATCAATGCGACATAGATCACGCCTGGCCGTCGGGCGATGCCCTTGAACACTTGCTCGCCATCACGCAGCGCTGGAATGGCCTTGGGCGAAACGAACGAGCCTGCTTCGATACGGCTGAACCCCGCCAGCGACAACTGATCGATCAGCGCAATCTTGTCGACGGTTTCGACCCAGGTCGGCTCGATCTGCAAGCCGTCACGAGGGGAGACTTCCTGAACGATCAGGGTCTCGGAATAATCAGTGATCATTGCACCACCCCTTCAGCTTTCAGCCGTTCGATGTCCTGGTCATTCAGGCCCAGTCCCGCGAGGATGCCGTCGGTGTGCTGACCCAGACTCGGTCCCGACCAGTTCACGCCGCCGGGGGTCTCGGACATTTTCGGTACGATGCCCGGCATCTTCACCGTGGCGCCGCCGGGCAGTTCGGCGCTGAGCAGCATGCCCCGCGCCTGGTAGTGAGGATCGGCGACGATATCAGCCACCGAATAGATGCGCCCGGCCGGGACTTCGGCAGCTTCCAACGCCGACAGCACTTCGTCGATAGGCAGGCTGCTGGTCCAGTGAGTGATGGCGGCGTCGAGCACATTACTTTTCGCGGCGCGGCCATCGTTATGCGCAAACTCCGGCGCTTCGGCCAGATCGACCCGGCCGATCACCGCCATCAGGCGCTTATAGATCGGGTCACTGTTGCCGGCGATCACCACGTAGGCGCCGTCGGCAGTCAGGTAAGTATTGGATGGCGCGATGCCCGGCAACGCCCCGCCGCTGCGCTCACGAACATGACCCAGCATGTCGTATTCCGGCACCAGACTTTCCATCACGTTGAACACGCTTTCGGCCAAAGACACATCGACTACCTGCCCGCCGCCCTGCCCTGTCTTGACTCGCAGCAGCGACATCAAGGCGCCGATCACCGCATGCAGCGAAGCCAGCGAATCGCCGAGACTCACACCCACTCGGGCGGGCGGTGAACCGGGGGTGCCGGTGGTGTAGCGAATCCCGCCCATGGCCTCGCCGATCGCACCGAAACCCGGACGATCACGGTACGGGCCGGTCTGGCCATAACCGGAAATACGCACCAGCGTCAGGTTGGGATTGAGGGCATGCAACACGTCCCAGCCCAGGCCGAGTTTCTCCAGGGCGCCGGGCCGCAGGTTTTCGATCAGCACATCAGCGTCGGTCGCCAGTTGCTTGACCAGCTCGATGCCTTCGGGGGATTTCAGATTCAGCGCCAGCGACTTCTTGTTTCGCGATTGCAGGTACCACCACAGCGAAGTGCCCTCGTGCAGCTTGCGCCATTTGCGCAAAGGGTCGCCCTGGCCCATGGCTTCGATCTTGATCACTTCGGCGCCGAACTCGGCGAGCATGCGTGCCGCGAACGGCGCGGCGATCAGTGTGCCAATCTCGATTACTTTGATTGCACTCAAGGGGGCAGTCATCGCGGGGTACCTCTTGTTCTTGGAATATGAGCCAAGGCTAGAGGACCGAGGGGCAAGGAATCCAACCTTCAGTTGGCAACGACCGTTCGCGAAACGCGAATGCTCGGCGAGTTCACCACGATCTCAGGTCAGCCATCGCGGGCAAGCCCGCTCCCACAGGGATTTGTGAACGCCGCAGATCAATGTGGGAGCGGGCTTGCCCGCGATGAGGCCCGCCTATCCAATAGAGAACTGTCAGGCCTGACCGCGCAACTGCTCAAACAACATCCGGCTCACCGGCGACAGCCTCGCTTCATCGCGCACCACCAGAATCAACGCACGATCCGACCAGTCATCCGTCAGCGGCACCGCGTGTAAACCCAACGCCCGGCCAAACAGTTCGTAAGCCTTTTGCGGCAGGATGCCGATGCCCATGTTGGCCTGGACCATCCGGCACATGGCATCGAAACCCGGCACATGAATCCGCAGCCTCAGCACCTTGCCGGCCTTGCGCGCAGCCGCATGGGTGCGCATGTTGATGGAACTGGCGGCGTGCAAGCCAACGTAATCGCTGTCCAGCGTGTCGGCAAAAGCCAGGGTCGAACGACTCGCCAATGGATGATCGGCCGGCATCAACACCATCAGTTTGTCCCGGCGATAAAAAACACTGTGCAGGCCTTTGACGTCACTGTCGCTGGAACAAATCCCGAGGTCTGCCACGCCATCGAGCACACCCTGAATCACCCCACTGCTGGGGCGTTCTTCGAGGTCGGTCTTGACCTGAGGATGGCGCTCGGAAAAATCTCGAAGGTCTTCGGGCAGGAACTGAATGATTGCCGACAGGTTGGCGAGCATCCGCACATAACCCCGTACACCGTGGCTATGCTCGCCCAGTTCGAGGCCCATTTTCTCGACGTTGAACAGCATCTGCCGGGCGTGGTGCAACAGGGTTTCACCGGCCGGCGTCAAGGTCATGCCCTTGGCCTGGCGCACGAACAGGCTGATGCCCAGAGCCACCTCCAACTCCATCAAGCGCTTGCTGGCCGCCGACACCGCGATCGCTTCGCGAGCAGCGGCACGGGTCAAGGTGCCCTCTTCATGGACGGCCACAAACAGTTGGAGAGTGATCAGGTCGAGGCGGCGGATCAGGCTTTTTTGCAGCATGGGAGGGCTCGATGATTTCGGTTCGACTGAGTCGGCAGGATAGCCCGGTTTCGTTTCGTCCCCGCGATCCAATTACCCGACAGCACTTCAGGGCAGTTCACCGCACTCTGGAATTCCATCGCGTTGAAGGAAAAGCTTTACGTTAATATCCGCCAGGTTTTTTTTCACTTCGGCAGTGTTTTCCCCGGTGGTCGCACAAGGCAAGGCAGCCATCAGAATCACGTTGCGCGCCGACATGGAGACGACACTGATACGCCATTTCTGCGAACTCTTCAGCAAGCTTTTACGCACTCACGGCCGGGACATCGGCAGCTGAAACTCAGGGAAGATCAAATGAAGAGCAGCACCACTCTCCTCATCACCTGCTGCACGGTTTTTCTCGCTCAATTGGGCATGAGCATTTATCTGTCGGCGCTGCCGGAAATTGCCCGGGATTTAACCGCCGATGCCTCGCAGGTTTCATGGGGGCTGGCGGTGTATCTGATCGGCATGGCGCTGCCAATGCTGTTCTGGGGCAGCCTGGGTCAGCGCATTGGCCGCAAACCGGTGCTGCTCGCGGCGCTCGGTATCTATGGGGTGGGTAACCTGGCCCTGCCCCTGGGCCAGACACTGGAGTCGTTCCTGTTTTTTCGACTGATTCAGGGTGTAGGCGCCAGCGGAATTTCGGTCATGGCCCGGGTGTTGATCCGCGACAGTTTTCGCGGCGACCTGCTGGCCAAGGCATTGTCCTGGATATCGATTTCCTTTGTGGTGGCGCTGGGTATCGGCCAATACCTGGGGTCGATTATCCAGGTGGCGCTGGGTTGGTCGGCGATTTTCTACTTGTTGGGTGGCGTGAGCCTGTTGATGGCGGTGGTGGTGGCGCGGGTCACGTTCCCGGTGCTGGCAGCAGAAAACACACGGTCATCCGCCTGGACGAGTTACTGGCACATTCTGGGTCATCGGGCGTTCTTGTTGCCGGCCCTTGTCGGCGGCTTGGGGTACGGGGTGATCGTCGCATTCAACACCGCGGCGCCGTTGATTCTGCAAGGCCCCTTCAACTGGTCGGCAGTGGAATACGGATTGTTGGGTTGGCCAATCAGCGCGGCCTATTTTCTCGGGGCTGTGGCGGTCAATCGCTTTGTGTTGCGCACCGGTCAGCGCCAGCTGATGACGGCAGGCGTTGGGCTGGTACTGGCGGGCAGCACAGTCATGTTGCTGGGTAGCATCGCCGGTACGTCGATAGCGCTGCTGTTCTGGTTGCCCTATTGTTTTGCGGTGTTTGGCCAGTCGCTGAATTACCCGATCAGCCTGTCCCTGGCCAACGAAGGTTCGCCGGTTGGCGGTGCTTATGCGATGGCATTGAGCGGTTTCATTCACCAACTGATGGCCGCCACTATCGGCGGTATCGCCAGCCTGATAGCGAGCCAGCAGGCATGGCCATTGTCGCTGTTATGCACCTTGCTGGCCGTGGGCGCGCTGCTTTGCGTAGTGTTCGCGCCCGGCCGTCGAACCACTTAGAACGCGCTGCGGAAAATCTCCTCGATCTGCCGCTGATCCGCCTTCCGTGGATTGGTCAGTCCACAGGCGTCTTTCATGGCATTGCCGGCAAGCACCGGAATGTCGTTGAGCCGGGCACCGAGCTCGCGTAAACCGGCGGGAATTTCCACATCCTTGGCCAGGTTGCGAATGGCCGCGATGGCTGCCTGAGCGCCCTCTTCCGGGCTGAACCCGCGAACGTCGGCGCCCATCGCGCGGGCAACATCGGTCAGGCGGTCGGCGCAGACCAGCGCGTTGAAGCTTTGCACATGAGGCAGCAACACCGCATTGCACACGCCATGGGGCAAGTCGTAGAACCCGCCCAACTGGTGGGCCATTGCGTGGACATATCCCAAGGACGCATTGTTGAACGCCATACCTGCGAGGAACTGCGCGTAAGCCATGTTTTCCCGCGCGATCATGTCACTGCCGTCGCGTACGGCCAGACGCAGGTTATTGCTGATCAAGGTGATGGCTTTCAGCGCACAGGCATCGGTAATCGGGTTGGCGGCCGTGGAGACGTAGGCTTCGATGGCGTGGGTCAGTGCGTCCATGCCAGTGGCGGCAGTCAGGCCCTTGGGCATGGCGACCATCAACGCCGGATCGTTGACTGACAGCAGCGGCGTGACGTTGCGATCGACGATGGCCATTTTCACGTGACGGGATTCGTCGGTGATGATGCAAAAACGGGTCATCTCGCTGGCAGTACCGGCGGTGGTGTTGATCGCGATCAACGGCATTTGCGGTTTGGCCGACTGATCGACACCTTCGTAGTCACGAATCGTCCCACCGTTTGTGGCGCACAACGCGATGCCCTTGGCGCAGTCGTGAGGCGAACCGCCGCCCAGCGACACCACGAAATCACAGCGACTTTCCTTGAGCAGGCCCAGGCCAAGTTCGACGTTGGCGATGCTCGGATTCGGCTTCGCGCCGTCGAAGATCACCGAGTCGATGTCCTGGATCGCCAGTTTCTCGGCAATCATCTTCGCCACGCCAGCCTTGGCCAGCCCGGTGTCGGTGACGATCAGCGCCTTGCGAAATCCATACTTGCGAATGGCGTCCATGGCTTCGTCGAGGCAACCAGTGCCCATGATGTTCACAGCGGGGATGAAAAACGTACTGCTCATGCGCGAGTCTCCTGGCTGAAGCCGAATCAACAGCACCGATCCGGCGGGTGCGCACAGGATCGGCCCATTAGTCGTGCGGTAACTTGATCTGGCTCAAGACCGGGTCGTGATAAAGTCGCCGTCCATCAGACCTTTTGCTTTGAGACAACGAACGCAATGACCGATTTCCAGGATGTCGATGCCCAACTTGAAGACTGGAACGCCTTGCGCACCACCGCCTCTTTCGGTGGCCTGCTGGTGGGTAACGGTTCCAGTCGTGCGGTATGGGACGACTTCGGCTATGACTCGCTGTTCGAAAACGCCCGCACCGTCGAAGAAAAGCCTCTGAGCCAATCCGAACTGAGCGTGTTCGACGCGATGCAGACGCGCAGTTTCGAACAAGTGCTTGGGGCGCTGAAAACCACCAGCCGGGTCAACAAGGCGTTGGCCGTCAGCTCTGCCGCGCCGCGCAATCGCTATTACGCGATCAAGGAAGCGCTGATCAACACCGTGCATGCGGTGCACATCCCTTGGCGGTTGGTGGTGCCCTCGACGCTGGCGACGATCAATCAGGAACTGGGCAGCTATCGAACGGTGTTCACCACCAATTACGACTTGCTCAATTACTGGGCGATCCAGCACCGGCCTGACGTTATTACCGATCTGTTCCAGGGCACCGAGCCGCGTTTTGATTTGAGCCTCACCGCGACAGACAAAACCCGGCTGCTGTACCTGCACGGCGGCCTGCATCTGGTGCGCAATCAGGACGGCACGGCGCGTAAATTGATGTCGACCGAGGGGACGTTGCTGGGCAGTTTCGCCATCAACAATACGATCAAGACCCTCGACGATGTACCGCTGTTCGTCACCGAAGGTCCGACCCAGGACAAGCTCAAAACCATTCGCAGCTCGGATTACCTGTCGTTCTGCTACGACCAGTTACTGGGCCATGGCGACGGGTTGTGCATCTTCGGGCATGCCCTTGGCGAGCAGGACAGTCACATCATTCATGCATTGCGCCAGGCAAAGCCGAAGACAGCGGCGATCTCGATTTACCCGCGCAGTAAAGCGTTCATCCAGCATCAGAAGCGGCATTACACGAAGGTGTTTGAGGGGACGGGAGTGGAGCTGCGGTTTTTTGATTCGAAGACGCATGCGCTCGGTAGTCCCAAGCTGACCGTACCGGTCGAGGTTTAGCTGCGCCTAGGCCGGCCCTTTCGCGGGCAAGCCCGCTCCCACAGGGATTGAATGCCGCCGAACCAATGTGGGGGCGAGCCTGCTCGCGATAGCGGTCTGACATTCAACATTTATGTTGACTGTTATGGCCTCATCGCGAGCAGGCTCGCTCCCACATTAGGTATCCGGTGTGTTTAGAGCACCGGCAAGGTTTTGTCCTTGATCACCGTGGTCGGGCCGTTGGCTTTAACGCTGGCGATGCCTTTATCCCTCGCGGCATCCGATGAGTAGGATTCGCTGCTGCCGATGATCTGATGGTTGGCAGCCTTGAGGTTGAAGTAGGGATGACCGTCCTTGGTGGTTTTTTTCTCGTAGCGTTCGTCCAGCGGACTGTTGGCCTGAACCGAGGCGATACCGCTATCGGCCGCGCCGCGCGTGGTGTACAGCTCACTGGTCAGAATGGTTTCGGCGTTGGCCGCTTTCAATACAAACTTGAACTGACCGTTGCTGGTTTTGCTCACTTCGTACCATCCAGACATGCTTTTTCTCCTTGGCGATTGAGAGGTTTCGCGCTTCAGAGTAAAGACCAAGTCAGGATTTCTGTCGCCTGTACCAGCCCCTTCGCGGGCAAGCCTCGCTCCTACAGGTTTTGGGCCGGACGCAAAAATTCGCGGTCAACCGAATCCTGTGGGAGCGAGGCTTGCCCGCGAAGGCGTCCTCAAAACCGACACAAACCGCCCTACTTCACCGCAGCCCGCACCACCGACAACTCAGGTGTCTGCACCCGTCTCTGGCTCAGGTAGCGCATGCAGCTGACCCGCAAGAACGAGGCGAAATTCACCACCTCGCCGCGGTAGTCCATCACCTCTTCATACAGCTTGGCGATCAACTGATTGGTGGTCATGCCGTCGACCTCGGCGATTTCGCTGAGGATGTCCCAGAACTGATTCTCCAGCCGCAGGGTGGTCACCACCCCGCAGATGCGCAGCGAGCGGGAGCGCGACTCGTAGAGAATCGGATCGGCCTTGACGTAGAGCTCGCACATGGAAACGTCCCTCGTTACAGCGTGATTTTGGTGCCCAACAACCCGAGGAAACCGGCCAGCCAGCTCGGGTGCGCCGGCCAGGCTGGTGCAGTGGCCAGATTGCCTTGAACATGACCTTCCGTCACCGGGATATCGATGAACGTGCCGCCAGCCAGGCGCACTTCCGGAGCACATGCCGGGTAGGCGCTGCACTCGCGGCCTTCAAGAATGCCTGCCGCGGCCAACAGTTGCGCACCGTGACACACGGCGGCGATCGGTTTGCCGGCCTTGTCGAACGCTCGCACCAGGTCCAGGACTTTTTCGTTCAGGCGCAGGTACTCCGGCGCACGACCGCCCGGCACCAGCAGCGCGTCGTAATCCGCCGCGTCTACCTTGGCGAAATCGAAGTTCAGGGCAAACAGGTGACCGGGTTTTTCGCTGTAGGTCTGGTCGCCTTCGAAGTCATGGATTGCTGTGCGCACGGTCTGGCCGGCGGCTTTGTCCGGGCAAACGGCATGCACCGTGTGGCCGACCATCAGCAGTGCCTGGAATGGCACCATCACTTCATAGTCTTCGACGTAATCGCCGACCAGCATCAGAATTTTTTTAGCAGCCATGGGGAGGACTCCTCTGGAAAATGCGTGGGCATGCAGGAGTATTCAAGGTAGTCCTTATCTGGCGGGGTGGGTAATAACCGGTTACTACCTGATGGACCGCGTTATCGTTCATCGCGGGCAAGCCACGCTCCCACAGGTTTTGCATCGGCCGCAAGAACGGCACAAGACCTGTGGGAGCGGGCTTGCCCGCGAAAGCGTCCGCAAACTGTACGCCTATCTTTGCGCCTAGCTGTAACAGCGGCATAACCAGCGTTTGTGGCTAGATGAAGACTCTTCCCGCCACCCTCGATTCTGGTTGCCATCATGTCCTCGCGCGAAAACACCGGCATGGCCCTCGGCCTGCTCGGCGTCGTTATCTTCAGCCTGACCCTGCCCTTCACACGGATCGTCGTGCAGGAACTTCATCCGCTGCTCAACGGCCTCGGCCGTGCGCTGTTCGCGGCAATTCCGGCGGCGCTGCTGTTGCTGTGGCACCGGGAAAAATGGCCCACCTGGAAGCAGGTCAAAGGCCTGACGCTGGTGATCGCCGGGGTCATCCTTGGCTTCCCGGTGTTGTCGGCCTGGGCCATGCAGACGTTGCCCGCTTCCCATGGTGCACTGGTCAACGGCTTGCAACCGCTGTGTGTGGCGCTGTACGCCGCGTGGCTGTCCCATGAGCGTCCGTCGAAAGCCTTCTGGGCCTGCGCCGCGTTGGGCAGTGCGTTGGTGCTCGGTTATGCGCTGATCAGCGGCGCGGGCAGCATTCAGGCCGGTGATTTGCTGATGCTCGGCGCGATTGCCGTGGGTGGGCTGGGTTATGCCGAAGGCGGCCGGTTGGCCAAGGAGATGGGCGGCTGGCAGGTGATCTGCTGGGCGCTGGTGTTGTCGACGCCGCTGCTGATCGGACCGGTGCTGTACCTGGCGCTGCAACATCAAGGCGAGATTTCAGCCAAAACCTGGTGGGCGTTTGGTTACGTCTCGCTGTTTTCGCAATTCATCGGGTTCTTTGCCTGGTACGCCGGGCTGGCCATGGGCGGCATTGCCCGGGTCAGCCAGATTCAGTTACTGCAGATCTTTTTCACGATCGCATTTTCGGCGTTGTTCTTCGGTGAGCATGTCGAGCCGATTACCTGGCTGTTCGCAGCCGGGGTGATCGTGACGGTGATGTTGGGCCGCAAGACGGCGGTGCAACCCGCGCGTGTTGCCACGGCATAAGGCAAGATCAAAAGATCGCAGCCTTCGGCAGCTCCTACAGGGACAGCATTAACAGTGGATTTCGGATCGATGCGATCGGTGTAGGAGCTGGCGAAGCCTGCGATCTTTTGGCGGTTCCGGAAATGCAAAAGATCGCAGTCTGCGGCTGCGCCTACAGGTAACCGTCAGCCCGCAGCAATGTTTCCAGGCAATGTTCGCTGATGTGATAGAAATCCTTCAGTTCCTGAATCTTCACCAACAGCTGAGCCGGGTCCACCGGTTCGGCGCGTTTGACCGCCAGGATCATCTTGTTCTTATTGGTGTGGTCCAGCGAGATGAACTCAAAGACCTTGGTCTCGTAACCACAGGCTTCCAGAAACAACGCACGCAAACTGTCGGTGACCATTTCCGCCTGCTGACCTAAGTGCAGACCGTATTGCAACATCGGCTTGAGCAGCGCCGGGCTCTGGATCTGCAGGCGGATCTGCTTGTGGCAGCACGGTGAGCACATGATGATCGAAGCGCCGGAGCGAATGCCGGTGTGAATCGCGTAGTCGGTGGCGATGTCGCAGGCATGCAACGCGATCATCACGTCCAGTTCGCTCGGCGCGACGCTGCGCACGTCACCGCATTTGAACACCAGCCCCGGGTGCTCCAGCTTCGCAGCCGCGGTGTTGCACAGGCTGACCATGTCTTCGCGCAGCTCGACGCCGGTCACCTCGCCCTCGGCCTTCAAAGTGTTGCGCAGGTAGTCGTGGATCGCGAACGTCAGGTAGCCCTTGCCCGAGCCGAAATCCGCCACTCGCACCGGTTTGTCCAGCGCCAGCGGCGACGAGGTCAGTGCATGGCTGAAGACTTCGATGAACTTGTTGATCTGCTTCCACTTGCGCGACATCGCCGGGATCAGCTCATGCTGCGCGTTGGTCACGCCAAGGTCTTTGAGAAACGGCCGGCTCAGGTCGAGAAAACGGTTTTTCTCGCGGTTATGCTCGGCGGACGGCACTTCGCGCAATTGCTGAGGTTTGCTCTTGAACAGCGAAGATTTGCCTTTTTTGCTGTATTCGAGCTGGGCTTCGTCGGTCAACGACAGTAAATGCGCATTTTTGAACGATGCAGGCAACAGCGCAGCAATGGTTGCCACGCCTTCGGCAAGCGGCAGATTCTTGGTGATGTCGCGGGTCTTGTAGCGATAGACGAAGGACAGGCATGGCTGATCCTTGACCGTCAGCTGCTTGATGATCAGCCGCTGTAAATCCGCTTCGCCACCGACGTACTTGGCCAGCACCAGTTTGATGAAGGCGTTCTGATCGAGGCTGGTTTGCAGCAGGTCGATGAACTGGGCATGGTGATCCGGCGCGAGGCTGGCGGGAGTGGCGGTGACAGACATGGGAAAAAACGGCCTCGGGCGGTGCGGATCGGGGAATGGTGGGTATTTTAGGGGGGATGGCCGTTCGGGACACGCAGTTATTTGCCGAACGGTGCAGAATCAAAAGATCGCAGCCTTCGGCAGCTCCTACAGGGAACCGCGATCTTTTTATTTAGCTCAACACCACCAACCGATTCGGCAACTCATTGCGCACATGGGTCACCGGCACATGCACCTTGAGCAACTCGCCGCATGCCTCGATGCACGTCACAAAGCCCTGCAACGTCTGCCCCTGTTTCACCTGCTGCGTAAACGCCGCCACAATCGCGTCCCAGTTCTTGTTGTCCAGCCGTTTGGAAATGCCTTCATCCACCAGAATCTCCACATAGCGCTCGGCCTCGGAGACGAAAATCAGCATGCCGGTGCTGCCCACGGTATGGTGCAGGTTTTGCTCCAGGAACTGCCGACGCGCCAGGTTCGACGCCCGCCAGTGACGAACCGTGCGCGGGATCAGGCGCGTGGTAACTTTCGGAATACGAAACGCCAGGCACAGCACGATGAAGCTGAGCCATTGCACCAGCAACAGGCTGTGCATGGTCATCCAGCCCGTCAGGTAATGCACGATACCCGGCACCACCAGCGCCAGCAGACTGGCCCAGAGCAGCGGGATGTACGCGTAATCGTCGGCGCGAGCCGCAAGCACCGTCACCAGTTCGGCGTCGGTATCGCGCTCGACCCGGGCAATCGCCTCGGCGACTTTGCGTTGTTCGTGTTCAGTCAGTAATGCCATGTTTATGAATGCCTGCTCGCTATTGTTGTTTTTACCTGCAGTGTGATCACCAGCCGCCCGACGAACCGCCGCCCCCGAAACTGCCCCCGCCGCCGCTAAAGCCCCGCCGCCACCGCCACCAAAACCTCCGCCGCCGAAACCGCCTCCCGAGCCGCCACGGCCTCCGCCGCTTGGCAGAATACCGAACATCTGCCCGACGAAGATCGTCAGGATGAACAGCATCAGCAGCAGCACGAACAACCCCGGATGCCGCCCAACGAAATCACTCTCCTGATCACCGCGCGGTTCATACACCGTCGACGGTTCGTCCAGCGGATTGCCGCCCAGCACCACCAGCATCGCCGCGACCCCGTCGCTGATGCCTTTGCTGAAGTTGCCCGCCTTGAACGCGGGCGTGATCACCTGATGGATGATCACCGAACTCTGCGCATCGGTCAGGCGACCTTCCAGGCCATAACCGACTTCGATCCGCAGCTTGCGCTCGTCACGGGCGACGATCAGCAGCGCGCCGTTGTTCTTATCCTTCTGGCCGATGCCCCAGTAGCGCCCCAACTGATAACCGAAATCCGCGATGTCAGCACCCTGCAAATCCGGCAATGTGACCACCACCAATTGCTCGCCGGTGGTTTTTTCGTGGGCGTTGAGCTGTTGCGTCAGCTGCTCGCGCACCGCAGGCTCGATCATCTGGGCGTTGTCCACCACCCGCCCGGTCAATTCCGGGAACTTCAACTCGGCCTGGGCCGCCAGGGCAAACACCCAGAACACCAGCACCAGGCCCACTTTCAACACGCGCATTGGCAACCTCATCCTTGGTGACGCTTCAAGCCCGTTCCGGCGCTTACTGGAACTTCACTTCAGGCGCTTTCTCGGCACCGGGGCTGGTGGCCTCGAAGGTTTCGCGGATTGGCAGATCGCTATACATCACGGTGTGCCACAGGCGACCGGGAAAGGTGCGGATCTCGGTATTGTATTTCTGCACCGCCAGGATGAAATCGCGACGCGCCACGGCGATGCGGTTCTCGGTGCCTTCAAGTTGCGATTGCAGTGCCAGGAAGTTCTGGTTGGCCTTGAGGTCCGGGTAGCGCTCGGACACCACCATCAACCGACTCAGCGCGCCGGTCAGTTGATTCTGCGCCTGCTCGTACTGTTTGAGTTTTTCCGGATTGTCCAGCGTGCTGGCATCCACCTGAATCGACGTCGCCTTGGCGCGAGCTTCGATCACCGCGGTCAGGGTTTCTTGCTCATGCTGGGCATACCCCTTGACGGTTTCCACCAGGTTGGGAATCAGGTCGGCGCGACGCTGGTACTGGTTCTGCACCTGGCCCCAGGCGCCCTTGGCCTGTTCGTCGAGGGTCGGGATATTGTTGATACCGCAGCCGGTCAGTAGTGTTGTCAGCCACATCAAGGCTGCAACCCGCAGGCTCGACCGATAATGGTGTCGTACATTCATCTGGTTGATGCTCCCTTGCACATTCCGTTGATGAAACAACCTGCGAACTCTGACCCGACTCTTGGGGCATAATCTGCGCCGCTACTGGATTGCATCGAGCCAATGGGCTAAAAGATGCCCAGCACTGAGACTCTGCAGAAGTGTGCTGCATTTACCTGAACAACAATAGTCGCTCCCCAAATTTTGGCTGACCGGCGTGTATTCACTGCCGTTTAGGCTTTTGAGAAAACAATTCATGAAGAAGCTGTGTTTGCTGGGCCTGTTCGTCAGCCTGGCCAGTCATACCGTATTGGCCGCCACGACGCCCGCACCTATAGAGAACAAGGACGCCTTCATCAGTCACCTGATGAAGCAAATGACCCTCGATGAAAAGATCGGCCAGTTGCGCCTGATCAGCATCGGCCCGGAAATGCCTCGGGAGATGATCCGCAAGGAGATCGCTGCCGGCAATATCGGCGGCACCTTCAACTCGATCACCCGCGCCGAAAACCGTCCGATGCAGGACGCGGCCATGCGCAGCCGGTTGAAGATCCCGATGTTCTTCGCCTATGACGTGATCCACGGCCACCGCACCATTTTCCCGATTCCGCTGGCCCTGGCCTCGAGCTGGGACATGGACGCCATTGGTCGCTCCGGGCGCATCGCCGCCCAGGAAGCGGCGGCTGACAGCCTCGACATCACCTTCGCACCGATGGTCGATATCTCCCGCGACCCACGCTGGGGCCGCACGTCCGAAGGCTTCGGCGAAGACACCTACCTGGTTTCTCGGATCGCCGGCGTAATGGTCAAGGCCTTCCAGGGCAGCGGTGCGAACGCGGCCGACAGCATTATGGCCAGCGTCAAGCATTTTGCCTTGTACGGCGCGGTAGAGGGCGGTCGCGACTACAACGTCGTCGACATGAGCCCGGTCAAGATGTACCAGGACTACCTGCCACCGTACCGCGCGGCGATTGACGCCGGTGCCGGCGGGGTGATGGTTGCGCTGAACTCGATCAACGGCGTGCCGGCCACTGCCAACACCTGGCTGATGAACGATCTGCTGCGCAAGGAATGGGGCTTCAAGGGCCTGGCAGTCAGCGATCACGGGGCAATTTTCGAGCTGATCAAGCACGGCGTCGCCGCTGACGGTCGCGAAGCAGCGAAGCTGGCGATCAAGGCCGGCATCGACATGAGCATGAACGACACCCTCTATGGCAAGGAATTGCCAGTGCTGTTGAAGGCCGGTGAGATCGAACAGAAAGACATCGACAACGCCGTGCGTGAAGTGCTCGCCGCCAAGTACGACATGGGCCTGTTCAAAGACCCGTACCTGCGCATCGGCAAGGCCGAGGATGACCCGGCCGACACCTATGCCGAAAGCCGCCTGCACCGCGCCGAGGCCCGTGATGTCGCGCGCCGCAGCCTGGTGTTGCTGAAGAACCAGGGCGACACCCTGCCGCTGAAGAAAACCGCGAAAATCGCGCTGGTCGGTCCACTGGCCAAGGCGCCGATCGACATGATGGGCAGTTGGGCTGCTGCTGGCCGTCCTGAGCAATCGGTGACCTTGTTCGACGGCATGACCAGTGCGCTTGGCGCGCAGTCGACGCTGATCTACGCCCGTGGCGCGAACATCACCAGCGACAAGAAAATCCTCGATTACCTGAACTTCCTCAACTTCGATGCGCCGGAAGTGGTGGATGATCCGCGCTCGGCCAATGTGTTGATCGATGAAGCGGTCAAGGCTGCCAAGCAAGCGGATGTGGTGGTGGCAGCGGTGGGTGAATCCCGTGGCATGTCCCACGAATCGTCGAGCCGCACTGATCTGAACATCCCGGCCGCCCAGCGCGAGCTGATCAAGGCGTTGAAAGCCACCGGCAAACCGTTGGTGCTGGTGTTGATGAATGGCCGCCCGCTGTCGATTCTCGAAGAGAAAGAGCAGGCTGACGCGATTCTGGAAACCTGGTTCAGCGGCACCGAAGGCGGCAACGCCATCGCTGACGTGCTGTTCGGCGACTACAACCCGTCGGGCAAACTGCCGATCACCATCCCGCGCTCGGTGGGTCAGATTCCGACCTACTACAACCACCTGAGCATTGGCCGGCCGTTCACACCGGGTAAACCGGGCAACTACACCTCGCAGTATTTCGAAGACACCACCGGACCGCTGTTCCCGTTCGGCTTCGGTCTGAGCTACACCCAGTTCAGCCTGACTGACATGGCGCTGTCGTCGACCACACTGAACAAGACTGGCAAGCTCGACGCCAGCGTCGTGGTGAAGAACACCGGCAAGCGTGACGGCGAAACCGTGGTGCAGCTGTACATCCAGGACGTGACCGGTTCGATGATCCGCCCGGTCAAGGAACTGAAGAACTTCCAGAAAGTATTGGTCAAGGCCGGCGAACAGAAAGTCGTGCACTTCACCATCACCGAGGATGACCTGAAGTTCTACAACGCCCAGCTCAAGTACGCCGCAGAACCGGGCAAGTTCAACGTGCAGATCGGCCTGGACTCCCAGGACGTGACGCAGCAGAGCTTTGAGTTGCTGTAATTAGTCCTACGCCACAAAAACCTGTGGGAGCGGGCTTGCCCGCGATGAGGCCATAACATTCAACATCTATGTCGAATGTGAGGCAGCCATCGCGGGCAAGCCCGCTCCCACAGTGGTTTAGGGTGTTGCGGAAATTGGGCTCAGCCCCGTCGATCCAGCAGATTCACCACCAGCCGATCCACCCATCCCCACACCCTCTGCTTGACCCGCCGCCACAACGGTCGGCGTTTCCATGCTTCGAGGCTGACTTCCTGGCTCAGGGCAAAGTCATTTTCGAAACTCGCCGCCACCGCCCGGGTCAGTCCGGGGTCCAGGGCTTCGAGGTTGGCTTCCAGATTGAAACGCAGATTCCAGTGATCGAAGTTGCATGAGCCGATGCTTACCCAGTCATCGATCAACACCATTTTCAGGTGCAGGAAACACGGCTGGTACTCGAAGATTTTCACCCCGGACCTGAGCAGACGCGGGTAGTAGCGATGCCCGGCGTAGCGCACCGATGGGTGATCGGTGCGCGGCCCGGTCAGCAGCAGCCGCACATCGACGCCACGAGCTGCCGCCCGGCGCAGTGAGCGGCGGACCTTCCAGGTCGGCAGAAAATACGGCGTGGCCAACCAGATTCGGCGTTGGCCACTGTTCAGCGCGCGAACCAGCGATTGCAAAATATCGCGGTGTTGGCGGGCGTCGGCATAGGCGACCCGGCCCATGCCCTCGCCCATGGCCGGCACTCGCGGCAAGCGCGGCAAACCGAAGTGCGCAGTGGGTTTCCAGGCGCGACGATGGCGGTTGGCGATCCATTGGCGATCGAACAGCAACTGCCAGTCGAGCACCAACGGGCCGCCGATTTCCACCATCACTTCGTGCCATTCGCTGGTGTCTTCACCCGGTGTCCAGAACTCATCGGTGACCCCGGTACCACCGACCACCGCCAGGCATTGATCCACCAGCAGCAGCTTGCGGTGATCGCGATAAAAGTTGCCCACCCAACGGCGCCAGCTCAGACGATTGTAGAAACGCAACTCGACACCGGCGGCGATCAGGCGCTGACGCAAGGTCAGGGTGAACGCCAGGCTGCCATAGTCATCGAACAGGCAGCGCACCCGCACGCCGCGCTCGGCCGCCTGGACCAGCGCCTGAACCATGGCCTCGGCGCAGGCTCCCGCCTCCACCAGGTACAGTTCCAGTTCGACTTGTTCTTCGGCGCGGGCAATCGCTACCAGCATTCGCGGAAAAAACTGCGGGCCATCAATCAGCAGTTCAAAGCGGTTGCCGTCGCGCCACGGGAAAATTGCGCCGCGCATTCTCAGCGCGCCGTGAAAATCAGCACCGCACCCACCGGTACCGACAAACTGATGGCCGACAAACCGGCAACCTTGCGCAAGCTTTCCAGGCCCGGAGCCAGGTCGAAATCTTCAGCGCTGATCACCAAAGGCTCAAGGGTCACCACCTGGAAGCGTCGATCATCGAGACGGGTCGCCAGCAGTTCGGCGTTGTATTGGTGTTGTTTGCCATGCAGGTTGACGGTCAGCGGCAAGCGCAACTCCAGTTGCGCACCGGGCGCCAGGTCGTTGATCGGCCGCAGATCGATTTGCGTGGTGATCAGCGCTTCGGGAAACGTCTGGATCTCGAACAGTTCCTTGCGCATGCGTTCGTCGCGCAACGGAATGCCGCTGTTGACCGACTCCAGCTCGACCTCCACCTGCGCCAGGCCCTTGGGATCGACCTTGCCGTGTAGCACCAGAAAGCGCTGCACTTCGGAGATGTTGGCGTTTTTAGTGCTGATGAAAGACAGCCGCGAGGACTCGCCGTCCAGATACCAATTGGCCTGGGCCGACACGGTGACACCGGCCAGCAGCAGGAAAGCGAGGGTTTTGCAGACAAAGCGGTTGAACATAGAGACTCATGGGCAGATAAACCTGAGCGAACCTTAACTGGCCGTGGGCACATTGCAAACCGCACAGATCAAAAGATCAAAAGATCGCAGCCTTCGGCAGCTCCTACAGGGTTGCACGCGGTCGATGTAGGAGCTGCCGAAGGCTGCGATCTTTTCAGGGCATCAACCGACAGCCTTGGCGTTCACCAACCCAAACAGCGCTATTGCTGCGTCCCATACCACCAACCGTCACACGCTTGCTCGCGGCGTCATCGACGAACCCGCTGGTGGGCAAATACTGCTTCACATAGCTCTGGCAATACTCCACCGGATTGTTCATCACATACCGGCAAGAACAATATTCCTTGGCGGTGTAGGCGCTGATGATGTCCGGGAAAGCCCATAGCGCCACCCGCTCCTGCCAGATCCAGCCAAGCAAGGCGATCAGCAGCACCAGCAACAGCGTGCTGAATGGCCGACGGCGAATAAAACTGCGGCGGCTCATGGCTGCACCTTCATGGCAAACGCCTTGAGCGCGAGTCTGAGCAATTCGTTGTGCCGATAACTGCCATCGCGATCATCGCCGTAGCGCACGATCACCAGCTTCTCGCTGGGAATCACGTACATCGCCTGACCCCAATGACCCAGCGCGGCGAAGGTATCGGCGGGGGCATCGGGCCAAGGTTGTGTCGCGCCATCCACCGCGCGATTGAGCCACCAGTGAGCGCCGGGCACTGCTTCATCCTGGTTGGCTTGATAGCGGGCGAAAGGCTCACGACTGAAGTCGACCCAATCCTTAGGCAGCAATTGCCGCTCACGCCAACGACCGTCGCGCGCCATCAACAGGCCGACCCGCGCCAGATCCCGGGCGGTGAGGTAGGCATAGGACGATGCGACAAACGTGCCCGTGGCATCCGCTTCCCACACCGCAGTGCGAATTCCCAAGGGTTCGAACAGCGCGGTCCACGGATAATCCGGATAACGGGCCGGGCCGACGATGGTTTTAAGTGCAGCGGACAGCAGATTGCTGTCGCCGCTGGAGTAGCGGAATGCCTGACCGGGTTTGGCGTACTCGTCGTGGTCGGCAGTGAACGCGGCCATGTCGCGGTGACCACGGGTGTAAAGCATGGCCACCACCGAGGACTTCAATGGGGCATATTCGTAGTCTTCCTGCCAGTCCAGACCGGAGGCCCAGTGCAGCAGGTCGGCCATGGTCATGGCGGGGTGTTTTTCCAGCGGTGGATAGAACTTCACCGCCGGGTCCTGCAGTTTGAACAGCCCTTCGCCATAGGCCACCCCGAGCACCGCGGCCATCAGGCTTTTGCTGATGGACCAGGTCAGGTGCGGTGTTTCAGCAGTGGTCGGGCCGGCGTAGCGTTCGTAGACGAGTTGGCCGTCGCGGATCACCAGCAAAGCATCGGTGCGAATGCCTTGGTGAGTGGCTTCGTCGCGGGGTGGGAAGGCGTAACTCTCCAGGGCCTGAAGTGCCGGGCCGGTGACTTTCGAGCCGGGCGACCATTGCTCGGCTGGCCAGTTTTCGGCCTGAGCCAAGAGGCTGAGCAGCAGCATGACAATCAGGGACAAGCCTTTGAACATGAGGGGCGCTCGGAGAGATGAACCTGCAGAGCCTAGTCGAGCTTGATGACAGTTTTGAAATTTGCGTCGCCAATGAGGCCGCCATCGCGGGCAAGCCCGCTCCCACATGATCTGCGTCGTACACAATATTTTGCACACCAGAGATCCTTGTGGGAGCGGGCTTGCCCGCGAAGGGTCCCTCCAACCTTACGACAATCCCGCCAACGCCTTGGCCAACCGCTTGCCCCGCGCCCCTGCCGCCAAATCCATCACGGCCTGATCGCGCTGCCACATCGCCGCCCATTGTGGCGGGCCATCGGCCAGGGCCTGATTCACTTCAGCCTTGAGCCCATCGAACTGCGCAAATAACCCGCCCAGCAATACATGCCCGGCCGGATTGTTCGGCGCCTGGCGGCTGACTTCCGCGCACCCGGCCAGCAGCGCCAGTAAACGCAGTTGCAAGGTTTGCGGCCAGTCGCTGTCTTGGCCCACGCCGTACAGCCAAGCGGTCATGGCGCTCAGCACATAGGTGTCTTCAAGGGTGCGGAACGGTTTGACGTAAGCGTCCCAGCCATCCCCTGCGAGCAATTCACACAACGCGTTGTCGAGAAACAACCGGCCGTGGCCTATGTCTGGCATCAATGGCATCGGCGCGAGTTTTTCCAGACGCACACCCGGTTCGCCGGGGTAAACCACCGCAAGGTTCAAGCGCGGCACTTCGCCGGGTTCTTCACTGCGAGCAGCGACCAATAGCCAGTCGGCGGCATCGCCAGCGGTGACGAAATCCTTGCGCCCGCTCAGACGCAAATCGCGCAGCCGGGTCTGCATGTCCGCCACCCGCAAACTGCGCTGTTCGGTCGCGCACAACGCGCCGAGGCTCAGCGGCGCGCTCGGCCAGAGCATGCGCAACGCCGCCTGATAACCCACCAAAAATGCCAGCCCTGGCGTCGCCATCAGCCGTCCGCCGGCCACCGCCAATTCGAACGGCGACACCGCGCCCAATTGTTGCAACAAGGTTGCAAAGCCTTCGCCCAGGTCCGGGTTGGTGGGCAGACGATCGCGGCGTTTCAACAGGGTTTGCCAGGGCATAAGAGGCTCCTTGTGGGCTGTCATATAAGCATCACCAAAGCTTCATGGCGATGACACCGGGGCTACATAGCCTGACTTTGCACAACACGGCTGCATAAAGAAAGTCGATCGGCTGCAACCCAAGACGGGTGGCCAGCCCGTACGGAGACTCACAATGACTCAGATCGCCCGCATCAGCGACACCGGCAATGAACGCCGCCTGCAAGCCGAACGCCTGGTGGGCGCCGAGGCGTTGCAGGAAGCCCAGGCCTTGCGCTTCAACGTGTTCAGCGGCGAATTCAACGCCAAGCTGAAAGGCGCGGAGCTGGGTCTGGACATGGATGACTATGATGTTCACTGCGCCCACATCGGCGTGCGTGACTTGAACACCGGGCGCCTGGTGGCGACCACCCGTTTGCTCGACCACACAGCGGCCAGCAGCCTTGGCAAGTTCTACAGCGAAGAAGAATTCAGCCTGCATGGCCTGGTCCATCTGAAAGGGCCGATCCTGGAAATCGGTCGCACCTGCGTCGACCCGGCCTACCGCAACGGCGGCACTATCGCCGTGCTCTGGGGTGAACTGGCCGAAGTGCTGAACCAGGGCGGTTACAGCTATTTGATGGGGTGCGCGAGCATTCCGATGCAGGACGGCGGCATTCAGGCCCACGCGATCATGCAGCGCCTGCGCGAACGCTACCTGTGCACCGAACACCTGCGCGCCGAGCCGAAAAAACCACTGCCGACGCTCGATATTCCGTCCAACGTCATCGCCGAAATGCCGCCGCTGCTCAAGGCCTACATGCGTCTGGGCGCAAAAATCTGCGGCGAGCCGTGCTGGGACGAAGACTTCCAAGTGGCTGACGTGTTCATCCTGCTCAAGCGCGACGAGCTCTGCCCGCGCTACGCCAAGCACTTCAAGGCGGCTGTATGATGAGCCGCTTGCGGGTGTACGCGCGAATTGCGCGAGTGCTTCTGGTGGTGACGTTGGGCTTGAGCATGGCCAGTCTCTTCGGGTTGTTCGAGCGACTGGGGATTGCCCATTCGATGGTCCGTCGCCAGCGTTGGTCGCGGTTTTTCATGGCGCGGCTGAGCAATGCCCTGCCCTTTCGCGTGACCGTGCATGGTGAATTGCCAAAGGCGCCGATGCTCTGGGTCAGCAATCACGTGTCCTGGACTGACATTCCGTTGCTGGGCATGCTCACGCCGCTGTCGTTCCTGTCCAAGGCCGAAGTGCGCACCTGGCCGGTGGCGGGCTGGTTGGCGGCCAAGGCCGGCAGCCTGTTCATTCGCCGTGGTTCAGGCGACAGTCAGTTGATCCGCAAACAAATGACCCGCCATCTGGAGCAGGAACATCCGCTGCTGATGTTCCCGGAAGGCACCACCACTGATGGCCGCTCGCTGCGCACATTTCATGGTCGTTTGCTGTCAGCGGCGATCGATTCCGAAGTGGCGTTGCAACCGGTAGCGATTCGTTATTTGCGCGATGGCGAACTCGATACCCTGGCACCGTTCATTGGCGATGATGATTTGCTGTCGCACCTGATGCGCTTGTTCGCCAATGATCGGGGTGAGGTGGAAATTCATCTGCTCAAGCCGATCGAGTGCCAGGACCGGGAACGTGCGGCGCTGGCGTTCGAAGCGCAGCAGGCGGTGCAGAAGGCGTTGTTTGGGGCGATTCCGGAAATGCAGCAAATCCCTATGCGCCCGGCTATTGCTGCTTAATCACAAATCCCTGTGGGAGCGGGCTTGCCCGCGATGGCGGCTTAACATTCAACGGTAATGTTGAATGACATACCGCAATCGCGGGCAAGCCCGCTCCCACAGTTATTTATGTAGTTGGATAGTTTTGGGCAAAGTCCTGCAGCTCGGGATAGAACAACCGGAAATCCTCGCTCAACGGTTCGTACAACCGTCGTAACTCCTGCATCGCCTCGGCCAACTCCTCGGGCCGGGTCAACCTGCGCGAAATCCCCCGCAGCACCTGCTCCAGCACCGCGAATTCCCGGTAAGAACCCAACCAGTCATTGGCCACCATGTGCGGCGCAATCATCGCCAGGCGCTCCGGCAACTGCGGCTCGGCGGACAGCACCCGGTAAACGTCCGAAGTGAACTGCGCCAGCGGACGGTCGGCGTACAACTCCCAGTCCCGCGCCAGGCAGTGGTCGAAAAACACATCGAGCACGATCCCGGCGTAACGCCTGCGCGTAAGGGAAAACCGCGACAAGGCGATGTCCACCAGCGGATGGCGGTCGGTAAACACGTCGATGCTGCGGTGCAACTGAATGGCCGCTTCGATCTCCGGATCGAACTGCCCTTGCAGCCGTCCTTTGACGAAATCGCCATACAGACTGCCGAGCATTTGACCGGGGCGCTGGCCACCGAGGTGCAGATGTGCGAGATAGTTCATGCGCGCAGCTTAACACTGCGCCACCAATATCGTTATAACCCGATATACCGATTTACACGGTCATCAGACCAAAATCATATTGGTATATCGCGAAGTACCGATTTAAAGTTCGCCTCATCGCGATATAGCGTTTTACTCATCACGAGCCCAAACCATGACCATCGACCTCGACGAAATAATAAAAGCGCTGGCACACCCAGTACGCCGAGACATCCTCATCTGGCTGAAAGACCCCAAGGTCCAGTTCCCGGAACAGCTCCACAACCATGAGTA
The DNA here is from genome assembly GCF_016650735.1 of Pseudomonas sp. TH37. Classification (NCBI taxonomy): domain Bacteria; kingdom Pseudomonadati; phylum Pseudomonadota; class Gammaproteobacteria; order Pseudomonadales; family Pseudomonadaceae; genus Pseudomonas; species Pseudomonas sp. TH37. The sequence continues at coordinate 780,753 of NZ_JAEKFD010000001.1, forward strand.
CGGCATTTGCGCCGGACAGATCGATCAACGCTGCGGCCTGTCGCAGTCGACCGTGTCCGCCCATTTGGCGACCTTGCAACGGGCGGGACTGATCAGCAGCCAGAAAGCCGGTCAATGGCATTTCTTCAAACGCAACGAGGACGTGATTCAGGCGTTCCTCGACGCCATCGACAAGGAGCTCCGCGCTCCGACAAGGAACTGACAATGCCCCTCTCGCTACTCATTCTGGCCTTAAGCGCCTTCGCCATCGGTACCACCGAGTTCGTCATCATGGGCCTGCTGCCCGAGGTGGCGGCCGATCTCGGTGTGTCGATCCCCGGCGCCGGCTGGCTGGTGACCGGTTACGCCCTGGGCGTGGCCATCGGTGCACCGTTCATGGCACTGGCCACCGCCAGACTGCCGCGCAAGGCCGCTTTGGTAGCGTTGATGGGCATCTTCATCATCGGCAATCTGCTCTGCGCCCTGGCCAGTGACTACAACGTTTTGATGTTTGCCCGTGTGGTCACCGCGCTGTGTCATGGCGCCTTCTTCGGCATCGGTTCGGTGGTGGCGGCAGGTCTGGTACCGGCCAACAAACGTGCGTCGGCCGTGGCCCTGATGTTCACCGGCCTGACCCTGGCCAACGTCCTCGGCGTGCCGCTGGGCACCGCGCTCGGTCAGGAAGCCGGCTGGCGTTCGACCTTCTGGGCGGTGACGGTGATCGGTGTGATTGCACTGATCGGCCTGATTCGCTTCCTGCCGGCCAAGCGCGATGAAGAGAAACTCGACATGCGCGCCGAACTGCGCGCTCTCAAGGGAGCCGGCATCTGGCTGTCGTTGAGCATGACTGCGTTGTTCGCTGCCTCGGTCTTCACCTTATTCACCTATGTCGCCCCTCTGTTGGGCGAGGTCACCGGAGTCTCGCCACGCGGCGTGACCTGGACCTTGATGCTCATCGGTCTGGGCCTGACGGTCGGCAACATCATCGGCGGCAAGCTGGCGGACAAAAGCATGGCGGCGACGCTGATCGGTGTGTTCATCACCATGGCGGTCGTGTCCACCGTGCTGACCTGGACCAGCATTGCCGTGATCCCGACCGAAATCACCCTGTTCCTCTGGGCCACCGCGTGCTTCGCCGCCGTGCCCGCCCTGCAAGTGAACGTTGTGACCTACGGCAAGGCGGCACCGAACCTGGTATCGACCCTGAACATCGGCGCTTTCAACGTCGGCAACGCGCTGGGTGCCTGGGTCGGCGGCAGCGTCATCGCCCACGGCTTCGGTCTCACCAGCGTGCCGCTCGCGGCTGCCGCACTGGCAGTACTCGCCCTGCTGGTGACCCTGATTACTTTCCGTCAGAGCGGCGATCCCAAACTGGCCCCTGCTACTTCTAACTGATCTCCAAAAGAGAGCTATTAAATGACGACTATTTTCGATCCGATCAAACTGGGCGACCTCGAGTTGGCCAACCGCATCATCATGGCGCCGCTGACCCGCTGCCGCGCCGACGAAGGCCGTGTGCCGAACGCGCTGATGGCCGAATACTATGTGCAGCGCGCCTCCGCCGGCCTGATCCTCAGCGAAGCGACTTCGGTCACGCCAATCGGCGTGGGCTACCCGGACACTCCCGGTATCTGGTCCAACGACCAGGTGCGCGGCTGGAGCAATGTGACCAAAGCAATCCACGGCGCTGGCGGCAAAATTTTCCTGCAACTGTGGCACGTGGGCCGGATTTCCCACCCCTTGTACCTGAACGGCGAAGCACCGGTCGCGCCGAGCGCCATCCAGCCCAAGGGTCATGTCAGCCTGGTGCGTCCATTGGCCGACTTCCCAACCCCGCGTGCCCTGGAAAGCGCTGAAATCGCCGATATCATCGACGCTTACCGCGTGGGTGCCGAGAACGCCAAGGCTGCCGGTTTCGACGGTGTGGAAATCCACGGCGCCAACGGTTACCTGCTCGACCAGTTCCTGCAAAGCAGCACCAACCAGCGCACCGACAACTATGGCGGTTCCCTGGAAAACCGTGCGCGCCTGTTGCTGGAAGTGACCGATGCCGCCATCGAAATCTGGGGCGCGGGCCGTGTGGGTGTGCACCTGTCACCGCGTGCCGATCTCCATGACATGGGCGACGACAACCTGTCCGAGACCTTCACCTATGTCGCTCGCGAACTGGGCAAACGCGGCATCGCCTTCATCTGCTCGCGCGAGAAAGAAGCCGGCGACAGCCTCGGCCCACAACTGAAAGAAGCCTTCGGCGGCCCGTACATCGCCAACGAACGCTTCACAAAGGACAGCGCCAACGAGTGGCTGGCCAGCGGCAAGGCTGATGCGGTGGCGTTCGGTGTACCGTTCATTGCCAACCCGGATCTGCCGGCACGCTTGAAGGCCGATGCGCCGTTGAACGAGGCGCGTCCGGAACTGTTCTATGCGAAGGGGCCGGTCGGTTACATCGACTACCCAGCGCTGTAAACGTCTGCCGTAAAAATGCAAAAGCCCCGACTCGAAAGAGCCGGGGCTTTTGCGTTGGAAGATCAAAAGATCGCAGCCTTCGGCAGCTCCTACAGATCCTGTCAGCGCTTGCGCTGTCCCCAGGCGACCGCAAGACCACTGAGGCAAATCACCGTGATACCGATCACACCAAAGCTGTCCGGGGTATGGTCGAAGATCAAATACCCGTATATCCCGGCAAATAGAATCTGCCCGTAACTGAACGGTGCCAGCATCGCCGGCGCCGCATGGCGGAAAGCCTGGGTCAGCAACATGTGACCGAGCATGCCGCAAGTGCCCAGCCCAATCATGAACAGGCCATGCAGCAGCGTCGGCGTGCTCCAGAAGAACGGCAACAGTGCAGTCATGATCAGGCTGTTGATAATGCCGGTGAGAAAGTTGCTGGTGGTCGGGCTGTCGATACCGCTGAGCAGGCGGGTGAGCAATTGATAGAAGCCAAAACACAAGGCCGAGCACAGTGGCAACAAGATCGCCGGGGTGAACAGCGCACCGCCGGGCCGCACGACGATCAACACGCCGACAAATCCACCCAGCACCGCCAGCCACTGATTGCGGGTTACCCGCTCATGCAGCAGCGGTACGGACAACGCGGTCACCAATAAAGGAGCAAGAAAGGTGACGGCGGTGGCTTCAGCCAAGGGGATGTAACGCAGGCCGGTAGTGAAAAACAGGCTGGTGCCGATCAGGCACAGAGCGCGTAATAACTGCAAACCCGGACGCTTGGTGCGCACTACCACCGAGAAACCACTGCGTGGCACGAAAATCACCAGCATCAACAAGGTGTGCACCACGTAGCGCGCCCAAACCACCATCACGATCGGATAGAACCCGGACAGGTACTTGGACAACGTGTCGTGACTAGCGAACAACAAAACCGCCAGGCAGATCAGCGCGATACCCTTTATCGGCTGCTCGGCGCCCTTGTAGCCCGGGTTGTTAACATTCATTCACAGACTCGACACAAAATTCCTACAAAATACGTAGCTCGCTACCTATCAACCTGGCAAACGTACGTATATAAAAGCCCCCCATTACAGAAAGGCGAGCGAAGCAGGGACATTTCCCCCGCTTCAAGTCTTGACACAAATGGATCCAATTACGCATTTTGTTTCAATTGCGCAGGCTCGGACTCAAGCGCAGCATATCCAACCCTGTATCGACGCAACGCTCGGCTTCGGTGTGCAGTTGAAAACTGTCGGGAGCCAACAGCCACTGATACAGGGTGCCATCGATATACGCATGCAGGCTGATGGCCGCGCGGGCAGTGTCGAGGTTTTCCGGCAACTGCCCGCGATTCACCGCATTACTCAGGGCTAGAGCGATTCGCACATTGCAATCGAGACTGGCCGTTCGGCGCTGCTGGCGCAGATCGCACATTTCATCGGTGAACTCGCACTTATGAAACAGAATCTCGTTGATGCGTCGGGTTTTCGGGTCCAGGGCAACTTGATGAAACAAATGAATCAGCAGCTTGCGCATGCAGCCCAGCGGATCGAGTTCATCTTCGCTTTCACTGGCCTTGGCCATTTCATCCAGCGGCTCATGCAAGGTATCGAGCATCGCCTGCACCAGATCCGCCTTGTTACTGAAATGCCAGTAGATGGCCCCGCGAGTCACGCCGGCCAGGGTCGCGATATCCGCCAGCGTCGTGCGTGCCACGCCCCGCTCGTAAAAGGCTTTTTCTGCCGCTTCGAGTATCTGGCTTCGGGTTTCTTGAGCTTCCTCTTTGGTACGACGGACCATGGCAGTAAAACCTCAATCAGGGTGCTTCAGCGATGTCTGAATATCAGCTGAATAAAAGTGGGGCGAGCGCTCTTGGGCGTCTCATCAGGCCTACAATTCCAACCTTTGAACGGCTTTTGTAACCGTGTGGGTACACCGCCAAGGCCTTTACAAACAACCATGAACGTAAGTATATTCCTTAGCAAGCTACTTATCCACCCGGCATAATTTTTTAAACCTTCCACATTTCTTGTGCGCAATGTGCGCGCCTGACCCGAGGATCTTCATGCAATTCAAGCCAGCTGTTACCGCTCTGGTTACTGCCGTCGCCCTGGCATCGCTGCTCAGCGGATGTAAAAAGGAAGAGGCGGCACCTGCCGCACCAGCCCCTCAGGTCGGCGTCGTAACCCTGCAACCACAAGCCTTCACCCTGACGTCCGAACTTCCGGGGCGCACCAGTGCGTTCCGCATCGCCGAAGTTCGCCCACAGGTCAACGGCATCATTCTCAAGCGTCTGTTCAAGGAAGGCGGCGACGTCAAAGCCGGTCAGCAGCTCTATCAGATCGACCCATCGGTCTATGACGCGACCCTGAAAAGCGCCGAAGCCAACCTGCGTTCGACCAAGTCGATCTCCGACCGCTACAAGCAACTGGTCGACGAACAGGCTGTCAGCCGTCAGGAATACGACACCGCGCTGGCCAACCGCCTGCAATCGGAAGCGTCCTTGCAGACCGCCCAGATCAACGTGCGTTACACCAAGGTTTACGCACCAATCTCTGGTCGCATCGGACGTTCTTCGGTGACCGAAGGCGCGCTGGTCAGCAGCGGCCAGACCGACGCCATGGCCGTCATTCAGCAACTGGACCCGATCTACGTCGACGTCACCCAATCTTCGGTGGAGCTGCTTGAGCTGCGCCGCGAACTGGAAAGCGGTCGTCTGCAAAAGGCTGGCGATAATGCCGCCGCGGTCAAGCTGACCCTGGAAGACGGCAGCCAGTACAAGCTGGACGGCAAGCTTGAGTTCTCCGAAGTTTCGGTTGACCAGACCACCGGCTCCGTGACCCTGCGTGCCGTGTTCCCGAACCCTGATCACACCCTGCTGCCGGGCATGTTCGTTCACGCCCAGTTGCAGGCCGGTGTGGACAGCGCGGCGATTCTGGCTCCGCAACAAGGCGTGACCCGCGACCTCAAAGGCTCTCCGACCGCGCTGGTCGTCGGTCCGGACAACAAGGTCGAACTGCGTCAGCTCAAGGCCAGCCGCACCGTCGGTAACCAATGGCTGATTGAAGACGGTCTGAAGGCAGGCGATCGCGTGATCACCGAAGGGCTGCAATACGTCAGACCTGGCGTCGAAGTGAAAGCCACTGAAGCCACTAACGTTGGCGCAAAGAGCCCGGCCACCGCACAGGCAGCTAATGCTGCTGCCGGCGGCAAAGGGGAGTAAACCATGTCGAAATTTTTTATCGACCGTCCGATTTTCGCTTGGGTAATTGCCCTGGTGATTATGCTGGTCGGGGCTCTATCGATCCTCAAACTGCCGATCAACCAATACCCGAGCATTGCGCCTCCGGCCATTGCCATCTCGGTAACCTACCCAGGCGCGTCTGCACAAACCGTGCAGGACACCGTGGTGCAAGTGATCGAGCAACAGCTCAACGGTATCGATAACCTGCGTTATGTCTCGTCGGAAAGTAACTCCGACGGCAACATGACCATTACCGCGACCTTCGAGCAGGGCACCAACTCCGATACCGCGCAGGTTCAGGTCCAGAACAAGCTGAACCTGGCCACCCCGCTGTTGCCGCAAGAAGTGCAGCAACAGGGCATCCGCGTGACCAAGTCGGTGAAAAACTTCCTGATGGTCATCGGCGTGGTGTCGCGCGACGGCAGCATGACCAAGGACGACCTGTCCAACTACATCGTGTCGAACATGCAGGACCCGATTTCGCGCACGGCCGGTGTCGGTGACTTCCAGGTCTTCGGTGCCCAGTATGCGATGCGGATCTGGCTCGACCCGGCCAAGTTGAACAATTACAACCTGACCCCGGTCGACGTGAAAACCGCCATCGCGGCGCAGAACGTCCAGGTCTCGTCCGGTCAACTCGGCGGCTTGCCTGCCCTGCCCGGCCAGCAACTGAACGCGACGATCATCGGCAAGACCCGTCTGCAAACCGCCGAGCAGTTCAAGGCGATCCTGCTGAAGGTCAACAAGGACGGCTCGCAAGTGCGTGTCGGCGACGTTGCGGAAGTCGGTCTGGGTGGCGAAAACTACTCGATCAGCGCTCAGTTCAACGGCGCCCCGGCCTCCGGTCTGGCGGTAAAACTGGCCAACGGCGCCAACGCCCTCGACACCGCAAAAGCCCTGCGCAATACCATTGATACCCTCAAGCCCTTCTTCCCGGAAGGGATGGAAGTGGTGTTCCCGTACGACACCACCCCGGTGGTGACCGAGTCGATCAAGGGCGTGGTTGAAACCCTGGTCGAAGCGATCGTGCTGGTGTTTTTGGTGATGTTCCTGTTCCTGCAAAACTTCCGCGCCACCGTCATCACCACGATGACCGTGCCGGTGGTATTGCTGGGTACGTTCGGGATCCTCGCGGCGTTCGGTTTCAGCATCAACACCCTGACCATGTTCGGTATGGTGTTGGCCATCGGCTTGCTGGTGGACGATGCCATCGTCGTGGTGGAAAACGTCGAACGGGTCATGAGCGAAGAAGGCCTGTCACCCAAGGAGGCCACCAAGAAATCCATGGGGCAGATCCAGGGTGCCCTGGTTGGTATCGCCCTGGTTCTGTCGGCGGTACTGCTGCCGATGGCGTTCTTCAGTGGCTCCACCGGTGTGATCTACAAACAGTTCTCGATCACCATCGTCTCGGCCATGGCCTTGTCGGTATTGGTGGCGTTGATCTTCACCCCGGCGCTCTGCGCGACCATGCTCAAAGCGATTCCGAAAGGTGAGCACGGCACGCCGAAACGCGGCTTCTTCGGCTGGTTCAACCGCAGCTTCGACCGTGGCGTCAAAAGCTACGAGCGCGGCGTGGGCAACATGCTCGCGCACAAGGCTCCGTACCTGCTGGCGTACCTGATCATCGTGGTTGGCATGATCTGGCTGTTCACCCGTATTCCAACGGCGTTCCTGCCGGAAGAAGACCAGGGCGTACTGTTTGCCCAGGTGCAGACACCGGCCGGTTCCAGCTCCCAGCGTACGCAAGTGGTCGTGGACGAAATGCGCGAATTCCTGCTGCGTCCGAGCAAGGAAGGCGGCGAAGGCGACGCGGTGGCCTCGGTGTTTACTGTGACCGGCTTCAACTTCGCCGGTCGTGGTCAGAGTTCGGGTATGGCGTTCATCATGCTCAAACCATGGGAAGAACGTAACGCAGACAACAGCGTGTTCAAACTCGCGGCCCGTGCCCAACAGCACTTCTTTACCTTCCGCGACGCCATGGTGTTTGCCTTCGCGCCACCGGCGGTACTGGAACTGGGTAACGCCACCGGTTTCGACGTGTTCCTTCAGGACCGCGCCGGTATTGGTCACGAAAAACTGATGGAGGCCCGTAATCAGTTCCTCGGCATGGCGGCGCAAAGCAAGGTCCTGTCGCAAGTGCGTCCCAACGGCCTGAACGACGAGCCGCAATACCAGCTGGAGATCGACGATGAGAAGGCCAGCGCCCTGGGCGTGACCCTCACCGACATCAACAACACCCTGTCGATTGCTTTGGGCAGTAGCTATGTGAACGACTTCATCGACCGCGGTCGCGTGAAGAAGGTCTACATCCAAGGCCTGCCTGGCGCTCGCATGAGCCCCGAAGACTTGAAGAAGTGGTACGTGCGCAACAGCGCCGGCACCATGGTTCCGTTCTCGTCGTTCGCCAAGGGTGAGTGGATCTACGGTTCGCCGAAACTGGCTCGTTACAACGGCGTAGAAGCGATGGAAATCCTCGGTGCCCCGGCGCCAGGTTATTCCACCGGTGAAGCGATGGCCGAAGTCGAAGCCCTGGCCAAGAAACTGCCAGCCGGTGTCGGTATTTCCTGGACCGGTCTGTCGTACGAGGAACGTCTTTCCGGCTCACAAGCGCCAGCGTTGTACGCCTTGTCGCTGCTGATGGTGTTCCTGTGTCTGGCGGCGTTGTATGAAAGCTGGTCGATCCCGATCGCGGTGATGCTGGTGGTGCCGCTGGGGATTATCGGTGCGCTGATGGCGACCAGCCTGCGCGGCCTGTCCAACGACGTGTACTTCCAGGTGGGGCTGTTGACCACGATCGGTCTGGCGGCGAAAAACGCCATTCTGATCGTCGAGTTCGCCAAGGAACTGCATGAGCAAGGACGTAGCCTGCGCGATGCCGCAATCGAAGCCTGCCGGATGCGTCTGCGACCGATCATCATGACCTCGCTCGCGTTCGTGCTCGGTGTGGTTCCACTGGCCATCTCCACGGGCGCAGGTTCGGGTAGCCAGCATGCGATCGGTACCGGGGTGATTGGCGGTATGATCACAGCCACTGTGCTGGCGATCTTCTGGGTCCCATTGTTCTTTGTCACCGTGTCGTCCATGGGTCAGCGCAAAATCGCCGACCAAGATGATGACGCTATTGAACCTTCTAAAGAGGCTGGCTAATGAGCAAGTCGCTACTCTCCATCGCAGTCGCTGCCTTCGTGCTGAGCGGCTGCTCGCTGATACCCGATTATCAGCAGCCTGAAGCACCGGTGGCGGGCCAATACCCGCAAGGCCCGGCGTATTCGCCGGCCCAGGCGCCTAGCCAGGCCGCCGCCGAACAGGGCTGGAAGCAGTTTTTCCACGACCCGGCGCTGCAACAGCTGATTCAGACCGCGCTGGAGAACAACCGTGACCTGCGCGTCGCGGCGCTGAACATCGACGCTTATGCGGCTCAATACCGCATCCAGCGTGCCGATCTGTTCCCGGCCGTTTCGGCCACCGGCAGCGGCAGCCGTCAGCGAGTTCCGGCACGGGCCTCGCAAACCGGTGAAACGGCCATCAGCAGTTCCTACTCGGCTACTGTTGGCATCAGCGCTTATGAACTCGACCTGTTCGGTCGGGTTCGCAGCCTGAGCGAAGAAGCTCTGCAGAAATACTTCGCCACTGAAGAAGCGCGCCGCAGCACGCAAATCAGCCTGGTGGCCAGTGTGGCCAATGCCTATCTGACCTGGCAGGCTGACAAAGAGCTGCTGAAACTGACCCAGGAAACCCTCGGTGCCTACGAGGAGAGCTTCAAGCTCACCTCGCGCAGCAACGAAGTGGGTGTAGCCTCGGCGCTGGATCTGGCTCAGTCGCGTACCTCGGTGGAAAACGCCCGTGCGCAACAGGCCAAATACACCCGTCAGGTCGCTCAGGATGAAAACAGCCTGGTGCTGCTGCTCGGCACCGGTATCCCGGCCAATCTTCAAGCGGCCAAGCCACTGTCGGATGACGTGCTGAGCGAAGTACCGGCCGGCTTGCCGTCGGACTTGCTGCAACGTCGTCCGGACATCCTTCAAGCCGAGTACAACCTCAAGGCTGCCAACGCCAACATCGGCGCAGCACGGGCTGCGTTCTTCCCGAGCATCAGCCTGACCGCCAATGCCGGCTCCCTGAGCCCGGACCTGTCCGGTCTGTTCAAGGGCGGTTCGGGCACCTGGTTGTTCCAGCCGCAGATCAACCTGCCGATCTTCAACGCCGGCAGCCTGCGCGCCAGCCTGGATTACTCCAAGATCCAGAAAGACATCGGCGTGGCGAACTACGAGAAGTCCATTCAAACGGCCTTCCAGGAAGTCGCCGATGGCCTGGCCGCACGCCAGACCTATACCGAGCAGTTGCAGGCTCAGCGTGACTTCGTCAGCGCCAACCAGGACTACTACCGTCTGGCCGAGCGTCGCTACCGCATTGGTGTCGACAGCAACCTGACCTTCCTCGACGCCCAGCGTCAGCTGTTCAGTGCTCAACAAGCGCTGATCACCGACCGCCTGGCGCAGCTGGTCAGCGCGGTCAATCTGTACAAGGCGTTGGGTGGTGGCTGGAATGAACAGACGGCGAAGAACGAGCCATTGAAAGAAGAAGCGCCGAAGATGAAGTTGTTCTGATAGCGCGGTAAACACGAAGCCCACCGATTGGTGGGCTTTTTGTTGGCCATAGGAAAAGTTGTATTGGTCATGCTGGCCCCATCGCGGGCAAGCCCGCTCCCACAGGTTCAGCAGGGCTCACAGAGTTTGTGTTCGATACGGACACCGCTCCTACAGGCTCAGCGGGGCCGACAGAATCTGGGTTCGACACGGACACTGTAGGGCCCATTCCTACAGGCTCAGCGGGGCTCACAGAATCTGGGTTCGACACGGACACTGTGGGAGCGGGCTTGCCCGCGATGGGGCCGACCCCGACACCACAAAGTACGGATCAATCTTACGTTCGATAATCGCCCAGAACCCGCCCTCCCCCGATTGAACCATTTAGTCCGTTTCCCTCACCATCTGTCGTACAAAACCAATAACAACAGGTTCGAAACCATGCCCCCGCGCCCTGCCCTGTCCGGCTGACTTCGCCCCCGCTTTTCTGAATTCAAATCTTTTGTCTGCAACCCGAACGTTGCGGCATCGCCCTGTTTCACCTCCAAGAATTAGAGAGACCCGAGCCCATGACGCCTTCCACGCAGTATTTCTTACCCAGCCTGATCGCCATCGCACTGGCCGGTGCGGCCCTGCCCGCCATGGCCGAGGAAGCCGGTTTTGTCGAAGGTGCCAAGGTCAACCTGAACCTGCGCAACTTCTACATCAACCGTAACTTCACCAACCCGACCAAGAGCCAGGGCAAGGCTGAAGAATGGACGCAAAGCTTCATCCTCGACGCTAAATCCGGGTTCACCCAGGGCACCGTCGGGTTCGGCATGGACGTGCTGGGGTTGTATTCGGTCAAGCTCGACGGCGGCAAAGGCACCGGTGGTACGCAGTTGTTGCCGCTGGATCACGATGGCCGCCCGGCGGATAAATTCGGTCGCACCAACGTGGCGTTCAAGGCCAAGCTGTCCCAGACCGAAGTGAAGGTCGGCGAATGGATGCCGGTATTGCCGATCTTGCGTTCGGACGACGGTCGCTCGCTGCCGCAAACCTTCCGTGGCGGCCAGATCACCTCGAAGGAAATCGACGGCCTGACCCTCTATGGCGGCCAGTTCCGCGCCAACAGCCCGCGCGACGACAGCAGCATGAACGACATGTCGATGACCGGCAAAGCGGCGTTCACCTCAGACCGCTTCAACTTCCAGGGCGGTGAATATGCCTTCAACGGCAAGCGCACTCAGATCGGCCTGTGGAACGCTGAACTCAAGGACATCTATAGCCAGCAATACGTCAACCTGATCCACACCCAACCGCTGGGCGACTGGACATTCGGCGCCAATTTGGGGTTCTTCTACGGCAAGGATGACGGCAGCGCCCGGGCTGGTGAACTGGACAACAAGACCTGGTCGGGCCTGTTCTCGGCCAAATATGGCGGCAACACCTTCTACGTCGGCCTGCAAAAACTCACAGGCAGAAGCGCCTGGATGCGGGTCAACGGCACCAGCGGCGGCACCTTGGCCAACGACAGCTACAACGCCAGCTACGACAACGCGAAGGAAAAATCCTGGCAACTGCGCCACGACTACAACTTCGCCGCCCTTGGCGTACCAGGCCTGACCCTGATGAACCGCTACATCAGCGGCGACAACGTACACACCGCAACCACCACCGACGGCAAGGAATGGGGCCGCGAAAGCGAACTGGGCTACACCGTGCAGAGCGGTACGCTCAAAGACCTCAACCTCAAATGGCGCAACTCGACCATCCGCCGCGACTTCAGCAACAACGAGTTTGACGAGAATCGGTTGATCGTCAGCTATCCGATCAGCCTGCTGTAAACACAACAAATGTGGGAGCGGGCTTGCCCGCGATGGCAATCTTTCAGTCACATCAATATTGGATGTACTGCCGCCATCGCGGGCAAGCCCGGCTCCCACAGGGATGTTCGTTGAACACAAAATTGGCGTTCACACCGCACACCTGTAGAAGCGAGGCTTGCCCGCGAAGACGGCAGCTCAGGCAATACAACTTTCGCGGATCACTCGCGCGATTCAACCCCCAACTCATCCCACACCGATTCAGCCAGGTGGAACGTCGCGTTGGCCGCTGGGATGCCGCAGTAGATCGCGCTCTGCATGATCACTTCCTTGATCTCGCCGCGGGTCACGCCGTTGTTGGCGGCGGCGCGCAGGTGCAGTTTGAGTTCTTCGTTGCGGTTCATGCCGATCAGCATGGCGAGGGTAATCAGGCTGCGGGTATGGCGCGGCAAGCCCGGGCGGGTCCAGATGTCGCCCCAGGCGTGGCGGGTGATCATCTCCTGGAACTCCGAGTTGAACTCGGTCAGCGCGTTCAGGCTGCGGTCGACATGGGCGTCGCCAAGTACCGCACGACGGACGTTCAGGCCCTCGTCGTAACGTTGTTTCTCGTCCACAACAATCCCCTCAATGAGCTGACAAAAACGCCAGTATCCGGTCGCTGAACGCAGCGCCAGCCTGGACGTTGGACAGGTGCGCGGCGTAGAACTCGGCGTACTCGGCGCCACGCACTTGCTCCTGAATGAAATGCCCGCCGGACGGCGGTGTCACCGCGTCCTCGGTGCCGGCGATCACCAGCAGCGGCACCTGAATCGAGGACAACTGATCGCGGAAATCGGCGTCACGCACCGCCGCGCAATTGGCCGCGTAACCTTCAGGCGAAGTCGCCGCGAGCATGTCGGTGATCCGCTTCACCACTTCCGGATTAGCCTCGGAAAAATCCGCGGTAAACCAGCGCGCTATCGACGCATCGCGCAGGGCAACCATTGCCTCTGCGCCGTCACGCAGCACAGTTTCGATCCGTGGATTCCACACCGACGGATCGCCGATTTTCGCCGCGGTGTTGCATACGATCAGTTTATTCAAACGCTGACCGGCATTGATCCCCAGCCACTGACCGATCAACCCGCCCATGGACAGACCACAGAAATGCGCGCGTTCGATGTGCAAGGCATCCAGCAGCGCCAGCACGTCACGGCCCAGTTGCTCGATGCTGTACGGCCCCTGCGTCACCAACGACTGGCCGTGACCACGGGTGTCGAAACGCAGCACGCGAAAATGCTCGGTGAACGCCGGGATCTGCGCGTCCCACATGTGCAAGTCGGTACCCAGTGAGTTGGACAGCACCAGCACCGGCGCATCCGCCGGTCCATCGAGTTGCGGCCCTTGAATTTGGTAGTGCAGTTCGCCCTCGGCGAGTTGTACGAATGCCACAGCAGTCTCCTTCAAGAGGTCAACGCAAAATGTTCAGCCACCGCTCGCTCGACCCAGGTATGGGCCTGACCGAGGTAATGGGCGGGGTCCAGCAGACGATCGAGTTCAGCATCCGACAGCTCGGCGGTCACTTGCGGCTCGTCGCCGAGTACCGCGCGCAGATGTCGTTGCTCGGCCACTGCGCGCTTGCAGCATTGCTCCAGCAGATCGTGCGCGGTGTCGCGACCGACGCGTTGCGCCAGCACGATGCTCACGGCTTCGGCCAGCACCAGGCCCTGGGTCAGGTCGAGGTTGTGCGTCATTCGGTCGGCATCCACTTCCAGTCCGTCGGCCACCAACAGCGCTTGCTGCAAACTGCCTGACACCAAACAGCAGATCTCCGGCAGGGTTTCCCATTCGGCATGCCACAGGCCCAGGCTGCGTTCGTGCTCCTGCGGCATCGCACTGAACAAGGTCGAGAGCAAACCCGGCACTCGCGTCGCCGCGCCGATCAGCACCGCCGCGCCCACCGGGTTGCGTTTGTGCGGCATGGTCGAGGAACCGCCCTTGCCCGGCGCCGACGGCTCGAACACTTCGCCGGCCTCGGTCTGCATCAACAGGCTGATATCGCGGCCGAGTTTGCCGAGGCTGCCGGCGATCAATCCAAGCACCGCACCGAACTCCACCAGACGATCACGCTGGGTGTGCCAGGGTTGATCCGGCAAGGTCAGTTGCAGTTCTGCGGCCAAGGCTTCGGCAATCGGCATCGCCTGCTCGCCGAGGGCCGCGAGGGTGCCGGAAGCGCCGCCGAATTGCAGCACCAGCAGGCGCGGCTTGAGTTCCAGCAGACGTTGACGGCTGCGCGTCACCGCCCCCAACCAACCGGCGATTTTCATGCCGAGGGTGACGGGCGTCGCGTGTTGCAACCAAGTGCGCCCGGCCAGTGGCGTGGTGACGTAACGCCAGGCTTGGGTCGCGAGGGTTTCCCCCAGCTGCATCAGATCAGCTTCGATCAATTCCAGCGCGCGGCGCAGTTGCAGCACCAGGCCGGTGTCCATTACATCCTGGCTGGTCGCGCCCAGATGCACGTAACGCTCGGCTTCGGCATCGCTCTTGGCGATCTGCTTGCCCAATGCCTTGACCAGCGGAATCGCCGAATTGCCCGCCGTGGCAATGGCCTCACCAAGCGCGGCGAAGTCGTAATGCTCGGCCCGACATGCCGCTTCGATAGACGCGACAGCCGTCTGCGGAATCAGGCCAACCCGTGCCTCGGCCCGGGCCAGTGCCGCTTCGAAATCAAGCATGGCCTGAACCCGGCCCTGATCGCAGAACACCTCACGCATGTCGCGTGCAGTGAAGTAGGCATCGAACAATTGATTGCCCGGTCGCTGGTTCATAAACAGTCCTTGCAGGCGAGGGCCGGTCAGGCTCCCGCGTAAAGATCAAAGGTCATTTTGCAAATACTTCGCTTGTTTCGGCAGACGCAGGCTGAACAGGAACGCGATCGCCATCATCACCGTCACGTACCAGTGAACATTTCGAGTCTAGGCACACTTTGCAACAAACCCATTCCACAATTGGCAATGCTATCCCTGTGGGAGCGGGCTTGCCCGCGATGACTGAGTCACATCCAGCATTAATGGTGACTGACCCAACGCAATCGCGGGCAAGCCACGCTCCCACAGGTTTGCGGCTTTCACTCAATAATCAAAAAACACCGTCTCCGCATCCGTCCCCTGCAAAATCACATTCCACTGATAAACACCCGCAGCATCCTGCTTCGCCAGCAAGGTACCGCGGCGTTCAGCAGGCACGCACTCCAGCAGCGGGTCCGCCACGTTGGCCGGTTCGCCGTCGAAGTAAATCCGCGTCAGCAAGTGCTTCACCAACCCGCGAGCAAACACCAGCACCACCAAATGCGGCGCCTGGGTCGTGCCCTTCAAGCCTTCCACTGTGCCCGGTTTGATCGTGGTAAAGCGGAAGCGCCCTTCTGCATCCACCGGCACCCGACCAAACCCTTCAAAGTTTGGGTCCAGGGGTTTGTCTTGATCGTCTTCCGGGTGGTCGTACTTGCCGGCGGCGTTGGCCTGCCACACTTCGAGCATGGCGTCGTTGACGAAGTCGCCGTTGCCATCGACGACTTGCCCGGTGATCGCCACGCGCTCGCCGAGGGTCTGTGCAACGGTCAGGTCTTCCCGGTTCAGCCAGGTCAGGCCGATGTGGTAATACGGCCCGACGGTGTGGGACGTGGTCGCGTTCAGCGTCATCTTATTTCTCCATCGGCGTGGCTTCGCGGCCGCGCAAGACGATGTCCCAGCGATAACCGAGGGCGTAGGAAGGGATGGTTTTTTCCAGGTCGAAACTGGCGATCAGGCGCTCTTTGGCACTCGTATCAGGCACGCAGTTATAGATCGGGTCGTAAGCCAGCAACGGATCGCCCGGGAAATACATCTGCGTCACCAGCCGCGTAAGAATGCTCGGCCCGAACAGTGAGAAATGGATGTGCGCCGGGCGCCAGGCGTTGTGATGGTTGCCCCACGGATAGGCGCCAGGCTTGATGGTCTGGAACTGATACCAGCCATCGGCGTCGGTCACGGTGCGGCCGGTGCCGGTGAAGTTCGGGTCCAGCGGCGCGTCGTGCAGATCGCGCGCATGGTTGTAGCGACCGGCGGCGTTGGCCTGCCAGATCTCTACCAAAATGCCCGGCACCGGCAGACCGTTTTCATCCAGCACACGGCCGTGAATGATGATCCGTTCACCCAGTGGTTCGCCCTGATGCTGAGCGGTCAGGTCGTTGTCCTGCTCCTCGATGCGATCGGCGCCAATGGTCGGGCCGGTGATTTCCGACAGCGAATGAGGCAAAAACACCAACGGCTTGGACGGCGAGCGAAGGTTGGTGGATTGATAAGGAGGGTGCAGGTATTCCGGCTGAGTGCCCGCCTGCGGGCGACGGTAACCAGGTTTGTCAGTCATTGCGCTTTCCTCAGTTCTTATTAGTCGACGCTTCTTATTCACAGCCAAGCGTGTCAGACCCGTTCGATCGCCAAGGCCAACCCCTGGCCGACACCGACGCACATAGTCGCCAGACCTTTCTTGCCACCGGTCTTTTCCAATTGATGCAGCGCGGTCAGTACCAAGCGTGCACCGCTCATGCCCAGCGGATGGCCCAAGGCAATGGCACCACCGTTCGGGTTGACCTGGGCCGCGTCATCCGCCAGTCCCAGTTCACGCAGCACGGCCAAGCCCTGGCTGGCGAAGGCTTCGTTGAGTTCAATCACGTCGAAATCGCTGACCGCCAGGCCCAAGCGCTCAGTCAATTTACGCACCGCCGGCACCGGGCCGATGCCCATCACCCTGGGTGCGACACCGGCACTCGACATGCCCAACACGCGAGCACGGGCAGTCAGGCCATGTTTCTTCACCGCGTCACCGGAGGCCAGAATCAACGCCGCCGCACCGTCGTTCACCCCGGAAGCATTGCCGGCGGTAACGGTTTTGTCCGGGCCATTGACCGGTTTGAGTTTGGCCAGGGTTTCCAATGTCGTGTCAGCGCGGGGATGTTCATCCTGCGTGATGACGCTTTCCCCCTTCTTGTGGGCAATGCGCACTTCGATGATTTCTTCGGCAAAAAAACCTGCAGCTTGCGCGGCCGCTGTGCGTTGCTGACTGCGCAGGGCGAAAGCATCCTGATCGGCGCGGGAAACCTGGTAATCATCGGCCACGTTATCGGCGGTCTGCGGCATCGCGTCCACGCCGTACTGGGCTTTCATCAACGGATTGATGAAACGCCAGCCGATGGTGGTGTCTTCCAGTTTCATGTTGCGCGAGAACGCCGCATCGGCCTTGCCCATCACGAACGGTGCGCGAGACATCGACTCGACGCCGCCGGCAATCGCCAACTCCATCTCGCCACTGGCAATGGCCCGGAACGCGGTGCCGATCGCATCCATGCCCGAAGCGCACAGGCGATTGAGGGTAACGCCCGGAATGGTTTCCGGCAGGCCGGCCAGCAGCAACGCCATGCGTGCCACGTTGCGGTTGTCTTCGCCGGCCTGGTTGGCGCAACCGAGGAACACTTCGTCTACCGCGTTCCAGTCTACCGACGGGTTGCGCGCCATCAGCGCTTTGATCGGCACGGCGGCCAGGTCATCGGCGCGAACCGCCGACAGGCCGCCGCCGAAACGGCCGATGGGGGTGCGAATGGCGTCACAGATATAAACGTCACGCATCAGGCTTCTCCGGGTGCTTGGCCGTGGGCCGCAGCGGTGCGGGCTTCCAGATCGCGCAGCGCGGTCAGCTCGACATCGGTTGGCTCGGCGGTGTTTTCCACCTGATCGGCGAAGCGAATCGCCCAGCCGGTGGCCGCAATCACTTGCTCGCGGGTCACGCCTGGGTGCAGCGCGGTCACCACGAATTCATGAGTATCCGCTTCGGGTTCCATGATGCACAGGTCGGTAATAATGCCGACAGGACCGGCGCCCGGCAGGCCGAGACGCTTGCGTGAGTCCCCGCCCTCGCCATGGCCTACCGAGGTGATGAAATCGAGTTTGTCGACAAAGGAGCGCGCCGACTGCTTGAGGATGATCAGCACGCTCTTGGCGGAACCGGCGATCTCCGGCGCGCCACCGGCACCCGGCAGGCGAACTTTCGGCTGATGGTAGTCGCCCACCACTGTGGTGTTGATGTTACCGAAGCGGTCGACTTGCGCGGCACCGAGAAAACCGACGTCGATACGCCCGCCCTGCAACCAGTAGCGAAAAATCTCACCGGTCGGGACGACGGTGTCGGCGGTTTCCGCCAGTTCACCGTCACCGATCGACAGCGGCAATACACTCGGCTTGGCACCGATTGGACCCGATTCATAGATGAGGACTACATCCGGCGAGGAAGTCAGACGCGCCAGGTTGGCGGCTTTCGACGGCAGGCCGATGCCGACGAAACACACCGAACCGTTTTTCAGACGGCGGGCGGCGGCGACGGTCATCATTTCATTGGTGGTGTAAGTCATTACTTGGCCTCCGAAGCAGCGGCCAGCTTGGCCTGGAACTCACTGAAGTCAGCGCAACCGTGGATGTACTCGTTGATCCACGCGGTGAAGGTTTCACGGTCGCGGGCAATCGGGTCCCAAGCCTGGTAGAAACGGTTGTCACGCTCGTTGTAGCCGTGAGCGTAGGACGGATGCGCGCCGCCAGGGACGTGGCAGACCGCGCTCAAGGCCCAGGTCGGCAGCACACAGGAATTCATCGGTGCGTTGAGGTCGTCGACGATTTCTTCAACAGTGACGATGCAGCGCTTGGCGGCCAGCGCCGCTTCTTTCTGCACGCCGAGAATGCCCCAGAGCAGCACATTGCCTTTGCGGTCGGCTTTCTGCGCGTGAATCACGGTGATGTCCGGGCGCACCGACGGCACCGCCGCCAGCACTTCGCCGGTGAACGGGCACGTGACGGTTTTGATCAGCGGGTTGACCTTCGGCAGGTCGGAGCCAGCGTAGGCACGCAGCACCGCGAACGGTAAGCCCGAAGCGCCCGCGACGTAGGCATTGGCCAGGTCGGCGTGGCTGTGCTCTTCGATTTCCAGCGCATGCGGCCACTGCCTTTCGACCGCGTCACGCAGACGGTGCAGCGAGCCCACGCCTGGGTTACCGCCCCAAGAGAAAATCAGCTTGCGAGCACAACCGGCACCGATCAACTGGTCATAAATCAAGTCGGGAGTCATCCGCACCAGGGTCAGATCTTTCTTGCCCTGACGGATGATTTCGTGACCCGCCGCCGTAGGAATCAGGTGAGTAAAGCCTTCGAGCGCGACGGTATCGCCGTCGTTGACGAACTGCTTTACCGCGTCATGCAGCGAAAGGATTTCAGCCATGGGGCAGGCTCCCGTTTTGTTATGAACCGACAGTGGTAGAAAAAGGCGCGAGGTTCAGCGCCGGAATGACTGAAGAGTAAGCCCCTGGAAAACGCCAAACAATCCGATAATCGACTGAGTGTTCGTTTATCGAACAGATTGTTGTCTCCCTATCGATCTCCTGCGCCGATCGTTCACACGCTCCGCGTGGGAACGATCAAGGAATCTGAAACCTACCCTCAGGTCGCATCCGCATGACTGACCATGCCCTTGATCACCACCGCCGTGGTCGCCAACGCGGCCGGAATGACCAGCGCCGTCAGCACCTGTTCGAAATTCCAGCCCAGGCCCAGCAACGTTGCACCCATCCACGCACCGAGGATTGCGCCGAAGCGACCAATCCCGAGCATCCACGACACACCGGTCGCCCGCCCTTGAGTCGGGTAAAACCGCGCCGCCAGCGACGGCATCGCCGATTGCGCACCGTTGACGCACATCCCGGCCACCAGCACCAGGGTCGCCAGCAATGTGATATTGCCCAGGCTCTGCCCTACCGCGTAGGCAAACACCCCGGCGAACAAGTAGAAAATGCCGATGACCTTGTGCGGATTGAACCGGTCCATCGCCCAGCCCACACCCACTGCGCTCAACACCCCACCGAACTGGAACAGCGCACCAATGAATGCGGCCTGCTCCATGCTCGCGCCGCTGTCACGCATCAGCGTCGGCAGCCAACTGGTCAGCAGGTAAACAATCACCAGCCCCATGAAGTACGTCAGCCACAGCAACAACGTACCGGTGCTGTACGTGCCGGAGAAGATCACGGCAAACACATTGCGCGCCTTCACGGTTTTCTGTTCCGGGACGCTGAAGCTCGAAGCCTGAGCCACCACCGTCGGGTCGATCGGCGCCAAGGCCTTGCGCACTTTGTCCGTGCCACGGTTGCGCACCACCAGATAGCGCGCCGATTCCGGCAACCAGAACAGCAAGACGACGGCGAGGATCAACGGCAGAATCCCGCCGATCATCAACAGGCTGTGCCAGCCGAAGGCCGGGATCAGCTTGGCCGAGATGAACCCGCCCCCGGCCATGCCAAGGTTGAAGCCGCAGAACATGCTGGTCACCAGCAGGGATTTCTTGCGTTCCGGGGTGTATTCGGACAGCAGCGTGGTGGCGTTCGGCATGCCGGCGCCCAAGCCCAGACCGGTGAGGAAACGCAGCACCAGCAGTTGATCGACGTTGGTGCTATAGGCCGACGCCAGGCTGAAAGCGCCGAACAACAACACTGCGCCCACCAGTACGACTTTTCGCCCGAAGCGGTCAGCCAATGGGCCAGAACCCAGTGCACCGAAAACCATGCCGATCAACGCCGCACTCATCACCGGGCCGAGACTGGCGCGATCGATGCCCCAGTCCTGGGATAGTGCCGGCGCAATAAAACCCATGGCCGCGGTGTCGAGGCCATCGAGGAAAACAATCAGGAAACATAGAATCACCACCCGCCATTGGTAGCGCGAAATGGGTTGAGCATTGATGAAGGACTGCACGTCGAGGCAGTTTCCTACAGCAGACTGAGGCTGGTTCATTATTTTTATTCCACGCAAAGAACGCAGTCGAACAGGTGTCAGCCGGGGCTGACGCTGTCACAAGAAAAGGAGGTCGGGGATCAGGCGATTCGGTTTCGGCAGCTAAGCCGGAGGGAACAGCGACAGTCGGGTAACGAGCGCATGATGATGCCTCTTCTCATTATTATTGGGGCGTGATCCGGCGACTGACTGAAGGCCAACAGTGCCGGATGACGCTGCCGCGACATTAATGATCCAAGGGAAAGAGCGTCAATTCGATAAACGCGACTCTGTGCGTTTATCGAACAGCTTAGGCAAAGAGTTGCGCGCTCAGATCACGACTGGCGCTTAGCAGGCCGGGCAGGAAACGCTGTTCCAGCTCGCTGCGACTGACCCGGCCGGCGTGGGTACTGACGTTTAACGCCGCCACTACTTGGCCGGAAGCGTCGTACACCGGAACGGCAATCGAGCGCAGGCCCTGCTCCAGCTCCTGATCGACGATGCACCAGCCTTGTTGTCGTACCTCTTGCAGGCATTCGAGCAACGCCTCGGGGGTATGCAACGTGCGACTGGTTTTGGCTTGCAGTTCTGCATGGTCGAGGTATTCGCGCAGTGACGTGTCGTCCAGCGCGGCGAGAAGAATCCTGCCCATGGACGTGCAATAGGCCGGCAGTCGCCCGCCCACCGAGAGGTCGACGGAAATCAGCCGCTGGGTGGTCGCCGAGCGCGCAATGTACAAAATGTCATCGCCCTCCAGCGTGGCCATGTTGCAGGCCTCATGCAGTTGCTCGCTCATGCGGTCCAGATACGGCTGGGCAGAAACCGCCAATGGCGTCGACGACAAATAGGCATGGCCCAAGGTCAGTACTTTGGGCAGCAGCGAATAGGTACGGCCGTCGGTGGTGGCGTAGCCGAGTTTGATCAGGGTATGCAGGCAACGTCGCACAGCGGCGCGGGGAATTTCCGTGCGGTGGCTGATCTGCGCAATGGTCAAGTGTCGCTTGCGCTCCTGGAACGCTTGCACCACCGCCAAGCCACGGGCCAGGGAGGTCATGAAATCCGGGTCACCGGTCAGGGCCTGGATTCGCTTGGCGGGCGAGGCAACGATCGGCGGTGCCACTGAAGCGAAGGAATTGCGCATTTGATCGTTCATATCAGGTTGTTTCCCACACGGATCAGCGACTATTACAAGCGGCTCCCGGTCTGACACACAAGCCACCGGCCACCAAGATTGGGCGATTATCGAACCATTGGCCGATAATCGCAATCAGTGGTTGATTATGGTGAGCCGTACTGCTTTCAGTCCCCATGCAATACGATTGTTATTTTCGGTCACGATTTAAAGAAGCATCGGTGTATTAATTCGTTCGGCTTAATGGCGCCAGAAAGTCATCGCTGTAACTGGCATCATGGCGCCGTAGTTACCGGTAAAAGTTTGCGAGTAACAAAACAATCACACACGAGGAACTACTTTTAACTCTCAAGAGATAGTGTTCTTCGGATCGACCGCTATAATACATCTCAGTGGCGACCGGTTTTTACGTGCCGATTCCGCCAACCGGCAGCGCCATATCCATTGCCGCTGTCCGCAGCAAGCGCCTGACGCTCATTTCATATGTTCCGCCAACGCGCTCGCTGAAACAGGAGACTGATGCTACGTCAGCTGTTTTTCTCTGGTGCCGTGGCCGCCTGCAATAAGGACGTATTGATTGCTCCGAGGGAACGATGCCGTGTCAGGCATTGTCCCTTCTACGAGCGTGGTCAATAAATCGATGCAGCGCGTTTCACCAGAATTAATCTCAACTCAATCAGGTAGCACTGTGACGAAAGACGAACTGCGCGCGGAACTTGAGCGCCAGGAACAACGTTACAAGGAAGTTTACGGCGGGGAAGTCACCACCTACGCCGCTCAGCCCGAACCCGAACGCAAACCCTGGCGTAAACGCGCCACCGTTCAGGATCAGGCCTTCTCCCAGGAATTGCAGAAGATGGAAAAGGAACTCAAAGCCGAAGAGCCATGACCGCCTCGGCTTGAATCCTTTCAAGAGCCTGCGTCTGCACCCGTTAAAAGCGGGTTGTATGGATGATGCTTTTCGCGCCCGCTACAAGCGGGCAGCGGTCCCCCTCATCCGTTGGATGAGGCAAATGGCTCCTGTCTGACCCTCTTCCAAGATATTTCACACAAGCGTTCAAGCCTCTCGCTCCGTCGGGAGAAACCCTTGTGGCTCCGGCCTTTCCAAGTAAATTCAACGACTTGTAAAACCCCGAAAAAACCCGGGCCCAGGGGGATTTCCACGAATTAATTCGTTGAAGAATGTTACCGATGAGCAGCAAGTGCATCGATTAGCAGTCTTTTCTGGCATAATCGCGCCCCCTTACGACCGGGTCAGAAAACCTTCATGATCGATTTATTCAGCGGACTGGATGCTTGGGTGCTTGTGAGCCTCTTGCTCGCCCTGGCCTTTGTCCTCGCCTTCGAGTTCATCAACGGCTTTCATGACACCGCAAACGCGGTGGCCACTGTTATCTACACCAAAGCCATGCCGCCTCATCTGGCGGTGTTCTTTTCCGGTGTGTTCAACTTCCTCGGCGTGCTGCTGGGCGGTGTTGGCGTGGCGTATGCCATCGTCCATTTGCTGCCGGTAGAACTGCTGATCAATGTGAACACCGGTCACGGACTGGCCATGGTGTTCTCGTTGCTCGCCGCCGCCATCACCTGGAACCTGGGCACCTGGTACTTCGGTATCCCTGCCTCCAGCTCCCACACGCTAATCGGTTCGATCCTCGGTGTCGGCCTGGCCAACGCCCTGATCAACGACATTCCGTTGGCCGATGGTGTGAACTGGCAGAAGGCGATTGATATCGGTGCGTCCCTGGTGTTCTCGCCGATGGCTGGTTTCCTGATCGCAGCCCTGGTGCTGATCGGCCTTAAATGGTGGCGTCCGCTGTCCAAGATGCACAAGACACCGGAACAGCGCCGCAAGATCGACGACAAGAAACACCCGCCGTTCTGGAACCGTCTGGTGCTGGTGATTTCGGCGATGGCAGTCAGCTTCGTGCACGGCTCCAACGATGGCCAGAAAGGTATCGGCCTGATCATGCTGGTGCTGATCGGTATCGTGCCGGCGCAGTTCGTTCTCGACCTGAACAGCACCACCTACCAGATCGAACGTACTCGCGATGCGACCCTGCACTTGAGCCAGTTCTACGAGCGCAACCGCGAATCCCTGGGTGAGTTCCTGGCACTGGGTAAAAGCGTGAAAGGCGATCTGCCGGAGAAATTCCGTTGCAACCCGCAACAGACCGAACCGACCATTGCAGCGCTGCTTGGCACCCTTAAAGGTGTAGCGGACTACCATTCGTTGCCGTCGGAAAGCCGCATCGAAGTACGTCGCTACCTGCTCTGCCTGGACGACACCGCAAAGAAAGTCGCCAAGCTGCCAGGCCTCGCTGCCCGTGAAAAAGCTGACCTGGACAAGCTGCGCAAAGACCTCACCACCACTACCGAATACGCCCCGTTCTGGGTGATTCTGGCGGTCGCACTGGCCCTCGGCCTGGGTACCATGGTCGGCTGGAAACGCGTGGTACTGACCATCGGCGAGAAGATCGGCAAGCAAGGCATGACCTACGCCCAAGGCATGTCGGCGCAGATCACCACCGCGTGCATGATCGGCATGGCCAACATCTTCAGCCTGCCGGTTTCCACCACCCACGTCCTGTCTTCAGGCGTGGCCGGCACCATGGTCGCGAACAAAAGCGGCCTGCAAGGCGGTACTGTCAGAACCATCCTGCTGGCCTGGGTCCTGACACTGCCAGCTACCGTGGCCCTGTCGGCTGGCCTGTTCTGGCTGGCGTCGAAGGCACTGGGTAGCTGATACACCGCTACTGAAAAAGGCGCGTTCCGTGAGGTTCGCGCCTTTTTTATTGCCGCTGTCTAGTCCTGAAATAGGTTTACACCTGTTTCACCCTAACGCCCGATGCACCGCATCGGGCGTTTTGTATTTCAAAGACAGGTGCGGTCGCTCGCCGTTGTAGATCGATACCGACTCACTCACCATCTTCTTCGCTTGCGTCAAATCCTGCGGCCGCTGAAGCATAAGCTCTGTCTTCAGTATCCCGTTGACCCTCTCTGCCAAGGCATTTTGGTAGCAGTCATAGTCATCCGTCATTGAACATCGAATGCCGTATTTCGCGTGCAACGCTTGGTACATCCCCGAGCAATATTGGATACCTCTATCTGAGTGGTGCACCAACGGCTGCTCTGTCCGACGGTGCTTTACCGCCCAGCTCAGCGCGTGTGCTACCGACTCGGCATGAAGGCTTTCATGGACGTGATAGCCCACGATCTTTCGCGAAAAAGCATCCGTCACAAGGCTCAGATAAGCCACACCTTCCTGAGTTGGCAAATAGGTTATGTCAGCCACCCAGACTTGTTCCGGGCCGCAGGGAACAACCTGATCAGGACCTGGTTTGAGCAGGTTCGGGTGGCGGTGAAAGCGATGATGACTATTGGTCGTCTTGTGATAAGCCCGCTTGCGAGCCACCAATAAACGCCGTTCACGCAGAATCGAAAACAGCCGATCTCGCCCCACTTGCAGCTCAAGTCGAGGCTGGCATTGCAGCAAGTAATACAGCTTTCGGGTGCCCAGCCGCGGCTGCCGCAGGCGCTTTTGTTGAACGAAATCGGCAACTTTCTGATCCAGAACCAGACGAGCTGCATCGGCGCGATTGCGTTTGTAGTAAGCCTGGCGGCTTATCCCCATGAACTGGCAAGCCCTGCTGATGCTCAGGTTTTGGATTCGTTTTTGCGCGAGGACTTGCCGGGACGCTTTTTTACGACAGAGAGACCGTAGTCATTTTTCAAGACATCCACGACCGCCTCGAAAAACTGCGCTTTCTGATTGGACAGCGCCAACTGTTCTTCAAGCTCTTTGATGCGTTGTTCTGGCGTTAATGGTCGGTTTTTGTCGGGCATAGACCCCATCCTCGGCGAGCCAATGTATGTGCCTGGGCTCCAATCCTGCCGACCGTGCTTGCGTAACCACGTCAGAACGGTCGTTTTGCCTTGAATCCCGTAGCGCTCCTGAGCCTCTTTATAGCTCAGCTCGCCTTTTTCGACCTGATCGACTACCGACAATTTAAAGGTCAGCGTGTAGTCTCGCTGACTACGCCTTTTTGCTGATTCCATTACGTCCTCCTGAAAAACAGATCAGAAGGTGTAAACCTTATTCAGGACGGGACACGCAATCACACCACTGATCCCTGTGGGAGCGGGCTTGCCCGCGATGACGGCGGCAGATCCGACATTGATGTAACAGACATACCGCTATCGCGGGCAAGCCCGCTCCCACAGTAGTTCTGTACATCTGGCAGATTGTTGCAGGCAAAAAAAAGGGCGACCGAAGTCGCCCAAAATGCCTTGCGTGCTCATTGCTCCAGAAAGACCTACGGTTTGCGCTTATGCGAATCCTTCCAGATAAAAAATCCAAACCCTGCAAAAAACAGAACCATGAGGCCGACTGTCAGCACTCCGGCGATCACCACGTTGTCGAAAAACATGACTAGCCTCCTGCACTTGCCCTGTTGCGATGGGGCTAAGTTAACCAATCGGGCAGGAGAGAAAATTGACCGGGATCAATGCCGCCCTAGACGGGCGTAAAAGGAAGGGAAATAACTGACCTGCATCAACCGATGCAGGGTGTTTCAACGCTTTTTCGGTTTGTTCTTCGGTTTTTTCTTCGCTTTGCCCAACGGCATCGCCTGCTCGAACGCCTGGCGTACTTCGTTCAGGCGCTTTTCATTAAGGTCATGAACCCGCTTGGCGCGTTCGGTGTTGAGGTCAATCAGCTTGTCATCTTGGCTCATGGCGTTCAGTGCATCGCTTGGAAATGAATTCAACTGCCGGTAAAGGCGACAGGATTACGCCAATAATGCGGTCTGGCGCGGGCGCTGACCAGTGATCCGACACTTCAGATCTCGATATCGACCCACAATCCCTGACGTGGCTGATCCTCCATCAACGGCACCACCGGTACGGTGTTGTCGGCATTGAGCTCATTACCGGGGATCGCCAGGTGCTCTTCGGGATCTTCATCGGCCTCACGACGGCGCCGCTCCCGTTCCTGCTGCCGACGCTGTTCCTCGCGCAGTTGCAGGCCCGCCTCTTCCGGATCGCGTTTTTGCAGGTCGATGGTGCTTTCGTTGGAGCTTTCCTGCACCGACACCACGGGCGGAATATCCGGGCGCTGGCGAATCGGATCCTGCTGTGAAGTGATTGGTACGGCGCTCAAGGGGAGCATCGGTGGCAACATATTATTAGTCTCCTGTCAGCAGGCTGTCGGCTGCGGGGATGGCGACTTGAGCCATCGGTCGCAAACTTGTGACCCGCCTGGCACCGTAGTAGCTGGTGCAGCCTGCGATCTTTTGATCTTCATCTCCTGAAAAGTTCGCATCCTCCATCAGCGCGCGCATGTAATCCTTTGGTCCTGAAGGCTCATTCCGTTAAGATAGCCCGCTTTTTCAAGGTGGGAGTCAGGCAGCATGGCGCAGCAGTATCAACCGGGGCAACGCTGGATCAGTGACAGCGAAGCCGAGCTGGGTTTGGGCACCGTTCTGGCACAGGACGGCCGCTTGTTGACCGTGCTCTACCCGGCCACTGGCGAGACTCGCCAGTACGCGCTACGGAATGCGCCCCTCACCCGCGTGCGGTTTTCACCGGGTGACAGCATCACTCACTTCGAAGGCTGGAAACTGACCGTACAGGAAGTCGACGACGTCGATGGCCTGCTGGTCTACCACGGCCTCAACGCGCAAAACGAAGTGGTTAGCCTGCCGGAAACCCAGCTGTCGAACTTCATTCAGTTCCGTCTGGCCAGCGACCGTTTGTTCGCCGGACAGATCGACCCGCTGGCCTGGTTCTCCCTGCGCTACAACACCCTGGAACACACCAGCCGCCAGTTGCAGTCCTCGCTCTGGGGCTTGGGCGGCGTGCGTGCGCAACCGATCGCGCACCAGCTGCACATTGCCCGTGAAGTCGCCGACCGCATCGCGCCGCGCGTTCTGCTGGCAGACGAAGTGGGCTTGGGCAAGACCATCGAAGCCGGTCTGGTGATCCATCGCCAACTGCTCTCGGGCCGCGCCAACCGGGTATTGATCCTGGTGCCGGAAAACCTCCAGCACCAATGGCTGGTGGAGATGCGCCGCCGCTTCAACCTGCAAGTCGCGCTGTTCGACGAAGAACGCTTCATCGAAAGCGATGCCGCCAACCCGTTCGAAGACACCCAGCTTGCATTGGTTGCGCTCGAATGGCTGGTGGACGACGAAAAGGCCCAGGACGCATTGTTTGCGGCCGGCTGGGATTTGCTGGTGGTCGACGAAGCGCACCACCTGGTGTGGCACGAAGACCAGGTCAGCCCTCAGTACTCCTTGGTGGAGCAACTGGCCGAAGTCATTCCCGGCGTATTGCTGCTGACCGCGACCCCGGAACAACTGGGTCAGGACAGCCACTTCGCCCGTCTGCGCCTGCTCGACCCGAACCGTTTCCATGACCTGCACGCCTTCCGCGCCGAGAGCGAAAACTATCGCCCGGTGGCCGAAGCCGTTCAGGAGCTGCTGGACAAAGGGCGTCTGTCGCCTGAAGCGCACAAGACCATCCACGGTTTCCTCGGCAACGAAGGCGAAGCCCTGCTGACCGCCGTCAATGATGGCGACACCGAAGCCAGCGCTCGTCTGGTCCGCGAACTGCTGGACCGTCACGGCACCGGCCGCGTGCTGTTCCGTAATACCCGCGCCGCCGTGCAGGGTTTCCCGGAGCGCAAACTGCACCCGTACCCGCTGCCGTGCCCGGCCGAATACCTCGAACTGCCATTGGGCGATCACGCCGAGTTGTACCCGGAAGTCAGCTTCCAGGCCCAGCCGGACGCCAATGAAGAAGAGCGCTGGTGGAAATTCGACCCGCGTGTCGAGTGGCTGATCGACACCCTGAAAATGCTCAAGCGCACCAAAGTGCTGGTGATCTGCGCCCACGCCGAAACCGCCATGGACCTGGAAGACGCCTTGCGCGTACGTTCCGGCA
This sequence comes from Pseudomonas sp. TH37, assembly GCF_016650735.1. NCBI lineage: Bacteria > Pseudomonadati > Pseudomonadota > Gammaproteobacteria > Pseudomonadales > Pseudomonadaceae > Pseudomonas > Pseudomonas sp. TH37. The sequence goes on from NZ_JAEKFD010000001.1 coordinate 809,708, forward strand.
TTCCGGCCACGGTCTTCCACGAAGGCATGAACATCCTCGAGCGTGACCGCGCCGCCGCCTACTTCGCCGACGAAGAGTTTGGTGCTCAGGTGCTGATCTGCTCGGAAATCGGCAGTGAAGGTCGCAACTTCCAGTTCTCGCACCATCTGGTGCTGTTCGATCTGCCGTCGCACCCGGACCTGCTGGAGCAGCGTATCGGTCGTCTCGACCGGATCGGTCAGAAGCACATCATCGAGCTGCACGTGCCGTACCTGGAAACCAGCCCGCAAGAGCGGCTGTACCAGTGGTATCACGAAGCGCTGAACGCGTTCCTCAACACCTGCCCGACCGGCAACGCCTTGCAGCATCAGTTCGGCCCGCGCCTGCTGCCGCTGCTGGAAAACGCCGATGACGGCGAGTGGCAAGCGCTGATCGACGAAGCCCGTGCCGAACGTGAGCGTCTGGAAGCCGAACTGCACACCGGTCGCGACCGCTTGCTGGAACTCAACTCCGGCGGTGCTGGCGAAGGTGATGCGCTGGTCGAGGACATCCTCGAACAAGACGATCAGTTCGCCCTTCCGATCTACATGGAAACCCTGTTCGACGCCTTCGGCATCGACAGCGAAGACCATTCGGAAAACGCGCTGATCCTCAAGCCAAGCGAAAAAATGCTCGACGCCAGCTTCCCGCTGGGCGACGACGAAGGCGTGACCATCACCTACGACCGCAACCAGGCGTTGTCTCGCGAAGACATGCAATTCATCACCTGGGAACACCCGATGGTTCAGGGCGGCATGGACCTGGTCCTGTCCGGTTCGATGGGCAACACCGCCGTGGCGTTGATCAAGAACAAGGCGCTGAAACCAGGCACCGTGTTGCTGGAACTGCTCTACGTCAGCGAAGTGGTTGCCCCGCGCTCGCTGCAACTGGGCCGTTACCTGCCGCCGGCCGCGCTGCGCTGCCTGCTCGACGCCAACGGCAACGACCTGTCGACCCGAGTGTCGTTCGAAACCCTGAACGACCAATTGGAAAGCGTACCCCGCGCCAGCGCCAACAAGTTCATCCAGGCCCAGCGCGACCAGCTGACGCCACGGATCAACGCCGGCGAAGAGAAAATCACCCCGCGTCACGCCGAGCGCGTGGCCGAGGCGCAACGTCGCCTGGCAGCGGATACCGACGAAGAACTGGCACGCCTGACCGCGTTGCAAGCGGTCAACCCGACCGTGCGCGACAGCGAACTAGTTGCCCTGCGCAAGCAACGTGAGCAAGGCCTGGCCATGCTCGACAAAGCGGCGCTGCGACTGGAAGCGATCCGAGTGTTGGTGGCGGGTTAACAACCCTCCCCCACCGCTATAAAAAGAAGGCCTGCAGCGATGCGGGCCTTTTTTTGTCTGCTTGATTGTTGCGCTGTTGCTGATGGCCTCATCGCGGGCAAGCCCGCTCCCACAGGGATTGGTGTTGAATATGAAATCTATCAGCAACCAAATTTACTGTGGGAGCGGGCTTGCCCGCGATGGCGATTAGGCAGTCGCCGCAGAACCCACAGGCTCAACCACCGCCACCAACCCTTCCTTCATCCGCTTGGCATCCCTAACAAAACACCGCGAGGCCAAAAACAGAAACACCATGGTAAAGAACAGCGCCACCGGAATCAGGTACATCGCGTCATGCAAACCAACAGCCTTGAACGCTTCGGTCATCTGCTCGGCGCCGGCCGAGAGCATCGCCGTGTGCGCGAAGTGATCCGACAATCCGCCCACCACCACCGGCCCCAATCCCCCACCCAGCAGATATAACCCGGCAAAGAACAGCGCCATCGCCGTGGCTCGCAGGCGCGGTTCGACCACGTCCTGGATCGCCGTGTACACACAGGTATAGAAGTTGTAGGCAAACAACCACCCCAGGCTGAACACCGCGACAAATACCCCGATCTCGATCCGTCCGGCATGCAGCGCCCAAGCCGTGCACACGGTCGAAATGATCAGACTGAATGCCGCGAACAGCAGCCGACCATTGGCCACGCGCTGGTGAATCTTGTCGGCGATCCAGCCGCCGAGCGTCAGGCCGAACAACCCGGTCACCCCAACGATCACCCCGGTCGCCACTGCTGCGTCCTGCAACGGCATCAGGAAATAGCGCTGCAGCATCGGCACCAGAAACGAGTTGCAGGCATAGGTCGCGAAGTTGAAGCACAGCCCCGCCATCACCAGCCACAGGAAAGTCGGCACCGCCAGCACTCGACGGATCGGCCGGTCCACGCGCTCCTGAGACACTTGCACGCTTTCCGCTGCGCCGCGTTTCGGCTCTTTTATGAAGAACATGAAGACCGCCAGGATCAGCCCCGGCACCGCAGCGATGAAGAACGGCGCGCGCCAGCTGTCGAACGCCTTGACCATCCAGCCGATGGTGAAGAACGCCAGCAACAGGCCCAACGGCAAACCGAGCATGAAAATGCCCATGGCCCGAGCCCGACGATGAGCCGGGAACAAATCGCCGATCAGCGAGTTGGCGGCCGGCGCGTAACTGGCTTCACCGATGCCGATGCCCATGCGCACGATCAGGAAACTCCAGAAACTGCCCACCAGCCCGTTGACCGCGGTCAGCCCACTCCACGCCGCCAGACCCCAGCCCATCAATTTGCTTCGCGAACCGGTATCGGCCAATCGCCCCAGGGGCAGGCCGGCAATGGCGTAAACAATGGTGAATGCGGTCCCGATGATCCCCAGTTGAAAGTCGCTGAGGTGCCACTCCATGCGGATCGGCTCGATGATGATGGCCGGGATGGTGCGATCGAAGAAGTTGAACAGGTTGGCGAGGAACAGCAGGAACAGAATGCGCCAGGCATTCGCCGCTTGGGTCGAGTTCTGCATGGGTCCGTCTCTTTATTGTTATTGGGGCTTCACTGCCAACGCATTCGAGCCCGGAGCCGTCAATCTAGTCAGGCCCGCCAGTGCTGTCTGTAATTATTCGTAATCCTGATACCCCTCCATGGCCACCAATGCGGGCCATGAAACAATTTATTTCCAATCGTTCTAAAAGCCATTCCAAAAACATTGGCATTAATAGGCCACCACCCCTTGCGCTCCATGCAAGGCCTCTATACTGCAAGCATTCGCCAGCGTACATGGCGCAGGATGATTCAGAGATGGGGCAATGCTATGGAGTGGCTTGGTTTGCATTTCATGACCGGGCTACCGGAGAGCGGGCAGGTCATACTCGATTGCACCCATAACCCTTTTCTGGTGCTGCTGGCCTATCTGGTGGCTTGCGTGGCCGGCTTCGCCACGCTGGACATGACCGAGCGGGTCGGCCATGTGGAAAAATCCGCCTCCCAACGACTCTGGCGCTGGGTCGGTGCCGGGTGTCTGGCAGGCGGTATCTGGGCCATGCATTTCATCAGCATGCTGGCGTTCCAGGCGCCGATCGAAATCCATTACCACCTGCCCACGACCCTGCTCTCGCTGTTGTTCGCCCTGACCGCCTCATGGCTGGCCATGCACACCCTCAGCCATCCTCAGTTGAATTTCTGGCAATACCTGCGAGCCGCAGTGTGGATCGGCCTGGGCATCGCAACCATGCATTACGTGGGTATGGCCGCCCTGCGCTCGAATGCGATGGCCTACTACCAACCCGTGCTGTTCGTGCTTTCCATCGTGATCGCCATCGGTGCCAGCCTGGCCGCCCTGTTGATTTCCAGTCACCTGCGCGATGGCGCCGGCGTGTTTCATCAATTGCTCAAATACACCGCCAGCCTGGTGCTCGGAGCCGGCATCTTCAGCATGCATTTCACCGGCATGGCGGCGTTCAGCCTAGTGCTGCCCGCTGGCAGCCTTGAGCCCCTGCCCAGCGACAACAATCACCTGCAATTGGGGCTGACGGTAGCGGTCATGACGCTGCTGATCATCGGCAGCGGCATCAGCGCTGCATGGGCGGACAAGAAACTGCAACACAAAGAGCATGACCTGCAGCGGGTCAACGCCCTGCTCAGTCAACTGGATCAGGCACGCATGTCGCTGCAACAGGTGGCGCATTACGACCCCTTGACCAACCTGATCAACCGCCGGGGCTTCAACCAGATCTTCGCCGAGAAACTCATCGAGAAAACCAACGAAGGCGGCATGCTGGCGGTGATGTTCCTCGACATCGACCACTTCAAGCGGATCAATGACAGCCTCGGCCATGACGCTGGCGACGAATTGCTCAAAGTCCTGGCCGGCCACATCAAGGCCTCGGTGCGCAGTCACGAAGACGTGGTGGCGCGCTTTGGAGGCGATGAATTCTGCATCCTCATCACTCTGTACGACCTTGAAGAAGCGCGGCAAATGGCTCAACGCATCATGCTGAAAATGAAGGAGCCCATCGAGTTGTCCGGACGGCGTATGGTCATGACCACCAGCATCGGCATCAGCCTGTTTCCGGAAGACGGCAAGACCTGTGAAGAATTGCTGAAAAACGCCGACCTGGCGCTGTATCAGTCCAAGGACTGCGGTCGTAACGCCCTGCACTTTTTCAGTTCAAACCTGAAAACCCGCGCCACCCTGGAGTTACAACTCGAAGAGGAACTGCGTCACGCCCTGCGCGAAAACATCGGGTTGATGCTGTATTACCAGCCGATCTATGACCTGAGAATCGGCCAGGTCACCAAACTTGAAGCGCTGATTCGCTGGCAGCACCCGGTTCACGGATTGCTCACGCCAGATCGGTTCATCGCCATCGCCGAAGCCAATGGCCTGATCGCCGATCTGGACAACTGGGTGCTGCGCAAGGCCTGCGAAGACTTGGGCGAGCTGTCCCGGCACGACTGCGAAGAACTCCGAATCGCGGTGAATTGCTCGCCCCTGAACCTGGCGCGAGAAGAACTGGCCGATGAAATCGAACACGCCTTGCACGCCTTCGGGGTGGCGCCACACCGACTGGAACTGGAAGTCACCGAGAATGCGCTGATGGGCAATATCAGCAACACCCTGGTGTTGCTGCGGCAGATTCGCGCCCTCGGGGTCTCGTTGTCGATCGATGACTTCGGCACCGGCTATTCATCCCTGGCCTACCTCAGGCGCCTGCCATTAAACACGTTGAAGATCGACCGCTCGTTCATTCAGGACATCCCCAAGGCTACCCAGGACATGGAGATCGTCCAGGCCATTATCGTCATGGCGCATACCCTGCATTTGCAGGTCGTTACCGAAGGCGTCGAAACCTTCGAGCAATACGATTTTCTCGAACGCCATGGCTGCGATTTCGTTCAGGGCTACCTGCTCAGCCGTCCGGTGCCGCTGGCCGAGTTGCGTCCGGTGCTGGCCGAAATCAACCAGCGCAAGCACGCGCACACCGTCAATCCTTTGAGTCTGGCTCGCGGTATAACTGCACTAGCGTCGACGGATCCTTTTCCAGGAACCCCTGCCCCCCATGGAGGCGCATCAGTTGTGCGGCCAATCCGCTGATCGGCGTGGCCGAGCCTTGTTCACGGGAGAATTTCACGGCAGTGTCGAGGTCCTTGAGCAGCGTGCGCACGTGCCATTTCACCGGCTCGAAACGGCTTTCGGCCATTTGCGGCGCGAGAATCTGCAACGGTTTTGAATCGGCGAAACCACCGGCCAGCGCCTCGGCGATCAGGCGGGCGTCGACCCCGGAACGCTCGGCCAGGGCTACTACTTCGGCAATGACCAAGGCATTGCAGGCGACGATCATCTGATTGCAGGCCTTGGTCACCTGCCCCGCACCGACGGCGCCCATGTGGGTCACGCGCTGGCCAAGGGTCAACAACACCGGCCGCACGCGCGCAAGGTCTGCCGCTTCGCCCCCGACCATGATCGCCAGGCTGCCGGCCTCGGCACCGACCACTCCGCCAGAGACCGGCGCATCGAGCCAACTCATACCGGTTTTACTCGCTAATGCGCTCGCCATTTCCCCCATCGCGGTGGGTTCCAGGCTGGAAAAATCCACCAGCAACTGTCCGCTTTTCGCCCCCTCGGCAATGCCTGCCGGGCCAAACACTACCTCGCGGACAACCGCGGTATCGGCCAGACACAGCATCACCAGGTCCGCGTGCTGACACAGTTCGGCCGGTGTCGCCACTTGCCGCGCGCCGGCCTCGACCAGTGCTGCGCACTTGGCCGGGTTGCGGTTCCACACCGTCAGCGGATAACCCGCCGCCAACAGGCGTCGGCACATCGGCAAGCCCATCAGACCGATTCCGGCAAACCCCAGCGCAGGCAACGTTGCCATCATTTAGCCCCCTTTTGATTAAAGATCATCGAATATTGGCCGATTCATCATGATTAAGGAAAGGATTCCCCCGAGCGATGCTCAGGCCCAGGCCCTGATGCTTGGGCCACATTCGCGCAGCGAGAAAAGACGCGAGATCCCATTCCGTGATGACTCGATGACACTTGTCGCCGAGCCAACCAGTCCAGGTATATGGCGCACAATGACTTCTAAAAATAACCCGGCCACCGCGGTATCCGACCTGACCCTGAGCCCCGCGGCGAACAGCCCCTCATCGTCGAAGCCATTGAGCCCGTCACGTCCGCTGGCGACTCAGCAATACCTGTATTTCACCGAAACCAATACCGACCGCATCCTCGACAACCTCGACGGCCTGCGCGACCTGGTGTTCCCGCGCCCACCGCACCTGGAAGGCGACAACGAACAGCACAGCGATCAGGAATTCCCGTCGGTGTGCCTGATCGGCCTGGGCCGTTGTGGTTCGAACATCGCGCTGGACGTGGCGGAGCTTGTGTACAACGCCCGCAAGTTCTACCTCAACGAATTCAACAACGAAGACCGTCTGTCGCCGGATAAACGCTACGCCGAAAAGGGCTACAGCCCAGCGCAATGGATTCGCAATAACCTGCGCCTGGGGCCGAACAAGGCCAGCAAACCGGTGTTTCTGGTCGAACCTCTGGTGATGCTCGGCGACCTGGACAAAGACATCGCCGGTCGCATCCGCTTCTCGCGCAAAGGCGAAAAAAGCGGCTTTTTGCGCGACTACAGCAAAATGAAAATCATGGACTTGTCGGAAGTCCACGCCGGTGGCGCCGGTAACGCGCCGATCCTCGGCCAGTACCTGGCCAAGATCATCCTGAACAAGGACACCCAGCGGTTCTCCAGCCCTGACTGGAAGATGATTCACTCGTACCTGATCGACAGCTGCGGGATCAAGGCCAACCAGTCGCGCCTGTATTTCTCGATCTTCAGCGCGGGCGGCGGTACCGGTTCGGGCATGGCCTCGGAGTTCGGCCTGGCCCAGCAGCACTCGTACATGAACAAGACGTTCGACACCAAGCCGATGGACGAGCACGACAGCAAGAGCGGTCACTCCTTCGTCTTCGAGCCGATCTTCACCAGCGGTATTTGCGTACTGCCGAACATTTCCGATCACCGCAGCGAAATGTCCGAGGCGCTGCACATCAACGCCGGTCGCCTGCTGTGTAAATACCTGTCGGAAGAGTGGGACTTCTCCTACAACTTCGCCAACGAAGACAGCAGCGAAGCCAGCGTCATGGGCCGTATTCGCCCATGGAACGCGATGATGCTGATCTCTAACGACATCATGCGTTATGCCGAAGAAAGCGATGACGGCAATATCCAGAACATTGATGTCAATGCCATGGAAAAGCACGCCAACCAGTACATCTCACAGCAGATCTTCAACATTCTGACAGCGCAGGCGGTGACCACCGACTACGACCAGAACTATTTCCGTCGCGCCGGCATCGACATCGGCGAAACCATTCGCCTGGACGCCAACGACCTGTTCATGAGCCTGGCCGGCCCGGTGGCGATTGCCTACGCCGAGTCCGTGGTGCCGGAAACTCCACCGCCGAGCAGCGACAAGTTCAAGGTGTTCGAGAAAGAGCCGCAGCGCCTGAACATCGACGACCTGTTCTTCCGCTCCATCGACCTGCCGCACTTCAACAAGGTCACCCAGGCGATCGAAGGCATCAGCCTGTTGCCGATCGAGTCCAAGCGCTATCGCGCCTCGCTTGAGCAGTACAAGAATTCAGGCTATGACGCGGCTGCGTTGCACGACCTGCACTTCTTCAAGAATTGCTCGTCGGTGGTGTCGATTGTTTCGCTGCCCAAAGACTACAAGCTGTCCTACATGGACCTGAACCGGTTGAAGACCCACCTCAACAGCCTGTTCCCCAACACCACGCTCAAGCGTTATGCGCTGGTGATCGGCGCGTCGGCCAACTTGTCGCTGACTACATTGATCGCCAAGAGCCCGTGTCTGTCGGACGACTTTTTGACCCTGATCGTGGCCTTCATCAAGCGCTGTTTTGCGAAAAACCCGTACCGCTTCGACGAGACGCTGGACAACTCGATCCTGGACTTCATCATCAATGAAGACTTCGACGAAGACCGCATCAACGAACTGCTCAACGAATTCGAAAACCCGGCGAAAATCCTCGATACCAACTGGTACGCGATCAAACCGATGTACGAGAAGAAGTACCGCGAGCTGATCAACGACAAAGACAAGTTTGTCTCGATCAATGACATTCGTTTGTCCCGGGATTGCGTGAAGAAGGCGATCAAGTATCTGCGCGAGATTTACCGTCACCGGATTGGCAAGACCAAGGTTATTTCGCTTAATAATCATACCGGCAAGACAGCTTGAGCCAAGCCCGAAAAGATCGCAGCCTTCGGCAGCTCCTACGGGCTGCGGTTCACATGACATCGCAGCGCGCCTTTGTAGGAGCTGCCGAAGGCTGCGATCTTTTGATCTGATCTTTTGATCTTTTTTCCAACATTCAGAAACAATTAAGCAGCCAATCGGCTGCTCAATAAACTGTTCCCGTTACGTTTACGTCACCCTTGCCAAGACCCTTCTGTGGCCTTTCTCTACGGCAACATGCCATCACGCTACTCGGCTACACACTTTTAACCGACAAAGCCACGCACCAAATAAGTGCAAGCGCTCAGCTCGTCGCCCTTTCCTGGATCAGAATCCACGGCGAAACCACCACCGCCCAAAGCTCCGGATCGCGTTCGAAAAGATCCAGCGCCCGCGTTTCAGACAGCTTGGCGACCTTGTCGGCGGCCAGCCAGGCAGCGACTTTCTCGCCTTCATCGGTTGCCACTGCTTCTGCTGCAGCGATCAAATCCAGGCCTGGATCGACCCACAATAGGGCACCCCTGGCGAAGAACGGCTCCAACTCTTTCCAGGAAATAGATGCGGTCTCACCAAGCAGCTTGGCATAGAGGGTGCTAGGTTCTTGAGTCATGGGTTTCTGTCCGCAAAGAAAATCGACGTGAATGATAACGTCGGTATTGCGCCAGAAAAACCCGGATGCAATTGCGTTACCGATTGAAAAACGTAGGAAAGCCAAGGAATGCTGCTGAATCAAGTATTAGCCAGCTAACATCCCGCCGTGATTCTGTCTTTTTCTTTCAATAAAGCGACACCCTCAGGTTTTGCCCCCTGGCGCCAGCTTCCCAGGCTAACAATCGGCGCTCTACACTGTACCGGTACAGTTGCCGGGGGCATTTTCCGGAGGATATCAACGATATCTGACCCGGTTCTGCTGCTACGGCGCCAGGACTATAAAAACTACAACAGTAAGAGTGGAGCACTATGACTAAGGCTACTAAGCAGATTTCAAAACTGTTTGCCGCTATGGTTCTGGCCGGGGTTGCCAGCCATTCGTTCGCCGCTGACACCATCAAGATCGGTATCGCCGGCCCTAAAACCGGCCCTGTAGCCCAATACGGCGACATGCAGTTCAGTGGCTCCAAAATGGCCATCGAACAAATCAACGCCAAGGGCGGCGTCGACGGCAAGAAACTCGAAGCCGTTGAATACGACGATGCCTGCGATCCAAAACAAGCGGTTGCTGTTGCGAACAAAGTCGTCAACGACGGCGTCAAGTTCGTGGTCGGTCACCTGTGCTCCAGCTCCACTCAACCGGCTTCGGACATCTACGAAGACGAAGGCGTGATCATGATCACTCCGGCTGCCACCAGCCCGGACATCACCACCCGTGGTTACAAAATGATCTTCCGCACTATCGGTCTGGACAGCGCCCAGGGCCCTGCAGCCGGTAACTACATTGCTGACTTCGTAAAACCGAAAATCGTTGCTGTTCTGCACGACAAACAGCAATACGGTGAAGGCATCGCCAGCGCCGTGAAGAAAACTCTGGAAGCCAAAGGCGTCAAGGTTGCCGTGTTCGAAGGCATCAACGCCGGCGACAAAGACTTCTCTTCGATGGTCTCCAAGCTCAAGCAAGCCAACGTCGACTTCGTCTACTACGGCGGCTACCACCCAGAGCTGGGTCTGATCCTGCGTCAATCCCAGGAAAAAGGCCTGAAAGCCAAGTTCATGGGTCCGGAAGGCGTGGGTAACGACTCCATTTCGCAGATCGCCAAGGAAGCTTCCGAAGGCCTGCTGGTGACCCTGCCGAAATCCTTCGACCAGGATCCGGCCAACATTGCCCTGGCTGACGCGTTCAAAGCCAAGAAAGAAGACCCGAGCGGTCCGTTCGTGTTCCCGGCCTACTCGGCTGTGCAAGTCATCGCCGAAGGCATCAAGGCCGCGAAGAGCGAAGACACTGCCAAAGTCGCTGAAGCTATCCACAAAGGCACGTTCAAAACCCCGACCGGCGATCTGTCTTTCGACGAAAAGGGCGACCTGAAGGACTTCAAATTCGTGGTTTACCAGTGGCACTTCGGCAAACCTAAAACTGAAGTTTCGCCTCAGTAAGGCCTTGGCCTGACTGACTGCCAATAAAGCCCACGGCGTGCCGTGGGCTTTGTTTTACGAACGTATTGGGCCGCGCTGGCGTGATCCGCCAGTCTCCCCACCTGAAAATCTCAAAACCGTCATCAGCGGTTCGCTGGCAAACCTCGAATTCGAAGTGGATGCAGATCCACGGGGCTCGAGCGGGAAAATGACTCCACCAGTGAAATGCGTATCAGGTTTTTAGGAGCGCTGTAATGCCTGACATCTATCACTTCTTCCAACAGCTGGTTAACGGTCTGACCGTTGGCAGCACATATGCCCTGATCGCCATCGGCTATACGATGGTTTACGGCATCATTGGAATGATCAACTTCGCCCACGGCGAGGTGTACATGATCGGCTCTTACGTGGCGTTCATCGCCATCGCCGGGCTGGCCATGATGGGACTCGACAGTGTCCCGCTCTTGATGACCGCGGCTTTCATCGCGACCATCGTCGTTACCAGTGCCTACGGTTACAGCATCGAACGGATCGCCTACCGCCCCCTGCGTGGCAGCAACCGTCTGATCCCGCTGATTTCCGCCATCGGCATGTCGATCTTCCTGCAGAACACGGTTCTGCTGGCGCAAGACTCCAAGGACAAATCCATCTCCAACCTGATCCCTGGCAACTTCGCCATCGGGCCAGGTGGCGCACATGAAGTGCTGATTTCCTACATGCAGATCGTGGTGTTCGTGGTGACCCTGGTCGCCATGCTCGGCCTGACGCTGTTCATCTCCCGTTCTCGCCTGGGCCGCGCCTGCCGCGCCTGTGCCGAAGACATCAAGATGGCCAACCTCCTGGGTATCAACACCAACAACATCATCGCCCTGACCTTCGTCATCGGTGCGGCACTGGCGGCCATCGCGGCCGTGCTGCTGAGCATGCAATACGGCGTGATCAACCCGAACGCCGGTTTCCTGGTCGGTCTCAAGGCCTTCACCGCAGCAGTATTGGGCGGTATCGGCAGCATCCCCGGCGCAATGCTCGGCGGGCTGGTGCTTGGGGTGGCGGAAGCCTTTGGTGCCGATATCTTCGGCGACCAATACAAGGACGTCGTGGCGTTCGGTCTATTGGTCCTGGTGTTGTTGTTCCGGCCAACCGGCCTGTTGGGCCGTCCGGAGGTTGAGAAAGTATGACTAGGAATCTTAAACAGGCGTTGTTCAGCGCCTTACTGGTGTGGGCTGTTGCCTACCCGGTACTCGGTCTGAAACTGACCATTGTCGGCATCAACCTCGAAGTCCATGGCACCAGCACTGCAACGCTGATCACCATCGCCGTGTGCTCGGTGCTGATGTTTCTGCGGGTGCTGTTCGACCAGCAGATCAGTTCGGCCTGGAAAGCCTCGCCCAACCTGCCGGTGATGCCGGCCAAGGCCAGTACCTTCCTGACCCTGCCGACCACCCAGCGCTGGATCATCATCGCGTTGATCATCGGTTCTCTGGTCTGGCCGTTCTTCGGCTCCCGCGGGGCGGTGGACATCGCCACCCTGGTGCTGATCTACGTGATGCTCGGCCTGGGCCTGAACATCGTGGTCGGCCTGGCTGGCCTGCTCGACCTCGGTTACGTCGGCTTCTACGCCGTGGGCGCCTACAGCTACGCGCTGCTGTCGCACTACTACGGCCTGAGCTTCTGGATCTGCCTGCCGATCGCCGGGATGATGGCGGCCACGTTTGGCTTCCTGCTCGGTTTCCCGGTACTGCGTTTGCGCGGTGACTACCTGGCGATCGTGACCCTGGGTTTCGGTGAAATCATCCGTCTGTTCCTGCGTAACCTGACCGACCTCACCGGCGGCCCGAACGGCATCAGCAACATTCCCAAGCCAACGCTTTTCGGACTGACCTTCGATAGAACTGCCGCAGACGGACTGCAGACCTTCCACGAGTACTTCGGCCTGACCTACAACCCGGTAAACAAGGTGATCTTCCTTTACCTGATCGCGGTGTTGTTGTCGCTGTTCGCCCTGTTCGTCATCAACCGTCTGCTGCGCATGCCCTTGGGCCGTGCCTGGGAAGCGTTGCGTGAAGACGAAATCGCCTGCCGTGCATTGGGTCTCAATCCTACGGTCATCAAGCTGTCGGCCTTCACCCTCGGTGCTGCGTTCGCCGGTTTCGCCGGTAGCTTCTTCGCCGCGCGCCAAGGCCTGGTGACACCGGAGTCCTTCACCTTCATCGAATCGGCGACCATCCTCGCCATCGTGGTGCTGGGCGGCATGGGCTCGCAACTGGGCGTCGTACTCGCCGCCACGGTGATGATCCTGTTGCCGGAAATGATGCGTGAGTTCAGTGAATACCGCATGTTGATGTTCGGCGCCTTGATGGTGCTGATGATGATCTGGCGTCCTCAAGGTCTGCTGCCGATGCAACGCCCCCACATGGAGCTGCGCAAATGAGCCGTGAGATCCTTAAAGTAGACAACTTGAGCATGCGCTTCGGCGGCTTGCTGGCGGTCAACGGCGTAGCCCTGAGCGTGAAAGAAAAACAGGTGGTGGCATTGATCGGCCCCAACGGCGCCGGCAAGACCACCGTGTTCAACTGCCTGACCGGTTTCTACAAACCGAGCGGCGGCAGCATCCTGCTGGACGGCGAGCCAATCGAAGGCCTGCCTGGCCACAAGATCGCCCTCAAAGGTGTGGTGCGCACCTTCCAGAACGTGCGGCTGTTCAAGGACATGACCGCGGTCGAGAACCTCTTGATCGCCCAGCACCGTCACTTGAACACCAACTTCCTGGCCGGTCTGTTCAAGACGCCGGGCTTTCGCAAAAGCGAACGTGAAGCCATGGAGTTCGCCGAGTACTGGCTGGACAAGGTCAACCTCAAGGAGTTCGCCAACCGTCCGGCCGGCACCCTGGCCTACGGTCAGCAACGTCGTTTGGAAATCGCTCGCTGCATGATGACCCGTCCGCGGATCCTCATGCTCGACGAACCGGCAGCCGGTCTGAACCCGAAGGAAACCGAAGACCTCAAAGCGCTGATCAGCATGCTGCGTGAAGAGCACAACGTCACCGTACTGTTGATCGAACACGACATGAAACTGGTCATGAGCATTTCCGACCACATCGTCGTGATCAACCAGGGCACGCCCCTGGCCGACGGCACGCCGGAACAGATCCGCGACAATCCTGAAGTGATCAAAGCCTACCTGGGGGAAGCGTAAATGCTGCAGTTCGAAAACGTTTCCACCTTCTACGGCAAGATCCAGGCGCTGCACAGCGTCAACGTCGAAGTCCGCCAGGGCGAGATCGTGACCCTGATCGGCGCCAACGGTGCCGGCAAGTCGACCCTGCTGATGACCCTCTGCGGTTCGCCGCAAGCCCACAGCGGCAGCATCCGCTACATGGGCGAAGAGCTCGTCGGCCAGGACTCGTCGCACATCATGCGTAAAAGCATCGCCGTGGTTCCGGAAGGTCGTCGGGTGTTTGCCCGTCTGACCGTGGAAGAGAACCTCGCCATGGGCGGATTCTTCACCGACAAGGGCGATTACCAGGAACAGATGGACAAGGTCCTCGGACTTTTCCCACGCCTGAAAGAACGCTTCGCCCAACGCGGCGGCACCATGTCTGGCGGCGAACAGCAAATGCTCGCCATCGGCCGTGCGCTGATGAGCAAGCCCAAGCTGTTGCTGCTCGACGAGCCATCGCTGGGCCTGGCACCGATCATCATCCAGCAGATCTTCGACATCATCGAACAGCTGCGCAAGGACGGTGTAACGGTGTTTCTGGTTGAGCAAAACGCCAACCAGGCCCTGAAAATCGCCGACCGTGCCTACGTGCTGGAAAACGGCCGTGTAGTGATGACAGGGACAGGTGAAGCGCTGTTGACCGACCCGAAAGTGCGCGAAGCGTATTTGGGTGGTTGAGCCTTAGCGGTAAACAAAAAAACGGCCCTCCCGGCCGTTTTTTTATGCCTGCCACAAACTCAGCAACGATGAAAATCCCCTGTGGGAGCGAGCCTGCTCGCGAAGGCGTTTTCACCTTCACAGAGATGTTGGCTGATCTACCGCTATCGCGAGCAGGCTCGCTCCCACAGGGAATTCGTGTGTTTTGAGAATTACTGAAAAAGTTTTGGGGTGAGCTGTAACGCATCGCCCTGTCGTTTCTCTAGAGCAGTAAGCAAGCACAAACGCTTGCCAATCCAAGCTCAATTTCGGAGAAACATCATGACTGCTACCACCCGCACCCTGTCCGCCACCGCCCTGGTTCTGGCCCTCGGTTCTGCCCTGAGCATCGCCGCTGTCTCCACTGCCCATGCCGCTGACGACAACATGGAAAAATGCTTCGGCGTGGCCATGAAAGGTCACAACGATTGCGCCGCAGGCGCTGGCACCACTTGCGCCGGCACTGCAAAAACCGACTACCAGGCCAATGCCTGGAAACTCGTCCCTAAGGGCACCTGCACCACCACGATGAGCAAAACCTCGCCAACCGGTTTCGGCCAGATGGAAGCCTACAAAGCCAAGTCGTAATCAGAACCCAGCCTGAGTGTCGACCATGAACCATTCATCTTCCGGGCTCCCGCCCCGCTCCGGGCTGGGGCTCAAGACCGAGCACTTTCGTGAAGTGCACGGTGCACAACCGGACATCGGTTTCTTCGAAGTCCACGCCGAAAACTACATGGTGGCCGGCGGCCCGTTTCATCATTTTCTGGGGTTGATCCGCGAGCAATATCCGCTATCGCTACACGGCGTCGGCCTGTCCATTGGTGCCGAAGGTCCGCTGGATAATCAGCACCTGCAAAGACTTGCCGCGCTGATCGAACGCTATCAACCCCAGTCCTTTTCCGAACATCTGGCCTGGTCCAGCCATGGCCCGGTATTCCTCAATGACCTGCTGCCCCTAGCCTACGATGCGCCGACGCTGAACCGCGTCTGCGAGCATATCGATCAGGTGCAGAGCAACCTCAAACGTCCGATGCTGCTGGAGAACCCGGCGACGTATCTGGCGTTCCAGCGCTCGACCATGGATGAGGCTGATTTCATCAGCGAAGTCATTCGCCGCACTGGCTGCGGCCTGCTGCTGGACGTCAACAACGTCTACGTCTCCTGCATCAATCACCAAAGAGATCCGCTGACCTATATCGACGCGCTGCCGCTGCAGGCGGTGGGAGAGATTCATCTGGCCGGGTTTGCCGAAGACACCGACAGCCTCGGCGACCGTCTGCTGATCGACGATCACGGTGCACCCATCGATAACGCGGTATGGGCGCTGTACAGGCAGGTGCTGGATCGAGTTGGCCCGATTGCCACGTTGATCGAACGCGACAACCAATTACCGGCCTTCAGCGTGCTGCACGCCGAAGCCCGCCAGGCTGACGAGTTGCTGCATTGCGCGCGGGGCCGATCATGAGCACTCAAGCCGCGTTTGCCGCCGCCCTGCTCGATCCGCAACGGCCCTGCCCTGACGGCTTGTTCAGTGCCAACGGCGCCGATCCGGCCAGCCGTTTCGCGGTGTATCGCAACAATGTGCAGAGCTCGCTGATCAACGCATTGGCGGATAGCTACCCAGTGCTTTTGCAGTTAGTCGGTGATGATTTTTTCCGGGCGATGGCGGGGTTGTATGTGCAGCGTTGCCCGCCTCAAGGCCCACTCATCAACGACTACGGCAAGGACTTCGCCGAGTTCATCGATAGCTTTGAACCGGCAGCCAGCGTGCCTTATCTGGCCGACATGGCGCGGCTGGAGCGGTTGCGCGTTCAGGCCTATCACGCCGCCGATGCACAGCCCTTGCGCCATGAGCAGATCGCCGCCGCGCTATCGGACCCGCAGGCGCTGAGCGAGCTGACGGTGGGGTTTCATCCCTCCCTGAATCTGCTGACTTCAGCTTTTGCCGTGGTTGCGATCTGGGCCGCGCATCAACAGGACGCGACGCTGGCCGGAATCGACCTCGACCACGGGCAAAACGCGCTGGTGTTGCGCAATGGTCTGGAGGTTGAGGTCTTTGCCATCGACCACGGCGCCAGCATCTTCATTCAGCACCTGCAAAACGGCCAATCCCTGACCCAAGCGTTAGAGACAGAGCCCGCCTTCGACCTCAGCCAAACCCTGGCGCTGCTCATCAGCTACAACGTCATTACCCATTTACACCACAATCAGGTATCGCCATGAACACCCATTGGAACCCCATCGCCCGCGTCATCGCGCTGCTGGAAAAAATCCCCCACAGCCTGATCTCCTTTATCGCGCGCTTTTCCATTGCCGCGGTGTTCTGGAAGTCAGGGCAAACCAAGGTGGAAGGCCTGGCCATCGACTTGATCGACGGTACCTTTCAACTCGGCGTACCAAGGCTGGCGGACTCGACTATTCCGTTGTTCCAGAGCGAATATCACCTGCCGCTGCTCTCCCCGGAACTGGCGGCGCACCTGGCGGCCTTCGCCGAGCATTTCTTTCCGGTGCTGATTCTGATCGGCTTCGCCACACGTTTTTCGGCGCTGGCACTGCTGGGTATGACGCTGACTATTCAGCTGTTTGTATATCCCGATGCCTATCCGACTCACGGCACCTGGGCGGCGGTGTTGCTGTACTTGATGGCGACCGGACCGGGCAAGTTGTCGATTGATCATCTGATTGCCCGACGTTACGCCCGCTAATCCCTACCTCAGAACTCCAGACAATGAAGCCCCACTGTGTGAGCGAGCTTCTGTGGCGAGGGGGCTTGCCCCCGTTCGGCTGCGAAGCAGTCGCAAAGCTTTTGGGGCCGCTTCGCGACCCAACGGGGGCAAGCCCCCTCGCCACAGAAGCTCGCTCCCACAGGGGGTTGCGTGGTGAGACGTCATCGTTGAAGCCGATCCAATGCCTCGCCACTGCGCTTGAACCAACCCATCAGATGATCCGCCAGCACTTGGGTGCGCTTCGGCAAACCACCTTGATACGGGTGCACCAGGTACATCGGCATGCTGCGGGTCTGATAATCGCGCAGGAGCCAGCGCAAACGCCCGTCAGCCAATTCCTCTTGCAGCAAGTACGACGGCAAACGTGCAATGCCCGCATCTGCCAGCGCGGCTTTCTTCAAGAGGTTGTAATGGTTGCTGGCAAACGGCCCCGACACTCGCACCCGCAGTAACTCGTGCTGTTGGTGATAGAGCCATTCTTCCCGGCCGCTGTAATGGCTGTTGAGCAGGCAGCGGTGTTCCGCCAGTGCCTGAGGCGTCAGTGGTTCGCCGAATCGCTCAAGGTACGCAGGACTGGCGCAGGTCATCTCGTGCCAGGCCAACAGCGGACGGGCGACCAGGCGTTCGTCGTTAGCCACTTCCGAGCGGATCGCCAGGTCGAAACCGTCCCGGGACAGGTCACGGTAGTTATTGTTGAGCTCCAGTTCGATCTGCACCTCGGGGTACTGCCGGGAAAACTCCAGCAGCGCGCCGTCAAAGAAGGTTTCCCCCAGTGAAACCGGAACCGTCATCCGCACCGGGCCGGCCATGTCGTCTTTCAACCGCGCCAAAGCCTGACGCGCCCGCTCGACTTGAATCACCAGCGCCTGGGCTTGCGGCAACAGCGCCGCACCCGCTGCCGTCAGGCTCAAGCGGCGCGTGGTGCGTTGCAGCAACACCACAGCAAACCGCGTTTCCAGCAGGCTGATGCGTTTGGAGAGTTGCCCTTTGCTGCAACCCAGTTGCTGGGCGGCCAAGGTGAAACTGCCCGCCTCGATCAACACCGCGAATGCCGCCAAGTCGTCCATTTCGCTCATGGGATTGTTTCCATTTGAAAACCAAAGGTTGCCTATTAGCCCGCTTATCAATGGAAAAAACCACTCTAAACTTAAGTTTAAATCCAACCCATTCAGGTACAGCACGATGAAAATTCTTTTGATTGGCGCCTCTGGCACCGTCGGCTCGGCGATTGACCATGAACTGTCCCAGCGCCACGAAATCATCCGTATCGGCCGTAAAAGCGGTGAGTTCCAGGTCGACATCAGTGACAGCGCCTCGATCCGCAAATTGTTCCAACAGACCGGCAACTTTGATGCCCTGATCTGCGCCGCTGGCAGCGTCAACTTCGTGCCGCTGGCGACTATGACCGAACAAGACTTCGAGCTCGGCTTGCGGGACAAGCTGATGGGCCAGGTCAACTTGCTGCTGATCGGCCGGGAATTCGCCAATGATGGTGCGTCATTCACCTTCACCACCGGCATCCTCAGCCACGATCCGATTCGTACCGGCAGCTCGGCCTCCATGGTCAACGGCGCCCTGGACAGCTTCGTCCGTGCAGCGGCGATCGAACTGCCGCGCGGCTTGCGCATCAACTCGGTCAGCCCGAATGTGCTAGTCGAAGCAATGGGCAGCTACGCCCCGTACTTTCGTGGTTTCAAACCGGTTCCCGCCGCCGAAGTAGCGCTGGCCTACGCCAAAAGCGTGGAAGGCTTACAGACCGGTCAGACTTACCGCGTCGGCTAAACCAAACACGACCCGTAGGAACGCGAGGACATTGCAGGGTTGTGATGAGCGGTCAGGCTAAGTAACGTGGCGACACTTGTCAGGAGACTCAAAGATGCGTGTTGCCCGTTCCTTAGTGCTTGTTGCCCTGCTTCCGCTGTTCGCCGCCTGCCAGTTGCTTGATGGCCCGCGCGAAAGTGCTTCCCATGTGGGCCAGACCCGCATGCAGGGCCAGTTGACGGCGGCCGACGGCAAGTTGCTGTTCCAGCCGTGCAATGAGCAGCGCAGTTATGTGGTCAACGACACCGGCGGCACCAGCGTCCTGCAAGAGGCCGCGGCCCTGGCCGACGACCAAGGCAAGTTGTTTGCCGACGTGCGTGGCCGGATCGTTGCCGGTGGTGCCGATAGCCGGCTCGATCTGGAGCAGCTGTACCGAGTCGAACGCTCGGGCACAGCGTGCGACGATCCCAATTTCAAACAGCTGACTCTGCGCGCCGCCGGCCATGGCCCTGAATGGAACGTCAAAGTCAGTGGCAAAGGCATGGTCATCGACCGCGCCGGCCAGCCGCCCTTGGCCCTGCCGTACGTTGAAGAGCAACTGGGCGACGGCCGCTTCAACCTCAGCACCGAAGCCAATAATCAGCGCATCGAGCTCTGGGTCGCGCCGCAACGTTGTGTCGACAGCAGCACCGGCAGCGTGCAGCACATGAGCGCCGAGCTGCGCATCGATGGCCAGGTGCAACGCGGCTGTGGGTATTTTGGCGGATCGCGTAACGACTGATCGTTTTTGCCTCACGGGAATCATCCTTTGAGGCTTATAATCGCGGGCTTCAAACGCCTTGGCGCAGTTGTGCGCCCCGCGAACCGGATCCCGTCATGTTACGAATCACCGAACTCAAGCTGCCGATCGACCATCCCGAAGAAGACCTGCGCCCTGCCATCGTGCAGCGCCTGGGCATCGCCAGTGATGACCTGCTCGATTTCACCTTGTTCAAGCGCAGCTACGATGCGCGCAAAAAGTCCTCCGAACTGTGCTTCATCTACACCATCGACCTTAACGTTCGCGATGAGGCGTCGGTGCTGCACACATTCGCCGATGACCGTAACGTCAACGTGGCGCCGGATGTCAGCTACAAAGTGGTCGGCCAGGCGCCGGCTGATCTTGAGCAACGTCCTGTCGTCGTGGGTTTCGGCCCGTGCGGAATCTTCGCCGGCCTGCTGCTGGCGCAGATGGGCTTCAAGCCGATCATCCTCGAACGCGGCACCGAAGTGCGTCAGCGCACCAAGGACACCTGGGGCCTGTGGCGTAAAAGCGTGCTCAACCCCGAGTCCAACGTGCAATTCGGTGAAGGCGGCGCGGGGACGTTCTCCGACGGCAAGCTCTACAGCCAGATCAAAGACCCGAAATTCATCGGTCGCAAAGTCTTGCACGAGTTCGTCAAGGCCGGCGCGCCGGAAGAAATCCTCTACGTCAGCAAACCGCACATCGGTACGTTCCGTCTGACCGGTGTAGTCGAAAACATGCGTGAGCAGATTCGCGCCATGGGCGGCGAAGTGCGCTTCCAGCAGCGCGTCACCGATGTGTTGATCGAGGACGGCCAACTGGTCGGTGTCGAGCTCAATGGCGGCGAGCAGATCCATTCGAAACACGTGATTCTGGCCCTCGGCCACAGCGCCCGGGACACCTTCCGCATGCTCCACGGCCGTGGCGTGTACATGGAGGCCAAGCCGTTCTCGGTGGGTTTCCGCATCGAGCACCCACAATCGCTGATCGACCGCGCGCGCCTGGGCAAATACGCCGGGCACCCGAAACTCGGCGCTGCCGACTACAAACTGGTGCACCACGCCAGCAACGGTCGTTCGGTCTACAGCTTCTGCATGTGCCCGGGCGGCACCGTGGTGGCGGCGACTTCCGAGCCGAACCGCGTGGTCACCAACGGCATGAGCCAGTACTCGCGTAACGAGCGCAACGCCAACTCCGGGATCGTCGTCGGGATCACCCCGGAAGTCGATTATCCAGGTGGCCCGTTGGCTGGCATCGAGTTGCAGGAACGCCTGGAATCCCACGCCTTTGTGCTGGGCGGCAGCAATTACGAAGCGCCGGCGCAACTGGTTGGCGACTTCATCGCAGGCAAGCCATCCACTGAATTGGGCAGCGTCGAGCCGTCCTACAAACCGGGTGTCGCCTTGGGTGATTTGGCCCTGGCTTTGCCGGCGTTCGCCATCGAAGCGATTCGCGAAGCCTTGCCGGCGTTCGAGAAGCAGATTCGTGGCTACTCGTTGCACGACGCCGTGTTGACCGGGATCGAGACGCGCACGTCATCGCCGCTGCGGATTACCCGTAACGAGTCGATGCAGAGTTTGAACGTGAAAGGCTTGTTCCCGGCCGGTGAAGGCGCGGGTTATGCGGGCGGGATTTTGTCGGCGGGTGTCGATGGCATTCGGATTGCCGAAGCGGTGGCCCGAGACATTCTTGGCCTGGAGGCCTGATACACAAATACCGAAACAACACATTACCTGTGGGAGCGGGCTTGCCCGCGATAGCGGTGGATCAGTCAACATCTCTGTTGAATTTGAATCCGCCATCGCGGGCAAGCCCGGCTCCCACAAGGGTCTTCAGTGTCTGAAACATCTCAGATATTGGCGCGCAACACGCTGGCCGGCAGCGGCTCGCCGCGCTCGACGCTGGCCGCCACGGCATCCATCAACCCACTCAATTCATACCCCTGGGCCTTGAGCCAGGCCTGATCGTAATAGGTGGTGGCATAGCGCTCGCCGCCATCGCACAAAATCGCCACGATCGACCCCGACTCCCCCGCCGCCACCATCTGCTGGGCTGCCATCAAGGCGCCGATCAGGTTGGTCCCGCTCGATCCGCCGACCCGTCGCCCCAAACGCTGCGCCAGGTAATGCATGGCCGCCAGCGACAACGCGTCCGGTACTTTGACCATCGCATCGATCACCTTGGGCAGGAACGACGCTTCCACCCGCGGCCGACCAATGCCTTCAATCCGTGACCCGCAATCCAGGCGCAGGCTGGCATCGCCGGTCTGGTAATAATCGAAGAACACCGAACGCTCGGCATCGGCGCACAGCACGCGGGTGCAGTGCTGGCGATAGCGCACATAACGGCCGAGCGTCGCGGTGGTGCCGCCGGTGCCGGGGCTGGAAATCAGCCAACTCGGTTCCGGGTGCAGCTCGAAGCGCATCTGCTGGAAGATCGATTCGGCGATGTTGTTGTTCGCGCGCCAGTCGGTGGCGCGTTCGGCGTAGGTGAACTGGTCGATGAAGTGCCCGTCATGTTCGCGAGCCAGGCGTTCGGACTCGGCGTAGATCTGCGTCGGATCGTCCACCAAATGGCTCTTGCCACCATAAAAAGCGATCTGCGCGATCTTCTCCTTGGACGTGGTCGCGGGCATCACCGCAATGAACGGTAACCCCAGCAACCGGGCGAAGTACGCCTCGGAAATCGCCGTCGAACCGCTGGAGGCTTCGATCACTGGCGCACCGGGTTTGAGCCAGCCGTTACACAGGGCGTAGAGGAACAACGAGCGCGCCAGCCGATGTTTCAGGCTGCCGGTGGGATGGCTCGACTCATCCTTGAAATACAACTCGATGCCCGGCAACCCCGGCAGCGGCAAGGGGATCAGGTGGGTATCGGCGCTGCGCTGGAAGTCGGCTTCGATGATCCGGATGGCTTCGCGGGCCCACTGTCGGTTGTCGTTCATGATCGTTTTCTCGTTGAATCTGGCAATGAGTCGGCCTTGTCGCAAGGCTCAGCCCACAAGCTTAGGAAAGAAGCTACATCATGCACAGATACAGCTGAGGTCCAATACGTCCGGCAACTGCTAGGCTCAGGCCTTTGCTGACCGTCCGCGTTGTAACGGCATATAACAAAAAAGAATATAACTTTTGTTTTAACAACTAACGGTACGGGTTAGGGTGTGCCACCTTTTGAATTCATCGATGGAGAGCGACCTTGCCTCTGCGTAGCACGTTCACGCGTTTCTTTCAGTTGGAAGCTGCCAGCGGTCTGTTATTGATCGCCGCGGCCGCTCTCGCCCTGATCATCAACAATTCATCGCTGTCGTGGCTCTATAGCGGCTTGCTGGACACCCCCGTGGTGGCTCAGATCGGCGCGCTGAAAATCGCCAAGCCACTGCTGCTGTGGATCAACGATGGCCTGATGGCCCTGTTCTTCCTGCTGATCGGCCTGGAAGTGAAACGTGAGGTCCTCGACGGCCAGCTGTCAAAACCATCGCAGATCGTGTTGCCCGGCGCGGCGGCGATTGGCGGCATGGTGGTGCCGGCGCTGATCTACTGGTTCCTCAACCGCGACAACCCGTCCGCCTTGGGTGGCTGGGCCATTCCGACCGCCACCGACATCGCCTTCGCCCTCGGCGTACTGGCCCTGCTGGGTAAACGCGTGCCTGTGTCGCTGAAACTGTTCCTCATGACCCTGGCGATCATCGACGACCTGGGCGCGATCATCATCATCGCGATCTTCTATTCCGGCGCACTGTCGACCTTGTCCCTGGCATTGGCTGCGGCCTGCATCGCGGCCTTGATCGGGATGAACCGACTCGGCGTGGTCAAGCTCGGGCCGTACATGATCATCGGGCTGATCCTCTGGGTCTGCGTGCTCAAGAGCGGTGTACACGCCACGCTGGCAGGCGTGACCCTGGCCTTCTGCATTCCCCTGCGCACAAAAAACGCTGAGCCTTCGCCACTGCTGACCCTGGAACATGCCCTGCATCCGTGGGTGGCCTACGGCATTCTGCCGCTGTTTGCCTTCGCCAACGCCGGCCTGTCACTGAGCGGCGTGACCGTCGAAAGCTTCACCCACGACGTGCCGATGGGCATCGCCGTCGGCCTGCTGCTGGGCAAGACCATCGGAGTCTTCGGCCTGACCTGGCTGGCGGTAAAAATCGGCATCGCCACCCTGCCCCAAGGCGCCAACTGGGGTCAGGTTCTGGGCGTGGCGATCCTCTGCGGCATCGGTTTCACCATGAGCCTGTTCGTCGGCTCCCTGGCCTTCGTGCCCGGCAGCAGTGAATACGCCGGGATGGATCGAATGGGGATTCTGACCGGCTCGATACTGGCGGCATTGATCGGTTATGCGGTGACAGCGGCGGCGAGTCGCAAAAGCACTGCGCTGCAGTCCTGAACGATAGAGAACACTCTTAGCGACATTCAGGATTCGTCCTACAGCCACGATTAGCCACGTTCGTTAACGTCGCGCAGCCCCTCTTTCGGGGGTTGCCGATGGACGAGCGAAAGGACAATCAGTGGCTGGCAACAAGGACATTCCCCGGGTTCAAAACCCACCATCAGGCGACGGGCATTACGTCACCCACCGCTACATGCCTGCCACTGAATTGGCCGAGCGGGACGCCAGGCAAAACGCCTACGACGCCATGCTCGCCAGGCAGCAGATCTTCGAAGACAGCCTTCAAGTCACTGCGAAAAAGGACGACGTTGCCCGCGCGGGATGCGTATTCGCCAAGTCCTGCAAGCTGCCCGACGCAATCATCGACTACACGAACCCCTCCGGCGTTGTTCCGACTGACAGCCTGAAAGACTACGGCGAGCTGGTTCTGCTCGGTGCTCGCGAGGCCGATGAAAGCGGTGTCGTGCTGCTCAAGAAAATCAGTGGCACTGCGATTCCGACAGGTTTCGGCAGCTTTGCTTTGACCGGCTCAGCGTTCGCCGCACTGCCCGCAGTCGCCGCCAGCACCGCTGCGGCCACCTTGGCAGGCTTGGTGGCCCTGGTCATACCGTCGAGCCTTGGCGACAGCTCGCTCTACACCGAAGATCAACTACGCGCCCTTAAACAGGCCCGCACCCGCGTGCGCCTGCGGGTCGAGCAACAGGCTGACGGCAGTCTCAAGGGATACGGGTTCTACACCGGCAAAAACCGTGACTGGGAAATGGTCGATGTCGTGCAATTCACCTTGCGTGGCAGTCAGCATGTGGCTGACCTTGGGGACGGCGTTGAGTTGATCTGGACACCGGTCGAGGATGGTTCAAACGTCCTCGGCATCCCCGCTTTGGAAGCCGCACCACAAGCGCCGCACATCTGGGTTTATCCGCCAACTAAGGCGGCTGACAGCATCATCGTGAATCCGGTGTACCCGCCTGAGTACAAGGATTTCATTCTTGTGTTTCCGGTTGGTTCCGGAGTGTCGCCGCTATATGTTGTGGTCAGCGCTCCTCGTAAAGGCTTGCCAACAGCTGGTCACAGGTATCATCCAGCGCCAAAAACTGAGGATATCAGTGCATTTCCTGGTCTAAAAAAAGCCAAGAAAAAGAACCCCGTCGTAGGTGGTGGAGGACTTAGAGAGCGTTGGACTGATGCAAAGGGCAAAACGATCTACGAATGGGACTCGATGCATGGTGAGCTGGAGGTATATCGCGCAAGTAATGGGAGCCATTTGGGAGCATTTGACGCCGTAACGGGTGAGCGACGCGATGATGCTAAAAATGAACGAAACATCAAGAAAAAATACTTGTGAGACGAAGATGGGACTGAAGCTACGGTTGGAATGGTATGACAAGCAAACCGAAATTTGTCAGGGCGAAGAGTCCTCTAAAGATTTAGGTGACGATGAGTCAATTCTTGATGCTCTCGGCATCCCCGTCGAAAACAATATTAACAATGGAGGTTTTGATGTTGGCAGCCATTGGATCGATATTATTCAACCCCACTTTCGCCACCTAGTTGACCTAGGCACCCACGATTACCAACTATCTTTCGATTACCGCGAGAGCTGGTGATCCAGTCGAGGCACTTGGCCTACCTTTAACTGGATGTCCTCAGGAGACACCGAGTTTTGATTTATCGCGTAGAAGCGTTCGATATCGAAACCGAATTCCTCGCGTTCGAGGAAGATTTACCCGACGGATCGGATGACCAACTGAAAGTCATCATGGGCTGGACTTCAGACCAACAAGGCTGGGAAGGCTATAACCTGTCCCAGTTGCAACTGTCAGCGATCGAAGGGCTGATAGGAAAGCCCATCCACGACTCAAACCATTACTTCCAACTCACGTGCAATGCGTGAAGGCAACAGACACAAAAAACCCCGACCAGTCACCTGATCGGGGTTTTCTTTTACCCTTCGCTCCGCTTAGTGCGCAACGCGGCTCGTACCATCAACAGTGGCGATCCGCACCCGCTCACCCACACGGAACACTTCGTTTGGCTGAACTTCCTGCACGTAGGCGCGCATACTGCCATCGTCTTCGCGCACGGTGATTTCAACACCTTGCGTACGGGTCAGGCCTTCTTCGGCAGCCGAGCCCATCAGGCCGCCGGCGACAGCGCCGATGACCGCTGCGACGATACTGCCGCGACCGCCGCCGATGGCGCTACCGCCGACACCACCCACGACTGCACCGGCGGCGCTGCCGATCGGGGTTTTGGTGCCTTCGATTTTCACCGGACGCAGGGCTTCGATGGTACCCATGCGAATCGTCTGCACACGACGCGCTTCGTCACGGGAGTAGGAGTCACCGGTCAAGCTCGATTGGCAGCCAGTGAGCAACATCGCCATCGTGGAAAAGGAAGCAACCAGCAGAACAGACTTACGCATAGCATCAAACTCCATAGGACAGGTATCCATTAAACTCCGCAGCTTGACGCCTGTCACGACTTCACCCGGATAAAATTGGTTTCATTCAGGCCCGATACAGGCGCTTTTTCGAACTCACCACACAGTAGCGTCAAATTACAAAATCTGCGCCGCTGCCCCAAGGATTTTCATGGATTACTTCATCATTGTCGTCACGACCGTCGCCGGCTTGTACTTCCATTGGTGGCTGTACGTGCGGATCAAACGCTGGATGGACCGTGATCTGGCGTTGTCACTGGCGGGTAAAGACCAACAGAAAAGAGCCTTTATGCTCCAGCAACTGGCGAACGCTCAAACGCAGAAGATCAAGCGGCGGGACCTGCCTCAGTGGCTGGAGGCCGCTGCGGCAGGGTATCCCGATCGGTAGACTATTTACGGCGCCAGGCGTTCACGAACCCAGTCGGCGCCTTGCAAGCGGTAGTTGAGGCGATCGTGCAGACGGCTCGGACGGCCCTGCCAGAATTCGATGCGCTCGGGTAGCAAGCGATAGCCGCCCCAGTGCTCGGGGCAGTGAGGCTGAGTATCGCTGAAACGTTGCTCGGTGTTCTTGAGCAGCGCTTCCAGCTCGGCGCGATCAGCAATCACCCGGCTCTGGGGCGAGGCCCAGGCACCGAGACGACTGCCCAGAGGACGAACCTGATAGTAGGCGTCGGACTCTTCAGGCGTGACCTTCACCACCCGCCCTTCGATGCGTACCTGGCGCTCCAGGGCTGGCCAGAAGAACGTCATGGCCGCAAATGGATTGGCTGCCAGTTGCTGACCCTTGTCGCTTTCGTAGTTGGTGAAGAAGGTGAAGCCCTGCTCGTCCAACCCCTTGAGCAGCAGGATGCGGCAATGCGGCCGACCGTCCTGATCGACGGTGGCCAGCGTCATGGCATTCGCCTCCACCGGCACCTGCTCGGTTTTCACCGCATCGGCAAACCACTGGTGGAACAGCGCGAACGGCTCGGCCGGGGCTTGCGCCTCGGTCAGGCCATCTCGGGTGTAGTCGCGACGCATATCTGCCAAGGGCCGGGTCATGGCGCATTCCTTTTGGTTAACGAATCACTTCTTTGTGTCATCGGCGACAGCGACTTTCTTGGTGTCGACAGCGGCTTTGGCGGGCGCAGTCTTTTTCACCACTGCTTTTTTGGCTGGAGCCTTGACAGCCGCTTTCTTGGCCGGTGCCTTTTTCGTCGCCGGCACAGCCGCTTTCTTCGCTGCAGGAGCCGGGGTCACAGGCTTGGCCACTGGCTTGATGTCTTGCGCAGCGACCATAGTTTTCACCGGTGCAGGAGCCGGCATGTTGTACTTGCTCAGCAACGCGACCATGGTGTTTGCCGGTGTTACCAACAGCTCGACGCGACGGTTCAAGGCACGACCTTCAGAACTGTCGTTGGCGGCACGCGGAGCCTCACCACCCATGCCGCGCAGCATCAGGCGATCACGCTGCAGACCGCTGAGACGGAAGATCGCCGCCACTGCCTGGGCGCGTTCCTGGCTCAGCTTCACGTTGGCCGGTGCGGCGCCCGACGTATCACTGTGACCGAGTACCAGCACGGCAGTCTTTGGATCGACTTCGAGGATTTTCGCGACACGGGTGAATGGACCGAGGGTCACCGGCAGCAGCATGGACGGACGGTCAGGGTTGAACGAGCCTTCTACCGGTGCCGTGACGACCAGTACGTTCTCGCGGCGCTCAAGTTTCAGGTTGCTGTCCTTGATCGCTTCGCGCAGGCGCGGTTCGTAGTCGTCGAGCCAGGCCTGGGTGACTTTCGGGTCGGGCATCGGCACGGCCTTGGCGGTGCTCTGCTCCTTGCCGCCGAACGGCCACCACCAGTTGCCACCGGCATCGGCTTCAGCCTTGGCTGCAACGGCCGGTTTGGCTTCAGGTTTAACTTCCGGCTTCACGTCCGGTTTGGCCACTTTGTCGGCAGCGTCATCGGAACCGAACGGCCAGTACCAAGGGGATGCACTGTCAGCCTTGGCGACGGGTGCTGTTGCAGCCGGTTTTAGCGGGGCCGGGGCCGGGGCCGGCTCTTTGGTCGCAACCTTGTCGGATGAACCGAACGGCCACCAGCTGCCGCCGTCTGCGTCATTTTGTGGGGTTTGTGCGCAACCGGTGATAGCGAAGCACAGGGCCAGGGCGAGAGTTTTATTGGATGACATTGGATATCCACAAAATGAAGTAATGAAGAATCAGACCGGGTTAGCCCGGATAAACAGCGCTTTGAAACCACAAAGGCTTTCGGGTTCCAGCCCTGGCCCCCTTAAGCGTGATTTACAGACAAGTGGCCAGTACTCGCACAAGCTGTTGGGCTCGTGGATCCATCAAGACGTACGGCCCCAGGGTATTTGTTACAAAGCCGAAGGCCACATCGTATTCCGGGTCAGCAAAACCGATGGAGCCGCCGGCGCCGGGGTGACCGAACGCCCGTGGGCCGAGGCCGTAGGTGGCGTTGGGTACGTCCGGTTGATCGAGCATGCAACCCAGGCCGAAGCGGGTCTGGGTCAATAAAGTCTTGTCTTCGCCGATGCTGTGTTCGCGGGTCAGCTCCTCGAGCATTTCGCTTTCCAGCAAGCTGCCGTCGAGCAAACCGGCGTAGAACCCGGCCAGGCTGCGGGCATTGCCATGGCCATTGGCGGCCGGCTGCTGCATGCGCCGCCATTCCGGTTTGTTGGTACTGGTCATTATAGACGGCGGGTTGGTGAAGGCCCGCGTGCTCATAGCCGTCGGCTCGCGCATGGTCACTTGCAGCAAGCGTTGGGCCGCGGCGTCGCCGAAGTTGCCCTTGCCACGGGCAATATGCGCCACGCGATGGAACTCTTGGTCGGCGAGGCCGACGTGGAAGTCCAGGCCCAAAGGCTTCGCGACCCGTGCCACGATGGATTCGCCGGGCCCACGACCGTCGGCGCGACGCAGCAACTCACCGATCAGCCAGCCATAGGTGATCGCCGCATAACCGTGACCTTGACCCGGCGTCCACCATGGCGCTTCGGCAGCCAGGGCATCGACCATGGTCTGCCAGTCGTAAAGTGCTTCAGGAGCCAGCAACTCGCGCAACGCAGGCAGGCCGGCCTGATGGCAGAGCAACTGGCGCAGGGTCACGGATTCTTTGCCGGCGGCAGCGAACCCGGGCCAGTAACGGGCGACCGGGGCATCCAGTTGCAGCTTGCCTTCGGCCACCAGTTGCAGCGCGGTCACGGCGGTGAAGGTCTTGGTGCAGGAAAACAGGTTGGCAATGGTGTCGCTGTGCCAGGCTTCGGTGCCGTCCTTGTCGGAGGTACCGCCCCAGAGGTCGAGAACGGTTTCCCCGCCAATGCGGATGCACAACGCCGCGCCACGCTCCTGAGGATCGTCGAACAGCGCCGCAAAAGCTTCGCGCACCGCTTCGAACTTAAGCTCGTAATGACCCTGAATCTGCACCCGCAACTCTCCCGGATAAACGCTCTACAAAGTGGCCCGCATTGTTCCAGCCCTTGAGGGTTTTGGGAACAGGGTCGGGCCGGGCGGTCGCCCGGCCTTGAGAATGCCGCAGACATCGATGGTGCGATCCCTGTGGCGAGGGGGCTTGCCCCCGTTGGGTCGCGAAGCGGCCCCCATGTCTCTACAGATAAACCGCAAATTCTGGCTTTGCGACCGCTTCGCAGTCGAACGGGGGCAAGCCCCCTCGCCACAGGGTTTGTGGTGTATCAGACTCAATGACCATTACCCGAATGCCCACCCGCATGGCCGGCGCCCTGCTCCGCCCCCTTGTCGGCAGCGCCTTGCTTGCCGCCCTCGCCCTCATGGTTCTCGGTGGCTTTTTCCGCCTCGGCTTTGGCCTTCTCGGCCTTCTCGGCCTCTTTGCCGAGCTGATCGACAGTCTGCAAATTGCTTTTGCGCACAGTGTCGACAAAGCCCTGGAACGACAGATCAGTAATACCCACCAACCCGAAGTGACCGTTCTCGCCGTCCAGCAGGCGACCGGTCACCGGTTGATCGAGGTACTGGAACCAGTGCACCCCGACAATCGACGGTTCGCTCATCGCTTGTTTAAGGAAGTTCGCGTAGGCCGGGCCGCGGTCTTCTTCTTTCGCCAGTTGTGTCACACCGCCCCAGAACGGGCCGCGATCCGCTGAGCCGAAGTTGAATTCGGTGATCAGTACCGGCTTGTCCAGACTGCGCAGTCTGGCGAAGTCGTAACCGTCCTGGGGTTGCAGGGTGTACATATTGAAGCTCAGCACGTCGCAGTATTGCGCGCAGGACTCGACGGCTTCCGGGGTGCTGACGGCAAAACGGCCACCCAGCAGCAACTGGTTCGGCGCATGCCACTTGAGCGAATCGGAGACGGTTTTGAAGTAGGTGTCGGCGAACACTTTCTGGAAGTATTTGAAATCGGCTTCGATTTCCGGGTATTCGATGCTCGGCTGCGGCGGCACGAAGCCCGGGTCTTCCATCAATTCCCAAGCCGGCAGATCAATGCCCCAGGCTTTGGAAAGGCCCGCCTGGTTGCGGTACTTATCACGCAGCTGTTTGAGGAAGGCACGTTTGGCCGGCACATCGGTGGTCATTTTCAAGGTGCCGTAGGCCAGCGCGTAACGGGCCTTCGGGTCATCGCCTGGACCGGCCCAGGCCAGTTCATTGTCGGCGAAGTAACCGATCAACCACGGATCGTCGCGATGGTCGCGAGCGGCGATGGCCACGGCGCGTTCGGTGGCCATGGCGAAACGCGGATCGAACGGGTCAGGCATGCCGCCCCACCAATCGGTACCGGTGCTGATGCTGGCGTAATCGCCGACGATCGACAGCGGCAAGGTGTATGGCACTCGGTCCGCGTTGCCAAACACCGGGGCGCTCCAGTTGCCGAGGGTATTGAAACCCCAGGCTTGCAGGCGATCGAGGGTATGACTGGCCCAACGCTGTTCGTCGAAAACCACTTTGCAGGGTTCGGCGGCCGTTTGCTCGGCCGCTTTTTCGACTGACGCTTCAACGGCGCCGGTCTTGGCCGCGTCGGCAACACCAGCCGCGGATTCGGTCGCCGCAGGAGCGGCTGATTGCTCGGCAGCCTTATCGGTCGTCGCCTCGACCGCATCGGCCTTGGCCGCTTCGGCGACACCGGCCTTGGTGTCGCTGCCCGGTGCGCAAGGTTTGCCATACAGACGCTGCAGGTTGGCGCCGTAGAAATCGTACCAGCGACCGGCGTTGTAGGCTCGGCCCTGATCGGCGCCATTGCCGCCACGGTTGTCGCCTTCGCCATAATAGCTGGCAAGGGGCTCGTCGGGTTTGGGCAGGGACTCGAACATCGACTCGCGACCGGCGACGTAGGTCTGGTTGACACTCGGGTTCACGCTGTTGACGCCGAGGGAATAGAACGGATGCCCTTCCGGGGTCACCAGGTACCAGCGGCCGTCACGCTTTTCGGTGCGGAAAAAGCCGCTGGCCTTGAACGCCGGGCCTTTGGTCCAGCCGCCGAACTTGTCCAGCGAGGCCTTCTCGCGGTCAGCCAACCAGGTTTTCAGTTGTTGCTGTTCTTTGGCCGCGGCGGACTTCAGTTGCTCGTCGCTGCTGACCTTCTCCGGCCACTTGGCCCGGGTCGATTGGCCGTAAGCATCCACCAGAGCGCCATAAGCGGCCTTGGTGACCGCCTCGCCATCCTGCACGCCGAAGCGCTCGAGCAGGATGCTTTGGGCGACTTTCGGCTGATCCATCGACAAGGTCACCGATACCACTTGGCTGCGGTCCAGCTCACCGGTGCTGCTGGCCAGCAATATCTGCCCTTCGAAGTTGATCGGCATCGGCGGGCCGGCTTTCATGCCCTGGCTCAAAGGTGAACTCGGCTGCAGTGGCACCAGCAGGGTTTGTGCAGGGCCGGCCGGCAGATCGACGCGGCTGACCAGGGTCTTGCCGTCGTTGCTCTGGATTTTCACGTACAAGGTCACGGCCCAGTTCATCGCGCTCTGGATCCGCAGGCTCATGACACCCGACTGCGACCAGTCCCAGGCACCGGTCTGCGGCGTCAGGCGCAAGGTCGGCTGGGCGACCGGATTAAAAGTCACGCGACGCAGCACTTCGCCTTCGGCCGTTTGCTCCGCGTTCGATTGCGGCAGGCTGGCGTCTTGGGTCGCCACCTGGACCACGTCGGCGGGACGCACAAAGTTGAACAACGTTTGCTGGCCGGCAGGGGCCGCCAGCAAAGGGGCTGCGAACATCAAGGCAAAAACAGCAGGCAACGAACGGCGAATCATAGGAACGTGGATCTCCCAAGCGACCATCAATGGGCCAGTGGAAAAGCGGTGGCAGTGAGGTAGACAACGCGGTGGGCCTATTTGCCCACCGGTGCATCAGGAAATTTCACGACGGAATGGCGGCAATGCATTGAGAATAGCTTTGCCGTAGCGTTGCGTGACCAGGCGACGGTCGAGCAAGGTGATGGTGCCACGGTCTTCTTCGGTCCGCAGCAAGCGACCGCAGGCCTGGACCAGCTTCAGCGAGGCGTCCGGCACGGAGATTTCCATGAACGGATTGCCACCGCGGGCCTCGATCCATTCCGCCAGCGCCGCTTCGACAGGATCGTCGGGCACCGAGAACGGAATCTTGGCGATCACCACGTGCTCGCAGTACGCACCGGGCAAATCCACGCCTTCGGCGAAACTCGCCAAGCCGAACAGCACACTGGAATCCCCTCCATCAACCCGCGCCTTGTGCTTGTTCAGGGTTTCCTGCTTCGACAGGTTGCCTTGAATGAACACTTGCTTGCGCCAGTCGCGATCCAGACCGTCGAACACGTCCTGCATCTGCTTGCGTGAGGAGAACAGCACCAGGGTGCCACGGGAGCCTTCGACCAGTTGCGGCAGGTCGCGGATGATCGCCGCGGTATGAGCCGGCGCGTCACGCGGGTCGGCTTTCAGGTCCGGCACCCGCAGCACGCCGGCGTCGGCATGATGAAACGGGCTCGGGACCACCGCGGTGACGGCTGTTTTGGGCAGGCCGGCACGCATGCGGAAGCGGTCGAATGTGCCGAGAGCGGTCAGGGTCGCCGATGTCACCAGCGCCCCGTAGGCCACGTTCCACAGGTTGCGCCGGAGCATGTCCGCCGCGAGGATCGGGCTGGCATTGACCTCGATGTCGAACAGCGAACCGCTTTCGGCCAGGGTCAGCCAACGGGCCATGGGCGGGTTGTCTTCCGGGTCTTCCACGGTGAAAGCGGTCCACAACTCCCAGTTGCCCGAAGAACGCGACAACAGGCTGCCGAACAGCGGATACCACTCTTCGGCCTGGTTGCTGGCGATGCCGATATTGACCTCGCCGTCCATGCCTTCCTTGAGCAGTTCGGTGAGCCGGGTGAACAGGTCCGTCAGGCGGGCAAAGCCCTTCTTCAGCTCGATACCCATTTCGCGCATGTGCTCGGGAATCACCCCGCCGACGAAACGGTGACGTGGCCGCTCGCGACCTTCGACGTCTTCGCCGGGTTTGAAGTCGGCGGCTTGCTCGCAGGCACTGAACATGAACTGCTGCTGGGTCTTGATCTCCCGGGCCAGCTCCGGCACCTGCTCGATCAATTTACCCAGATCGCCCGGCAGCGGGTGCTGGGCCAACAATTTGGTGAGGTTCTTGGCGGTGGTTTCCAGCCAGTCGGCGGTGGAGCGCAGACGCGTGTAGTGAGCGAAGTGACCGATAGCCTTGTCCGGCAGGTGATGGCCTTCGTCGAACACGTAGATGGTATCGCGCGGATCGGGCAGAACCGCGCCGCCGCCCAAGGCCAGGTCGGCCAGGACCATGTCGTGGTTGGTAACAATCACGTCGACTTTGCCCATACCTTCGCGGGCCTTGTAGAAGGCGCACTGGCCGAAGTTCGGGCAATGACGGTTGGTGCACTGGCTGTGATCGGTGGTCAGGCGCGCCCAATCGGCGTCTTCCAGCGCCGTCGACCAACTGTCGCGGTCGCCGTCCCACTTATTGCCGGCGAGCTTCTCGATCATGCTGGTGAACAGCTTCTGGCTGGCCTCATCGACCTCGATCTTGAAGCCTTCTTCTTCGAACAGCTGCGCGGTGGCAGTCTGCGCATGACCTTCCTGAAGCAACATGTCGAGTTTGGACAGGCACATGTAGCGCCCGCGGCCCTTGGCCAGGGCGAAGCTGAAATTCAGCCCGCTGTTGCGCATCAGGTCGGGCAAATCCTTGTAGACGATCTGCTCTTGCAGGGCCACGGTGGCCGTGGCGATCACCAGACGCTTGCCGGCGGCCTTCGCGGTCGGGATGGCCGCCAGGCTGTAGGCCACGGTTTTGCCGGTACCGGTGCCGGCTTCCACCGCGACAATCGCGGGGTCACCACTGCGCCGGCCTTCGTCGTCGGTGTCGATGGCACCGAGGACCTTGGCAATTTCGGCGATCATCAGGCGTTGGCCGTAGCGCGGCTTGAGGCTCTTGGCTTCGAGAAAACGCGAGTAGGCGCCCTGGATCGTGGTTTTGAGTTCGGTGCTGATCATTGGTTGTCGGGCGCAAAAAACGCTGGATAAATTTTCAGTGGTTCGGATCGGCCGCTATCATACCCCGCTAATTAATCCCGCGCAGAACGGAGTACCTCAATGACACCTTTTGGCATCGTTTATACCCTGCATGTCCTGGCCGCCCTGGTGTGGGTCGGCGGCATGTTTTTCGCCTGGATGGTCTTGAGGCCCGCGGCGATGAAGGCGCTGGAAGGCCCTGCCCGATTGAAGCTGTGGGTGGAAGTGTTTCAAGGTTTTTTCCGCTGGGTCTGGATCGCCGTGGTGCTTTTGCCGATCAGCGGCGTGGGCATGATTCATCTGCAGTTCTCCGGATTTGAAACCGCGCCGCGGTATGTGCAGGTGATGATGGGATTGTATGTGGTGATGACGGCGCTGTTTATCCGGATTCAGGCGTTGCTGCTGCCGGAACTGCGCACCGCGGTGGCCTCTCAGGATTGGCCGACGGGTGCGGCGGTGCTGGGTAAAATTCGGCGGTTGGTAGGGATTAACCTGCTGGTCGGGTTGGCGCTGGTGGCGATTGCTGCGGCTCGGCCGATGTTCTGAGGAATATGTAGTCTCTGTGGCGAGGGAGCTTGCTCCCGCTCGGCTGCGCAGCAGTCGCAAATCAATCACTGCGCACGTTCTGAAAGAACAAGGTCGCCGGTTTTGGGGCCGCTTCGCGACCCAGCGGGAGCAAGCTCCCTCGCCACAGGAGGGCTTACATCCGCTGAATGCTCACCGAACCCGCCACTCCCGCAGGCCCTGGCTGGCCATCGGCGCCGGGACGACCACTCTTGCCACCATCGGCTTTATAGACGACGCAGCCCTTGGCTTTGCCACCCGCTCCCGGTTTGCCACCCGGCCCTGCCGCGCCACCAACCCCGCCTGCAACCTCGACCTTGATCTGCTCCGTCGGGTAATCACGCGGCACTTCCAGCCGAACCAGCGCCCCAGGCGCACCCGACTGGCCGTCGCTGCCATTACTGCCATCGGCGCCGCGACCGGCCTGGCCCCAGGTACAACCCGGTGCTTGACCATTAGCCCCATCAAGGCCGACAAAACCTGGAGCACCCGCGCCACCGCGAGCGTCTACGGACAATTGCGGCGCGTTCAACGCTTTGATCTGCACATCCAGATTGCGCCCGGAGCGAGCGGCCTTGAGGTAAGTCCCCGGCGCGCCCCGCGCAGTGATCTGGCTGCCTTCGGCCAACTCGGCACGGCTGACCTTCAACGCCAGAGCTTGTTCGCTCGGCACAATGGCAATCCGCGCGTCGCGTCCCAGGCGCAGTTCGCCGACAGTCACTTCGGTCACGTTCGAGGGAATCAGCAAGGTGCCGTAATCGGCGACTTCCAGCCGTTCCAGTTGCAAGGTACTGGCGGTGTTGGGCAAACGCATCAGCGAGTTGGTTTCGACGCTCACCACCTGCGCGCAGGCCAATGGGCTGATAAGTGCAGCGAGCAGACAGCGTTTACGCATGGGAGGCCTTCGAAGCGGCCGGGGCCGGAATGGTTTGCAGGTGGAAAACGCCGAAAAAGACAATCTTCAGACGATCACGCCAAGGGTGGGCTCGACCTTTGAGGCTGCGGTTGCAGAACACCAACTCCAGAAGATGGAGCCCTGCCAACAGGCTGCCTGCAAAATTGATCAGCAGGTGAAAGGGATGGATAAACGGTATGAGCAGATTGACCAGCGCCACCAACCAGAACAGCAGGGTCAATAACTTTCCCAGCCCCCAAAACACCTTCATACGCGCCCCCGTTGAGAATTATTCTTTGCGCGCACAGTAACGGCTTACGCGCGGGATAAGCCAGAGGCCAACAAAAAATTCTTCCGGAAGGTCGCCACTTGGCCGCCGGACCCACTGAATAGTCGTCCGACGGCTCTATCACAGGCCTTAGTCACGGAGCTTAACGATTGACGTGCAACTCCACGCGACGGTTTTGCGCCCGCCCTTCTTCCGTGTCGTTATCGGCCACCGGCTGGCTTTCGCCCCGGCCTTCGCTGGTGAGTTTGTTCGGCGCCAGCCCCTGACTCAACAGGTAGGCCGCCACGCTGCTGGCACGACGTTCCGACAGTTTCTGGTTATAGGCGTCCGAACCCTGGCTGTCGGTATGACCGATGACTTTAACGCTCACCACATCGGCGTTCTGCAATTTGGCCATCAGCGAATCCAGCTCACTGCGCGCTTCGGGCATCAGGTCGGATTGGTTGTAAGCGAACAACACATTACCGTTCAGGGTGATGACTTCAGATACCGGTGGTTCGACAGGTTTCACACTGGCCGGGTATTGCGGCAGCGGGCAACCGTGATGTTCGACAGGCGTATCGGCAGGCGTATCGGGGCAGCGATCACGTCGATCGAAGACGCCATCATCGTCTTCATCGCCATCCTGGGCGTAACAGATCAGGCCACCGGTCAAGATCCCGAGCGCCGCTCCACCCGCTGCCCAGGCACTGCTTTCAATTGCTCCCAAACCGCCACCGACCAGTCCGCCAATGACGCTGCAGATCGGCCACGTACGTTGATTGAGGGGGGCAGTGCCATCGCTGTGAGTCGCACAACCGGTCAGAAGACTGCCAAGCAGCAGAACCGGGAAGACGGTCCTTGTGAGAACGCTCATTGTGAATGCTCCTGTGTCACCGGCCCATACCGGTCACACAGGAGTAAAGACCCGCATCCGCGACTGTACAAGCCGCGGAGCACAAGGGATCTAGCGGTTGATTTTGATTTCCGTGCGACGGTTCAACGCACGACCGTCCGCAGTTTTGTTATCGGCCACCGGCTGGCTTTCACCGGCACCGGTCACAGTCACGAAACTGCTGCGTGGCACGCCTTGGGAAATCAGGTATTCCACCACCGAATGGGCGCGTCTATCCGACAGTTTCTGGTTGTAGGCATCGCTGCCGACGCTATCGGTATGACCGGTCACGGTCAGTTGGGCGCTGGAGGATTCCTGTTTCAGGCGCGTGGCAATGGTGTTGAGTACGTCTTTATCGGCAAGGGTGAGCTTGGCCGAGTCGAACTGGAAGTGCACATCACGGATAACGATGACTTCTTCCTTGACCACCGCAGCCTCCTCGACCACCGGCGCAGGCGCTGGTGGAGGGCAGCCGTCGGCATCGACCCGCACGCCTTTAGGTGTACCCGGGCACTTGTCGCGACTGTCCAGCACACCATCGCCGTCTTCATCTCCATCGCCGTGCACCCAGCAATAGGCGGCTGCCGTGCCGCCGACCAGCAGCGCGCCATACCCCGCCCATGCCGAGCTCTCGGTTGCGCCGAGCCCTGCACCGACGACACCACCTACCGCCGCACAGGTCGGCCAGTCGGTTTTCTGCAAACCTGCGCAACCAGTCAACACACTGGTTAGCAGAACCAAGGGTAATGCTGTCCGAATTATGCTCATCTAGTTCTTCTCCTGAGGGATCGGCTTAAAACCGATTCTAGGGAGTAAAGACCCGACTTTTAATCTCCGCCAGCAATACGCCATTGCTGTTTTGCCCCATGTTCAGGGAGGATCGCCGCTTTTTGGTTAATTGCGCGAGACAGGAACACTAGGCCCGGACGTTGGGGCAGGCTAGTCTTGGCGCTCTGATTGAGGATCTTCGATGATTGCAGGTATTTCTTCGCGCACGCCCCAGCAGGCGTTGGCCGCTTTGCTTGATCGTTATGCCCCGGCGCGTCTGTTGCTGATTGGCGCTAGCGAATTCCCCGCGCTTGAGGCATTCAAGCTCGCGCACCCGGACAGCATCGTCGCCTTTGCTGCACCCGGGCCACTGCCCGCCGAGTTGGCAGCACAACGGTTTGATCTGGCGCTGGTGGTCGATTGTCTCGAACACTTGCCCAAGCGCGACGGCCTGAATCTGCTTGGCGGCATACGTAACCTTAATGCCAGTCGTATTGCGGTACTGGCCGACTTACCGGCATGCGGTTGGCAGGAAACGGACTTTTTCTCCCTGGCGCTGCAAGCCAGTGAACGCTTCCAGCGCGACGATCAAGTACTGACCCTGTTCACCTATGATCTGCTTGACTATAAACAGGTGCCCGACTGGCTTAACTCACGCTTCTGGGCCAATCCGGAAAATTTCGGGAAATATTGGTGGTAACCCAATGAGTACATCCATTTGCCCTTGCGGCAGCGGCACGCTGCTCGATGCCTGCTGCGGTCATTACCACGCCGGCCACCCCGCTCCCAGCGCCGAAGTCTTG
Organism: Pseudomonas sp. TH37; assembly: GCF_016650735.1. Lineage (NCBI taxonomy): Bacteria > Pseudomonadati > Pseudomonadota > Gammaproteobacteria > Pseudomonadales > Pseudomonadaceae > Pseudomonas > Pseudomonas sp. TH37. The sequence continues at coordinate 849,072 of NZ_JAEKFD010000001.1, forward strand.
ATGCGTTCGCGCTACAGCGCCTATGTACTGGGGTTGATCGACTATCTGGTGGCGACCACCCTGCCCGCACAACAGGCCGGCCTGGATCGCCAGTCGATCAGCGACTGGAGCGCCCAAAGCACCTGGCTGGGCCTGGAGGTCGAAAGCGCCGAGGTTTTCGGCGGTCAGCCGGAGCACGCTTTCGTCACCTTCACCGCTCGCTGGCACGACAGCAGTGGCGAACACAGCCACCGCGAACGTTCATCATTCGTACAGAACGCCGGCCACTGGTATTTCATCGACCCCACCGTGTTACTCAAGGCCGGGCGTAACGATGCGTGCCCGTGCGCCAGCGGGCAGAAGTTCAAGAAGTGCTGCGCGAGTTACTTTGGCGCTTGAGGTGATCCCTTTAGCAGCTGCCGAAGGCTGCGTTCGCTGTAGCAGCTGTCGAGCCCTAGCGAGGCTGCGTTCGGCTGCGAAGCAGTCGTCAAACCAGAACTTGCGGTGCCTCAGGCAAACCGCGTCAGCCGGATTCACGACTGCTGCGCAGCCGAACGCAGCCTCGCTAGGGCTCGACAGCTGCTACAAAGGGAGAAACACGACCATGAACACCCAGCGGCGCGCATTACAGCTGCTCACCCTGCTCCTGTTTCTGGGGCTCGGCGGCTGCGCGTCGTGGTTCGGCGACGACTTGCCGGAGCCGCAAGTGCATCTGGTCAAGGTCGAGGTGGTCCGGGCCAAAATACTGGAGCAGAAGTTCCTGCTGCACTTTCGCGTCGACAATCCCAATGACCAAGACCTGACGGTGCGCGCCCTGGAATATCGCATTCACCTCGGGGACATACTGCTGGCCGAAGGTGAGCACGAACACTGGTTCACGGTCGGCCCCAAACGCAGCGCTCATTTTAAAGTGCCGATTCGCACCAACCTTTGGCCGAAAGTCCGGGACCTGGTGAAATTGCTGAAAAAACCCGACCAACCCATTCCCTATCGTCTGGAAGGTGAACTGGAAACCGGTTTATTCATCGCGCACTACGTGCACCTGGCGCGTAATGGCGTGATAATCGCCGCCGATTTAATTCCGGAGTGACCCCGATGACTCAGCAACCCCATGTCCATGGCCCTGACTGCAACCACGATCATGACCATCACGACCACCATGATCACGACCATGGCCATGTCCACGGCCCGAACTGCGGCCACGCCCACCAGGAACCGGTGCGCAACGCCCTGAAAGACGTCGGCCGCAACGACCCTTGCCCATGCGGCAATGGCAAGAAATTCAAGAAGTGCCACGGCGCTTGATGCTTCGGGCGGATATTTTTTTCGCCTGTTGAATCGCTATCGCGAGCAGGCTCGCTCCCACAGGGATCTTTTGTGAACACACAAAATTGTGAGCACCGCCGATCAACTGTGGGAGCAAGCCTGCTCGCGATGACGGCGGCACATTAACTATCACCGCTATCGCGAGCAGGCTCGCTCCCACAGGTTTTCAGCCAGCCGTTAATATTTCTGCTGTGCCGACGACCGTCGCATATTCCCCATGCAAATTACCCAGCGACATCGCATGCACTTCCTCGGCTGAATGGGCGTTACCGAAAAAATCCGCCTTGTCGAAGGTAAAGCACGCATCCTGCGCAACCCACGCTTCAAACCCCAGATTCCCGGCCGTTCGCGCCGTGGACTCCACCGAGTTGTGGGTCGCCACGCCAACGATTATCAACTGATCGATCCCCGCCTCGCGCAAACGCGCCTCCAGCCCCGTCGAACAAAAGGCATCCGGCACTTGCTTCTGAATCACTTGCTCGCCGGTCATGGGTTGAAAACGCTCCTGAAATTCCACCCCCGATTGCTGCGGCCAGAACACTGAATCCTCTGAGCGGGACAGGTGCTGCACATGAATCACCGGCCGCCCGGTTCGGCGCCAATGTCCCAGCAATTCCAGGATGCGCTCTTCGGCTTGAGGGTTGTTTCGACGACCCAGTTTGGGATGCAGGATGCCTTTTTGTTGATCGATGATGATCAGCGCCGCGTTTGTCTTGAGCTCCATGCCGACTTTTCTCCTGCTGGGGCATTGAATTCCCCGCACTTCAGCATCACCTCTTGCTACTGGCAAGCCATCAAACGCAAACAGGACGACCTGATGCCGACGGTCGCTGTCCGTACCTGACGATGTCTCTTGATTTGGAGTACTTCATGATCGACTTGTATTACTGGACCACCCCCAACGGCCACAAGATTTCGATATTCCTGGAAGAAGCCGGCCTGCCGTACAACGTTTACCCGATTAACATCAGCCAGAACGACCAGTTCAAACCCGAGTTCCTGAAGATCTCGCCGAACAATAAAATCCCGGCCATCGTCGATCATGAGCCGGCCGATGACGGTGAACCGTTGGCACTGTTCGAGTCGGGGGCGATTCTGCTGTACCTGGCAGAGAAAACCGGCAAGTTCCTGCCCAAAGACCTGCGCGGTCGCCAACAAGCGCTGCAATGGCTGTTCTGGCAGATGGGAGGCCTGGGGCCGATGGCCGGGCAGAATCATCACTTCAGCCAATTCGCACCGGAAAAAATCCCCTACGCGATCAAGCGCTACATCGACGAAACTGCCCGCCTCTATGGCGTGCTCGACAAGCAACTGGCCAACAATGACTTTGTTGCTGGCAGCGAATACAGTATTGCCGACATGGCGATCTACCCGTGGATCGTTTCTCACAAGTGGCAGAGCCAGAATCTGGAAGACTTCCCCAACGTGCTGCGCTGGTTCAACCACATCCAGAACCGCCCGGCGACGCTGAAGGCGTATGCGTTGGTGGCCAAGATTAATCCGCCTAAATCCTGATAGAGAAAGATCAAAAGATCGCAGCCTTCGGCAGCTCCTACAGGGGATCGGCGTACACCCGTAGGAGCTGCCGAAGGCTGCGATCTTTTGGGTTTAACAATTAAATCCCGAAATAAGATCTGTACCCCGCTTGCGCGCCCACCTCCTGCTCACTAACGTAGCGCCTTTATTGTGCCCCGCCTCGGAAGTCCGTTCAGTTTTGGCGAGTGGCTAATGTTGTCAGGCAAGGCGCCGCGACGAGTCATAGCCCGCTATGGCGAGGAGCGGCAGCGCAGTCTGACGACATTAGACGCCGTCAACACTGAACAGCGACTTTCGAGGCGGGGCACCACTACCCCCGCAGGAGCTTTGCCATGGCCTCGCCAGCCCTCACACATTTTCTTCCCCGGTTCGGCGTTGCCGCAGCAGTGGCCGGTGTTTTAAGCCTGACGGGTTGTCAGACCTGGAACACTCAAGACACCCTCCCGCCGGCCTCAGGCGTGCAACCGCTCAAAGGCTTGGCGCAGAACGTTTCGATTCGACGCAATGCCATGGGCATGCCGCTGATTGAGAGCAACAGCTTCCACGATGCGCTGTTCACCCTCGGCTACGTGCATGCCAGCGACCGCATCAGCCAAATGGTCACTCTGCGTTTGCTCGCCCAAGGCCGTCTGGCGGAGATGTCCGGTTCGGACCTGCTCGACGCCGACCGCTACATGCGTGCAGTCCATCTGAAGAAAAGCGCGGGTGAGCTGTACAAGGCCTCCTCGCCACGCCTCAAGCGTTTCTTCGAAGTCTATGCCCGTGGGGTTAACGCCTACCTGTTCCGCTACCGCGACAAACTGCCTGCCGACCTCGCGGCCACTGGCTACAAACCGGAGTACTGGAAACCGGAAGATTCGGCGCTGATTTTCTGCCTGCTAAATTTCAGTCAATCGGCGAACCTGCCGGAAGAAATTTCCTCGCTGATGCTGGCCCAGACGGTCAGTACCGACAAACTGGCGTGGCTTGCGCCATCCGCTCCCGACGAAAAACTGCCAGTCGCAGAAGCGGAAAAACTTCAAGGCATCAAACTCAACGGGCAAATCCCGGGGTTGAGCGAAATCAGCAAATCCATCGGTCAACTGTCCGACCTGAACCTGCTGGGCGCCACGTCTTCGAACAACTGGGCGATTGCCCCGCAACGCAGCCGCAGCGGCAAAAGCCTGTTGGCCAGCGACAGCCATGGGCCGCTGGGCGTGCCGTCGCTGTTCAGTTACGTGCAGATTCGCGCGCCGAAATACCAGGCCTCCGGCGTGACCATTGCCGGGTTACCCATGGTGCTCGGTGGTTTCAACGGCAAAGTGGCGTGGAGCATGACCACGGTCATGGGCGACAACCAGGACCTGTTCCTGGAAAAAATCAAACGTCAGGGCAATGGCCTTTCCTACGAAGTCAGCGGCAAATGGCAGCCGGCGATCGTGCGTAACGAAACCTACTTCGTTAAAGGCCAGAAGCCGATTCGCGAAGCCGTGTACGAAACCCGTCACGGGCCGCTGCTCAACAGCGCTCAAGGCACCGCGCTGGCGAATGGTTTCGGCCTGGCCTTGCAGACGCCGAACTTCACCGACGACAAAACCCTGGACGCCTTTTTCGATCTGTCCCGAGCCCAGAGCGTCGAGAAGGCCTCGGACGCCAGCCGTGAGATCCGCGCCATTGCCCTGAATCTGGTGTTTGCCGATGCCAGCAACATCGGCTGGCAAGTTACCGGTCGCTACCCAAACCGTCGCGAAGGCGAAGGCTTGCTGCCGTCGCCGGGCTGGGAAGGTCGCTACGACTGGGACGGTTACGCCGACCCGATGCTCCATCCGTATGACCAGGACCCGGCTCAAGGCTGGCTCGGCACCGCCAACCAGCGGGTCATTCCCCATGGCTACGGCATGCAGCTGTCCAATTCCTGGTCAGCGCCGGAGCGCGGCGAGCGCATGGCCGAACTGGCGGGCGTGGGCAAGCACGACACACGTAGCCTGATCGCCATGCAATACGACCAGACCACCACCTTCGCCGCCAAGCTGAAGAAGGTGTTTGAAGCGCCGGGCATGGCTCAGCCACTCAAACAGGCCATCGAAGCGCTGCCGGTTGCCGATCGCGGCAAGGCTCGTGAGGCTTATACGCGCTTGATGGCTTTCGACGGCAAACTCAGCACGACCTCCGCCGACGCGGCGATCTACGAGCTGTTCCTGCAGGAAAGCACTAAGCAGATTTTCCTCGATGATCTGGGCCCGGAAAGCACTCCGGCGTGGAAAGCCTTTATCGCCAACGGCAAGTTGTCTTACGCGGCTCAGGCCGATCATCTGCTGGGGCGTGAGGACAGTCCGTTCTGGGACGATCTGCGCACCCCGCAGAAAGAAGACAAACCGGCGATCCTCGCCCGTAGCCTCGCGGCCGCGATCAGCGCGGGTGACAGCCAGTTGGGCGGTGATCACAAAGCCTGGCAGTGGGGCAAACTGCATCGCTACGAGTGGAAGAACGCCAGTGGCCAGACCGTACGCGGTCCACTGGCGGCCGGTGGCGACCACACCACACTCAACACCGCTGCGTTCACCTGGGGTCAGGACTTCAACACCACGCTGGCGCCGGCCATGCGCTTTATCGTCGATTTCGGCCAGGCCGAACCGCTGATGGGCCAGAACGGTACCGGTCAATCCGGCAACCCGGCCAGCCCGCACTATCTCGACAGCGTCGATCCATGGCTCAAGGGGCAATACATGAGCCTGCCGATGCAGCCGCAGAACTTTGACAAGGTGTATGGCAAGACGCGGTTGACGCTGACGCCTGGCAAATAACCTCGAGTGGGACCGGGCTTGCTCGCGAAAGTATGCTGTCGGTCCCATTGATGCTGAATATCCATTGTGGCGAGGGCGCTTGCTCCCGCTCGGCTGCGAAGCAGTCGCAAAACCGACGCTGGTGTTCTATCTGGATTCCCTCGGTGGCAGATTCGGGGCCGCTGCGCGCCCCAACGGGAGCAAGCTCCCTCGCCACAAGTACGATGTTCCTCTCTAAAAACCTTAACTGGCTTGTTCGCGAAAGCGGCCTGATTAACGCCTCCATTCTTCCTCGAAAATAAATAGAACTTCTCGTCTCGCGTAAACCTCCTAGCTAGCAGGCCTCTCCATTTGGGTAACAATATGGACCTTGTTATCGCCCGTCCTGAAGGTTTGTACTGCCCGCCTGGTGATTTCTATATCGACCCATGGCAGCCGGTCGAACGCTCCGTAATCACCCATGCCCACAGCGACCATGCTCGCCGTGGCAATCAACATTATCTGGCGGCGGCACCGGGTGCAGGCATTCTGCGCGCGCGTCTGGGCCAGGACATCAATCTGCAAACTCTGCCCTATGGCGAGCCATTGCTGCACCGCGGCGTAAAACTGAGCTTTCACCCCGCGGGCCACGTGCTCGGCTCGGCCCAGGTGCGCCTGGAATACGACGGAGAAGTCTGGGTCGCCTCGGGGGATTACAAAACCGAACCCGACGGCACCTGTGCGCCGTTCGAACCGGTGCGTTGCCACACGTTCATCACGGAATCGACGTTCGGCCTGCCGATTTACCGCTGGCAACCCCAGACGCAAATCTTTGCCGAGATCAATCAATGGTGGCAGACCAACGCCGCAGCCGACAAAACCAGCGTGCTGTTCTGCTATTCCTTCGGCAAGGCTCAGCGGATTCTCCACGGCATCGATGCCAGCCTCGGTCCCATTCTGGTACATGGCGCAGTTGAACCCATCAATCGGATTTATCGCGAGAGCGGCATTTATTTACCGCCAACGATCTATTCCGGCGACGTAAAAAAACATGACCCGATGATGCGCAAAGCCTTGGTTCTCGCGCCGCCTTCGGCGGGTGCCAGCCCTTGGGTACGGCGTTTCGGTGACTACAGCGATGGCTTCGCCAGCGGTTGGATGCGCTTGCGCGGAACACGGCGGCGGCGCGGCGTGGACCGCGGTTTCGTGCTGTCCGATCACGCCGACTGGCCCGGCCTGCTCTGGGCTATCGAACAAACCGGAGCCGAACACGTGATCGTCACCCATGGTTCGATTGGAGTGCTGGTGCGCCATCTGCGCGAACTAGGCCTCGATGCCATGAGTTTCAGCACCGAATACGGCGATGATGAAGACACCACAGTCCTCGAACCCGAGAGCGCTGAGGTGCTGGCATGAAAGCCTTCGCCGACTTGTATGCCGAACTCGACGCCACCACCTCGAGCAACGCCAAACTGACGGCGATGCAGAACTATTTCGCCCAGGCCGCGCCTGAAGATGCCGCCTGGGCGGTGTACTTTCTGTCCGGTGGACGACCTCGGCAATTGGTGCCGGTACGAATGCTGCGGGAAATGGCAACAGCGTTTTCCGGACTCTCGCCCTGGTTGTTCGAAGAAAGTTATCAGGCCGTCGGTGATCTGGCGGAAACCATCTCGCTGGTGCTGCCCGAAACGCACCACACCTCTACCGACGGGCTGGCGGTGTGGATTGAAAACAAACTGCTGCCGCTGCGTAACGCGCCCCCGCTGACCCTCGCCGAATGCTTGCCCGCCCTGTGGGCGCAACTGGATCGCCAGAGTCTGATGCTGTGCATCAAATTGATCACTGGCAGTTTCCGTGTCGGAGTCTCCAAATTGCTGGTCACTCGCGCGCTAGCGGCGATGGCTGGGCTCGATAGCAAGCGCGTGGCCCAGCGGCTGGTGGGTTACACCGATCTGTCGAACCGCCCAAGCGCCGCCAGTTACCTGAAGCTGATCGCCCCCGAATCACCCGATGAACATGCCCACCGAGGTGGCCAGCCGTACCCGTTTTTCCTCGCCCATGCGTTGTCGCACCCGGTCGAGCAGTTCGAAACCCTGCTCGGACCGGCCAGTCAGTGGCAAGTGGAATGGAAGTGGGACGGCATCCGCGCCCAAGTGGTCAAGCGCGATGGGCGCCTGTGGATCTGGTCGCGAGGTGAAGAACTGGTGACCGAACGCTTCCCCGAACTGGAAAGCCTGGTTCATGGCTTACCCGACGGTACGGTGATCGACGGAGAAGTCGTCGCCTGGAAAGCCACACAACCAGGCACCAAGGACGCCTTCGACCCACAATCGCCGTCGTCCCCTTCCGTGCAGCCTTTCGCCCTGTTGCAACAGCGGATCGGCCGTAAAATGCTGAGCAAAAAAATCCTCGATGAAGTGCCCGTGGTCGTCCAGGCCTATGACCTGCTGGAATGGCAGGGTGAGGATTGGCGTAACCAGACTCAAGCCACGCGCCGCACTCAGCTGGAACAACTCATCCTCACCTGCGCAAACCCGGTGTTACTGAGCTCGCCCGTGCTGACCGGTGAAAACTGGTTCGACCTCGCCCGCCAACGAGAAGCCTCCCGCAGGTTGGGCGTCGAAGGCATGATGCTCAAGGCCCGCGATGCGCTGTATGGCGTCGGGCGGACCAAGGACATGGGGGTGTGGTGGAAATGGAAAGTCGACCCGTTCAGCGTCGATGCGGTGCTGATCTATGCCCAGCAGGGTCATGGCCGCCGGGCCAGTCTCTACACCGATTACACCTTCGCTGTGTGGGACGGCCCGCCCTCTGCCCGCGGGCGAACGCTGGTGCCTTTCGCCAAGGCCTACTCTGGGTTGACTGACGAAGAAATGCGCCAGGTCGATAGCATCGTACGCAAGACCACGGTGGAAAAATTCGGACCGGTGAGCAGTGTGAAGCCGACCCTGGTGTTTGAGCTGGGATTCGAGGGCATTGCCCTGTCGAAACGACACAAGAGCGGGATTGCGGTGCGGTTCCCGAGGATGCTGCGTTGGCGGCAGGACAAGTCGGTGGAGGACGCTGACAGCTTGGCGACGTTGCAGGATTTGCTCGCCTGACCTGATTTCTGTGGACTGATCAGCTGGCGAAGCCTGCTGTAGCAGCTGTCGAGCCCCAGCGAGGCTGCGTTCGGCTGCGAAGCAGTCGTGAACCGGTTAACGCGGATTGCCTGACGTACCGCAGTTTCTGATTTTACGACTGCTGCGCAGCCGAACGCAGCCTCGCTGGGGCTCGACAGCTGCTACAGCGGGCAAGCCGCTACGCACCACCCTGGCGCAGGAATTTGGCGATGCCCATTTTCGTGCACACATCGCGCTTTGCCACTTCTTGTATTACCTTTTAAACGCTTGTTCGGGACTCTGGTTCGGAAATTGCTACTTTGAATAGGTCTTACGCTTTCCAGTAACAGTACTTCTGCGCCACAAGCGCTCATATTGGTTCTTAGGGATTGAATAATGAAAAAAGCATTGCTGACCCTTTCTGCACTGGCGTTGTGCATGGCTGCCGGCTCCGCGCTGGCCAAGGAATACAAAGAATTGCGTTTTGGCGTTGACCCATCTTATGCGCCGTTCGAGTCCAAAGCAGCTGACGGCAGCCTGGTAGGTTTCGACATCGACTTGGGCAATGCAATCTGCGCCGAACTGAAGGTCAAGTGCAAATGGGTCGAAAGCGATTTCGACGGCATGATTCCGGGCTTGAAAGCCAATAAATTCGACGGTGTGATCTCTTCGATGACCGTCACCCCGGCCCGCGAAAAAGTCATCGACTTCTCCGACGAGCTGTTCTCCGGCCCAACCGCTTATGTCTTCAAGAAAGGTTCCGGCCTGAGCGAAGATGTCGCTTCGCTGAAGGGCAAGACCGTCGGCTATGAGCAAGGCACCATCCAGGAAGCCTACGCCAAGGCCGTGCTGGACAAGGCTGGCGTGAAAACCCAGGCCTATCAGAACCAGGATCAGGTGTATTCGGACCTGATGTCCGGTCGCCTCGACGCAGCAATCCAGGACATGCTGCAAGCCGAACTGGGCTTCTTGAAGTCACCAAAAGGCGAAGGCTACGAAGTCAGCAAGCCGGTCGACAGCGAATTGCTACCGTCGAAAACAGCTATCGGTATCTCTAAAGGTAACAAAGACCTCAAAGACCTTTTGAATAAAGGTATCAAAGCGTTACACGACGATGGCACCTACGCCACCATTCAGAAGAAACACTTTGGCGATCTGAATCTGTACAGCGGCAAATAATGCCCGGCGCCCATCTCGCGATGGGCGCTTTTTTTACCCGATCAGGTTGCTGATTTATGTTCGAAAACCTATTACAAAACCTGGGGCTCTCTGCCTTCAGCCTCAAGGGCTTCGGTCCGTTGCTGATGGAAGGCACCTGGATGACCATCAAATTATCGGTGTTGTCACTTTTGTTGGCCGTATTGCTCGGTCTGCTCGGTGCCAGTGCCAAGCTGTCAAAAGTCAAACTGGTGCGCGTACCGGCCCAGATCTACACCACCCTGATTCGCGGGGTGCCGGACCTGGTGCTGATGCTGCTGATTTTCTACAGCCTGCAAACCTGGCTGACCTCTTTTACCGATTTCATGGAATGGGAATACATCGAAATTAACCCGTTCAGCGCCGGGGTCATCACCCTGGGCTTCATTTATGGCGCGTACTTCACTGAAACTTTCCGTGGCGCGATTCTCGCCGTACCGCGGGGCCAGGTCGAAGCCGCCACCGCCTATGGCCTAAAACGCGGTCAGCGTTTTCGTCTCGTGGTGTTCCCGCAAATGATGCGCTTCGCCCTGCCGGGCATCGGCAACAACTGGATGGTGATGCTCAAGGCCACCGCGCTGGTTTCGATCATCGGCCTCGCCGATTTGGTCAAAGCCGCACAGGACGCCGGTAAAAGCACTTATCAACTGTTCTACTTCCTGGTGCTTGCCGCATTGATTTACCTGCTGATCACCAGTGCCTCCAACGTCGTCCTGCGCTGGCTCGAACGCCGCTACGCCGCCGGTTCCCGGGAGGCGCTACGATGATCGAACTCTTGCAGGAATACTGGAGACCCTTCCTTTATACCGACGGCTACAACATCACTGGCCTGGCCATGACCATGTGGCTGCTCAGCGCGTCGATCTTCATCGGTTTTGTGGTGTCGATCCCGCTGTCCATCGCCAGGGTTTCGCCCAAGGTCTACGTCCGCTGGCCGGTGCAGTTTTACACCTACCTGTTCCGGGGTACGCCGCTGTATATCCAGCTGCTGATTTGCTACACCGGCATCTACAGCCTGGCTGCCGTGCGTGCCCAGCCAATCCTCGATGCGTTCTTTCGCGATGCGATGAACTGCACGATCCTGGCTTTCGCCCTGAATACCTGCGCCTACACCACGGAGATCTTCGCCGGGGCGATTCGCAGCATGGCGCATGGTGAAGTCGAAGCGGCCAAGGCCTACGGTCTGACAGGCTGGAAGCTTTATGCCTACGTCATCATGCCGTCGGCCCTGCGTCGCTCGTTGCCTTATTACAGCAACGAAGTGATTCTGATGCTGCACTCGACCACCGTGGCGTTCACCGCGACTATCCCGGATGTATTGAAAGTCGCTCGTGATGCGAACTCGGCGACCTTCATGACATTCCAGTCGTTCGGCATCGCCGCGCTGATCTACCTGACCGTTACCTTTGCGCTGGTCGGCCTGTTTCGCCTCGCCGAACGCCGATGGCTGGCCTTCCTCGGGCCGACTCACTAGGACAACTCGTACATGCGCCACCAGATTCATGACCTGCTGGCCCCGCTGCCGGGGACCGTGCGACAGATTCACAGCTTCCACTTCGGCCCGCAGTCGGCCAAAGGCAAGATTTACATCCAGTCCTCCCTGCATGCCGATGAATTACCCGGCATGTTGGTGGCCTGGCACCTCAAGCAACGTCTGGCGGAGCTGGAAGCCGCCGGCCGGCTGCACAGCGAAATAGTGCTGGTGCCCGTGGCCAACCCGGTCGGCCTGGAACAGGTGTTGATGGACGTTCCACTGGGCCGCTACGAGCTGGAAAGCGGGCAGAACTTCAATCGCTGGTTTGTCGATTTGAGTGAAGAAGTCGGCAACGAAATCGAAGGCTTGCTCGGCGACGATCCGCAACACAACCTTGAATTGATCCGCGACCGCCTGCGTAAGGCGTTGGCGCGGCAGACCGCAGGCACTCAACTGCAATCCCAAAGGCTGACCCTGCAACGACTGGCCTGCGATGCAGACATGGTGCTGGACCTGCATTGCGATTTCGAAGCCGTGGCGCACCTTTACACCACGCCCGAGGCCTGGCCGCAGGTCGAGCCGCTGGCGCGCTACATCGGTTCCGAAGCCAGCCTGCTGGCCACCGACTCTGGCGGCCAGTCGTTCGATGAATGTTTCACCCTGCTCTGGTGGCAGCTGAAAGAGCGCTTCGGCGAGCAGTTCGAGATTCCGCTGGGCAGTTTTTCAGTCACCGTCGAATTGCGCGGCCAGGGTGACGTCAATCACCCGCTGGCCAGCCTCGATTGCCAGGCGCTGATCGATTATCTGATTCATTTCGGCGCGATTGCCGGTGAGCCGGCGTCATTACCGGAACTGCCCTACCCGGCCACACCGCTGGCCGGCGTCGAACCGGTGGCGACGCCGGTGGGCGGGCTGCTGGTGTTCACGGCCCTGCCTGGGGAATACCTGGAGGCCGGGCAACTGATCGCCGAAATCATCGACCCGATCAATGATCGCGTCACCCCTGTTCATTGCACCGCCGCCGGGCTGATGTACGCCCGTTCGCTGCGGCGCATGGCCACTGCCGGCATGGTGATCGCCCACGTCGCGGGCACCGAAGCCTATCGCAGCGGCTACCTACTTTCGCCTTGAGGATGCATGCCCCATGTACAAATTGACCATTGAAGGCCTGCATAAAAGCTATGGCGATCATCAGGTGCTCAAAGGCGTTTCGCTCAAGGCCAAAACCGGCGACGTCATCAGCCTGATTGGCGCCAGCGGCTCAGGCAAAAGCACCTTTTTGCGCTGCATCAACTTTCTCGAACAACCCAACGACGGCGCCATGAGCCTGGACGGCCAGTCGATCCGCATGATCAAGGATCGCCATGGCATGCACGTGGCCGATGCAGATGAACTGCAGCGGATCCGCACCCGCCTGGCCATGGTGTTCCAGCACTTCAACCTGTGGAGCCACATGACGGTGCTGGAAAACATCACCATGGCCCCGCGCCGGGTACTGGGTTGCAGCAAGCAAGAGGCCGAAGACCGCGCCCGGCGTTACCTCGACAAGGTTGGCCTGGCGGCCCGCGTCGCGGATCAGTACCCAGCATTCCTTTCGGGCGGCCAGCAACAACGGGTAGCCATTGCCCGCGCACTGGCCATGGAACCGGAAGTCATGCTGTTCGACGAACCGACCTCGGCGCTCGACCCGGAATTGGTCGGCGAAGTGCTCAAGGTGATCCAGGGCCTGGCCGAAGAAGGCCGGACCATGATCATGGTCACCCACGAAATGAGCTTCGCCCGCAAGGTATCGAGCCAGGTGCTGTTCCTGCACCAGGGTCTGGTAGAAGAAGAAGGTGCGCCAGAGGATGTGCTGGGTAATCCGAAGAGTGAGCGACTGAAGCAATTCCTCAGCGGCAACCTGAAATAAGCACAGGTTTCGCCCACTGCTACGGATCACCGTAGGAGCTGGCGAAGCCTGCGATCTTTTGATGTTGATTTTTTAAGATCAAAAGATCGCAGCCTTCGGCAGCTCCTACAGAATCTTAGGCAACAGGCGCAGGAGGCGGCTCATCCGGCAGCGTGGGCTCTCCGGGCTCTGTCGGCTGTTCGTTGGGGGTGTCGGGATCAGGCTGACCGGGGATGCCCCCTGCCATGCTGACTGGCGGATGTGCCAATAAGGACCAGGCCAGCACGCCAACCTGATTGGGCTCAAGCCTTGCCAGTTCGGCACTTATTCGCGGATCGATCTTCATGAAGCACTCCTGAGCGATGGCCCGATCCGCCTTGCGCGAATCGGAGCAGTACATTCCATAGAGTGTACGCCCGCCCAGGAATTCCAACGGTTTGTCAGACGGCTGACTCAGGTACGCGGCAGGGTCACGCCACGCTGGCCCTGATACTTGCCGCCACGGTCCTTGTAGGAGACTTCGCACTCTTCGTCCGACTCAAGGAACAACATCTGCGCCACGCCTTCGTTCGCGTAGATTTTCGCCGGCAGGTTGGTGGTGTTGGAGAACTCCAGTGTCACGTGACCTTCCCACTCAGGCTCGAGCGGCGTGACGTTGACGATGATGCCGCAACGCGCGTAGGTGCTTTTACCCAGGCAAATGGTCAATACGTTACGCGGGATGCGGAAGTATTCGACGGTGCTGGCCAGAGCGAAGGAGTTCGGCGGAATGATGCACACGTCGCTGTGGATGTCGACGAAGCTGCCAGCATCGAAGTTTTTCGGGTCGACGATCGCCGAATTGATGTTGGTAAACACCTTGAAATGATTGGTGCAACGCACATCGTAGCCGTAGCTGGACACGCCGTAGGAGATCACACGGCTATCGTCGCTGCCGCGCACCTGGCGCTCGACGAAAGGCTCGATCATGCCGTGTTCCTGCGCCATGCGGCGAATCCACTTGTCCGATTTGATGCTCATGGCGGGTGTCCTGAATAGCGAGGTGGAAAAATTCTGTCCGGCATCTTACCGGGCAGGCGCTCCGGGTTCAAAGTCCGGGAGACAATTCTCGACGATCCCCCGTGAATTCCGGGCCTTCACCGCTATTCGATGCACCGTCAGTCATGAAAACAGAGAAACCTTCGCAAGAACCATTGGCACGTTCCGGAAAAAGGGTTAAGGTGGCGCCACTGTGCTGCTTGTGTCACTGAGAATCTCTACACGATATGTTGAATTTCGATCCAACCATCTACAAGAATTTTTCCTGCTCTTTGCACTCAGTCTCGGCCAGGGTTCTTCCTGCGTCGCAGTTATCTTTGTTCAAGGAGTTACACCATGTCTAATCGCCAAACCGGTACCGTTAAGTGGTTCAACGATGAAAAAGGCTTCGGCTTCATCACTCCACAATCCGGTGACGACCTGTTCGTTCACTTCAAAGCTATCCAATCCGACGGCTTCAAAAGCCTGAAAGAAGGCCAACAGGTTTCTTTCATCGCTACCCGCGGTCAGAAAGGCATGCAAGCTGAAGAAGTTCAAGTTATCTAACTTGTAACTGCTTTAGTAAAAAGCCCCGCCCTTAAAAGCGGGGCTTTTTTGTGCCTGTGTGTTTTGCATGGCCAAAAAAGATCGCAGCCTTCGACAGCTCCTACAGGGTGTACCTCAATCCTGTGTAAGAGCTGCCGAAGGCTGCGATCTTTTGATCTTTCAGTGTTACCAGGTCACGCCAAACCCTGCGGTATATCGAGTCTTGCTCAGGTCAGCCTCATCGCTACCGCTGATGATGTCTTTCTCGGCTTTCAGGTTCAGCGACGCCCAATCGGTGACTTTGTAGCGCAGGCCGACCTCGGCATCGAGGGCGTAATCCGCCACGCCCGACAGCGGCTTGCCGACCTCGCCATTGGTGAAGAACTCAACCTTCTTGCCGACCAGATAGCGGTTGTAGTCCCACTTCATCGCCAGGGAGTAGAAGTTTTCCTTCTTGCCGTTGGAATACTCATAGTCCGTGTTGTTCAGGAGCGAGCCCAAGGAGAAGGCGCCCAGTTCGTTATCCCAGAACTGATAACCGGGGCCGGTACCGATGGTGCGCTGGCGGGCGAGCTCTTCGATCTGGTCACGCTTGTAATTCAAACGGCCTTGCCAGAACCACTTCTCGGTGATGAATCGGTCGAGAGAATATTCGGCACGCCAGTTATCAGTGGTTACGACGTCATCCTGGAACTCTCGGTTGTACTCACCTTCCGCCGTATGACGCCACCGACCATGACGCGCGGTGGTTTTGAAACCAACGTCATAATCATCAGTATCTTTTTCGGCACGCTGATAATCCAGCGCCATGTCGACATTACCTTTCCACACCAAATCCTCAACCACCGGTTTGGGCTTGAGCATCTGCTGGATACTGGCCAGTTCCACGGTCTTGGGGCCATCGCCGTTGGCCAGGGTGACTTTGCCGTCCTCTGCCGCGTGCAGCGACTTGGCCTTCTCGCCGGTGTAGGCATCCTGTTTGACCAGCAGTTGCTGATCGCTTTCCAGGGTTTTGACCTGTTTCCAGTCGATCGGGACCGCGCCCGCGTACTCGGTCTGAATCAGCAGTTTGCCACCATCAAAGACGGTGATTTTGCCGCTCAACTTGTCACCGTTCTTCAACCAGACGGTATCGGCAAGCAAGGGAGTGGAAGCACTGACGACAGCGAGGCACAGCAAGGTTCTGGACAACATAAGCGAATCGAAGGCTCAACTTTGCGAAAAAAAGTCGGCATTATCCTTACGAATAAGGCCATGACAAGGACTGACCCGACTATTTCTATTGAGTTCATTTCTCAATAGGCAATTCAGGATTTACTCTACAGACGGTCAATTGCGCATTTTTCAGGAAACCCGGGACGTGACCGACTCAACCGCTGAAACCGAAAGCGCGGCGCAAATCCGACGCACGGCGCTCTACCTGACCCTGGCACAAGTGCCCGAGGGAAAGGTCGTGAGTTATGGTCAGCTCGCCGAGCTGGCGGGATTGGGTCGTGCTGCCCGTTGGGTCGGGCGCACACTGAGCCAATTGCCCGGCGACACCAAATTGCCCTGGCACCGTGTGCTGGGTGCCGGCGGTCGGATCAGCCTGCCCGTGGGCAGCCCTTCGGGGGATGAACAACGGGCCCGATTGCGCATGGAAGGCATCAGTATCCTGAACAATCGTGTTGATATTCAGCGCCATGGGTGGCGCCCGGTAGAGCACAGCGGTTAGAGTGCGCGCTTTGTTTCCGTAATCCTTGAGGCAGACTCCAGCCCATGCCCCGTAAAACCTGGCGCGCCGCGCTCGCCGCCTATGCCAGCCCCTCGACACTCGTGCTGTTGCTGCTTGGTTTCGCCGCCGGCCTGCCCTACATGCTGGTCTTTTCGACGCTTTCAGTCTGGCTGCGCGAGGCCGGTGTTGCCCGCGAAACCATCGGCTATGCAAGCCTGATCGGCTTGGCCTATGCCTTTAAGTGGGTCTGGTCCCCGCTGCTCGACCAATGGCGCCTGCCATTGCTCGGCAAGCTCGGCCGACGACGCTCCTGGCTGGTACTGGCCCAGGCACTGGTGATTCTCGGCCTGATCGGCATGGGCTTCTGCGACCCGCAAAAACACCTGTCCTGGCTGATCGCCATCGCCGTGGTCGTCGCCTTCGCCTCGGCGACGCAAGACATCGCCGTCGACGCTTATCGCCTGGAAATCGCCGACGAAACTCGCCAAGCCGCGTTGGCAGCCAGCTACATGGCCGGTTATCGGGTCGCGGCCCTGCTGGCGACGGCCGGCGCACTGTTCTTCGCCGAAGGCTTCGGTTCCACCGGCTTCAACTATAAGCATGCGGCGTGGACCGGCACCTACGTGCTGTTCGGCGTCTTGATGATCCCGGCACTGCTGACCACCCTGTTCATGCGCGAACCGCCGGTGCCTCTGCGTACTCAATTGCAGGCCGGACGCTATAGCTTTGTGCACCAATTGGCATCGGTGTTCGTGCTGATCGTGCTGCTGGTGTCCGTACCGGCCATGTTCACTCAGCTCTACAACACTGACTTCGCCAGCGTACTGTTCGAAGGCGCCAGCGTGCTCGACCTGCTGCTCGAAGACCGCGCGTTCCTGCGGGCGATCCTCTATATCACGCTTACCGGCCTGTGCTTGTCGGCCATGGGTCGCCGTGGCCTGGCTCCGGTGCTGACTCCGGTCAACGACTTTATCCTGCGTTACCGCTGGCAAGCCCTGCTACTGCTCGGGCTCATCGCCACCTATCGGATGTCCGATACGGTCATGGGCGTGATGGCCAACGTGTTCTACATCGACCAGGGGTTCACCAAGGATCAGATTGCCAGTGTCAGCAAGATTTTCGGCCTGATCATGACGCTGGTCGGCGCCGGCATGGGTGGCCTGCTGATCGTGCGCTTCGGCATCCTGCCTATCCTGTTCATTGGCGGCGTTGCATCGGCCGGTACCAACCTGCTGTTCCTGATGCTCACGGATATGGGTGCCGATCTGCAGATGCTGATCGCCACCATCTCACTGGATAACTTCAGCTCGGGCCTGGCGACTTCGGCATTTGTCGCTTACCTGTCAAGCCTGACCAATCTCAAGTTCTCCGCTACCCAGTACGCCCTGCTCAGCTCGATCATGCTTCTGCTGCCTCGCCTGATCGGCGGCTATTCAGGGGTCATGGTGGAGAAATTCGGTTATCACAACTTCTTCCTGATCACTGCCCTGCTGGGCGTTCCGACCCTGCTGTTGATCGCCTTGCACTGGTTCCAGGAAAACCGCCGCGCAGGTCCTACACCTTCGCAGGAACCGGCTCAGACCCAGGTCGCGGAAGAGTCGTAGGCTCTTTACGCAGGAAGCATCGCAGAGGGCGAGCAGATTCGCCCTCTGCGACACAGCCGGCCGCACTCCTGTACGCCAGCAGATCTCGCCCGTACAATGTTCCGTCATTTCTCGTCATCAGCAACCGACAACGGCCAACCATGCGCACCAGTCAATTTTTGCTCGCCACACAGAAAGAAACGCCTTCCGACGCGGTCGTCATCAGCCATCAGCTGATGCTGCGCGCCGGCATGATCCGCAAACTCGCCTCGGGCCTGTACACCTGGCTGCCCATGGGCTTGCGAGTGATGCGCAAGGTCGAAGCCATCGTGCGTGAAGAAATGAACGCCGCCGGCTCTCTCGAAGTGTTGATGCCGAGCACGCAACCGGCTGAGCTGTGGCAGGAATCCGGTCGCTGGGAAGAATACGGCCCGGAATTGCTGCGCTTCAAGGATCGCCATGGTCGCGACTTCTGTGCCGGCCCGACTCACGAAGAAGTCATCACCGACCTGATGCGCAACGAGCTGAGCAGCTACAAACAGCTGCCGATCAACCTGTATCAGATCCAGACCAAATTCCGTGACGAAATCCGCCCACGCTTCGGTTTGATGCGCGGCCGCGAATTCATCATGAAGGACGCCTATTCGTTCCACGCTGATCAGCCTTCGCTGCAGATCACCTACGACCGTATGCACCAGGCGTACTGCAACGTGTTCACTCGCTTGGGCCTGAAATTCCGTCCGGTTGAAGCCGACAACGGTTCGATCGGTGGTGCCGGCTCCCACGAGTTCCACGTACTGGCCGAATCCGGCGAAGACGATATCGTCTTCAGCAACGGTTCCGACTACGCCGCGAACATCGAAAAGGCCGAAGCCGTACCGCGCGAAACCTCTCGTGCCGCGCCTACCGAAGAGCTGCGCCTGGTCGACACGCCGAACGCCAAGACCATTGCGCAACTGGTCGAAGGCTTCAATCTGCCGATCGAAAAGACCATCAAGACCCTGGTGGTGCACGCTGAAGAGCAAGGCAAACTGATTGCCCTGATCATCCGTGGCGACCACGAGCTGAACGAAATCAAGGCCGCCAACCAGCCTGGCGTTGCCAGCCCGCTGGTCATGGCTTCCGAAGCTGAACTGCGCGACGCCATTGGCGCCGGCGCCGGTTCTCTTGGCCCGTTGAACCTGCCACTGCCGATCATCATCGACCGTTCCGTCGAGCTGATGAGCGACTTCGGCATTGGTGCCAACATCGATGACAAGCACTACTTCGGCGTGAACTGGGAGCGTGATCTGCCGGTTCCGACCGCTGCCGACCTGCGCAATGTCGTGGCCGGTGATCCGAGCCCTGACGGCAAAGGCACCCTGGAAATCAAGCGCGGCATCGAAGTCGGGCACATCTTCCAGCTGGGCAACAAGTACAGCAAAGCGATGAAGTGCGAAGTGCTGGGCGAGAACGGCAAGCCAGTCACCCTGGAAATGGGCTGCTATGGCATTGGCGTGTCCCGCGTGGTGGCTGCTGCCATCGAACAGAACAACGACGAGAACGGGATTATCTGGAGCGACGCTCTGGCTCCGTTCCAGGTTGCTCTGGTACCGCTGCGCTACGAAACCGAACAGGTTCGCGAAGCCACCGACAAGCTCTACGCAGAACTGACTGCCGCCGGCTTCGAAGTGCTGCTGGACGACCGCGACAAGAAAACCAGCCCGGGCATCAAGTTCGCGGACATGGAGCTGATCGGCATTCCACACCGGATCGTGGTCAGTGACCGCGGCCTCGCCGACGGCAACCTGGAATACAAGAGCCGCACAGAGGCCGAGGCGCAAGCGCTGCCGGTCGCTGACGTGTTGTCTTTCCTCCAGGCCCGTATCCGCCGCTGACACCAAATAGAGACGTCATGTTCAAGCGAAACACCTTAGGCCTCGGTAGCGCCGCCTTGTGCGGCGCGCTGCTGGTCAGCGGCTGTGCCAATCAGATGTCACAACGTAGCGAGCACGAGGAACGGGTCGAGCGCAAATTGCTCGATCACAGCCTGCAGATCGATGTCGGCGAGCCCAAGGTGCTTGAGCTGCCGCAACGTCGGGTGAAAATCCACGAGCAGAAGACCTTCGAAGTCACCGAGTTCGAAGTCACGCGTCGCTACGATCGCTATACGCCTTACCAACCCTGGAGGGAGGTCTACGAGATCCCGCTGGGCGCGGTGGCCGTGGTGGCTGGTGTCGGTGCGAACGTGGTCAACGTGTTCGCCCTCGGCAATCTGCCAGACAGCGTGACGAAAGACTGGCTCGGCTATGGCTTCGCCGGGCTCAACCCGTTCATGAACGCGCAGTCTCATGGTCGGGCGCAACAGAACCTGGCGGGCATCGACGAAGTCCAGCGTGACAAGCGCACGGAATACTCGAGCCTGCCGTGGAGCGAGCGCCCGGTGCAGGTCAAGGCTGGCAAGAACACCTTCGAGCTGAGCACTGACCGTAACGGCGTGTTGCGCCTGAACCTGCTGGACAGCCCGTTCGCCGAACATGACCTCAATCATCTGGGCAAGCTGCAGATCAGTGTCGAGGACAACAAGGACGATGTGCACACCGACTCATCTTTGGCGATCAGCAACAACTTGCGCGGTAAGCTGCTCGAAGCGCATGGGCTGATTTACGACGACCTCGAAGACGACGAAGTGAGCCAGTGGGTACACCGGGTCAAACGTCTGTCGGAACTGGGTCTGGAAGAAGAAGCCAGCGAGCTGGAACAGAGCCTGATCGAACTGACGCGCAACGATCCCGAGTTGCAGACCGAATTCCTCAAGTCGCTGACCAAGGATGCCGGGCGACTGGTGGCGGATCCGGGACCCAATTAAACGCTTAAAAGCATCGCGGGCAAGCCCGCTCCCACAAGGACGATGCAGTACCTGTGGGAGCGGGCTTGCCCGCGATGACGCCATTACATTCACTGCAAAACTACCGCTCAAACAACTCCATCTGCTCAAACCCGCCCCGCAAATCCTCCAGCCTCACCCCAATCCCCAACAACCGCACCGGTTTCCCGCCACGGTTAAAGGCCTGGGTCAGCAGCAACTGATAACTCCCCAGATCCCGCCCTGCCCCGGCCTGCTCCAAAGTCGTCTGGGTAAAATCATGAAATTTCACTTTGACGAACGGCTTGCCCGGACGATAGCTGCTGTCGATCCGCGCCATGCGGCCATTCAGGGATTCCAGCAACTCAGGCAATTTATCCAGACAACTCACCAAATCCGGCAAGTCCACGTCGTAAGTGTTTTCGACGCTGATCGACTGCCGTCGACTGTCGTTGTGCACCAACCGCTCATCGATCCCACGGGCCAGGCTCCAGAGTCGCTCGCCGAAACTGCCGAATTCGCGCACCAGTGCCAACTTGTCCCACTCACGTAAATGCGAGCAATCGACGATGCCCAGCCTGCCGAGTTTGTCGGCGGTCACTTTGCCAACCCCGTGCAGCTTGCTCACCGGCAAACCACTGACGAAGTCTTCCACCTGATCCGGCGTGATCACGAACAGGCCGTTAGGCTTCTTCCAGTCGCTGGCGATTTTGGCGAGAAACTTGTTCGGCGCCACGCCGGCCGACACGGTGATGTGCAACTGATTGGAGACCCTGCGGCGAATGTCCTGGGCGATTCGCGTGGCGCTGCCGCCGAAATGCGCGCTGTCTGACACGTCGAGGTAGGCCTCATCCAGGGAAAGCGGCTCGATCAGGTCAGTGTAATCGCGAAAGATCGTATGAATTTCCTTCGATGCTTCTCGATAGGCATCCATGCGCGGCTTGACGATGGTCAGGTCCGGACAGAGTTTCAAGGCATGTCCGGAAGACATGGCCGAGCGTACGCCATAAGCCCGCGCTTCATAGTTACAGGTGGCAATCACCCCACGCCGATCCGCCGAGCCGCCCACCGCCAATGGCTTACCGGCCAGGCGCGGGTCGTCACGCATCTCGATGGCGGCGTAAAAGCAGTCACAATCGACGTGGATGATTTTTCGCTGCGTCATATAAAAGCAGTGTTCATGGCGAAGAAATGAGGTGTTGTTGAGTCATACCGGCAGTATCTCACTGACACCTGTATATAGCACCAGTACTCTGAATGTTCTTTTTCCCTTGTAGGAAAAGCACCGGAGGAATTTATTTTCTCAATCGAAAGAGCCCTCTCGATAGAGCCACAAGCCTTGCCCTGCCTGCGTTTCAGACCGGTCAGCCGTTGCTTTTTTCACCTAAGCGCTTGAACAGGAACAGGTTTTACCGAGATTGAAGGTTGACAGCCCTGCGATCCTCTGTAGAATGCCGACACACAGACGCGGGATGGAGCAGTCTGGTAGCTCGTCGGGCTCATAACCCGAAGGTCGTCGGTTCAAATCCGGCTCCCGCAACCAAACATCAAAAAAGGCTACTCGAAAGAGTGGCCTTTTTTGTGCGCGCCTGTTTTATAAAAATCAGCGGTCCATGCCTTTCGGCACAGAAACAAGAAATCGTTCTGATTCCGAAACTTAGGTCTCCCCTGCGATCGTTCACCGTCGTTTTACACTTATTTGAGCCATACTGGGATTAACGGTTGACACTCCGGCGTTCGCCTGTAGAATGCCGCCACACAGACGCGGGATGGAGCAGTCTGGTAGCTCGTCGGGCTCATAACCCGAAGGTCGTCGGTTCAAATCCGGCTCCCGCAACCAAACATCAAAAAAGGCTACTCGAAAGAGTGGCCTTTTTTGTATCTGTTGAAAAAGTCCTTTCGCAACAAAGACCTGTCACTGTGCAGTGAGCCGTTCGGGGTCGTCAGACTGTGCGTTCAGAGCAGACTGAACCGCAGACGAAACCCTCTACGACTGATGACGCGCCATCGCCCACATCCGGTGAGAGGCGTTAATATTTGTGATTATTTTTTTCTACAGGGATTGGTAACTTGGCTGGATACCTCCATCCTGTCGCGCACAATCCAAGAGGTGATTGATGCGCGCCAACTCGTCTGATCCACAAGACACTGTCACAGCGACACAACCGATCAAAGCCGAGCGTCTGCGCTTGCTGGATCGAATCAGCAAATATCGCCAACCCATCGGTCTGGCGGTCACTTTGCTGTTGTTCGCCGTTGCGCTGATTGCCTGTCGTCACCTGCTGAGCGAACTCGATCTGTATGCGCTGCACGACTCGATTCTGGAAGTGCCGAAACCGGCCTTGCTGGGTGCGCTCGGCGCGACCGTCATCGGCTTCATCATTCTGCTGGGTTACGAATGGTCGGCCAGCCGTTATGCCGGCGTGACGCTGGCGCCGCGGATATTGGCATTGGGCGGCTTCACCGCATTTGCCATTGGCAATGCCATCGGCCTTTCGCTGCTGTCAGGCGGCTCGGTTCGCTACCGTTTATATGCACGTCATGGTGTGGGGGCTTCGGAAGTCGCGCACATGACCTTGTTTGCCAGCCTCTCGCTCGGCTGCGCCCTTCCGCCCCTGGCCGCCCTCGCCACCCTCAGCAACCTGCCCGCCGCCTCCGCAGCCCTGGGTTTCTCCGAGACGTTGCTGGGCGCGATTGCAGTGGCCGTGCTGGTGCTCTCCACCGTACTGGCCATCGGCATCTACCGCCGTCGCTTGCCGGAACAGCCTTACCCGGACAACCTGCTGGTCAAGGTCGGTCGCCGCACCTTGCGCCTGCCGGGTCGCCGCCTGACGTTCCTGCAACTGGTCATCACCGCTCTGGACGTGGCCGCCGCCGCGACCGTGCTTTATCTGTTGCTGCCGGAAGCACCGCCCTTTGGTGCGTTCCTGCTGGTCTATCTATTGGCCCTGGCCGCTGGCGTACTCAGCCATGTGCCGGGCGGTGTCGGGGTATTCGAAGCGATTTTGCTCGCGGCCTTCGCCGACAAGCTCGGTGCTGCGCCACTGGCCGCCGCGCTGCTGCTTTACCGCCTGATCTACGTGGTGTTGCCGCTGCTGGTGGCTTGCGTACTGCTGCTGATCAATGAAGGCCAGCGCCTGTTTCAATCGCGCCAGTCCTTGCGTGCTGCATCTGGCATGGCCGCGCCGATTCTGGCGGTGCTGGTGTTCCTGTCCGGCGTGGTGTTGCTGTTTTCCGGCGTGACGCCGGAGATCGATACACGCCTTGAACACATCGGTTTTCTGATCCCGCATCGATTGGTCGACGCCTCGCACTTCGGCGCCAGCCTGGTGGGCGTGCTCTGCCTGCTGCTGGCTCAAGGGCTGCGTCGCCGCCTGTCAGCCGCGTGGATGCTGACCACCATTTTGTTGTTGGTCGGCGCCCTGCTCTCGCTGCTTAAAGGGTTTGACTGGGAAGAGGCTTGCCTGATGACGCTGACGGCGAGTTTGCTGGGGGTTTTCCGGCGCTCGTTCTATCGCCCCAGTCGCCTGACCGAAGTACCGTTTTCGCCGCTGTACCTGGTGGCCAGCCTCTGCGTACTCGGCGCATCGATCTGGTTGCTGCTGTTCGCCTATCAGGACGTTCCCTACAGTCATCAACTCTGGTGGCAGTTCACCCTCGATGCCGATGCCCCGCGTGGCCTGCGCTCGCTGCTCGGCGCCGCGGTCCTGCTGGTGGTGGTGTCCCTGACCTGGCTGCTGCGCACCGCGCGCCCGGTGATCCACCTGCCAACGCCCGATGAGCTGGAGCGCGCGGTAAAGATTCTCATGGCCTCGTCCCAACCGGATGGCGGCCTGGCCCTGACCGGTGACAAGGCGCTGCTGTTTCACCCCAACGACGAGGCGTTTCTGATGTACGCCCGCCGTGGTCGCAGCCTGGTGGCGTTGTATGACCCGATCGGCCCGACCCAGCAACGGGCAGAAATGATCTGGCAGTTCCGCGACCTCTGCGATATCCATCACGCCCGCCCCGTGTTCTATCAAGTACGCGCCGAGAATCTGCCGTACTACATGGACATCGGCCTGACCGCGATCAAGCTCGGCGAAGAAGCCCGGGTCGATCTGCACCGCTTTGATCTCGAAGCCAAGGGCAAAGAGATGAAGGACCTGCGCTACACCTGGAACCGCGGCACTCGTGACGGTCTGTCGCTGGAAATCCATGAGCCAGGGAAAGCGCCGATGGACGAGCTCAAGGCTATTTCGGACGCCTGGCTGACCGGCAAGAATGTGCGCGAGAAAGGCTTCTCGCTCGGGCGTTTCAGTGATGACTACCTCAAGCACTTCCGTGTCGCGGTGATTCGTTTCGAAGGGCGCCCGGTGGCGTTCGCCAACCTGCTCGAGACCTACGGCCATGAACTGGCCAGCCTCGACCTGATGCGCGCGCACCCCGACGCCCCCAAGCTGACCATGGAGTTCATGATGGTCGGCCTGATTCAACATTATAAAAATCATGGATACGCGCGCTTCAGCCTGGGCATGGTGCCGTTGTCGGGGTTGCAACCCCGGCGCGGCGCACCACTGACCCAGCGCCTGGGCTCGATGGTATTCCGCCGTGGTGAGCAGCTGTACAACTTCCAAGGTTTGCGCCGCTTCAAAGACAAGTTCCAGCCCGACTGGGAACCCCGTTATATGGCCGTGCCCGCCGGACTCGATCCGCTGGTTGCCCTGGCCGACACTGCCGCCCTGATTGCGGGCGGCTTGACTGGATTGGTGAAACGCTGATGATTCAACGCTCCCTGCGGTACGTACTGGCCACACTGGTAGTGCTGGCCCTGATTGTCGGTGGCGGTTACTGGTACCTGAAACGCCCGGCACCGGAACCGACCCTCGAACTGCTGACGCCGGCCGATGGTGCCGCGATGACCCGCGTCATCCCCGGCAACACGCCGCGCGCCCAGGTGCTGGTGGCGGTCAATGAAGAGCAGAAGCTCAGCGACAAACAATTGCTGACCCTGAGCCGCAGCGGCTCGGCACAGATCGTCCAGGTGATCCTGCCCAAGGACTGCATCCTGCAAGGTCGCGCCCTGCAAGCAGGTCTCAGGCAACTCAAAGGCCCGGCAACCCTTGTCAGCGGCATCGGCCCTGGCGCCGTGCTGGCGTGGCGCTGGCTGGCCGAACAGAAGGACCAAAAGGCCCAGGCGATTTCGGTCGACCTGGCCCTGGAAAAACCCGGCTGCACTCATCTGCTGCCGAAAAGCGCTGCCCATGGTCACTGGCTGGTGGCCTGGAACGACAACCCGGACGACACCAGCGCCGGTTTCGTGCGTGACCAGGCCAATGCCGAAACCAGCATCAGCGACTACGACATCAACCTGCCGCAAGTGCTGAACAACGAACTGCGCAAGATCCTCGTCGGTGGCGATAAAGCCGCTGGCGGCCTGCAGATCCCGGTGGTCGAAGTGCCGGCCGGTCAGGCCAAGGACACCGTCACCCTGTTCCTCTCCGGCGACGGCGGCTGGCGCGACCTGGACCGCGACGTAGCGGGCGAGATGGCGAAGATCGGCTACCCGGTGGTCGGCATCGACACCCTGCGCTACTACTGGCAGCACAAGAGCCCGGAACAAAGCGCTCTGGACCTGACCGAACTGATGCAGCACTACCGGCAAAAATGGGGCACCAAGCGCTTTATCCTGACCGGTTATTCGTTTGGCGCGGATGTATTGCCCGCCATCTACAACCGCCTGCCGGAAGCGGAGCAGCAGCGCGTAGACGCAATCATCCTGCTGGCCTTCGCCCGCACCGGCAGCTTCGAAATCGAAGTCGAAGGCTGGCTCGGCAACGCCGGCAAAGAAGCCGCCACCGGCCCCGAAATGGCCAAGCTGCCGCCGGAAAAAGTGGTGTGCATCTACGGCGAAGAAGAAGTCGACGAGAGCGGCTGCACCGACAAGACTGCCGTGGGCGAAGCGATGAAACTGCCTGGCGGCCATCACTTCGACGAGAACTATCCTGCATTGGCACAGCGTTTGGTGGATGTGATCGAGAAGCGTCAAGGGAAGGAGACGGCGGCTCAGGAGTGATCTGATCCGCGCTCACAAAAAAGCCCCCGACACCTCACGGTGCGGGGGCTTTTTCATTTGTACAAAGATCATCTAGACGCCGCAAATTCCTGTGGGAGCGGGCTTGCCCGCGATGGCGGTATGCCTGCCACATCAATGTCGGATCTGCCGCCGTCATCGCGGGCAAGCCCGCTCCCACAGGATCTGCGTGTCGCCTGTGCGAATGCGTCTACCGCCCGCAAGACTGGCTCTTAGTCTTTCCTGGAGTACCGTGCCCGCATATCGTCGTGACTAACTGCGTTGGCCTGATCAAACCCTATCAATCGCTCCCCGGCTGCTGCTTCAACGCGAAGATCCTTAAGCTCGTCGAGCATTTCCTGATACCCATCGACATTGATAATGACCGCTGCTGGCCGATTATCTTTGAAAATGACCAGGCGCTCGGTGGCACGGCTGGAGATCTCCTCGAGTCTCGCACTGAAGCCCCTGACCATTGCAGGCATCGATGTCGCTTGGTCAGCACGCTCTAATGATGCCGTCATACCTATCTCTCCTCACAATCATGCAAATTTGAACACACAGCTTCACGCAGAGCATTGCGTCGAACTCGACATACAGAAAGCTGCAAAAAACGCGAATTTACCAAGCTGCGTTTTTCAAGCTCACTGGGCATGTTTAGTTTCGTTTACTAAAAGATCTCGCAATATCGGATGACGCCCGCAGACCTTGTAGGCAAACTCCTAATCTTGCCAATTGGGTACGTTTGGGCACTTTGCTGCCTTGTTGGGCTTTTCTTCGACGGGATACTCTCCGGACGTCGCTGACCATTCAGCGATCGGGCTTGGAAACCCGTCGAGCGAATAGTAACAACGTGCCCAACATGACCGCAGACCTTTACGGCTGCAATCTTGTGTCATGGCGGTTGTGCGCGGGACGTCTTCGGACGTGCCGGTTTCCTAGGCTCCCGGTTTTCCAACCTGCGCACAGCTGCCACCCATTCGCTTGGAAACGAACGTGGCAGTTCCTCAAGCTTAGGGAATAGACATGTCCAAAATAGATCCGTCCGCGATTTCAGAACTAAAAACCATCGGCCTCACCCCCCTCATCTACTGCTCGGATCAGGCGTTGTTCAACGTCCGCGCCGGCGTTCCCATTGTTGATGCCTTGTCACAAGCCTCCGACCTACTGTTCCTCGCCAAATCCTTTACCGAGGATGCAGCCTACATAAAAGACACCGACCGCCACGCCTGGGCCGCGCATTATTTGACGGCTATGTCCAAGGCAGTGATTGATGATGTGGTGAAGGTGCTTACACCTCGACCTGCTCGGACAAAGACCGAATCTGAAGAAGAGCTGCCTGAAAGCAAGTAAAGGCTTTTCCATTCCAGCAGACACTCAAATACCTGTGGGAGCGGGCTTGCCCGCGATGACGGCCGCAGATCCAACATTGATGTGGCAGACATACCGCTATCGCGGGCAAGCCCGCTCCCACAGGGTTCTTCGTTGGAGGGGGATCAAATGCCAGTCAATAAAAAGCCCCCGCTACCTTCATGGCAACGGGGGCTTTTTCATATGGCTTACATTTCGACTTGCGTACCCAGCTCAATCACCCGATTCAACGGCAGATTAAAGAAACGCAAATTACCGTTGGCATTCTTCAACATGAAGGCGAACAACGCCTCGCGCCAGCGGGCCATGCCTTCGAGTTTGGAGGCGATGACCGTTTCACGACTGAGGAAGTAGGTTGTGCGCATCGGGCTGAAATTCAGGTCATCCAGATGGCACAGTTTCAAGGCCTCAGGCACATCCGGCTCGTCGGTGAAGCCGAAGTGCAGGATCACCCGGAAGAAGCCTTCGCCGTAGGAATCGACATCGAAACGCCGTTGTGGCGGGACGCGCGGGATGTCTTCGTACACCACTGTCAGCAGCACTACTTGCTCGTGCAGCACCTGGTTATGCAGCAGGTTGTGCAACAGCGCGTGAGGCACGGCATCCGGGCGGGCGGTAAGGAACACAGCGGTGCCCTGGACCCGATGCGGCGGTTGCACGCGGATACTGCTGATGAAGATCGGCAGCGGTAATCCGCCTTCGTCGAGACGCTCCACCAGCAGTTGCTTGCCGCGTTTCCAGGTGGTCATCAATACGAACAACGCGATACCGGCGATCACCGGGAACGCACCGCCCTGAATGATTTTCGGCACGTTGGCGGCGAAGTAAAGACCGTCCACCAACAGGAAACCCAGCAGCACTGGAACTGCGAGGATCGGTGGCCACTTCCATAACAGCAACATCACCGCCGACACCAGGATGGTAGTCATCAGCATCGTGCCAGTCACCGCCACGCCGTAGGCCGAAGCCAACGCGCCGGAGGACTCGAAGCCCAGTACCAACAGGATCACACCAACCATCAATGACCAGTTCACCGCGCCGATGTAGATCTGGCCTTGCTCGGCACTGGACGTGTGCTGAATGTGCATGCGCGGAATGTAGCCGAGCTGGATAGCCTGACGAGTCAGGGAGAACGCACCGGAGATGACCGCTTGCGAGGCAATCACCGTGGCCATCGTCGACAATCCCACCAACGGAATCAGCGCCCAGCTTGGCGCCAGCAGATAGAACGGGTTACGGGCGGCTTCCGGATCACCGAGCAGCAACGCGCCCTGCCCGAAGTAATTCAATACCAGGGCCGGCAGAACCAGAATGAACCAGGCCCGGGCGATCGGCTTGCGACCGAAGTGGCCCATGTCGGCGTACAACGCCTCGGCACCGGTCAATGCCAGCACCACAGCGCCAAGAATCGCGATCCCCATGCCCGGATGGACAATGAAGAAGCGCACGCCCCACACCGGATTCATCGCCTGCAACACTTCCGGGTGCTGACTGATGCCATAGACGCCCAGCGCGCCCAGCACCAGAAACCAGGTGACCATGATCGGCCCGAACAGAATGCCGATCCGCGCCGTACCGTGACGCTGAATCAGGAACAACGCCACCAGCACGATCAACGACAGCGGCACCACCCAATGGTCGATACCCTCGAATGCCAAGCCCAGGCCTTCAATCGCCGACAGCACGGAAATCGCCGGGGTGATCATGCTGTCGCCGTAAAACAGCGCCGCGCCGATCAGCCCGCAGACCACCAGCAAGGTACGCAACTTCGCATGCCCTGCCGCTGCCCGCCGAGCCAGTGCGGTCAAGGCCATGATCCCACCTTCGCCCTGGTTGTCGGCACGCAGTACGAACAGCATGTATTTGATTGAGACGACCCAGATCAGCGACCAGAAGATCAGCGCCAGAATGCCCAGCACGCCGTCATGGTTGACGGGCACGCCATAGCCACCGGAGAACACTTCTTTGAGGGTGTACAGCGGGCTCGTGCCGATATCGCCATAAACCACCCCGACCGCCGCGACCAGCATGCTGATCGGCTTCGCCGCCGAATGCCCGTTGGCGACCGCCTGACTACTTGCCTGCCCCATCCAAAACTCCTACTACTCAGACTCGGACTTCTTATAAGAAGCACTATGCTTTGCCGTGCAGCATGCGCTGTTTTACATCACGTTACAGACGTTTTGTTGACTGTAAAAATTCGGTAAAGCGCAACGGCGCGAAGCATAGCGCAGCACTCGTCGTATTTCCCTGCATAAAGCTGGTCAAGTGCGCCTCTCACCGCTAGAATTGCGCACTTTTTGACCAGAGGCGCAACATAGCGCCCGTCTGTCGCCTTGCCGTCTTCGGCTGGAGGCGTCACAAATACCGAGGTTAGACATGTCCACCACTCCTGCGCCGGCCAATCCAAAGGTTGGCTTCGTATCCCTGGGTTGCCCGAAAGCACTGGTCGACTCCGAGCGCATCCTTACCCAGCTGCGCATGGAAGGCTATGACGTTGTGTCCACTTATCAGGACGCCGACGTCGTGGTGGTCAACACCTGCGGCTTCATCGACTCGGCCAAGGCTGAGTCCCTGGAAGTGATCGGCGAAGCTATCAAGGAAAACGGCAAGGTCATCGTGACCGGCTGCATGGGCGTCGAAGAAGGCAACATCCGCAACGTGCACCCAAGCGTATTGGCCGTGACCGGTCCGCAGCAGTACGAGCAAGTGGTCAACGCCGTGCACGACGCCGTGCCGCCGCGCCAGGATCACAACCCGCTGATCGACCTGGTGCCGCCGCAAGGGATCAAACTGACCCCGCGCCACTACGCCTACCTGAAGATTTCCGAAGGCTGCAACCACAGCTGCAGCTTCTGCATCATCCCGTCGATGCGCGGCAAACTGGTCAGCCGCCCGGTCGGTGACGTGCTCGACGAGGCCCAGCGCCTGGTCAAGGCCGGCGTCAAAGAGCTGTTGGTGATTTCCCAGGACACCAGCGCCTACGGCGTCGACGTGAAATACCGCACCGGCTTCTGGAACGGCGCGCCGGTGAAAACCCGCATGACCGAACTCTGCGAAGCCCTCAGCACTCTCGGTGTCTGGGTGCGTCTGCACTACGTTTACCCATACCCACACGTCGACGAGCTGATCCCGCTGATGGCCGCCGGGAAAATCCTGCCGTACCTGGACATCCCGTTCCAGCACGCCAGCCCGAAAGTCCTGAAAGCGATGAAACGCCCGGCCTTCGAAGACAAGACCCTGGCACGGATCAAGAACTGGCGCGAGATCTGCCCGGACCTGATCATCCGTTCGACCTTCATCGTCGGCTTCCCTGGCGAAACCGAAGAAGACTTCCAGTACCTGCTGAACTGGCTGACCGAAGCGCAGCTGGACCGCGTTGGCTGCTTCCAGTACTCGCCGGTCGAAGGCGCACCGGCCAACCTGCTGGACGCGGCCATCGTTCCGGACGACGTCAAGCAAGACCGTTGGGACCGCTTCATGGCGCACCAACAGGCCATCAGCTCGGCGCGCCTGCAAATGCGCGTTGGCCGTGAAATCGAAGTGCTGGTCGATGAAGTCGACGAGCAAGGCGCGGTTGGCCGTTGCTTCTTCGATGCCCCGGAAATCGACGGCAACGTGTTCATCGACAACGGCAGCAACTTGAAGCCAGGCGACAAAGTCTGGTGCAAAGTGACCGACGCCGACGAATACGACCTGTGGGCTGAACAGATCTAAACGCAAAAAATACAAAAAGCCCTGCTCTCTTGACGAGATGCGGGGCTTTTTTACGTCTATCGTTTTGTGAGAGAAAGAACTCGCGTCATCCACGCAAGAGAGGCCAGCGGGCATGCGCCAACACTCGGTCATTCACACACCGAAACAGAGCGACTACGAAGAACTCACCCAAGTGTGGGAAGCCTCGGTGCGCGCCACCCATGACTTTCTGCCCGACAGCTACATCGACCTGCTAAAGAATCTGGTGCTGACCCGCTACCTCGACGCGGTGATGCTGATCTGCACCAAAGACTCGCGCCAGCGCATCACCGGGTTCGCCGGCGTCGCGGCGGGCAAAATCGAAATGCTTTTCATCGACCCGGCGCATCGCGGCAAGGGCCTGGGCAAGCAATTGCTGCGCTACGCCCTGGAACACCTGAACGCCGATGAACTGGACGTCAACGAACAGAACCCGCAGGCCTTGGGGTTTTACTTCAAACAGGGCTTCGAGGTGATCGGCCGCTCGGAAGTCGATGGCATGGGGCAGCCCTATCCGTTGCTGCACATGCGTTTGCGCCAGTCTCAACAACTGACGCGTAATGGTTAATGGCTGACCCAACATAGAACAATGTGGGAGCTGGCTTGCCTGCGATGCAGACGACGCGGTCTGTCTGTCAGGTCGCAGCGATGCTATCTCAGGCAAGCCAGCTCCCACAAAAAAGCCACACGGCGCAAATGGAGCCGGGATTAACCGGCGCCAGGCAGGTACAATGCCCACCCCTTTTTTGTTACGGCCCTGTCATGACTGACCCGATTCGTCTCTCCAAACGCCTCATCGAACTCGTCGGCTGTTCCCGTCGGGAGGCTGAGCTGTTCATCGAGGGCGGCTGGGTCACCGTGGACGGCGAAGTCATCGACGAGCCGCA
Organism: Pseudomonas sp. TH37; assembly: GCF_016650735.1. Lineage (NCBI taxonomy): Bacteria > Pseudomonadati > Pseudomonadota > Gammaproteobacteria > Pseudomonadales > Pseudomonadaceae > Pseudomonas > Pseudomonas sp. TH37. Next base: position 882,064 of record NZ_JAEKFD010000001.1, read on the forward strand.
GTTCAAGGTCGACACCCAAAAAGTCGAGCTCGATCCCGAAGCCAAGGCCACCGCGCCGGAGCCGGTGACCATCCTGTTCAACGTTCCAGCAGGCATGGACGCGGACACAGCCATGGCGACCATCAGCGCCGAGACCCTGAGCGAGGAACACCGCTACGGCAAACGCCCGCTCAAGGGCCACTTCCTGCGCCTGACCGCCAGCACCGATCTGCAGGCCAATGCCAGCGGTCTGCTGGTGTTCACCCAGGACTGGAAGATCCTGCGCAAACTCACCGCAGACTCCGCCAAGATCGAGCAAGAGTATGTGGTCGAAGTTGAAGGCGACATGGTGGCTCACGGCCTCAACCGCCTGAATCACGGCCTGACTTACAAGGGTAAGGAACTGCCGCCGGTCAAAGCCAGCTGGCAGAACGAAAACCGCCTGCGTTTTGCGATGAAGAACCCACAACCGGGCGTGATCGCCCTGTTTTGCCAGGCTGTAGGCCTGAAGGTCCTCGCCATCCGCCGCATCCGCATCGGCGGCGTGTCCATCGGCAAAGTGCCGCTGGGACAATGGCGCTACCTGTCCGGCAAAGAGAAGTTCTAAGACTTTTCACGCCGCCATACATTTCGGCGCCGCTGTTTATGCGGCGCCCACTGCTGAATATCAGGACTGCACACCATGATTCATAACGACGTACTGCGCAGCGTGCGCTACATGCTCGACATCAGCGACAAGAAAGTCATCGAAATCATCAAGATCGGCGGCATGGACGTGTCCCTGGAAGACCTGCTGACGTACCTCGACAAGAAAGAGGAAGACGAGGAAGGCTTCGTACGCTGCCCGGACGAGGTCATGGCGCATTTCCTCGATGGCCTGGTGATCTTCAAGCGTGGCAAGGACGAAAGCCGTCCGCCGCAGCCAATCGAAGTGCCGGTGACCAACAACATCATCCTGAAGAAGCTGCGTGTGGCCTTCGAACTGAAAGAGGACGACATGCACGCGATCCTCAAGGCTGCCGAGTTCCCGGTGTCCAAGCCTGAGCTGAGCGCGCTGTTCCGCAAGTTCGGTCACACCAACTACCGCACCTGCGGCGACCAGTTGCTGCGCAATTTCCTCAAGGGCCTGACCCTGCGCGTTCGCCCGCAGTAACGTGCGAAGCTGATCTTCTGTAGGAGCTGTCGAGTGCAACGAGGCTGCGATCTTTTGATCTTTCGCTTGGAACTCAAGTGGACAAGAAAAGATCGCAGCCTCGTTTCACTCGACAGCTCCTACACAGCTCCTACACAGCTCCTACAAGGCCGTATAAGCCCTCATTCCTCGCAAAAATAGTGGCTCCGCTTCTGGCGGCTGACGACTAGGGTGTATTGACCCTCAGCTCTCAGGATTCGCCATGCATCCCTACTTTTCCCTGCAAGGCCGCACCGCTCTGGTGACCGGCGGCACCCGTGGTATCGGCAAAATGATCGCCAAGGCTTATGTCGAGGCTGGCGCCACTGTGTACGTGTGTGCCCGCGATGCCGACGCCTGTCAGCAAACTGCCAAGGAACTGAGTGCCTTCGGGGTTTGTCACGCGGTAGCTGCCAACCTGGCCCATGAAGAAGGCGTCGAGCAATTGGCTGCGCACCTGACTGAACAGATCGGTCAGCTGGATATTCTGGTGAACAACGCTGGCACCACGTGGGGCGCGCCGCTGGAGAGTTACCCGGTCAAGGGCTGGGAAAAGGTCATGCAGCTCAACGTGACCTCGGTGTTCAACTGCATTCAGCAATTTCTGCCGCTGCTGCGCAAGGCTGGTTCGGCGGCGAACCCGGCGCGGATCATCAACATTGGTTCGGTGGCCGGGATTTCGTCCTTTGGCGAACAGGCGTATGCCTACGGCCCGAGTAAAGCCGCCCTACATCAACTGTCGCGGATTCTGGCGCGGGAGCTGGTGAGCCAGCACATCAACGTCAACGTGATTGCACCGGGGCGTTTTCCGAGCAAGATGACTCAGCATATTGGCAATGATGAGCAGGCGCTGGCCGAGGACACGGCGTTGATTCCGATAAAGCGCTGGGGGCGGGAGGAGGAAATGGCTGCCTTGGCGATCAGTCTGGCGAGTACGGCCGGGGCGTATATGACTGGGAATATTATTCCTTTGGATGGTGGGTTCAGTCTCTGAGATTGGTGGTGCGGCTATCGCGGGCAAGCCACGCTCCCACAGGTTTTATGCCGTACACAACATCTGTGTTCGCTCGAGAACCCTGTGGGAGCGCGGCTTGCCCGCGATGAGGCCGGCTCTGCCACCACCAGACTTGAGGCCCGTCGGGTTATCATGCCCGCCTCAACTCCGCCTCGACCCCAAACCATGACCTACAGCGTTTCCCCCATCGGCTTCGTGCGCTCCTGTTTCAAGGAGAAATTCGCCATTCCGCGCCAGCCGCAACTGGCCCCGGCCGCTCGAGGCGTGCTGGAGTTGGTGGCGCCGTTCGATCAGGGTGATGCGGTGCAGGGACTGGAGCAGGTCAGCCATGTCTGGCTGTTGTTCCTGTTCCATCAGGCCCTGGAAGAAAAGCCACGCCTGAAAGTCCGCCCTCCACGTCTGGGCGGCAACAAATCCATGGGCGTATTCGCCACTCGGGCGACGCATCGACCCAATGGCATCGGTCAATCAGTGGTCAAACTGGACAAGGTCGAAGCCAATCGACTGTGGATCTCCGGCATCGACCTACTCGACGGCACGCCGATTCTCGACATCAAACCTTACGTGCCCTACGCCGACATTATCGACACGGCGTCCAACAGCATCGCCAGCGCCCCGCCACAGTTGATTCCCGTGCAGTGGACAGACTCAGCGCTGCAACAGGCTCATGGCCACGCTCAGCGGCTTGATGAGCCCTTGGTCGAGCTGATCGAGCAATGCCTGGCACAAGACCCACGCCCGGCGTATCAGATTCCTGCACCGGAAAGGGAATACGGCGCGCAGTTCTGGGATGTGGATGTGCGCTGGCATTACCCCACGCCCGACCTGATCCGCGTCCTCGAAGTCATTCCCGCAAACGTCTGAACGCCAGAAACGAAAAAGCCCGCGCTACCTCTGAAGGCAACGCGGGCTTTTTTATGGTCACCACCAAACCAATGTGGGAGCGAGCCTGCTCGCGATGGCGGCGTAACATTCAACGATGACGTTGACTGACAGTCCGCTATCGCGAGCAGGCTCGCTCCCACAGGTAGAGCAGTGCAGCGGTTTCTTACTTCTCGACGAACGCACGCTCGATCAGGTAATCACCCGGCTCGCGCATCCGCGGCGAAACTTTCAGGCCGAAGCTGTTCAACACTTCGCTGGTCTCGTCGAGCATGCTCGGGCTGCCGCACAGCATGGCGCGGTCGTCCTGCGGGTTGATCGGTGGCAGACCGATATCGCTGAACAGCTTGCCGCTGCGCATCAGGTCGGTCAGGCGGCCTTCGTTCTCGAACGGCTCGCGGGTCACGGTCGGGTAGTAGATCAACTTGTCACGCAACGCCTCGCCGAAGAACTCGTTCTGCGGCAAGTGCTCGGTGATGAACTCGCGGTAAGCGACTTCATTGACGTAACGCACGCCGTGGCACAGGATCACTTTTTCGAAACGCTCGTAGGTTTCCGGGTCCTGGATGACGCTCATGAATGGCGCCAGACCGGTACCGGTGCTGAGCAGGTACAAATGTTTGCCAGGCTTCAAGTCATCCAGCACCAGGGTGCCGGTAGGCTTTTTGCTGATGATGATCTCGTCGCCTTCCTTCAGATGCTGCAGCTGGGAAGTCAACGGGCCATCAGGCACCTTGATGCTGAAGAACTCGAGATGCTCTTCCCAGTTCGGGCTGGCAATCGAGTAAGCACGCATAAGCGGGCGGCCGTTGGGCTGTTGCAGGCCGATCATCACGAACTGACCGTTCTCGAAGCGCAGGCCCGGATCGCGGGTGCACTTGAAGCTGAACAGAGTGTCGTTCCAGTGGTGAACACTGAGGACACGCTCGTGGTTCATGTTGCTCATGTACGTGGGACTCCTGGAGATTTGCCTGCGCCGATGATGTGCGCAATTGCAGCGCATTCTAATGGCAGCGACAATATCTGTTAACTGGATTATTAAGATAAGGGTTATCGGTTATATCGATATGCGATTTACTCTCCGTCAACTTCAAGTATTCGTCGCCGTCGCCCAGCAGGAAAGCGTATCCCGTGCTGCATTGACGCTCAACCTCTCACAATCGGCGGCGAGCACCTCAATCACCGAGCTAGAGCGTCAGTGCAGCTGTCAGCTGTTCGATCGCGCCGGCAAACGGCTGAGCCTCAACGCCCTCGGCAAACAGCTGTTGCCGCAGGCGGTGGCCCTTCTCGATCAGGCCAAGGAGATCGAAGACTTGCTCAACGGCAAGTCCGGTTTCGGCTCCCTGGCGGTCGGCGCGACCCTGACCATCGGCAATTACCTCGCCACCCTGCTGATCGGCAGCTTCATGCAGCGTCATCCGGAAAGCCAGGTGAAGCTGCATGTGCAGAACACCGCCAACATCGTGCAACAGGTCGCGCACTATGAAATTGATCTGGGTCTAATCGAAGGCGACTGCAGCCATCCGGACATCGAAGTGCAGAGTTGGGTCGAGGATGAGCTGGTGGTGTTCTGTGCGCCCCAACATCCGCTGGCCAAACGCGGTATAGCTACCGTGGAGGAGCTGAGTCATGAGGCGTGGATTCTCCGCGAGCAAGGCTCGGGCACACGGCTGACGTTCGACCAGGCCATGCGACACCATCGCAGCGCGCTGAACATTCGCCTGGAGCTGGAACACACCGAAGCGATCAAGCGCGCGGTGGAATCAGGTTTGGGGATAGGCTGCATTTCGCGCCTGGCGCTGCGCGATGCGTTCCGCCGCGGCAGCCTGGTGCCAGTGGAAACACCGGATCTGGACCTGGCGCGGCAGTTCTATTTCATCTGGCACAAGCAGAAATATCAGACATCGGCGATGCGCGAATTCCTCGAACTGTGCCGCGCGTTCACCGCCGGGGTTCAGCGCAGCGACGAGATCGTCCTGCCCACCATCGCTTAAAGCAGAATCACCGCCCACACCAGCGCAATCATGCTCAATGCCACCAATTGAGCGGCGCTGCCCATGTCCTTGGCGTTCTTGGACAGGGGATGCAACTCAAGGGAAATGCGGTCGATGGCCGCTTCCACCGCCGAATTGAGCAACTCGACGATCAAGGCCAACAGGCAGACCGCAATCAGCAGCGCCTGCTCGACGCGGCTGACGTTCAGGAAGAACGACAGCGGAATCAGGATGGCGTTGAGCAATACCAATTGCCGGAAGGCCGCTTCGCCGGTGAAGGCCGCGCGCAGGCCGTCCAGGGAGTAACCAGAGGCGTTGAGGATGCGTTTGAGGCCGGTCTGGCCTTTGAAAGGTGACATAAAGTAGGCAACTGACCAAAAAGGAGTGGGAAAGCTAGATTAAGCAAAGTCAAAAAAGCGTGAACACGCAGCACCTTAGTGGCTCGAAATTGACTCAAGTTGTTGCAAGAGCAGCGCTGCCTGAGTCCGGGTTCGCACATTCAGCTTACGGAAAATTGCCGTAACGTGGGCCTTGATCGTCGCCTCGGAAACGCTCAACTCGTAAGCAATCTGCTTGTTCAGCAAACCTTCACAGACCATGGTCAACACACGGAACTGCTGAGGTGTCAGGCTGGCAAGGCCTTCGCTGGCAGCCTTGGCTTCGGCGGAAACGCTGACCGCTTCGAAGGCCTGGGGTGGCCAGAAAACGTCGCCATCGAGCACCGCGCGTACGGCTTTCTGAATGACGCTCAAATCACTGGACTTGGGAATGAAACCACTGGCGCCGAATTCACGGGATTTCACCATGATCGACGCTTCTTCCTGAGCCGACACCATCACCACCGGAATCTGCGGGTACTGCCCACGCAACAGCACCAACCCGGAAAAACCGTAAGCCCCCGGCATGTTCAGGTCCAGCAATACCAGATCCCAGTCGGCCTTTTCGTCCAGACGGGTTTCCAGCTCGGCAATGCTCGCCACTTCCACCAGACGGACATCCGGGCCCAGGCCCAGGGTCAACGCTTGATGCAGGGCGCTACGAAAAAGAGGGTGGTCATCGGCAATCAGGATTTCGTATGTGGCCATTTTTCAAATGATCCTGTTTTTTTATGGGACGCCTGATGCATTTCAGGCCTCGCCAAAACAACTCGAGGTGCAGCCACGCAGCAGCACCAACAGGGCACGTTCAACGCCAATTACGTAAAAAAAAGCAGCGTTTCAAACCTTGGCCGCGCCCTAATCGGCGCCAAGCATGCCCAGCGAAGCCGGGGTGGTCAAGTTGCGTGGCCCCCGCTAGCGAGCCTGGTACTTTGCAGTATGGGCGATGCTCAGCAGATGACGGGCGCCGCGTGCTGCACAAAGGGCATCAGCTCGGCGTGGGCCGGTGTTGCAACATTCATATCCAGCTGATGTTTAGCGTCCAGGTAATGCTGGCTGAACACATCAAAATAAGCGTCCAGTGCCGAGGCAGCGTCTGTATCACCGGCAAGATCGAGGCACAGCGCCGCTACTTCGGCCGTGCACAGGTGCTCGCTGCGACTGGACCTGCGCAATCGGTACCGTGAAAGCTTCTCAGGAAGCAGGCTCAGAATCGGGAACCCATCAAAATAGGGGCTTTTACGGAAAATCTTCCGGGCTTCGGTCCAGGTGGCGTCCAGCAGAATGAACAGTGGGCGCTTGGTGCCATCGACCTCGACACTGTGGGTAACTCGCTCGGGCTCGACGTATTCGCCCGGAAACACCAGGTAGGGTTGCCATTGTGGGTCGGCCAACAGCGCCAGCAGTTGTTCATCGACTTCCGTGCGCGACCAGATGAATGCATGGTTGTCGCGCACCACATCGGCAATCAGCCAACCGGTGTTGCTTGGTTTGAACACTTCTTTATTGGTCATGATCAGGCACACGCCGCTACGGGTGTCGACCTGCGGGCGCCAGGCGCATAAGCAGTGGCTCTCGATCACACGGCAGGCACGGCAACGGGTTGCTCGCCAGCCACGGGCCTGAATCGGCTTGATACCCTCTTCCTCTCGCTGATCACGCAAGCGGGCTACGGCGTTGGGAGCGTGGTTCATCGTGGGCAACACCCGCAGACAGGAAAACTCGACACAAACGGCACTCGGCAGGGCAATAAAGGCCAGCAGTTTACCAGAGCGGGCGGCGCAAGCCTGTACCGACCAAGCCACCTCCCCTATAATTCGCCGCCACTGAACGCACAGTCACGTGACTGGTCGAACCACCAGTCACTGAACCAGGAGAGTTTCATGCTGCGCCTTATCGTTCCCACCGCTGCCGTTTTGCTGGCGTCGTGCTTCAACGCTCAGGCTGCGTCCTTGAGTGAGCAGAATCTGAACAGAGAGCTGCGAAACGTCGCCGTACAAAGCAGTGTCGGCACGCCACGGGCGATCAACGAAGACATTCAGGATCAGGGTTACACCGTCGAAGGCAATCAGCTGATCAACCACCTGAGTGTTCAGAGCAGCCACGCCGACAAGATGCGCGCCGATCCGAAAGCCGTGTACTTCCAGCTTGGCGCCTCCGTCTGCAGAAACGAGGGGTTCCGCAAGCTGATGGCCAAGGGCGCGATCATGCGTTACGACTTCACCGAAGTGAAATCCAACCGCCCGGTCGGCTCCGCAAGCTTCCAGGAATCGGATTGCCCGAAAGCCACACCGGCCAAGAAAAAGTAATCAACGGGAATTGGCGCGCCGCTGTTCATCCTCGGCGCGCAGTTCTGCCAACAGCGCCTGCAAGTAGCGCGAACGTCGCTCCCCGCCCTCCAGACGTCGGCAGCACTCCTCTTCGAGACTCAAATGATTAGTCTCGGCTGATAATTTCAGCAATCGATACAGTTGCGCATCGATTTCCAGAGTGACTCTGGGCATGGTTTACCGCCTCCCTGCACGCAGTGATCGTCGTTGATCACGCAATAAATCCCTGAATTGCTAAAACGTTGCGTCCTGCCATTGACGCAAAGTTGTCGTGTCACGCCTGTAACTTAGTAAATCAGAGCGCAGGACATACGGCTTGCGTTCAGACGAGCGGTGAAAGCACCTTGCAAATCGTCAATAAGCGGTTGCCAGGAAAGACTTTGCGGCGCAATGATCAAGCAGCAAAAATCGTTGCGAGGGTCTAAATTCAAAGTGTTCACGTTGATTTTTTTCAGGGCAGAAAAGGGGCTGCCCATTGCGTGCCTTATTGTGCGAACGTTTCTTTCATTCAAGGGATAAGCAGAGCCCGTATGGATGGCTCGATTGCAACCGAGTCAGGTGGAGCGCCCAGGCAAGGGCTTGGGCAGACAGCGACACAAGGGGTGTCGCGGCGCCGACGATTGTTTTGTCGGGCCAAGGGTTCTGTGCAGAAGGAGAAGTTGAATGCCTTACCAACCGAATGACCTCCTGAGCCGTCATTTTCAAGAAAGCGGCCACGACCTCACCAGCAAGGTCGAAGAACAACTCAACCTGGTTTCACCCAACAGCCCCAACATCCCGATTTACCGCGACATGATCCTGACTGTGCTGCGCATGGCCCAGGAAGATCACAACCGCTGGAATGCCAAGATCACCCTGCAAGCCTTGCGCGAACTCGAGCATGCCTTCCGTGTGATGGAGCAGTTCAAGGGACGACGCAAAGTCACTGTTTTCGGCTCGGCCCGCACGCCGATAGAACACCCACTGTATGGTTTGGCCCGAGAACTTGGCGCCGCTCTGGCGCGCTCGGACATGATGGTCATCACCGGTGCCGGTGGCGGCATCATGGCGGCGGCCCATGAAGGTGCCGGCCTGGAACACAGCTTGGGATTCAACATCACCCTGCCCTTCGAGCAGCATGCCAATCCCACGGTCAATGGCACCGGGAATCTACTGCCCTTCCACTTTTTCTTTACCCGCAAGCTGTTCTTCGTCAAGGAAGCCGATGCGCTGGTCCTGTGCCCAGGCGGTTTCGGTACGCTGGATGAAGCGCTGGAAGTGCTGACCCTGATCCAGACCGGCAAAAGCCCATTGGTGCCCGTGGTGCTACTGGATGCGCCGGGCGGCAAGTTCTGGCAAGGCGCGCTGGACTTCATTCATCATCAACTGGAGGAGAATCGCTACATCCTGCCGACCGACATGAAGCTGTTGAGTCTGGTCTACAGCGCCGAAGAGGCAGTGGAGCAGATCAACCAGTTCTACAGCAACTTCCACTCCAGCCGCTGGCTCAAGCATCAGTTCGTGATTCGCATGAACCACAAACTCAGCGATCGGGCACTCGAACACATGCAGGAGGCATTCGCCGACCTGTGCCTGAGCGACCATTTCCATCAGCACGCCTACAGCGGTGAGGAGCACGACGAAGCACAGTTCAGCCATCTGGCGCGACTGGCCTTCACCTTCAACGCCCGTGATCATGGCCGTCTGCGGGAGCTAGTGGATTACATCAACCTGCCGGAAAACTGGGCCCAGTCCAAACCCCAGGCGCAACAACGCACACGGGAACCGTCCAAGGTAACGTGAGGCAAAAAAAACGGCCCGCTATCGAAATAGCGAGCCGTTCATTCAATCGTCCATCCCTCGGCCGCTGAACAAGCGGCTGATCATTTCCATGGAATATCCCCGATAACTCAGGAACCTGCCCTGTTTGGCACGTTCCCGGGTGTCTATCGGTAAATGCCCAGCAAACTTGCGCCGCCAGGTGTCTTCCAGTTGTTCCTGCCAGTTGATACCGCTCTCGCGCAAGGCGAGTTCGATGTCAGTACGTTGCAGGCCGCGCTGGCTCAACTCTTCGCGAATTCGCAAAGGGCCATAACCGGAACGGGCACGGTAGGAAACAAAGCTCTCGAGGTAACGGGACTCGGACAACAGGCCCTCTTCCGTCAAGCGGTCGAGTGCTGTGTCGATCATTTCAGGGAGGGCGCCGCGCTGACGCAGTTTACGCGTCAGCTCGACTCGACCGTGCTCGCGTCGCGCGAGCAGGTCCATTGCGGTTCGCCGCACCGCGACGAGTGTATCGAGTACGGCGGTCATCGGATCAATCAGATATCAGCGTCAGCCAGGTCATCAGCCGTCTCTTTGACTGGCGATGCTTTGACGTCCGGCGCTGGAGTCAACAGCTTGTCGCGCAGTTGCTTCTCAAGTTTCGCGGCGATCTCCGGGTTGTCCGCCAGGAACTTGGCCGAGTTGGCCTTGCCCTGACCGATCTTGGTGCCTTCGTAGGCATACCAGGCACCGGACTTCTCGACGAAACCGTGCAGAACACCCAGGTCGATCATCTCACCGTTGAGGTAGATGCCCTTGCCGTAAAGAATCTGGAACTCGGCCTGACGGAACGGCGAAGCCACCTTGTTCTTCACGACTTTGACGCGGGTTTCGCTACCGACGACTTCATCACCTTCTTTCACCGCGCCAGTACGACGGATGTCCAGACGAACCGATGCGTAGAACTTCAGCGCGTTACCACCAGTAGTGGTTTCCGGGCTGCCGAACATCACGCCGATTTTCATACGGATCTGGTTGATGAAGATCACCAGGCAGTTGGCGTTCTTGATGTTACCGGTGATTTTACGCAGCGCCTGGGACATCAGACGGGCTTGCAGGCCCACGTGCATGTCGCCCATTTCGCCTTCGATTTCAGCCTTTGGCACCAGAGCGGCCACGGAGTCGACGATGATCACGTCAACCGCGTTGGAACGCACCAGCATGTCGGTGATTTCCAGGGCCTGCTCACCAGTGTCCGGCTGGGAGACCAGCAGGTCGTCGACGTTGACGCCCAGTTTGCCGGCGTACTCAGGGTCGAGGGCGTGTTCGGCGTCGACGAATGCGCAGGTCGCGCCGGCTTTTTGAGCCTGGGCGATCACCGACAGCGTCAGGGTGGTTTTACCGGAGGATTCAGGACCGTAGATCTCAACGATACGGCCTTTTGGCAGACCGCCAATGCCGAGCGCGATGTCCAGACCCAGAGAGCCAGTGGAAATAGCCGGGATCGCCTGACGGTCCTGATCGCCCATACGCATTACGGCACCCTTGCCGAATTGACGTTCGATCTGACCCAGGGCCGCAGCCAAGGCTTTCTTCTTGTTGTCGTCCATTAAAGTCCTCACGTAATCAATAAGGCCTGACGGCCAACACCTGTATAAGTAGCCAGTATTATTCCACAGCGTTTCAGGATCGCCTACCCCTGATTTGAGATTTCTCCAGAGGTATACCGCAACAGCCCCTCTAGCGCGGCCTTCACCGTTTGTCGGCGGACCTCGTCACGGTTACCGGGAAAGTACTGCACCTCGCTGAACACCTGCTCACCGACGCCCCAGGCCAGCCACACCGTGCCCACAGGCTTGCTCGGCGAACCGCCATCCGGCCCTGCCACACCGCTGACCGCCACGGCAAAACGCGCCCGGCTTTTTTCCTGCGCGCCGCGGACCATGGCCTCGACCACCTCGCGACTGACCGCCCCGACGGTTGGAAACAACTCGGCCGGGACATCCAGTTGCTGGGTTTTCTGGCGGTTGGAGTACGTGACATAACCGGCCTCGAACCACGCCGAACTCCCCGGAATACGGGTGATCGCCTCGGCAATCCCGCCACCGGTACAGGATTCGGCGGTGGTGACGTGGGCATTGAGAACCTGCAAGCGTCTGCCAAGTTCAGCGGCCAGCTGGGTGATATCTTTCACGGCTCTCTCCTGATCGAGCGGAATGAGGCCTACCGTACACGAGCCGATCACGCTTGCAAGGTTCAGGATCGATCAAAATGTTAGCGAACGAGGGCTCTGACATAGGCCTGACACGCCTGCAGGGCAATCAGTCCGCTATCGCCTGCGTTGGTGATGGCGATAATTCGTTGAGCATGCGCCGGGTCAAGTCGGGCTCGCGGGGCGCCATGATCCACCCCGCCGGTGCCGGAGGCGGCTGGCACTGCACCGGTTGAGGCAGCGTCATTGGTATCGAGGAGGACTGACAAGCGCACATCAGCAGTGGCAAGACGATCGCGCAGGCGACCTTGATCACGTTCGGCATCGCTAAGCGCTCGATAATGGGTTTGTTCACTGGCCGACAGCCGTTGCCCCAGGGCCTGGCGTTTGTCCTGCTCGGCCTGCTGCTGGGTGGCGGCGGCCAGAGTCAGTTGATTAAGGATCTCGGCGTGCAGCCTGGCCTGCTCCGCCAGTTGCCGGCCGTAGCGCCAATCCTGAAACTGCCAGGCCAATGCCGCCGAACAACCGGCCAGCACCAGCAGACCGATCAGTCGCCAGCCGATCAGACCGAAGGCTGGCATAGCACCGCCCTCGCCCGCGCCCAGAGTTCCAGACGATCCTGCAAGCCGTTCAACCCACCGTTGATACGGCGGGTGATGCTGTTGAACTGGTCGCGGTCGGCCAATTCATTCAAGCCGTTCTGTTCCCAGAACCATGCCGCTGATTCAGCCGCCCATTGGGGCTGCTCCAGCAGTTCAGGCAGGGTCAGCAGACGCTCATCGCCAAACAAGCCGAGGCTGCATTGACGGTAGTTGTTGCGGCCGGTGATCTGGATCAGGCCACGTCCACGGTATTTTTGACCGTCGCCGTCGAGTTCTGGAGTGTTGCCCAAACGGGTGGCCAGGGTGCCGGTGTCGTATTGGCTCAGATATTGAGTACTGCCCAGTTCACGTACGTACTGCAACTGCCCCGATTCGTGACCGACTTGCGCGAGGAAGGCGGCGATGCGTTTGGGGGTGTTGATGTTGCGGTGAGACATGGCAGTGTTCAGGGCGGAAATGAAAACGCCCGCTTGGGAGCGGGCGTTGGGCATGATTTCTTTGAGCTGAAAATCTGAGATGCGCATCCTTTGATCTCTAATGAACTATCATGGACCCTAATGAAGCGCCTCAATGGACTTGCGACACAAGCCAGGCAGGAACTACCGGACGATGCTGTGAAATCGGAAATAATTCCGACTGAGGCCAATCCCGTAGAGACTGTATGTAAGTAAGCAGTTCAATAAAGTCACTGGAGTCCAGCGTGTGCACCCTCCCCATTCCACTCTCATCACGATGGCGTTCAAGTAACCACTGAACACGTCTAACCTCAGCATTACGCCATGCCCTCTCAGCCTTGCAAAGCCCAGCTAACTCGAAAGCATCGTTTTTAACCCATTCCTTACCACTCCAGATATGAAACTCTGTCGGTCGAGGCTCAAGGGTAAACTCGGAAGGCAACTCACCCAGCAGATCAAGCTCGACAGCTTCTCCATCTTCAGTTCGATACGCAATGCAGTGATGCTCAGGAACAATTTTCCATTGACCATTCTCTCGCATAGCGCATTCACCTACTCTGACAGCAGGCGGAGGGTCAAGATAGGCATCTGCAGGAATCAGCCAGACACCCTCTTCCATGGGAGAGGGGTCAGCCTGACTTGAGAATAAGAACTTCCCTGTGACCGGATCGCAATTATAAATAATTCTCATAAATACTCCTTAATACTTAATACAAGCGAGCAGAGCTATGTTACGCGGACGGGTTTCCGTACCTCCCACACTGGATGTCGAAAAAGTATAGGGCCCACTATAAAAATCATCCGTTGACGTAATTCCGCCTCCCGCATTGAAATCGTTTGCCTGGTAACCCACAACAGTGTGCGCATGGCTTTGAATGGCATAACTTTGAGAACTCCCAAATAGCCGACCACTGTCTACAGCACGACCATCGTCCCAGCAGCGTAGAAATTCACCACGTAAATCCGGAAGTTTGAAGGTACTTGTTCCGTCCCCCGCCCCATGAGTTGTACCAATAGCAGCAAACAAGGAGGGGTAGGCGACTCGACTGACCAGTGCACCATTCGCTTTTAACCAGCCACTAGGTGGCCCAGGCATTGCAAAATAGGCAACCATGCCCGGCGGAGCCAGTATGGTTGCCTGACTGGACTCAAGCGCGTCAGTTATTCCATAACCATTTAATGTGGTTGGCCTGTTTTTCATTTTGGTGAAATCAACAAGTACACCAACAGCCGAAACCAATTGATCTTCTTTCGTCTCGTCAGGTGTTAATCCTGCCGCTTTGACTACGTTCAAAATCTCCTGCGTAACCGCATTCCCCCAACTGGCCGGGATCAATGATCCCGGGGTGCCGACTTCCGGGTTTTCATCCACAAACCGACCATTAACCAATCCGAGACTGGGCACATTTCTTGGGTAATCCATACTTTCCCCTACAGGTCGCTAACTAACTTTCGAACAGCCGCAATGGCCTCATCCGTAAACTCTTTAGCCAAGTCCATCTTGCCCTTGCCTATATGAGCCTTGATTTTCTCTTTTGACTTCAATCGAATAATACGAAGCGTCAATAAACTTTCGTTGAACTGCGCGGCCTTTTCGAGAATCTCGTCGGCAGCTTGTTTAGCGGTTCGGCCTTTGATAACCCAGGCGGACACGGCCAGCGGTACGTCTTTTTTCGGGTAGCCCGCGTCCTTATAGGCTTGGGCGTCGACGGCGGCCTGGGCGTACTCCATGGCTTTGAGTGGATCACCGGCCAGAGCAGTGCGTGCTTTGTCTGCCGCGGCATCGACTTTGGCGCACAGGCGTTCGGTTTCCTGTTGTTCCAGCTGGGCGACTTTCGCGGCGTCCAGCACCCATTTTTCACCGTCCCAATAATGGGCGGCAGAAGGCTGTGCGGGACGTAGACCGTCCTCGAACTGATGAAGCTCTTGAATAACGTTCATCGAATCAACTCCCAAGAAAGACTGACATTGACTGCCGCCGAGAAGTTGACTGCGATTCCAGTGGCGTAATCAGACACGGGGTGGTTTTTGATCCCCATACTGAACAGCAATTCATCGCTGACGGCGCTGGTCGAACCGAGCATGTGTTCGGCCTGGTAGGACTGCCACAACGAGCGCAATTGCGAATGGTCGAAACTGGCGGTCAGAGTCGTGACCGTGGCGTCGTTGACAAAGTTATTGGTAAAGATCACGCACGGCATCGGGTTCGCCCAACCACCATCGTGATTGGAGCTGGTGGTCAGCGCCGGAGAGAGAAAGCAATAGTTACCGCCAACCCAACCTGTTGGCGCAAACGACACGCCGGAGATCTCAGTCGCCGAAGGCGTCGGGTTCCCCACCACCAGACGTGCCGCCCGGGCATGAGGATCCAGAGGCAGGTAAACCACACCGTTGCCGTTGACGGTTTGCGTCCACGCCAACCGGTTACGGTTGTAGATCGGCCTGATGACCGGCACGGAACCCGGCGCAGCCGTCATCACCCAGGCAATGCAGATGTCCAGCGGCGTGGACTGAAAACCACCTCCCGCCCCGCCATTGACAGTGCCCTTCAAACCTTCGGGCGCGACGTCATAGATTGTTCCTCGTTGCATGTAGAACGTCAGCGCACCACCAATCACCTGCGCCCGCAGAAAGTAACTGGAGGTCGACAACAAATCACTGCTCCACGCTTGGGTGGTAAACGTCCGCGCCCTGCCCAACTGCCCCGCGACGACTTCCTGGCCAATACTGACCAATACCCCCGCCGGAATCGACACCCGGCCGCCGCTGGTCGAAACTGCCGCCGGGGTCACCGACAAACGCCCGTCCGCCGTTGCCACCGTAGCCGTCGGCAGCGAGCCGATTGGCAATGCCGAATCCAGATTCCAGCCCTTGGCGGACACGCTCTGAATTGCTTGCAGCAACTGATCGTACTTCGTCTCATCCGGGGTCAGATCCCCAGCCTTGATGACGTTCACAATCTCCTGAGTCACCCCATTCCCCCAATCCGCCGGAATCAGCGATCCCGGCGTCCCGGTCAGCGGGTTCTCATCCACAAACTTCCCATTCACCAACCCGGCGCTGGGCACACTTTTCGGATAATCCATCCCTCTACTCCCTAGTCATAATTGATGTGCACCTTGGTATGCGCCGGTGCGCTGCGGTGGATCAGGCATTCCAGTGCGGAGCCCGGGTTCACGCCAAACCGCTCGCCCCAGTAACTGGCGCCAAAACGTCGTCCCAGCAGCAATCGCCCGCCTGTATTGAGCGTCCACATGAACTGCGCTTCCCACGTGCCCCAGTGCGTAGCACCGAAACGCGAGCGCCCCATGCGCGGGGCTTCCAGTTCGGTGATGGTGGCGTTCGGGTAGCCCTGGCTTTTGGCGATTTCGAGGTAGTAGCCGACGGCCTGGCTGCCGACCGCGAGCAAGCGACGACGTACCGCGAGGCGGCGGTCATCGAACAGTGGCGTAGCTCCGAGGCACGGGTCGGGCAGGTTCATCACCCGCTCCCAGTCCGGCACCAGTTCACTGACGCCGGCAGGGTCCATTTCGTTGAGCAGGTCGGCGGCGCGGGCGTCGAGGCGGGCCAGTTCCTGGGCGACGCCTTCGAGGACTTCTTCGAGTTCCGGCACCCGTTCAGGGTCCCAGGCCGGGCCGGTGGGCAGCAGGCTGCGCAGTTGGGCATGGTATTGCGCGGCGGTTCTTATGCCCCCCATACGCAACCTCCGAAGGTCAACAGCTCATTGCGCTCGGTTTCGACATCAGCGACAGGCGAGGTAAGTACATGGTCGTTTTCGCCGCTGGTGCTGCTGATCGCTTCACGGATGTGACTGATCAACAACTTCTGGCCGAGGTCGGCTTCACGGTTATGCAGGTCTCGCAGCTGCGCTTCAACGGCGGCGCGTATGGCGGTGGTGTCGGGGGTCAGCGTCAGGTGATAGACCACCGGCACCTGAACCGGCCGCTGCACATGCACCTCGGCGGTGACTGGGCGCAGGGGCTCGATGTAGGCCTGGACTTCGGCCAGTTGTTCGTCGTTCGGCACCGGTTGCGGGTCGTCGTCACGCATGATGAACAGGCTGACCGTGCCCGGCCCCAACAAACCGCCACGACACCAGGCGCGGGTCACGCCGGGGCACTCCAGGGCCCAGGTTTCATAGTCTTGCGCCGAACCGCCGTGGGGGATGATGCGGTAGGAGCGGATCACCCGCGCACGCAGCGACTCCAGGCTTTCCCGCGCTACACCGCCGCTGAGCCCTGGCGTCAACACGGTAAAGCTATTGCCGACGATACCCGCAATCGGTTGCACTGGAATCAGCGCCAGACCGGCCTCGGCATTGCCCAGGCTGCCGGCCTCGAGCGCGGCGATGGTGGTGGTGTTGAGGCCATTGCTGGTGGTGCGTGCGGCGGTCACTTTGTAGGCGCGACCGTCGCTCGATTGCAGCAAAGTGTCGAGGTCCAGCACGGCACCGGCGCTGGCGGTAAAGCTGACGCTGCCGCTGGCCGCCTGTGCGGGTTTGCGCGGCTGGTTCAGACGCAGTGCGGCGATCCGTTCCAGGGTCGACTCATCGGCCTTGTCCGGGAGGATCTGCTCGGCGATCCAGTCCAGGTAGCCATACAAGCCATAGGCGGCGCCACCGAGGGTGCGGGCGAGCACTTGCGCATCGGACTGGCGCAGCGAATCGCTGGCCAGGTCGCTTTGGGTGCGCTTGATCAGCACCGGCAGCGAAGGGGTTTCAAACGGCATAGATCACCTGCCAACTGTTATCAGGGTTGATGTCCAGGCGCTCGCCATCGGCCAGGGTCAGGACCGTGCGCAGGTTCAGGCGCTGGGCGTCGAGGCGTTCGCTGATGATGTCGATGGCGCTGCAATGGCCGTCGTCGATCAGCCATTGCAGGGCTTCGCGGGCATAGAATTCGGCGTCCATCTGGGTTTGTCGGGTCAACTTGACCCGACGCAGCAGCCACAGTCGCGAACCGATGCGGTCGTCAGCGACGGTGGGAAACGTGTCGCCCCACCAGCCGAAACGTTCTTCGTCATCGAGGGCATCGTCATCGGCGGCGCGGCGCCAGGTGAACAGGCTGATCAGCACTGAGCGGGTCAGTGCGGCATGCAGGTTTTGGCTGATCAACATCATTGCCCTCCTGCCGGTACGCCGGTCTGGCCATTGCCTGCTTGAACGCCGACATGCACGTGTTTGATCTGGCTGATGCCGCCGGCAATCTGATCGCCTTGGGAGACGATCTTGCCGGTCTGGGTCAGGGTCGGTGTGTCGATGTTCACGGCGCTGCTGGCGCGGATGTTCAGGGTGGCGGTTTCGATGTCGATGATCCGCCCGCGCTTGAAGTGAATTTTGTCGCCTTCGTCGGTGTAGATCGCCACTTCGCCAGCGGCCAGGGACTGGAGGCGATAGCGACGGTCGGCGACCACCAGCACGATGGCGTGGGAGCGATCACCGCCCAGAAAGGTGGCGATACCTTCGGCGCCGGCCAGCGGATTGCTGGTGAAACCGTAGGGTTCGAAGTGCTCCATGTCGTCGTTCACTTCGCCAGCGGTGAGGCGCATTTGCAGCGATTGAAGCTTGGTGGCCGAGTTGGCGAGCACGACAGTGCCGCGCGCCAGGAGGCGTGTCAGTAGGCTCATGGGTTGTTCTCAAGAGTCGGCGAAACACAGACAAACCTGTGGGAGCGGGCTTGCCCGCGATGGCGGTATGTCAGGCAAAGGAGCGTTGCAGCGAACACCGCTTTCGCGGGCAAGCCCGCTCCCACAGGGTTCGGCGTTGTTCACAGCATTGGCATTCCAGATGCCATTTAGGGTAAGTGTCGAGCTCAGGTTTTCTTCGGGGGCTCGGGATTGGCGTCAAAGGTATGCGGCGGTGCAACTTGCAGGGTGGTGACCGAACCTTGCGCCGACAGCGAGTAGGTCACCTTCGAGATCAGCATGTCGTCATCAAACCCCAGCACCGGATCCTTGACCCGCACCAGCGTGTTATGACGCCACAGATCGCCGTTGGATTGTCGCCAGCCCTGCACCTGATAGGTGGTGGCTTTGGCCTTGCCCACTCGGGTGGCGCTTTCCCAGTTGGCCCGTTGCAAGGCGAGATCGGGATTGATCTGCATGCCTTCGTTGATCACCGTGACCCGTCGACGTTTGTAGCTCAGGTCGGCGGACACCGATTCAACCTCGCTGACCGCTGCCCCGCTCTTCTTGTCCGTGCCCTTGTGCTGACCGATTACCCGGTATTCGGAGAACACCTGGCTGTAATCCATTGGCGCGTTGGCCGACAGAATGTTCTTGCCCAACTCCAGCGCATCGCTGGCCCGACCACCACTTCCGGGCCGGGCCAACACCAGCCGACCCTGGGCATCATCGGTAGAAAACACCCGGAACAAGGTCAGCAAGCGGTCGATGGATTGAAACACCGTTTCCCCCGGCACGATGGTGTGACTGCTGAGCCGGGCGGTCTCGGGAATTTCGCTGACCACAAAAACCTTGTAGGTGATCGCCAACGCTTCGACGATGCTCAACAGCGATTGCTCATGCCATTGGTTCGGGCGGTTGGTCGCGGCGCAATCCACCAGATCCTGGGTGCAGGAACTGCCTTCGATGTTCAGGCTGATCTGCCGCCCGTCATAACTGATCGGGGCTTTGAACACATACCCGGTCAGCACCAGATCCTGGCCGATGCGCACTTCACAGGCGTCACCGGGCTGGATCCGTTTATCCACGGTCTGCCCCGGCCATTGCCAGGTGATGTTGAGTTTAAAGGTGCGGAACTGACGCTCCAGATCCGCAGTGATTTCCACGCTTTTCCAGCCACCGTATTCCAGGCCGCCGACGGTCAGGGTGACCCGGTTATCCATGTCGTTCATGGTTCACTTCCCGGAAACTTTCACATCGTTCGGCGGCAGGAACAACGGATGGGCAACGCCGTTGCGTTGAGTCACTTCCGTGACCCGCGTGGCATCGGCAAATTGCCGATAGGCCACGACGACGGCAGGCAAGCTCTCTTGAAAAGATTTGCTGACCAGCCGCACGCCGGACGACGCCACCGCTTTGAGGTGCGCATTCAAGTTCTGCTTCAGGTCGTTGATGGCCTGATAATGCGCGGGGCTGGCCTTGTTCAGTGCCAGTTGGATTGCGTCGTTCAACTCCTTTTGCAACAACTGCAAATCGTCGGTGACCGGCACTTCCTGACGGGTGATCGGCTGCAGCGTCTGATGATCCAGCGACGGCTGCGAGGTCAGTTTCACCGGCGTCGACGCCACAGGCATCGAAGCGACCCATTGCGCCACCTTCACCAGCAGCGTGTCCTGCACCAGATCGGCCATGGCTTGCGCCGCCGCCGTGGTGTCCTTGCCGGTGGTGAGCTTCGGTGCATCGGCCTTGCGGATGGCTTCGATCTGCTGGGAAACGTTGGCAATCACGCCACGATAGCCCTCCTTCGCGAAGTCCTTGAGTTCCTTGATGTCGCCGAGCAAGCCTTTGAATTCCGCCACCACTTCCTTGGGCAATTCCTTGATCGCCTTGACCAGCTCGCTGATTTGCCGGTACTCCTCGATCAACGGTTTGAGCTGTTCCTGGATCACTTCATAAACCCCAGTCAGGCTGTTGCGCAGATTGGCGATGCCGATCCGCGCCGCCTTAATTAGGGTCATGGCCTGTTCGAAACGCGCCACCGCAGAGCCCAACAGCGTGTCCGCCGATGACAGCAGCACCTTTTGCGTGCTGACCGTGGCCGTCGGAAATTGCAGCGGCTGATCGGGGTAGAACTTCAGGGCAAAGGTCACCAGCCCGCCGTCCTGGCGGGTCTGGGTCATGTCGCATTCACCGACCTTGACTTGCATCCGCCCCAACCACGGGTGGACCAGTTCACCACTGCCCTGCTCCAACGCCTTGAGCAATTTGTCGCGCTGCTCCAGGCAATCGGCGCCGACAATGAATGCCGTCAGATCATGGATCTTCGCCTGCTGGCCAAGGCCCTCGAAAAACGGCTGGTCGCGTTGTGGATACTCGTGCAACTGGCCCTTATGGCCGACCGGGGTTTTCGCCTGATCGACCCAGAAACCGACACCGCGAAAGGATGCCGGCAACAAACGGTCACGCCAGTTCATTGGAACCTCCCAGAGACAGCGAGCGATAGCCGATGCGCGAATTGAGCGACAGCCCCGGTTGATTGGTTTGCGGTTGATCGGTGCGCAGCCCGGCCGGCGCGTTTTCGAAGCGCACGGTCAGGCCGCCTTCGAGTTGCGTGCGGTTATTGGCGGCAGTTTGCTGGATCAAGGTGTTCGAGCCTTGGACCAGGTTGTTCGGCAGCAGCGCCGCGTCATTGCTGGCACCAAAGAACGCCGGTGCGATTTCACTCTTGCCTTCGGCGTTGGTTTTTTGTTGTGCCGCGGTCAGGCCTTCGACCTTGCCGGTAACACTGGCAATGAAACCGCCAAAGCCACCGTTGAACATTTCCTTGATCGGCGCGAGCAGGTCTTGCAACTTGGCCCACCAAGTGGAAAACCACTCGGTGACCGGCTCCCAACCTGCCTTAAACATGTCCAGGGGTGACCAATCAAATAGTCCCTTGAAGTAATCCACTGTCGGTTGCGCCTGCACTTGCAGGTTCTGCCACATCCCCGAGAAGTAATTGCTCACCGGGTCCCAGGCTGCACGAAACACCTCAGACGGCGACCAGTCGAACAGGCCTTTGAAGAAACTCACCATCGGTTGCGCCTGCAATTGCAGGTTCTGCCACATCCCCGAGAAGTAATTGCTCACCGGGTCCCAGGCTGCATGAAACATCTCCGTCGGCGACCAGTCGAACAGGCCTTTGAGAGAATCGATCGCCAACGCGGCCAGCGCACGAAGCACATCCCAGGTCGCCGAAAAGAACGCAACCACCGGTTGCCAGGCACGGGCGGCCTTGTCCAGCACGTTCCAGTCAAAGAGCTTCTTGAAAAAGCTCATCACCGGCACTGCCAAGGCCCTGAGCAAATCCCAGAGCGCGGAAAACAACCCCACCAGCGGCTGCCAATTGCTGGCAACGATGACGAACGGATGCCAGGAAAACAGCGTCTTGAAAAAGTCGCCGATCGGTGCGGACAGGTTTTTTATTTCCTGCCAGAGCGAACCGAAAAAACCACTGATGGGTGCCCAACCCGCCTTCAGCGCCTCGAGCGGCTTCCAGTTGAACAGGCTCTGGAACGCTGCAAACGTCGACTCCGCCGCCCCTTGCATCGCTTGCCAGATACCCTTGAAAAATCCCGATATCGGCTTCCAGTAAGCCACAATCAAACCCGCTGTCAGGGCAATCACTGCCGCGACGATGCCAATGGGGGAAGTCAGCAGTCCCATAACAGCAACGAGCCCCATGGCCCCTGCGGTGACCACCGTGAAGGCCACGGCGGCGGCCGCCAAGCCTTCGACCAGTGAAGGGTTATTGGCGACAAATTCGCCAACGGCAGTGATCAACGGCATCAGGCCGGTGACCACACTGTTGACGGCCGGCAGCAGCGCCTGCCCCATTTTCAAGGAAATACCGTCTACCGCATCGTTGAACTGCTTGAGGTTGGTCGCTGTATTACCGAGCGACACCTCAGGCGCTTTCAGCGTCGTGGTTTTATTGGATTTGTCCTCGAGTTCATCTTCTGCCTTGATTGCCTTTTTGATGCCGCTGATGAAGGGTTCCAGCAGCCCGCCCCCACTAATGAAAGCGCCCGCATCGAGAGTGCCAAGACTGTCCTCGATGCTTTTCTTGAACTCGCCGATCCTGGCCTTGATGCCCTTGAGCTGGGTGTCCAGCTTCTGGGCATTAATCACGACCACGGACATGTTCACCGTGGTCTGAATATTCGTCAGACTCATGCTTTGTTGTATGTTCGCCATCACTGCACCTGCTGCATCGCATTGATCCGTTGCGCGTGCTCCAGCGATTCGCGGAGCACATCCAGTGGCCTGGCCATCATCTGTTCGGGGTCAACCTTCCAGAACCAGGCCAGGTCATAGGCGACTGCGATCAGGTCGGTGATGGCTCCGACGCCGCACTCATGAAAAAACTCGCGACGGCCCAACTCAGCGCGTTGAGGTCAGCCAGATCCAGCTGGTTGACCGACGACGGCGGGATGCCGGCGCACACGGCGATGTATTTGGCCGCGACGTCCATGTCGAGGCTGACCTCTTCGCTCTTGTCGATCTTGTACGGCAGCGCCTTGATCGCCCGCACTTCCTGTACCGTCGGACGGC
Source organism: Pseudomonas sp. TH37 (assembly GCF_016650735.1). Lineage (NCBI taxonomy): Bacteria > Pseudomonadati > Pseudomonadota > Gammaproteobacteria > Pseudomonadales > Pseudomonadaceae > Pseudomonas > Pseudomonas sp. TH37. The sequence continues at coordinate 905,039 of NZ_JAEKFD010000001.1, forward strand.
GCAGGTTGAGTTCGGTCAAGGGCTCGCCGTGGGCTTCGATCGCAACTTGAAGCTTCACGGCGTTGCTCATTGCCAGGTCCCCTTGATGCCTTCGAATTTCAGTTCGATGGTGGCGTCATCGCCTTTCGATACCGGCTCTTCCACCAGGTAGGCGCCGGCCAGTACGTAGACTTTGCCGTTACTGAATTCGCAGGTGACGGTCATGTCAGTGCCTGCGATCAGTTGCTTGAGCGGGAAGTCCGCAGTGTGCAGCGCCGTCACTTTGAACGACGGCGCAATGTCGGTTTCCTTGTAGAAGCCCGGTACGACGGTTTCCCGTTTAACGGCCATCAATGGCGCTTCGCAGCCGCCGTTGATGGTCAATTGAGCGCCGTCCACTTTGACGTAGCAGGTGCCCGCAATCAGTTGACCCATGGTGTTTCTCCCTTCAAATAAAAAGCCCACGCGAGGTGGGCTGAAATCACACAGTCAAAGGCAGCGATCAGGCTGCGTCGTCGTACTGCAGACGGAATTGGTTGAGCAGCGCGAACACACGCAGACCGTTGATGTAATCCGGCGGGAACAGCACGTTGACCCGGCTCGGGTCCTGAACATCGCGCTCGACAATCAGGTGCTCGGCGAACAGCTCGGCGTTTTCCACGTGGCCTTCCAGTTCGAGCTTGGCGTACTGGGCGATCAGCTCACCGCGAATGGTGCTTGGGGTGACGATGGGCTGGCCGGCGCCGAAACGGGTGCCATCGGAGGCCAGTTTGTGGCGACCGTATTTGCTGGTAATCACATTTTGCAGACGACGCACGATGAACGCCGACTGGTGCATGGTTTCGCTGTCCAGGTAGGAGTTATCTGCCTGGCCGTAGGCGTTCTTCTGATAGGTGGTGATCGAACGCTGAATGCGCACGTAGCCGCCTTCGTAGTACGCGGTAGCGATGCCGTAGTTGAGCAACGACTGACGCTCGGTCAGAGTGAAACGCCCGCTTGCCGGTGCCGGGTCGAGACCTGGCAGGCTGCCGCTTTGGGTCGGACGGCTGGCGTCGGCAGAGATAAACACCGAGGTGCGCGCAGCCAGTGCAGCGGCCTGCACCCAGAACGGTTGCGGTACGCCCGGTTCCAGCGCCTGGATAGTCATATGCTGGTCGTTACGCGCCTGACCGGCCGCCACCAGAGTACCGATGGTGCCGCGCTTGGCGCTGTAGACGTGACCGAACAATTGCTTGGCCCAGGACCAACGACCGGTGCTGTCATCCATGACGGCTTGCCAGGTGTTGAGGGTCGACAGATCCGACCACGGCATGCAGATGAACTCGAACGGTTCATCGCCCAGCGCCGCCACGGCGGCCACTTGATCCGGCACACCGGCGCCGCCGGTCATGGCAGTGATTGCCAAGGTCAGGCCTGCCGGCGTTTCTTCGCCGTTGCTCTTGCCCAGGCGATTGAATTGCAGGCTGATGTCGTTGCCGCTGTCGCCAGTCCATTTGGCGCTCAGGGTGACCACTCCTTCGACCGCTGCAGCGCTGACCGGCAGATCGGCGGAGGCATTGATTTTCAGCGCCAGGGCCGTGGCCGCTTGCGCCGCAGTGGCACCGTTGACGATGGCCGCCTGAACACGAACGCCGCCGACGTACAGGTTGAGCACACCGCTCTGAGTCGCCGCACCGGTCAGGGTCAGCACACCTTTGGCAATGCTGCCTTCAGTGTTGTGCAGCGGCAGGCACCAGATCTCGCCGATCGGGTCGGTCTTGCGCCAGGTTTCGTACATCGAGGCGAGCATCGAGCCTTGGCCGCCAATGCTTTTGGCCAGCGCCACGCTGGACACCAGCACCAGTTTGCCGACGTCGGCCGGCGCGATGTTGTCGTTGACCTGAGCAACGATCAGGCGGCGCATGGCCGACGACGCGCTATTGGCGGCCGAGTTGTCCATTTCGGCATAGAACAGCGGAACACGAATGTCCGCGGGGATGTTGCTGAATCCGATCGCCATTATTTGGCTCCCTGTGGTTTCGCCGCTTTCACGGCTTTGGTAGTGATATCGCCATCGGCCAGACGTCGACGCCACCAGGCGTTGTCCGGCACTTCACGGCCCTCGAGGGGCAACAGATCGCCCGCTTCCGGGTCCGGCACGACACGGCCCGGGGCCGGCAGCACGGTGATGCGTTTGCTCATGGGGTTACGTCTCCAGAGAAAGTCAGTTCCAGGCGCCCGTCGGGGCCTGGGCGTTTCAGATTGGGGTCCGCCGGATCGATCGCATCGACCCGCACGGTGACCCCGGTAAAGGACGACAAGCCGTCCAGTTCACGCTCGTGCCAGCTCTCCGCCGGCTGACCCGGCAGATTGCGGCCGAGCTGGAATTCGGCAAAAAAACGCAGGCGATACAGCACACGGCTGCTGTTGATGGAAACCAGTTCGCCGCCGTCGTACTCGATGGCGTCGTAGTCGCTGCCGGGCTTGAAACCCACCAGTGCGCGCCAGAGTTCGGCGCGTAGGTCATGCAACAGATCCAGCGCTTTTGTAGCGTCCGTGGTGTCGAGTACCAGCGTCACTTCGAAGCGGTCGCGGATCGGTTGCAGCATCAGGTTTTGCGCGAGGCTCTTGCTTGCCAGATCGGCGATCGGCACCACATAAGCGCAGGGGGTTTGCAGCGGAGTGTTGGCTTGCAGCGTGGCGAGGTCGATGCCGGCGGCCACTCGATTGGCCAAGGTTGGGCATTGATCGCGCAGCTGTGTGATCAGGGTTGTGATCTTCATAGTTCTTAACCGGGCAATAAAAAAACCCGCCGCGGCGGGTTTGAGTGAACGGTACTGGCCGTGGGAAACCCGCGTCCTTGCGGGTCAGTGCGCTATGCACTGTGGATGACGCTCCTTCAGGTTGGGGTCTCAATGATCCTGAGGCGAATCACGCGGCGGCACTTCGCAAACGCCAATCCGCTTGGCCGCCCAGCGTTCATAAAGCCCGATGGCCACGTCCGCACCGGCCATCGCCGTCAGGCAGCCAAACGCACCTGCGGCCCAGATCGACACGCCGGCGGCGTACAGCAGCATGATTGCCGAGACCCCGCAGATCATGCAGGCCCCGGACCGCAGCGCCAGACGCCGCAGCAGCGACCAGCCACGAGCGCCCTCCTTGTCGGCGCGCCACATTTCGCCAGACACCCCGCCCACCAGGGCGAGAACGATGACCAGCCAGATCGGCATGTCCAGCAACGCTTGTTGCTCGTTTGTCATGTCACGCCTCCTGGGGGTGATTGATGAGTGATGTGTGTTGAGTTCAAACGATGTCTCTTGAGGTAGGCATTCCAAAAAGCCCGGCATTGGCCGGGCTTTTCAGTAATGCGGTCCTGCTGACTTTTCGGCGCTACTGGCGCGGTACGAGTCCATTCAAATTGTTTTTCCGACCGCGGTCCCTGCCCGTCGGATAACTGCTTCTGGTGCTTTACGCTGCACACCCGGGTCAGTTGCCAACCCTCTGAACCGTTGAGGCCGGTTCATCGCTGCCTTTGTGGTGGAACTAAAGAGCTTCGTTTCGAGCCGCTTTGTTGAGTGGCTTGAGACAAAGAATATGCATGGATGCATATACAGTCAATGCATAAATGCATTTATTTATGCATTGCAAATGCGCTGATGCATGAGAGCCCCGCAGACAAAGGCGTTGGCGGTTTTTGGCAGGCGAAAAAAACCCGCCGGGCAGCGGGTTTTATCTGACAGCGGTGAGGTTAACGGGCGTACATGCCCCACCAGAAGACGTGACCGAGGATGACAATTTGCTCTTCCTGGATTTCCTGGAAGGTGTAGTCCTCGTCAGGATGCTCATCGCGATTGAAGCTGCGCAGGCGAATCCCTGTTGGCAGGCGATAAAGCTGTTTCACCCGTAACTGGCCGTTGTGGTTGATGGCGTAAAGGTCGCCATCGACGATGTCGCCAATCCCGCATTTGCCAGCATTCACGCCAACGGTGGCGCCATCGCGCAGCACCGGCAACATGCTATTGCCGCGCACAGTCACGCATTTGGCCTGGTCGAACTGCACGCCGTTGTGGCGCAGACTGCGCTTGCCGAAGCGCAGGCTAGAGCGCTCGCTTTCTTCGATGACGAATCTTCCTGATCCAGCAGCCAATTCAACCTCGCGAAGAAAGGGAACCGACACCTCGTCATCATCGACTGGCGTATCGTCGTCCCACAGGCTTATGTCCTTGAGTTCCGAATGCGACTCATCGCGCCCAGCGCTGGCGGCGTGCGCGACATCTGCGCGGCCACGCAACTGATCGGTGCTCACGGCGAAGTATTCGGCAATCTTCGAAATATGTTTATCCGAAGGATCGACGATCTTCCCGCTGAGGATCCGCGAGAGAGTGGATTGAGGCACGCCGGTGCGACGGTGAAGCTCCGTGGGGGAGATCCCGTGCTGATCGAGCAGCGCTCTTAAGACGGTAGAAACATTGCGTTTTTGCATAACGTGCATAGTGCTTGATCTTTTTTCGGAAGACAAATGCTGATTTGCATAGACCGTGCATAGCCAGCAGAAATGTGCCTTGGAGCTTTCATGCCTGCGTAGGTCGGACCGCCCATGTTAACCTTGCGCCCATCGCGGAAAAGCCGGGCCGATGCCCCTCCTTTGCCCTACACCTTTCAACGAGTTTTCCTGAATTTCCGATGAATAAAGCCCTCTCCGATCTGTCCTCCCACACGCCAATGATGCAGCAGTACTGGCGCCTGAAGAACCAGCACCCTGATCAGCTGATGTTCTACCGCATGGGCGACTTCTACGAGATCTTCTATGAAGACGCGAAGAAGGCCGCCAAGTTGCTGGACATCACCCTGACGGCTCGTGGGCAATCGGCGGGTCAGGCGATTCCGATGTGTGGGATTCCTTACCACGCCGCGGAAGGTTACCTGGCGAAACTGGTTAAGCTCGGCGAATCTGTGGTGATTTGTGAGCAGGTCGGCGACCCGGCCACCAGCAAAGGGCCGGTGGATCGTCAGGTGGTGCGGATCATCACCCCCGGCACAGTCAGCGATGAAGCGCTGCTGGATGAGCGTCGGGACAACCTGATTGCGGCGGTGCTGGGTGACGAACGTCTGTTCGGTCTGGCGGTGCTGGACATCACCAGCGGCAACTTCACTGTGCTGGAGATCAAAGGCTGGGAAAACCTGCTGGCGGAACTGGAGCGGGTCAATCCGGTAGAACTGATGATCCCGGACGACTGGCCGAAAGACCTGCCGGCGGAGAAACGTCGTGGGGTTCGTCGCCGTGCGCCGTGGGATTTCGAGCGCGACTCGGCGCTGAAAAGTCTTTGCCAGCAGTTTTCCACCCAGGACCTGAAAGGTTTCGGCTGCGAGAACTTGACCCTCGCGATCGGCGCTGCTGGCTGCCTGCTCAGCTACGCCAAAGAAACCCAGCGCACCGCCCTGCCCCACTTGCGCAGCCTGCGTCATGAACGCCTGGACGACACCGTGGTGCTGGACGGCGCGAGCCGTCGCAACCTGGAACTGGACACCAACCTGGCCGGCGGTCGCGACAACACCTTGCAATCGGTGGTCGATCGCTGCCAGACCGCCATGGGCAGCCGACTGCTGACCCGCTGGCTGAACCGTCCGCTGCGGGATTTGACCGTATTGCTCGCGCGTCAGAGCTCGATCACTTGCCTGCTCGACGGTTACCGCTTCGAAAAACTGCAACCGCAGCTCAAGGAAATCGGTGACATCGAACGGATTCTGGCGCGCATCGGCCTGCGCAATGCCCGTCCTCGTGACTTGGCGCGTCTGCGCGATGCCCTCGGTGCCCTGCCGGAATTGCAGATAGCGATGGCCGAGCTTGAAGCCCCGCACATCATTCAATTGGCGACGACTACCAGCACCTATCCGGAACTGGCGGCGCTGCTGGAAAAAGCCATTATCGACAACCCGCCCGCCGTCATCCGTGACGGCGGTGTGTTGAAAACCGGTTACGACAGCGAACTCGACGAACTGCAATCGCTCAGCGAAAACGCCGGACAGTTCCTGATCGATCTCGAAGCGCGTGAGAAGGCCCGCACCGGCCTGTCGCACTTGAAGGTCGGCTACAACCGGATTCACGGTTACTTCATCGAGTTGCCGAGCAAGCAGGCCGAATCGGCGCCTGCGGACTATATTCGCCGTCAGACCCTCAAAGGTGCCGAGCGCTTCATCACGCCGGAACTGAAGGCGTTCGAAGACAAAGCGCTGTCAGCCAAAAGCCGCGCCCTGGCTCGCGAGAAGATGCTCTACGAAGCGCTGCTCGAAGACCTGATCGCGCAGTTGCCGCCCTTGCAAGACACCGCCGCGGCACTGGCCGAGCTGGACGTGCTGAGCAACCTCGCCGAGCGCGCACTGAATCTGGACCTGAACTGCCCGCGCTTCGTCAGCGAGCCGTGCATGCGCATCACCCAGGGTCGTCACCCGGTGGTCGAGCAAGTACTCACCACGCCGTTTGTGGCCAACGACCTGAGCCTTGACGACAACACCCGCATGCTGGTGATCACCGGTCCGAACATGGGCGGTAAATCCACCTACATGCGTCAGACCGCATTGATCGTACTGCTGGCGCATATCGGCAGTTTCGTGCCGGCGGCCAGTTGTGAATTGTCCTTGGTAGACCGGATCTTCACCCGGATCGGTTCCAGCGATGACTTGGCGGGCGGTCGTTCGACCTTCATGGTTGAAATGAGCGAAACCGCGAACATCCTGCACAACGCCACCGAACGCAGCCTGGTGCTGATGGACGAAGTCGGTCGCGGCACCAGCACATTCGACGGCCTGTCCCTGGCCTGGGCCGCGGCTGAGCGTTTGGCGCACCTGCGGGCCTACACCCTGTTCGCTACCCACTATTTCGAGCTGACAGTGCTGCCGGAAGCCCAGCCACTGGTGGCCAACGTGCACCTCAACGCCACTGAGCACAACGAACGCATCGTGTTCCTGCACCACGTGTTGCCTGGGCCTGCAAGCCAGAGCTATGGCTTGGCGGTTGCGCAGTTGGCCGGTGTGCCGAGCGAAGTGATCGTGCGTGCTCGCGAACATCTGAGCCGACTGGAATCCACAGCGCTGCCTCATGAAGTTCCGAAGCCGGCGAAAGGCAAACCGGCTACGCCGCAGCAGAGCGACATGTTCGCCAGCCTGCCGCATCCGGTACTGGATGAGCTGGCCAAACTTGATCTGGACGACATGACACCGCGTCGTGCGCTCGAAATGCTCTATACATTAAAGACACGGATCTAACGCACTTGCCTGCAAGCTGTTAGAATCTCGCGCGGTTTGGGATGCTGCAGGCTAATAGCCTGGCCTGCAGACTATCGCTCCCGAACCTGGCGACCCCGTCCTGAAGGGGCTCCGCTGCCGCCGCCTGAGGAGAGAATTAGAAATGACCTTCGTCGTCACCGACAACTGCATCAAGTGCAAGTACACCGACTGCGTAGAAGTCTGTCCGGTGGACTGCTTTTACGAAGGCCCGAACTTCCTGGTGATTCACCCGGATGAGTGCATCGACTGCGCACTGTGCGAACCAGAATGCCCTGCCGTGGCCATCTTCTCCGAAGATGAAGTTCCGGAAGATATGCAGGAGTTCATTCAGCTGAACGTTGAGCTGGCGGAAATCTGGCCCAACATTACCGAGAAGAAAGAATCGTTGCCCGATGCCGAAGAGTGGGATGGCGTCAAAGGCAAGATCAAAGACCTCGAACGCTGATTACCCCGTGTTCTCGAAAAGGCCCCTTGTGGGCCTTTTTGCTTTTCTGCAGGCAAAAAAAAGGGGCGGTATGACCCGCCCACATTTTTTCCCTATTCCTTGTGTTCCTTTTCATCGTCCTGATGAACCGCTTCCTGCGATGTCCGTTCCCCTCTTCCTTGAAGGGCGTGTCTATCCGTCGACACAGTTCAGATACTAGAGAATTCCCCACTAAGAGCAATCGGCCTCAGTCGCTAAAATCGCCTGTCACACGTTGTTAATCTAAAAAAATAACCATATACATCAATAAGATAAACGAGCACTGCAAGTTAGATAGACAACTGCCAGGGTGTAAAAATAACGAACACTTACGAAAGAGTAAGCAAAGACTTACAACACGAGACTACAAATTTGAGGTGATGTCGGCGACAACTCACTTCCCATATTCCAGGCAACAAAAAGCCCCATACCAGTTGGGGCTATTTGTTACCGGTTGAGCGAATTGCTTATTGGAACAGCGACTCACTCGACAGGCCGTTTTTCTCGAGAATCTCCCGAAGACGCTTGAGACCTTCAACCTGGATTTGCCTGACCCGCTCCCGGGTCAGGCCGATTTCCAGACCTACATCTTCAAGCGTGCTGCTCTCGTGACCTCGCAAGCCGAAGCGGCGAATGACCACCTCGCGTTGCTTGTCGGTCAGTTCCGAGAGCCACTGATCGATGCTCTGTGACAGGTCGTCGTCCTGCAACAGTTCGCATGGATCGGTCGGGCGGTCGTCGGTAAGGGTGTCCAGCAGGGTTTTATCCGAATCCGGACCCAGCGAGACGTCGACCGAAGAAACCCGCTCGTTCAGGCCGAGCATGCGCTTGACCTCGCCTACCGGTTTCTCCAGCAGGTTGGCGATTTCTTCGGGTGAGGGTTCGTGATCGAGTTTTTGAGTCAGCTCCCGTGCGGCTCGCAAGTACACGTTGAGCTCTTTGACCACATGGATCGGCAACCGGATGGTCCGGGTCTGATTCATGATCGCACGCTCGATGGTCTGACGAATCCACCAGGTGGCGTAGGTCGAAAAGCGGAATCCACGTTCGGGATCGAACTTTTCTACTGCCCGGATCAGGCCGAGGTTGCCCTCTTCGATCAGGTCCAGCAGCGACAGCCCACGATTGACGTAACGTCGGGCGATTTTCACCACCAGCCGCAGGTTGCTTTCAATCATGCGCTTGCGCCCGGCCGGATCGCCACTTTGCGACAAGCGCGCAAAATGAACTTCTTCTTCCGGGGAGAGCAATGGGGAAAAGCCGATTTCGTTGAGGTACAGCTGCGTGGCATCGAGTGCCCGTGTGTAGTCGATGTACTTGTGTTGCTTAAGCGAAGCGGAGTGTTTGGATTTGGCACGAACGGAAGGTGGTGTATCCCCTTCATCATTCGACATCGAATCCGTGGCGATGCCGGTCTCCATCAGGAGAACCTCATCGTCGATGTCAAACTCCGGCACTTCTTTACTGAGAGCCATTGTTATAGTCCTTTGGTGAGTTCGACCTCAAGCTCAAGCGGCGCCTTTATCCTTGGCAACGCTGGAGCCTGTTCCCTCTACGTGACGGAACAGGCTGGCTAACAAATCAACGACGTGGCAGGAATTGCAGCGGATCTACAGGTTTACCTTGTCGGCGAATCTCAAAATGCAGTTTCACCCGGTCTGTACCCGTTGACCCCATTTCGGCAATTGTCTGTCCGACTTTGACCTGCTGCCCCTCCCGAACCAACAGCCTGCGGTTATGTCCGTAGGCACTGACGTAGGTATCGCTGTGTTTGATGATGACTAATTCGCCGTAGCCCCTTAAGCCACTCCCGGCGTATACCACCGTCCCATCAGACGCAGCTAAAACAGGCTGTCCCAAATCTCCGGCGATATCAATTCCTTTATTCAAACTACCGTTTGAAGAGAATTTACCAATCAGAATGCCACTAGAAGGCCACCCCCAGCCTGCCGGGGCCGGACCGACAGGAGGCAATGGAGCGGGTGTCGGCTTATTGGCGACGGACGGTACAGGCACTGTTGTACTGGTTGTCGCGCCATTTGCCTGGCGCCGAATGACTGTGGTTTTACTCGACGACGAAGGCGAGGAACTGGACGAACTCACTACCGCCGTCGGTGTTGAACCGTTGCGACCATCGAAGCGAATCGTCTGACCCGGATGGATCGTGTAAGGCGTAGGAATGTTGTTCCGTGCCGCGAGGGCTTTGTAGTCCCAACCGTAGCGAAAAGCGATGGAGAACAAAGTGTCCTTGGGGCGGACAACGTACTGCCCGGTGGTCACGGCCGGACGCTGAGCGGCCGCGTTGTTGCGATCGACGACGCTCGCACTACCTGATTTGGTGCTGGAACATCCGACCAGCAAGGTACTCAAGACAAGGCCAGTCACCAGACGCTGAAAGCTCGTTATACCCATTCGCTGCGCAATGACTGTGAGACTCACCCGCCGCTCCCTTTGTGGTGGCTGAAAATATGGATTGCCGTGCTCCGGCACAAAATGTCGCAAGTATAACGGGCCGAACAGGCTTTAACTTTAATGAAGCGGATTCGCTTCGCGCACACGTTTGCTGTCTGACGATGAATTCCGTTTAACCAATCGATGCCGCTGTAAGACCCGGGCAATCGAAGAGAATTCAGCGTGCTTAAACAAATGCTCAGGCCAACGGCCCGTTGAGCAATGGCACAAAGCGCACAGCCCCCAGAACACGCCTGGAAAAGCCCTGTTCTTCACGGATGATCAACATCAATTGTTGAACTTCACCAGAGCCGACCGGAATCACCAGTCGCCCGCCCGGTGCCAACTGATCGAGCAGTGCCTGAGGCACGTCGGTGGCCACGGCGGTGACGATGATGCCGTTGTAAGGCGCCAGTGCCGGCCAGCCTTCCCAGCCATCGCCCCAGCGAAATACCACGTTGCGCAGGTTCAGCTCCACCAGGCGCTCCTTGGCCCGGTCTTGCAGCACCTTGATGCGCTCCACGGAAAAAACCCGCTCGACCAATTGCGACAGCACCGCCGTCTGGTAACCCGAACCGGTGCCGATTTCCATCACCTTGTCCAACGGACCGGCTTCCAGCAGCAGCTCGCTCATGCGAGCCACCATATAAGGCTGGGAAATGGTCTGGTTATGCCCGATCGGCAGCGCCGTATCTTCATAGGCGCGATGAGACAGCGCCTCATCGACGAACAGATGACGCGGGGTGCGGCGGATGACTTCCAGCACCTTGGCGTTGGATATTCCCTCTTCATAGAGCCGCTGAATCAGACGCTCACGGGTCCGTTGAGAGGTCATCCCGATACCGCGATGCAGAATATGGTCTTGTTCACGAGCCATTAACGCAGACCCTCCAGCCAGCCATCGAGACTTCTGAAGGCATCATTAAAGGTGCGATCCAGTTGCAGTGGCGTGATTGAAACATAGCCTTGCATCACCGCATGGAAATCGGTACCCGGGCCGCCATCTTCAGCGTCCCCCGCCGCGGCGATCCAGTAACCGGATTTACCGCGCGGGTCGACCACTTTCATCGGCGCCGCGGCGCGGGCGCGATGGCCGAGGCGGGTCAGCTGAATACCGCGGATGTGCTCCAGCGGCAAGTTGGGAATGTTCACGTTCAATACCGTGCGCGGCGGCAGATCGAGGTCCGCGTGAGCCTCTACCAGTTTGCGCGCAAAATAAGCGGCTGTGGGAAGGTTCTCTACTTGCCGTGAGACGAACGAAAAGGCAAACGAAGGACGCCCAAGGAAACGTCCTTCAAGGGCCGCCGCCACAGTGCCGGAATACAGCACGTCATCCCCCAGGTTGGCCCCCAGGTTGATGCCGGAAACCACCATGTCCGGCTCGAGCTCCAGCAAGCCGTTAAGGCCCAGGTGCACGCAGTCGGTGGGTGTGCCGTTGAGGCTGATAAAGCCGTTGGCCAAGGTTTGCGGGTGCAACGGACGGTCGAGCGTCAGCGAGCTGCTGGCGCCGCTTTTGTCCTGGTCCGGGGCGATAACCACGCATTCGGTGTAATCCGCCAGCGCAGCATAAAGCGCGGCAAGACCGGGTGCGGTTACCCCATCGTCGTTAGAAATCAGAATACGCATGGGCTGTCCGTCTGCCCCACCGGCACCAGATCGACGAGTTCACGCACCAATACGGTGGCGAAGCATCCGGCCGGCAGGACGAATTCCAGTTGCAGAATGTCAGGCTCGGGATAATGCCACGTCAACCCACCAATGGGCAGCCGCAGGATGCGACGTTCGTGGCTCATTCCGGCGTTAATCAACCAATCGCGCAGATCCGCTTCGCGCGCGGCGATTGCCTGCTCCAATTCATGGACAGCGCCTGACGTCGGCGAGTCACCTTCGCCCCACTGCGGGCCGGTCGGGTGCAGGTCGAGAATCGCCAAGCGCGGGTCGTTGCATTCGGCTTCACCGGCCGGGAAAAAACTGCGGCTGTCGGTGAACGCCAGCAGATCGCCCACTTGAGCGCGCTGCCAGGTGCCATCGGCGACACGCGCCGCCAACACTTGATTGAACAGAAAACTGCGCGCAGTGGAAAGCAGCCGCGAACGCACGTTGCGTTGTTCTGGCAGGGCCTTGCGCGCCGCCCAGGCACGAGCGTCGACGACGTTGCCGCCATCAAAGCCGAAACGCTGGGCGCCGAAATAATTGGGAATACCTTGCTTGGCGATCAGTTGCAGACGCTCTTCGATCGCAGCCTTGTCACCGGCGAACTGGGTCAAGCGCAAGGTGAAGCCGTTGGCCGAGTGGGCACCGCGTTGCAGTTTGCGTTTATGCCGACCGGTCTTGAGGATTTTCAGCGTGTCGTTTTCCGCCGCCGACAGATCAGGATCGGCCTTGCCCGGCAGTTGCACGCTGAACCACTGGCGAGTCAACGCCTGACGGTCCTTGAGGCCGGCATAGCTGACGGTGCGCAATGGCACACCCGCCGCCTTGGCGATGCGCCGTGCCGCTTCTTCGGTATTCAGACCGCGCTTTTCCACCCAGATCCACAGGTGTTCGCCGTCGCCGCTCAGGGGAATATCAAGGACTTCGTCGACCTGGAAATCTTCCGCCGTGGCTTTCAGTACAGCGGTACCGAGAGACTCACCATAGGCCCGAGGGCCGAGCAATTGCAGTTCGTTCATGCGCGCAGCAACAGAGCAACGGAGTGCACGGCAATGCCTTCTTCGCGACCGACAAAGCCGAGCTTTTCGGTGGTGGTAGCTTTCACGTTCACTTGATCCAACTCAACTTGAAGATCCGCGGCAATCAGCGCGCGCATCGATTCGATATGCGGGGCCATTTTCGGGGCCTGGGCAACAATGGTGTTATCGACGTTGCCGACTTTCCAGCCTTTGGCATGGATCAGTGCGACGACGTGACGCAACAGCACACGGCTGTCGGCGCCCTTGAATTGCGGGTCGGTGTCTGGAAAATGCTTGCCGATATCACCCAGCGCGGCAGCGCCGAGCAAGGCATCGCTCAAGGCGTGCAGCAGGACATCACCGTCGGAATGGGCGAGCAGCCCGAAGCTGTGTGCAATCCGCACGCCGCCCAGTGTGATGAAATCGCCTTCAGCGAAACGGTGCACATCGTAGCCGTGGCCAATACGCATAAAAAAACGCCCCGATTTTTGTCAGGGCGTGATTCTACCTGCATTAAGCGCCTAGAGCGCGCGCGTGATGCTGCAAGTGGTCGTCGATGAAGCTGGCGATGAAGAAATAGCTGTGGTCGTAGCCGGGTTGCAAGCGCAACGTCAACGGATGACCTGCCAGTTTGGCGGCCTGCTGCAAGGTTTCAGGCTTGAGCTGGGTGGCCAGGAAATCATCGCGATCACCCTGGTCGACCAGCAGCGGCAGCTTCTCGTCAGCCTCGGCGATCAACGCACAGGCATCCCATTCCCGCCACTTCGAACGGTCCTCTCCCAAGTAACGGGAAAAGGCTTTCTGGCCCCAAGGGCAATCCATCGGATTGTTGATCGGCGAGAACGCCGACACCGACAGATAACGCCCCGGATTGCGCAACGCACAGACCAACGCGCCGTGGCCACCCATGGAGTGACCGCTGATGCCACGCTTGTCCGATGTCGGGAAATGCGCTTCGACCAATGCCGGCAATTCGTGCACGACATAGTCATGCATCCGATAGTGCCGGGACCAGGGTTCCTGCGTGGCATTCAGATAAAACCCGGCACCGAGACCGAAGTCCCAGGCGCCGTCCGGATCACCCGGCACATCAAGACCGCGAGGGCTGGTGTCCGGTGCGACGATGATTAGCCCAAGCTCGGCGGCCATGCGCATGGCGCCGGCCTTTTGCATGAAGTTCTCGTCGGTGCAGGTCAGGCCGGACAACCAGTACATCACCGGCAGTTTACCGCCCTGCTCCGCTTGCGGTGGCAGGTATACGGCAAAGACCATGTCGCAACCGAGCACGTCGGAGCGGTGTCGGTAGCGCTTGTGCCAGCCGCCGAAGCTTTTCTGACAGGAGATATTTTCCAGGCTCATGACCGACCTCAGAAATGGATGACGCTACGGATGCTTTTGCCTTCATGCATCAGGTCAAACGCCTTGTTGATATCTTCCAGGCCCATCGTGTGGGTGATGAAGGTATCCAGCGGGATCTCGCCGGTCTGGGCCATTTCGACATAGCTCGGCAACTCGGTACGCCCGCGCACACCACCGAACGCCGAACCGCGCCAGACGCGACCGGTCACCAACTGGAACGGACGAGTGGAGATTTCCTGACCGGCGCCGGCCACGCCGATGATCACCGACTCACCCCAACCTTTGTGGCAGCACTCAAGTGCAGCACGCATCAACTGGACGTTGCCGATGCATTCGAAGGAAAAGTCGACGCCGCCATCGGTCATGTCAACGATCACTTCCTGAATCGGACGATCGAAGTCTTTCGGGTTTACACAATCGGTCGCGCCCAATTGCTTGGCGATCTCGAACTTGGCCGGGTTGATGTCGATGGCGATGATCCGCCCTGCCTTGGCTTTGACCGCGCCAATCACCGCCGACAGACCGATACCGCCCAGACCGAAGATAGCGACGGTGTCACCTGGTTTGACCTTGGCAGTGTTGATGACCGCGCCGATGCCAGTGGTGACGCCACAACCTAGCAGGCAGACTTTTTCCAACGGTGCTTCTTTAGGAATTTTGGCGACGGAGATTTCCGGCAGCACGGTGTACTCGGAGAAGGTCGAGGTGCCCATGTAGTGGAAAATCGTTTCGCCCTTGTAGGAAAAACGCGAAGTGCCATCCGGCATCAGGCCTTTACCCTGAGTCGCACGAATCGCCTGACAGAGGTTGGTTTTGCCCGACAGACAGAATTTGCACTTGCCGCATTCCGGGGTGTACAGCGGGATCACATGGTCGCCGACCGCGACCGAAGTCACGCCCTCGCCGATCGCTTCGACCACCGCGCCACCTTCGTGACCCAGGATCGACGGGAAAATACCTTCCGGGTCCGCGCCCGAGAGGGTGTAGGCATCGGTATGGCAAACACCGGAGGCAACTACACGCAGCAGGACTTCACCAGCCTTGGGCATGGCGACATCGACTTCAACGATCTCGAGGGGTTTCTTGGCCTCGAAGGCAACGGCGGCGCGCGACTTGATCATGCTGGCTCTCCAGTGAATAAAAACAAGACAAGGAGTGTAATACAGCGGCTTACGATGAATAATCAGGACAAAAGCAAAACATTATTGCCATACAGGGATAATCCTGATGTCCGAAAATCGCTGGGAAGGCATCGATGAGTTCGTTGCCGTGGCCGAGTGCAGCCAATTCACCGCTGCGGCTGAACGCCTCGGGGTGTCTTCCTCTCACATCAGTCGCCAAATCGTACGACTGGAAGAGCGCCTGCAAACCCGTTTGCTCTATCGCAGCACCCGCCGTGTCACGCTGACCGAGGCCGGGCAAACCTTCCTGCAACATTGCCAGCGTTTGCAGGACGGTCGCGAAGAAGCACTGCGCGCGGTCGGCGACCTGACCAGCGAACCCAAGGGCATGCTGCGCATGACCTGTGCCGTGGCCTACGGCGAACGATTCATCGTGCCACTGGTGACTCGCTTCATAGGGTTGTATCCGCAACTGCGCGTCGACATCGAACTGAGCAACCGCCCGCTCGACCTTGTGCATGAAGGGTTGGACCTGGCCATCCGCCTCGGCCGTCTGCAGGATTCAAGATTGGTCGCCACACGTCTGGCACCACGGCGCATGTACCTGTGCGCCTCACCGTCCTACCTGGAAAGGTATGGTCGCCCACACAGCTTGTCGGAATTGAGTCGCCATAACTGCCTCATCGGTAGCTCGGACATCTGGCAACTGGAACAGAACGGGCGGGAATTTTCCCAGCGAGTGCAGGGAAACTGGCGCTGCAACAGTGGGCAGGCAGTGCTGGATGCTGCGCTACAAGGGGTTGGGTTGTGTCAGTTACCGGATTACTACGTGCTGGAATACCTGAAAAACGGCGAATTGATCTCGCTGCTGGAAGCCCATCAACCGCCAAACACAGCGGTTTGGGCGCTTTACCCACAGCAACGGCATCTGTCACCGAAGGTGCGCAAGTTAGTGGATTACTTGAAGGAAGGGTTGGCCGAACGGTTGGAGTATCGAACTTAAGATCAAAAGATCGCAGCCTTCGGCAGCTCCTACAAGGTTATGTGTACACCCGTAGGAGCTGCCGAAGGCTGCGATCTTTTAGCGGCGGTTAGCCCAACGCTGCCGCAACCACTCCAGGTCTTCGGGGCGAGTGACTTTGATGTTATCGGATCGCCCTTCAATCAGACGCGGCGCCTGGCCCGACCATTCCATGGCCGAGGCTTCATCGGTGACGACAACGTCCGCCACCAGACTGTCCGCCAACGCCCGATGCAACGCGCCAAGGCGAAACATTTGCGGCGTATAGGCCTGCCAGATCACACTGCGATCCACCGTTTCCAGCACACGCCCATGCTGGTCGACCCGCTTGAGAGTATCGCGTGCAGGCACGGCCAACAGACCGCCCACCGGATCGTCGGCCAGCTCACTGAGCAATTTATCGAGATCATCACGTGCCAGATTCGGTCGTGCGGCATCGTGAACCAACACCCAATCCTCATCGTCAGCGCCTTGGGCATGCAGATGCAGCAAGGCATTGAGCACTGACCCGGAACGCTCGGCGCCACCTTCGACCCGTTGAATACGCGGATCGGCAGCACATGCCAGGTTCGGCCAGTAAGGATCGTCGATTGCAAGACTGACCACCAACCCCTTCAGGGCAGGATGATCGAGGAAACAGCCGAGGCTGTGTTCGAGAATAGTGCGCCCGCCCAGTTGCAAGTATTGCTTGGGACGGTCTGCGGCCATACGGGCACCGACGCCCGCGGCAGGAATCACGGCCCAGAAGGCCGGTAACGAATTAATCATTGGGCCAACTGGTAAAGGGTTTCACCGTCCTTGACCATGCCCAACTCATGACGAGCCCGTTCTTCAACGGTCTCCATGCCCTTTTTCAATTCGCTGACTTCGGCGTCCATCACCCGATTGCGCTCCAGCAACGCCTCGTTCTCGGCGTGTTGATCCGCAATCTGCTGCTTCAGCTCGGCCACTTGCGCCAGACTGCCATTACCCACCCACAGGCGGTACTGCAGGCCAGCCAGCAGCAAGAGCAAGACGAGGAACAACCAATTGGGACTGCGCATCGAATATCAGGTATCCAGTGAAAAAAGACAGCCATGCCAAAACTTGAAGCTTCTGATAGCACGAAGCCTGGAAGAACCAGGCTTGTGCTCTTAAGGCATCAGATTAGTGGCAAATCCATCGCTGCTGCGATTTTTTCGACACAATCCGGTGTCTTTTTACCAGTTAACGATTAACCGCGAAATTCGCTGCGACCGTTGTACTTGGCTTTGCCATTCAACTGCTCTTCGATACGCAGCAGTTGGTTGTACTTGGAAACACGGTCGGAACGGCACAGGGAGCCGGTCTTGATCTGGCCAGCCGCAGTGCCCACAGCCAGGTCGGCAATGGTCGAATCTTCGGTTTCGCCGGAGCGGTGCGAGATTACGGCGGTGTAACCAGCAGCCTTGGCCATCTGGATCGCTTCCAGAGTTTCGGTCAGGGTGCCGATCTGGTTGAACTTGATCAGGATCGAGTTGGCGATCTTTTTATCGATGCCTTCTTTCAGGATCTTGGTGTTGGTCACGAACAGGTCGTCGCCCACCAGCTGAGTCTTCTCGCCGATTTTGTCGGTGAGGATTTTCCAGCCAGCCCAGTCGGACTCGTCCAGACCGTCTTCGATGGAGATGATCGGGTAACGCTCGGTCAGACCTTTCAGGTAATCGGCGAAACCTTCAGCGGTGAACACCTGGCCTTCGCCGGACAGGTTGTACTTGCCGTCTTCGTAGAATTCGCTGGCTGCGCAGTCCAGAGCCAGGGTCACGTCGGTGCCCAGCTTGTAACCGGCGTTGGCCACGGCTTCGGAGATCACTTTCAAAGCGTCTTCGTTGGAGGCCAGGTTCGGCGCGAAACCACCCTCATCACCAACCGCAGTGCTCAGGCCACGAGCCTTCAGAACGGCTTTGAGGTGATGGAAAATCTCGGTGCCCATGCGCAGACCTTCCGAGAAAGACTTGGCGCCTACTGGCTGAACCATGAATTCCTGGATGTCGACGTTGTTATCGGCGTGCTCGCCACCGTTGATGATGTTCATCATCGGAACCGGCATCGAGTAAACACCCGGGGTGCCGTTCAGGTTAGCGATGTGTGCGTACAGCGGCAGGTCCTGGTCCTGTGCTGCTGCCTTGGCCGCGGCCAGGGAAACGGCGAGGATCGCGTTGGCGCCCAGGGTCGCTTTGTTTTCGGTGCCATCCAGCTTGATCATCGCGTGATCCAGCGCTTTCTGGTCGCTTGGGTCTGCACCCAGCAACAGGTCGCGGATTGGACCGTTGATGTTGGCGACGGCTTTCAGAACGCCTTTGCCCAGGTAACGGCTCTTGTCGCCATCACGCAGCTCGAGTGCTTCACGCGAGCCAGTGGAAGCACCGGATGGCGCGCAAGCGCTGCCGATGATGCCGTTATCGAGAAGCACGTCTGCTTCCACAGTGGGATTGCCACGGGAGTCGAGAACTTCACGACCTTTGATGTCGACGATTTTTGCCATTGTTGTAAACACTCCAAAGTTGACGAAAACGACGCAGCTGAAGGAAATCTTTTATCGTCGGCAAGTGACAGACAGCGGGCAGGCTTGCGGACGATAAGGCTCAAGCCCGAGGGCTTGAGCATTAAATCGTGCGGTACTTTACCGGAGAATTGAGGTTTACGCGGTTTCTACCGTCGGAAAACTCTTCACCAGTTCGTCCAGTGCTTTGAGCTGGGCCAGGAAGGGTTCCAGTTTGTCCAGACGCAAGGCGCAAGGGCCGTCGCATTTGGCGTTATCAGGGTCCGGGTGCGCTTCAAGGAACAAACCGGCCAGCGACTGGCTCATGCCGGCCTTGGCCAGGTCGGTAACCTGGGCGCGACGACCGCCAGCGGAATCGGAGCGACCGCCGGGCATTTGCAGCGCGTGGGTCACGTCGAAGAACACCGGGTATTCGAACTGCTTCATGATGCCGAAGCCAAGCATGTCGACGACCAGGTTGTTGTAGCCGAAGCTCGAACCACGTTCGCAGAGGATCAACTGATCGTTACCGGCTTCTACGCATTTGTTCAGGATGTGTTTCATTTCCTGAGGCGCAAGGAACTGGGCTTTCTTGATGTTGATCACCGCGCCAGTCTTGGCCATCGCGACCACGAGGTCGGTCTGGCGCGACAGGAAGGCCGGCAACTGGATGATGTCGCAGACTTCAGCGACAACCGCGGCCTGATCAGGCTCGTGGACGTCGGTGATGACTGGCACGCCGAAGGCTTGCTTGATGTCCTGGAAAATCCGCATGCCCTCTTCCAGGCCGGGGCCACGGTAAGAGGTCACAGAAGAACGGTTCGCCTTGTCGAAACTGGCCTTGAACACGTAAGGGATACCGAGTTTTTCGGTGACCTTTACGTACTCTTCGCAGACCTGCATCGCCATGTCGCGGCTTTCCAGCACGTTCATGCCACCGAACAGCACCATTGGCTTGTCGTTGGCAATCTCGATGTTGCCTACGCGGATGATCTTCTGCGCCATCAGGTTTATGCCTTCTTCTGGTGTTGGGTCAAAGCGGCTTTAACGAAGCCGCTGAACAATGGGTGACCGTCACGTGGCGTCGAGGTGAACTCAGGGTGGAACTGGCAAGCGACGAACCATGGATGGTCCGGCACTTCGACCACTTCAACCAGTGCGCCATCACCGGAACGACCGGAGATTTTCAGACCGGCCTCGATGATTTGCGGCAGCAGGTTGTTGTTCACTTCGTAGCGATGACGGTGACGCTCGACGATCACGTCCTTGGCGTAGCAATCGTGCACCAGGGAACCTGGCTCAAGCAGGCAATCCTGAGCGCCAAGGCGCATGGTGCCGCCCAGATCAGAGGTTTCGGTGCGGGTTTCGACTGCGCCGGTGGCATCTTCCCACTCGGTGATCAGACCCACGACCGGATGACCGCTGGTGCGATCGAACTCGGTGGAGTTGGCGTCTTTCCAGCCCATGACGTTACGAGCGAACTCGATAACGGCCACTTGCATGCCCAGGCAGATACCCAGGTATGGAACCTTGTTTTCGCGAGCGTATTGAACGGCAGTGATCTTGCCTTCAACGCCACGCAGACCAAAGCCGCCCGGTACCAGAATCGCGTCGACGCCTTCCAGCAGCGCGGTGCCCTGGTTTTCGATGTCTTCGGAATCGATGTAGCGCAGGTTGACCTTGGTGCGGTTGCTGATGCCGGCGTGACTCATCGCTTCGATCAGCGACTTGTAGGCGTCCAGCAGTTCCATGTACTTGCCGACCATCGCGATGGTGACTTCGTGTTCCGGGTTCAGCTTGGCATCAACCACCGCTTCCCACTCGGACAGATCGGCGCTGTCGCATTGCAGGCCGAAACGCTCGACAACGAAATCATCCAGGCCCTGGGAGTGCAGAATGCCCGGGATCTTGTAGATGGTGTCGGCGTCTTCCAGCGCGATCACCGCACGTTCTTCAACGTTGGTGAACTGGGCGATCTTGCGACGCGAAGAGATGTCGATCGGGTGATCGGAACGGCACACCAGCACGTCTGGCTGCAGGCCAATGGAACGCAGTTCCTTGACCGAGTGCTGAGTCGGCTTGGTTTTGGTTTCGCCTGCAGTGGCGATGTACGGCACCAGCGTCAGGTGCATCAGCATCGCGCGCTTGGCGCCGACTTCGAAACGCAATTGACGGATCGCTTCGAGGAACGGTTGCGACTCGATGTCACCCACGGTGCCACCGATCTCGACCATGGCCACGTCGGCATCGCCGGCGCCCTTGATGATCCGGCGCTTGATTTCGTCGGTGATGTGCGGGATCACCTGAATGGTTGCGCCCAGGTAATCACCACGGCGCTCTTTGCGCAGGACGTGTTCATAGACACGGCCGGTGGTGAAGTTGTTGTTCTGGGTCATGGTCGTGCGGATGAACCGCTCGTAGTGGCCCAGGTCCAGGTCGGTCTCGGCGCCGTCGTGGGTGACGAACACTTCACCGTGCTGGAACGGGCTCATCGTGCCCGGGTCAACGTTGATGTACGGGTCCAGCTTCAGCATGGTGACCTTAAGTCCCCGCGCCTCCAGGATGGCCGCCAATGAAGCCGAGGCAATGCCTTTCCCCAATGAAGAAACAACACCGCCCGTGACGAATATGTAGCGCGTCATGAAAAACCCTAGAAGTCTGCGTTAAAGCGGTCCGAGCCGCCGGGGAAAGCGAAGGAAGGCCGAAGCCCCCGATCACCTGCATTAATCACAGTGCACCTTTCAAAAAAACCGCCGCGTTGGGACAGACCGGTAGATGAAACACCGGTAGGTTGCTCGCTACACATTTTTTGGAATCGCCCAGCAAAGACTGCTTGGTAATCGGCAACTCCTGCGATTCAGGCGAATCCACAGAAGTTGTATCAAGAAGGGAGCGTAGTCTACCGGAAAGCCCCTTTCAGCTCAAACCTTGATCTTCGATCAGCGGCTGCCAATGCAAATACCAGCCACCTTGCTCACCGCCATTTAGCCCCCGCAGGTTCGCCACCGCCAGCAATTGCTGGCCTCTGTAGACCAGCGGCAATCTGCCACGGGCAAAGCCCGGCACACCGCTTTCGTTGAGCAAACGCTTCAAGTCACGGTGGCCGCGATCGGGCAGATTCATGACCTCGCCACCTTCACGATAGCGGATCTGCAGCGGGCCAACGGGGATCTGACCGGTGAACTTAAGGACACCGTTATCCGGCAACGCCAGTGATACCGTGGGATCAGCCCAAGACACTGGGGGTGGCGGAATGTGCAGCCAGCCACCAGACAACCACCAGAGACGCCCGCCTGCGCGATGCAATTCACCCGCCGCGAGTCGCCAGACCGGATGCGCATCGCCGGTCGCATCACGCAAACTTTCCCAACCCGACCAATGGTCACTGTCAGGCAAAGTCGTCAACGGTTTGAGCCAGTGACTTAGCGCGTTGCGCTGGCGCGCATCAGACAGTTTTTCCAGTGGTGCCAGCGCCAGCGACGGCAAGCCCAGCCAATCGAAATCGCTGACCGTGGTGGCATGGGCCAGATCGATTTGCGCCAATTCGTCGAGCAGTCCCTGAGCTTCGCTCAGATGCGCTGCGCTGCGGGCCATGGTCGCCACCGCTTGCGGCCAGCGCGCGGTCAACACCGGGAACACCTGATGTCGCAGATAATTGCGCGAGAACTGGCGGTCCTGGTTCGACGGATCCTCGATCCAGCTCAACCGATATTCCGTCGCGTAGGCCTCAAGCTCGGCGCGAGTGACGTCGAGCAACGGTCGCAGCAGATGCCCCCCGCCCAAAGGACGCTCGTTCGGCATCCCCGACAAGCCTCTCACCCCTGCCCCACGCATCAGCCGAAACAACAGGGTTTCCGCCTGATCGTCACGGTGTTGGCCTGTGAGCAGCACTTCACCAGCATGAGTCGCCGCATTGAAGGCGCCATAACGCGCATCCCGCGCCGCACGCTCAAGGCTGGCGCGGGGTTCAACCTGAACACGCACGACCTCTAGCGGCACTCCCAGCGCATCACAGACCGACTGACAATGTTCCGGCCACGCATCAGCCGCGGCCTGGAGGCCGTGGTGGACATGGATGGCGCTCAGCGCCGGCAGGGGTTGGGTTTTCGCAAGGTGCGCGAGAAGGTGCAGCAGGACGGTGGAGTCGAGACCACCGGAGAACGCGATGCGCCAGGTTGTGGCGGTGCGCCAAGGTGCAAGATTCAGCAGGAGCCTGGTAGGCAAATCAATCTTCGAAGGATTCATAGACGTCGGCACTTCACATAGACCCAATGTGGGAGCGAGCCTGCTCGCGAAGGCTGCTTAACATTCAACAAATTCGCTGTCTGTTATACCGCTATCGCGAGCAGGCTCGCTCCCACATTGGTTTTGCGTCGCTTGCCGAAGCAGCGTCAGATCAGAGACCGTAGCTCATCAGACGCTCATAACGACGGGCCAACAGCGCCTCGTTGTCGAACTTCTTCAGCATCGCCAGTTGCGAGCTCAGCTCGGCGCGGATCGAGGCAGCCGCAGCGGCCGGATCACGATGAGCGCCGCCCAATGGCTCGCCGATCACTTTATCGACAATGCCCAGGCCCTTCAGACGCTCGGCAGTAATACCCATGGCTTCAGCAGCATCCGGGGCTTTCTCGGAAGTTTTCCACAGAATCGAAGCGCAACCTTCCGGCGAAATCACCGCGTAGGTCGAGTACTGCAGCATGTTCAGCTGATCGCAGACACCGATCGCCAGTGCACCACCGGAACCACCCTCACCGATCACGGTGGCGATGATTGGGGTTTTCAGGCGAGCCATGACGCGCAGGTTCCAGGCAATTGCTTCGCTCTGGTTGCGCTCTTCGGCGTCGATGCCTGGGTAAGCACCCGGGGTGTCGATGAAGGTCAGGATCGGCATTTTGAAACGCTCGGCCATTTCCATCAGACGGCACGCCTTGCGGTAGCCTTCCGGACGCGGCATGCCGAAGTTGCGGCGAACCTTCTCGCGCACTTCGCGGCCTTTCTGGTGACCGATGATCATCACCGGCTGGTCGTCCAGACGGGCAATGCCGCCAACGATCGCAGCGTCGTCGGAGAAGTGACGGTCGCCGTGCAGTTCGTCGAACTCGGTGAAGATGTGTTCGATGTAGTCCAGGGTATACGGACGTTTCGGGTGACGCGCCAGACGAGCGATCTGCCAGCTGGTCAGCTTGCCGAAGATGTCTTCGGTCAGCGTGCTGCTCTTGTCCTGCAGGCGGGAGATCTCATCGCCGATATTCAGCGAATTGTCATTACCGACCAAGCGCAACTCTTCGATCTTGGCTTGCAGGTCGGCGATCGGCTGTTCGAAATCTAGAAAATTCGGGTTCATAGGCGTCCGTCTTGGGTCGACCTTCCAAGAGAGCTTGGGCCGGCCGGTTGTCTATTCGCGCCCTACCTTAAGGGACAGGCGCGTTCAGGTCGAGATTAAAAATTTGGGTCGGGATCAGGCGCGCTCTAATGGTAAAGAATGGCACCTGACCGTCAACGGTATTGGAGGAAGACGTTGTCTCGCCCGAACTGGTCACGCAAGGCTTGAATCAAGGCATCCGCCGGGTCGATCCGCCAAGTCTCGCCGAACTGCAACAAGGCCTTCGCATCGGGACTGGTGTACTCCATGGTGATCGGGCACGCGCCGCGGTGGCGCTTGAACAGCTCACCCAGCCAGCGTAGCTGATCGCCCTTCAAATCCTTGGTGTGCAATTTCAGGCGCAGGCTTTCGGCCAGGTTGGTGCGCGCGTCTTCCATGCTCATCACACGCTTGACCCGCAACCGCAGGCCACCAGAGAAGTCGTCGTTGCTGACTTCGCCTTCGACCACCACCATCGCGTCGGTCTGCAACAGCGACTGCGCGGAGTGGAAGGCGTCGGCGAACAGCGAGGCTTCGATCCGCCCGGAGCGGTCGTCGAGGGTGATGAAACCCATCTTGTCGCCCTTTTTGTTCTTCATCACTCGCAGGGCGATGATCATGCCCGCGACCGTCTGCGTATCGCGAGCCGGCTTCAGATCGATGATGCGCTGACGGGCGAAACGACGGATTTCGCCTTCGTATTCGTCGATCGGGTGACCGGTCAGGTACAGGCCGAGGGTGTCTTTCTCCCCTTTCAGGCGTTCCTTGAGGGTCAGTTCCTTGGCCTTGCGATGATTGGCGTAGACGTCGGCGTCTTCCTCGACGAACAGGCCGCCAAACAGGTCGGCGTGACCACTGTCATGGGTGCGAGCAGTTTGTTCGGCAGCCTTGATCGCCCCTTCCATCGCGTTCAACAAGACCGCGCGGTTCTGGTCGATGCTGGCTTGATAGGCTTTTGGTTCGTCATGGAAATACGGACCCAGGCGATCCAGCGCGCCGCTGCGGATCAAACCGTCCAGGGTGCGCTTGTTGATCCGTTTGAGATCGACACGAGCGCAGAAATCGAACAGATCCTTGAACGGTCCGTCCTGACGCGCCTCGGTGATCGCTTCCACCGGCCCTTCGCCCACACCCTTGATTGCGCCGAGGCCATAAATAATGCGGCCTTCGTCATTCACCGTGAACTTGAATTCCGAAGTATTCACATCCGGCGCGTCGAGACGCAGCTTCATGGTGCGAATTTCTTCGATCAAGGTCACGACCTTGTCGGTGTTGTGCATATCCGCCGACAGTACCGCGGCCATGAACGGCGCCGGGTAGTGGGTTTTCAGCCATGCGGTCTGGTACGACACCAGGCCGTAAGCGGCGGAGTGGGATTTGTTGAAGCCGTAACCGGCGAACTTTTCTACCAGGTCAAAGATGTTACCGGCCAGGTCGGCGTCGATATTGTTGGTGGCGCAACCCTCAATGAAACCGCCGCGTTGTTTGGCCATTTCTTCGGGTTTTTTCTTACCCATGGCTCGACGCAGCATGTCTGCACCGCCAAGGGTGTAACCGGCCATGACCTGGGCAATCTGCATCACCTGTTCCTGATACAGGATGATGCCGTAAGTCGGCGCCAGGACTGGCTTGAGGCCTTCGTACTGGTAATCCGAGTGCGGGTACGCGAGCTCCGCGCGACCGTGCTTACGGTTGATAAAGTCGTCAACCATGCCTGATTGCAACGGGCCCGGACGGAACAGGGCCACCAGTGCGATCAAGTCTTCCAGGCAGTCGGGCTTGAGCTTTTTGATCAGCTCTTTCATGCCGCGCGACTCGAGCTGGAACACCGCAGTGGTTTCAGCTTTTTGCAGCAGCGTGTAAGTCGGTTTGTCGTCCAGCGGAATGAACGCGATGTCCAGCGGCGGTTCGTTGACCTTGGCGCGATCGCGGTTGATGGTTTTCAGCGCCCAGTCGATGACCGTCAGGGTCCGCAGTCCCAGGAAGTCGAACTTCACCAGACCGGCAGCCTCGACGTCATCCTTGTCGAACTGGGTAACCAGGCCATCGCCCGCTTCGTCGCAATAAATCGGCGAGAAGTCGGTCAGCTTGGTCGGCGCGATTACCACACCACCGGCGTGCTTGCCGACGTTACGCACAACGCCTTCAAGCTTGCGCGCCATCTCCCAGATTTCCGCAGCCTCTTCATCGACCTTGATGAAGTCGCGCAGGATTTCTTCCTGCTCGTAGGCCTTTTCCAGGGTCATGCCGACTTCGAACGGAATCATCTTCGACAGACGATCCGCCAAGCCGTAGGACTTGCCCTGCACCCGCGCCACGTCACGGACCACCGCTTTCGCCGCCATGGAACCGAAGGTGATGATCTGGCTAACCGCGTTACGGCCATATTTCTCGGCCACGTAATCGATCACCCGGTCACGGCCGTCCATGCAGAAGTCGACGTCGAAGTCGGGCATGGAAACCCGTTCCGGGTTAAGGAAACGTTCGAACAGCAGGTCATATTCCAGCGGGTCGAGGTCGGTGATCTTCTGCACATAGGCCACCAGCGACCCGGCACCCGACCCACGACCCGGACCTACCGGCACGCCGTTGCTCTTGGCCCACTGGATAAAGTCCATAACGATCAGGAAGTAACCGGGGAAGCCCATCTGGATGATGATATCCAGCTCGAAATTCAGCCGGTCGACATAGACCTGGCGCTTGGCTTCGTAGTCTTCAGTGGTGTCCTTGGGCAGCAGAACGCTGAGGCGCTCTTCCAGACCGTCGAAGGAAACCTTGCGGAAGTACTCGTCGATGGTCATGCCGTCGGGAATCGGGAAGTTGGGCAGGAAGTGTTTGCCCAGTTTCACGTCAATGTTGCAGCGCTTGGCGATCTCGACGGTATTTTCCAGCGCCTCGGGCAAGTCGCTGAACAGCTCGGCCATTTCCTCGGCGCTTTTGAGGTATTGCTGATCGCTGTAATTCTTCGAACGCCGCGGATCGTCGAGGGCGCGGCCCTCACCGATGCACACGCGGGTTTCGTGGGCTTCGAAATCTTCCTGCTTGATGAAGCGCACATCGTTGGTCGCCACCAGCGGCGCGCCGATTTTCGCCGCCAGGGCCACGGCGCCGTGCAGTTGCTCTTCGTCATTGGGGCGGCTGGTGCGCTGGACTTCCAGATAGAAACGATCCGGGAACACCGCCATCCATTCGCGAGCCAGGGTTTC
Source organism: Pseudomonas sp. TH37 (assembly GCF_016650735.1). Lineage (NCBI taxonomy): Bacteria > Pseudomonadati > Pseudomonadota > Gammaproteobacteria > Pseudomonadales > Pseudomonadaceae > Pseudomonas > Pseudomonas sp. TH37. Next base: position 932,436 of record NZ_JAEKFD010000001.1, read on the forward strand.
GGCTTCGTCCGGGTTGCCGCTGAGCATGGCCAGACCGATCTCGCCCTCTTTCGCCGCCGACAGCATGATCAAGCCTTCGCTGGCTTCGGCCACCCACTCGCGCTCGATGATGACCGAGCCATTGCGCTGGCCGTCGATGAAACCGCGGGAGATCAGTTCGGTGAGGTTGCGATAACCCACGGCGTTCATCGCCAGCAGGCTGATCCGGCTCAAGGAGTTGTCCGGATCCTTGTTCGACAGCCACAGGTCGGCGCCGCAGATCGGCTTGATCCCCGCACCCATGGCAGCTTTATAGAATTTGACCAGGGAACACATGTTGTTCTGGTCGGTGACCGCCACGGCAGGCATGTTCATGCCGACCAGGGTCTTGACCAGCGGTTTGATCCGCACCAGACCGTCGACCAGGGAATATTCAGTGTGCAGGCGTAGATGAACGAATGAAGCCGGCATAGTGATCCTGTCTAGAAACTAGAAACGTAAAGACAACAAGGCCCGGATTGTACCGGGCCTTGAGTAAAACATCAGCCTGCGACTAACTACCGATCAGGTTTTCCCGCGCTTCATACGCCAAGCGGACCGGGGCAAACGAGCGGCGATGAATCGGGGTCGGCCCCAAGCGAGCCAGCGCTTCCAGATGAACGGGCGTCGGGTAGCCTTTATGGCCTCCGATCCCGTAACCCGGATAAATCAATTCGAACGCCGCCATTTCTCGATCACGGCTGACCTTGGCCAGAATCGATGCCGCGGCAATGGCGGGCACCTTGCCGTCGCCCTGAATTACCGCTTCGGCGCGCATAGAGAGTTTCGGGCAACGGTTGCCGTCGATCATCGCCAGTTTCGGCTGAATGTGCAGCCCCTCGACGGCACGCTGCATGGCCAGCATGGTGGCGTGAAGAATGTTCAGTTCGTCGATTTCTTCTACTTCAGCCCGAGCGACATACCAGCTCAGGGCCTTTTCGCAGATTTCGTCGTAAAGCGCATCACGGCGAGCTTCGGTGAGCTTCTTCGAGTCGTTGAGGCCCTGGATGGGGCGGCTCGGATCGAGGATCACTGCCGCCGTCACCACTGCGCCACACAGCGGGCCGCGACCGACTTCATCGACACCCGCCACCAGATCTTCAAGTTCATCGACTAGCATAAAATCCAGGCCCAGCTGCTTACTTGCTTTGCTCATTATGCTCTGCCAATCAGGTTCAGTACCGCGTCCGCTGCCTGATTGGAGGCGTCCAAGCGCAGGGTTCGGTGGATTTCGTCAAAGCCTCGGGTCTGCTCCTGGCCACCTTCGATCAGTGGCGACAGGGTTTGGGCCAAGGCCTCTACCGTCGCATCGTCCTGCAACAACTCCGGCACCAGCAGGCGCTGGGCCAGCAAATTCGGCAAGGAGACGTAGGGACTTTTCACCATCCGTTTGAGAATCCAGAACGTCAGCGGCGCCAAGCGATAAGCGACCACCATCGGCCGCTTGTACAACAATGCTTCCAGCGTAGCCGTGCCCGAAGCGATCAACACCGCGTCGCAAGCAGCCAGGGCCAGATGGGATTTGCCGTCGAGCAAGGTCAGCGGCAGATCACGACCGGCCAGCAGCTCTTCAAGCTGGGCCCGGCGCTGCGGGCTCGCGCATGGCATGACGAACCGCACGCCCGGGCGCATGGCGCGCAAGCGCTGGGCGGTGTCGAGGAACAGCGCACCAAGGCGCCCAACCTCACCACCGCGGCTACCCGGCATCAGGGCGACCAGCGGCCCATCCGGCAAGCCAAGTTCCGCCCGCGCTGCGGCGCGATCAGCCTCAAGCGGAATCGCATCGGCCAAGGAATGGCCGACAAACCGCACCGGCACGCCCTTCTCTTCATAAAATTTAGCTTCGAACGGGAACAGCGTCAGCATCAGGTCGCAACCTTCGCGAATCTTCAGCACCCGCTTCTGCCGCCAGGCCCAGACCGACGGACTGACGTAATGCACGGTCTTGATCCCGGCCTGACGCAGCTTGAGTTCGATATTGAGGTTGAAGTCCGGGGCATCGATACCGATGAACACGTCCGGCTTCTCGGCGATCAGGTCCGCGACCAGTTTCTTGCGACGCGCCAACAGCTCGCGCAAACGGCCCAGCACTTCCACCAAGCCCATGACAGAAAGGCGCTCCATGGGGAAATACGACGTCAGGCCTTCGGCCTGCATCAGCGGACCGCCGACACCGATGAACTCGACTGCCGGATGCCGAGCCTTGAGCGCGCGCATGAGGCCCGCACCCAGAATGTCACCGGAAGCCTCTCCCGCCACCAGCGCAATACGCAAATTGGCCATGGTTAACGGGTGATGCCGCGAGTCGAAGACTGGATGGAGTCACGGAATACCGCGACTTCCGGGAACTGAAGCGAGGGTTCGGCCAGCTCGGCAAGCGCCTGTTCGACCGTCAGGCCCTGGCGGTAAACCACCTTGTAGGCACGACGTAGCGCGTGGATCGCATCTTCGCTGAAACCACGACGGCGCAGGCCTTCGAAGTTCATGCTGCGGGCTTCGGCAGGGTTGCCAAATACCGTGACGTAGGCTGGAACGTCCTTGCCAATGGCAGTGCCCATGCCCGAAAAGCTGTGGGCGCCAATGTGGCAATACTGGTGAACCAGGGTAAAACCGGACAGGATCGCCCAGTCTTCAACGTGCACATGGCCCGCCAACGCGGTGTTGTTGACCAGAATGCAGTGGTTGCCGATAACGCTGTCGTGACCGATATGGGCATAGGCCATGATCAGGTTGTGATCGCCCAGGGTCGTTTCCGAACGATCCTGAATGGTCCCGCGGTGAATCGTCACGCCTTCGCGAATGACGTTATGGTCACCGATGACCAGACGCGTTTCTTCGCCCTTGTATTTCAAATCGGGCGTGTCCTCGCCTACCGAAGAAAACTGGTAGATGCGGTTGTGCTTACCGATTCGGGTCGGGCCCTTGAGAATCACATGCGGCCCGATCACTGTCCCCTCGCCGATTTCCACACCTGCGCCGATGATCGACCAAGGGCCGACTTCGACGTCGTCGGCCAGAATGGCCGTCGGATCGATGATTGCGCGAGGGTCAATCAAACTCATAGTTTGCGTTCCGCGCAGATGATTTCAGCGGAGCAGACTGGTTTGCCATCGACCGACGCCTGGCATTCGAACTTCCAGATCTGACGCTTGCAGCTCAGGAACTTGGCTTCCAGGATCAGCTGATCGCCTGGCAGCACGGGCTGACGGAAGCGCAGCTTGTCGGAGCCGACGAAGTAATAAAGCGTGCCGTCGGCAGGCTTCACGTCGAGCATTTTGAAACCAAGGATCCCGGCAGCCTGAGCCATCGCTTCGATGATCAATACGCCCGGCATGATTGGATGCGCAGGGAAGTGACCATTGAAGAACGGTTCGTTGATGCTGACATTCTTGTAGGCGCGAATGCGCTTGCCTTCCACATCCAGATCCACGACCCGATCCACCAGCAGGAACGGGTAACGGTGAGGCAGGTATTCGCGAATCTCGTTGATGTCCATCATTTCGGGGGGAAGCCTATGTAAAGATTGGGAGCGCGCGACTGACGCGCACTCCTCTAGCAAATCAAGGAGGCAGTCTAGCGGCTGTGCACACTTGATATGGAAATGGTATCAGCCATCTGATGAAGCATTACCGTCAGGGGTCACGTCCCCTACACGCTTTTCCAGCTGTCGCAGTCGTCGCGCGATGTCATCGAGCTGACGGATACGTGCCGCGCTTTTGCGCCATTCGGCTGCCGGTTGCATCGCCGTACCGGAAGAATAGGAACCCGGCTCGGTAATCGAGTGGGTCACCATGGTCATCCCGGTCAGGAAAACGTTGTCGCAAATCTCGATATGCCCCACCAGCCCTACACCACCGGCGAGCATGCAATGCTTGCCGATTTTGGTGCTGCCGGAGATCCCCACACACGCGGCCATGGCGGTGTGGTCACCGACCTGGACGTTGTGAGCAATCTGAATCTGGTTGTCGAGCTTCACACCATTGCCGATAACCGTATCGGCCAGTGCGCCGCGATCGATAGCGGTATTTACGCCTATTTCCACGTCATCGCCGATCGAGACACCACCGATCTGCGCGATTTTCTGCCAGACACCTTTCTCGTTGGCAAAACCGAAGCCTTCACCGCCGAGCACGGCACCGGATTGAATCACCACCCGTTTGCCGATGCGCACGTCGTGATATAGCGTGACCCGCGGGGCCAACCAGCCGCCCTCGCCGATTTCGCAGCGCGCACCGATGAAGCAATGAGCCCCTACGGTCACACCTGCGCCAATACGCGCTGCACTTTCGATCACCGCAAAAGCACCGATGCTCGCCGCCGGGTCGACCACTGCATCCGCTGCCACCACCGCTGTCGGATGAATACCGGCAGGCGCTTTGGGCTTGGGATCGAACAGATGGGAAACGCGCGCGTAGGCCAGATACGGATCCGGCACCACCAATGCATCACCGGCAAAACCTTCAGCGTCAGCGGCCTTCAGCAATACAGCTGCGGCCTGACTGTCAGCCAGGTATTTACGGTATTGAGGATTTGCCAGAAAGCTCAACTGAGCTGGGCCAGCCTCTTGCAAAGTGGCTAGCCCAGTAATTTCTTTCTTCGGGTCGCCACGTAAAGTGGCGCCGAGGAACTCGGCCAACTGGCCGAGCTTTATAGTCGCTGTCATGGGTTACTTCAGCTGATTCATGCGCTCGATAACCTGGCGAGTGATGTCGTACTGAGGCTTGACATCAATCACTGCGCCACGCTCGAAGACCAGGTCAAAAGCACCTTTCTTGATAACTTCTTCCACAGCGCTGTCCAGTTTCGGCTTGAGCTGTTTCAGCATTTCACGGTCGGCAACGGCCTTGGCTTCGTTCAGTTCCTTGGACTGGAACTGGAAATCACGGGCCTTTTGCTTGAACTCGAGTTCCAGACGCTCACGCTCGCCTTGTTGCATTTTATCGCCGCCAGCCATCAGACGGTCCTGGATACCTTTGGCGCTGCTTTCCAGGCTTTTGAGCTTGGTCAGTTGCGGGCCGAACTTCTTCTCGGCATCCACGGCGTATTTTTTCGCCGCGTCGGATTCCAGCAATGCCATTTGATAATTCAGCACGGCGATTTTCATGTCGGCAAAAGCCGGACCTGCTACCAGTACGGTCGCCAGGAGAACCAATTGAGTCAACTTACGCACGATGCACTCCTACAAAATCCATTGTCGTTATCTTGGGTCAGACGCTTAGAACGTCTGGCCGAGGGAGAATTGGAACACTTGAGTCTCAGCGTCATCCGGTTTCTTGACCGGCATCGCCAGCGCAAAGCTCAAAGGACCGAGCGCGGTAACCCATGTCACGCCGATACCAACGGAACTGGCCATGTTGCTCAGGCTAATGTCGTTGCACTGCGTATTGGACTTCGAACCGTCAGCGTTCCTGGTTTCTTTGCACGTCGAGTCGAACACGTTACCCACGTCCCAGAATACCGAAGTACGCAGGGAGCGCTGATCCTTGACGAACGGCAGAGGGAACAGAACCTCAACACCACCCTGGATCAGGACATTACCACCGAATGGCAGTGGATCCTGATCAGGATCTCGAGACGTACCCGGGTTAGTGCCCTGGCTTGGTGTACTGCGAGGACCAAGGGTACTGTCCTTGAAGCCACGAACCGAGTTGAAACCACCAGCATAGTAGTTCTCATAGAACGGCAGGCCGTCGGTAGAACCGTAACCATCGCCGTAACCCAGTTCAGTGTGCAGGCGCATGGTGTAGTTTTCAGACAACGGCTGGAACAACTGGCCACGGTAATCGAGTTTGAAGAACGACAAGTCACTGCCAGGGGTGGTGGCTTCCAGGGTCAGGCTCTGGGAACGACCACGGGTCGCCAATACACCTTTGTTCAGCGTGGACTCGGACCAACCGGCCGAGGCCTTGAAGTTCAGATAGTTATCGCCTTCCTGGTTAACGAAGTCGAAAATCTCATCAACGGTGTAGCGACCCGTCTTGATCTTGTCCTGTTGCGCGGTCAGGCCGAAGGTCAGACGCGAAGTCTCGCTGATAGGGTAGCCGACGCTCACGCCCGCACCCAGGCTGTCTACGGCATAGCTGGCCACGTCGACGTCGAGGTCGTCGTAGTCGGTGGTGCGATAGAACGCGTTGTAACCCAGGCTCACACCGTCAGCAGTCCAGTAGGGGTCGACATAACCGAAGTTATAGCGGCTCTGGTATTCACTGCGGGTCAAGCCGACGCTGACTCGGTTACCGGTACCGAGGAAGTTGTTCTGGGTGATCGAACCACCGAGGATCAGACCGGCGCTCTGGGCGAAACCGACGCTGGCGGTAATCGAGCCGGACGCCTGTTCTTCAACGCTGTAGTTCACATCAACCTGGTCATCGACACCGGGAACGGCCGGCGTTTCAACGTTGACTTCCTTGAAGAAGCCCAGACGTTCCAGGCGCGTCTTGGATTGATCGATCAGGTAGGTCGAAGCCCAGCCGCCTTCCATCTGACGCATTTCACGGCGCAGCACTTCGTCTTCGGACTTGGTGTTGCCACGGAAGTTGATGCGGTTCACGTAAGCACGCTTGCCCGGATCGACAGCGAACGTGATGTCGACCGTGTGGTCTTCATCGTGAGGCTGAGGCACGCCGTTGACGTTGGCGAAGGTGTAACCCTCGTTACCCAGGCGACGGGTGATCAGTTCGGACGTGGTGGTCATCAGCTTGCGCGAGAACACCTGGCCTTTCTGAACCAGCAGCAGGGACTTGACCTGGTCTTCAGGCACTTTCAGGTCGCCGCTGAGCTTGACGTCACGAACGGTGTACTTCTCGCCTTCGTTGACGTTGACGGTGATGTAGACGTGTTTCTTGTCCGGGGTGATGGACACCTGGGTCGAAGCGATATCCATATTGATATAGCCGCGATCCAGATAGTAGGAACGCAGACGCTCCAGGTCACCGGAGAGTTTTTCACGAGCGTACTTGTCATCGTTCTTGAAGAACGACAGCCAGTTGCTGGTTTTGAGTTCGAACAGGTCGATCAGGTCTTCATCAGGAAAAACCGTGTTACCCACCACGTTGATGTGCTGGATAGCTGCAACGGTGCCTTCGTTGATGTTGACCTTCAGGCCCACGCGGTTACGCGGTTGCGGCACCACTTCGGTATCGACGGTGGCCGAGTAACGGCCCTGAGCGACATATTGACGCTGCAGTTCGTTACGCACACCTTCAAGGGTGGCGCGCTGGAAGATCTCGCCTTCGGCCAGACCGGATTGTTTGAGGCCCTTCATCAGGTCTTCAGTGGAGATCGCCTTGTTGCCCTCGATCTCGATACTGGCGACCGACGGACGCTCGACTACAGTGATGACGAGGACGTTGCCATCGCGACCCAGCTGGATATCTTGAAAGAACCCGGTTTTGAACAGCGCACGAGTGGATTCCACCAGGCGACGATCATCCGCCTGTTCGCCGACGTTCAACGGCAAGGCACCAAAGACGCTACCCGCGGAGACCCGCTGGAGGCCATTGACGCGAATATCAGAGATAGTGAAGGACTCGGCGTGAACTTCGGCGATCATCAATACGGTGAGAACCGCAGTTAGCAGCAGACGTTTCATGAAGTCCTTTCTTATTCCAACTGGCAATAAAAACTGCCGCAAAATGCGGCAGATTCGCAATTCAGCGAAGCGTTACAGTCGACCCAGATCATTGACCAGAGCAAGTAACATCACCCCGACCACCAAACTGATACCGATCTGTATCCCCCAACCTTGCACCCGATCCGACAAGGGACGACCACGCGCCCACTCGATCAGATAAAACAACAAATGTCCCCCATCCAGTACAGGAATGGGCAACAAATTCAGAACCCCCAAGCTAATACTCAGATAAGCAAGGAAATTCAGGAAATCAGCGACGCCCGACTGGGCAGAAGCGCCCGCCACTTTAGCAATGGTTATCGGTCCACTCAAGTTTTTTACCGAGAGCTCACCGAACAACATTTTCTTGAGCGAATCGAGGGTCAGTACACTCATGGTCCAGGTACGTCGGGCACCCTCGCCAATCGCAGCGACCGGACCGTAACTGACTTCGCGAATCATCTCTGGTGGCCAATCGACCGCTTTCACCCCGGCGCCCAGATAACCACTGGGTGACTTGCTCTCGCCGCGAGCGGCCAACGTCACAGGGACGTCAATTTGAGCACTATCGCGCTCGACACGCAGCATGATTTTGGTATCCGGATGCATACGGACGATGTCGACTACCTGCTGCCAGTCGTCCAGCGCCTTACCATCAAGGGCCAACAAGCGGTCACCCGGCTTCAGGCCCGCAGCCTTCGCCGGCCCTTTCGGATCAAATTCGGCCAGGACTGGAGGCAACGCCGGACGCCAAGGACGAATACCCAGCGAGCGAATCGGATCTGGCTCCTCAGCACCCTTGAGCCACTTGTCCAGCACCAGCTCACGGGGTGAGTCCACCGTGGAGCCCTGTTCGCGGACCAGCAATTGAAGGGAGCCGCTCTCACCCAGACGACGGATCAGCTGCAGGTTCACCGCGGCCCAACCGGAGGTTGGCTCGCCATCGATGGCCATAATTTCCTGGCCCGGGCTCAAACCTGCCTTGGAGGCAATACTGCCGGACTCGACCGCACCGATAACCGGCCGCACCTGCTCGCTGCCCAGCATTGCCAATGCCCAGAAAAACACCATTGCCAATAGAAAGTTGGCGATCGGGCCGGCGGCGACGATGGCGATGCGCTGACGGACAGATTTGCGATTGAAGGATTGATCGACCTGATCGGCCGGGACCTCGCCTTCGCGCTCGTCGAGCATTTTCACGTAGCCACCCAACGGGATGGCGGCGATCACGAATTCAGTGCCTTTGCTGTCGTGCCAGCGCAGCAGCGGCATGCCGAAGCCCACGGAGAAACGCAGCACTTTGACCCCACAGCGACGCGCGACCCAGAAATGGCCGAACTCGTGGAAGGTAACCAGCACACCCAGCGCTACCAGGGTGCCGACAATCATATAGAGCGCGCTCATGTATTTTCTCCGCAACTATCGGTGCTGCATGGGGCAACGTATTGCAGCACTTATCGCCCGTGACGGCTCAGCCATTGCCCGGCCAGTACCCGTGCTTTCGCATCAGCCGTAAACACTGCCTCGAGATCATCTACCGCAACCACAGGCTCGAGGTTCAACACTTCCTCGATAATACTCGCGATTTCCAGGTAGCGAACCCGTCCGTCGAGAAAGGCCGCCACAGCCACTTCATTCGCGGCATTGAGCATGGCCGGCGCGCTGTTGCCAGCCTCGGCGGCTTGACGCGCAAGGCGCAGGCAAGGGAAACGCTCTTCATCCGGCGCCTGGAAATCCAGGCGAGCGATGGCAAACAGGTCCAGCGGCGCAACACCCGAGTCGATTCGCTCTGGCCAGGCCAGGGCATTGGCAATCGGTGTGCGCATGTCCGGATTGCCCAACTGCGCCAATACCGAGCCATCGACGTAGTCGACCAGCGAATGAATCACGCTCTGCGGGTGAATCACCACTTCGACCTGGGAAGGCGTGGCGTCGAACAGCCAGCAGGCCTCGATCAGCTCGAGCCCTTTGTTCATCATGCTGGCCGAATCCACCGAAATCTTGCGCCCCATGGACCAATTCGGGTGCGCACACGCTTGTTCGGGGGAAACATGCGCCAACTCGGCCATGGGTGTCTGCCGGAACGGGCCACCAGAGGCTGTCAGTAAAATCCGACGCACACCGACCGCGCCAAGCCCACGAGCGAAATCCTGTGGCATGCACTGGAAAATCGCGTTGTGCTCGCTGTCGATCGGCAGCAGCACCGAACCGCTTTTACGCACGGCCTGCATGAACAGCGCACCGGACATCACCAGTGCTTCTTTATTGGCCAGAAGAATCTTCTTGCCGGCCTCGACCGCCGCCAGGGTCGGACGCAAGCCCGCCGCACCGACAATAGCCGCCATCACCGCATCGACTTCCGGATCGGAGGCGACCTGACACAGGCCCTCTTCCCCCACCAGAACGCGGGTCGACAGACCGGCCGCGCGCAAATCGTCCTGCAAGCCCCGGGCAGCGCCAGATTCCGGCACGACCGCGAAGCGCGGCGAATGACGCACACACAGCGCCAGCAACTCACTCAAACGAGTGAAACCGCTCAAGGCGAAAACCTGATAACGCTCGGGATGACGGGCAATGACGTCGAGAGTACTCAGACCAATCGAACCGGTCGCTCCCAGCACGGTAATCTGTTGTGGGCGGTTCATACTGCCATCCACAGCAGCACGGCAAATACCGGAATCGCCGCCGTCAGGCTATCGATGCGGTCCAGCACGCCGCCGTGACCGGGCAGCAGATTACTGCTGTCCTTGATCCCCGACTGGCGCTTGAACATGCTTTCGGTGAGGTCGCCCACCACTGAAATGAATACGATAATTGCGGCACCGAACAGGCCCATCAGCATCTGAGCGAAACTCCAGTCCCGCACAAAACCGACGATTGCTGTAATCACCAGGCTCAGCAGCAAGCCACCGTAAACGCCTTCCCAACTCTTGCCAGGGCTGACCTGCGGCGCCAGCTTGCGCTTGCCGAAAGCCCGACCGGAAAAGTACGCACCGATATCGGCCCCCCAGACCAGCACCATCACCGCCATGATCAGCCAATTGCCCAAGGGCTCCTGCTTGATCAACACCAGACCTTGCCAGGCCGGTAACAGAATCAACAAACCAATCACCAGTTTGCAGGCTGCGCTAGCCCAGTGTTCGCTGGACTGTGGATAGGTCAATACCAGATAGGTAGCCGCGCCCCACCAGAGCACTGAAGCGCCCAACACCCAAGGCGCGAGCCCCGGCACGATATGCATGACAAACAGCACCAACGCGACCACAGCCGCATAGGCCACGCGAATCGACTGAGCAGCGAAACCTGCCAGGCGCGCCCACTCCCACGCCCCGAGCGTCACCACCAGCCCGATGAACAGCGCAAAACCGGACCCTTCGAGCAGGAAAAACCCGCACAGGGCAATCGGCAGCAAGATCAGCGCCGTGATGATTCGTTGTTTAAGCATTAAACCCGGGCTCCAGCCTCGACCTGCTCGCTCGTTTTACCGAAGCGACGCTGGCGAGAAGCGAAATCAGCTAGCGCATTGCGCATGGCGTCGTGTTTGAAGTCCGGCCAGAACAGGTCGGAGAAGTACAACTCGGCGTAAGCCAGTTGCCACAGCAGGAAGTTGCTGATGCGATGCTCGCCACCGGTACGGATGCACAAGTCCGGTAACGGCAGGTCACCGGTCGCCAGACAGGTTTGCAACAGCTCAGGGGTAATGTCTTCCGGACGCAGATGCCCGGCCTGAACCTCTCGGGCCAGACGCTGCGCGGCTTGCGCGATATCCCACTGACCGCCGTAGTTGGCGGCGATCTGCAGGACAAAGCGGTTGGCACCGACAGTCATCGCCTCGGCTTCGCGCATGGCGGCCTGAAGCTCCGGGTGAAAACGCGAACGATCGCCAATGATGCGCAAACTGATGTTGTTGTCGTTGAGGCGCTTGGCCTCGCGACGCAACGCCTTGAAGAACAAATCCATCAAGGCGCTGACCTCATCGGCCGGGCGCTGCCAGTTCTCGCTGGAGAAGGCGAACAAGGTCAGTACTTCGACCTTGGCCTCGGCACACACCTCGATTACCGCACGCACTGCATCCACACCCGCTTTATGCCCGGCGACACCCGGCATAAAGCGTTTTTTCGCCCAGCGATTATTACCATCCATGATGATCGCGACATGGCGCGGCACCGCGGACGGCGCAGTCTGCTTTGTCTTATCCATTAAAACGTGACCCTTATACGGCCATCAGGTCTTTTTCTTTCTGCGCCAAATTCGCGTCGATTTCAGCCACGTACTTTTTGGTCAGATCATCAATTTCGCCAGTAGCGCGACGTTCTTCGTCTTCGCTGATTTCCTTTTCCTTGACCAGATCCTTGAGCTGGCTGTTCGCGTCACGACGGATGTTGCGCACCGCAACACGGGCATCTTCAGCGACATCGCGAGCCTGCTTGGTGAAGCCCTTGCGGGTTTCTTCGGTCAGGGCCGGCATGGAGATCAGCAGCAACTCACCCAGGTTGGTCGGGTTGAGGTTCAGACCCGCGCTACCGATGGCTTTGTCGACGGCACCCAGCATGTTGCGCTCAAAGGCAACTACTTGCAGGGTACGGGCGTCTTTAACGGTGATATTCGCCACTTGCTTGATCGGAGTGTCGGAGCCGTAGTACGGAACCATCACACCTTCCAGAATGCTTGGGTGCGCCTGGCCCGTACGAATACGACCGAAGTTATGCGCCAGCGATTCCACGGATTTTTTCATGCGCTCTTGAGCGTCTTTCTTGATTTCGTTGATCATTGTTGGCCTTCCTCGATCAGGGTCCCTTCAGCGCCGCCATGTACGATGTTCAGCAGGGCGCCGGGCTTGTTCATGTTAAATACGCGCAACGGCATCTTGTGGTCGCGGCACAAGCAAATAGCCGTCAGATCCATTACACCCAGCTTGCGATCCAGCACTTCATCATAAGTCAGATGATCGAACTTCTCGGCATGCGGGTCTTTGAATGGATCAGCCGTGTAAACGCCATCGACCTTGGTTGCCTTGAGCACGACGTCAGCGTCGATTTCGATTGCACGCAAGCAGGCTGCCGAATCCGTGGTGAAGAACGGATTACCAGTACCGGCCGCAAAAATCACGACTTCCTTGGCGTTCAGGTGGCGCATGGCTTTGCGGCGATCGTAGTGATCGGTCACACCAACCATGGAAATGGCCGACATCACGATGGCCGAGATATTGGCACGTTCCAGCGCATCGCGCATCGCCAAGGCGTTCATCACAGTGGCCAGCATGCCCATGTGGTCGCCAGTAACCCGATCCATGCCCGCCGCGCTGAGCGCCGCGCCGCGGAACAGGTTGCCACCACCGATCACCAGACCGACCTGAACACCGATGCCGACCAGTTGGCCAACTTCCAGTGCCATGCGATCCAGAACTTTGGGGTCGATCCCGAACTCTTCCGAGCCCATCAGGGCCTCGCCGCTAAGCTTGAGTAGAATGCGTTTATAGCGAGCCTGATAACCACTGCCCTGCTGAGCCATTGCGAATCTCTCCTGCGGCGTATTTTAAAAATTCTTTGCGAGCTGTTTACAGCTGGCGTTCACTCTAGCTTGGCACTGCTTCAGCGCCATCGGAACATGGCTTTGTAAGCCAGTTCCAAAAGGAAACCAATTAAAATTGGCAACCCCATCTGAAAAGAGGCTGCGCGCGTGAGCGGGCAGCCTCTTCAGGGCGACAGTTAAAAAACCGTCTTATTGCTTGGCGGCAGCCAGCTGGGCAGCAACTTCTTCAGCGAAGTTGTCGACCGGCTTCTCGATGCCTTCGCCTACTTTGAAGTAGGTGAAAGAAACGATTTCTGCACCGGCTTTCTTGGCCAGTTCGCCAACCTTGATTTCAGGGTTCTTGACGAACGCCTGCTCAACCAGGCTCGCTTCAGCCAGGAACTTGCTGATACGACCTTTGACCATGTTTTCAACGATGTTTTCTGGCTTGCCAGCGATCTTGTCAGCGTTGAGGGTCAGGAACACGCCTTTCTCGCGCTCGACCGCTTCAGCGGAAACTTCCGATGGCAGCAGGAATTCAGGGTTGGTGGCCGCTACGTGCATAGCGATGTCCTTGGCCAGCTCAACGTTGCCGCCTTTAAGAACAACCGCGACACCGATCTTGTTGCCGTGCAGGTAACCACCAACAACATCACCTTCAACGCGAGCCAGGCGACGGATGTTGACGTTTTCGCCAACCTTGCCGACCAGAACCAGACGATCGGCTTCTTGGGATTCGATCAGCGGAGCGACGTCAGTCAGCTTGTCAGCGAACGCTTTTTCTACGCTGGAAGCAACAAATGCCTTGAAGTCGTCTTGCAGGGCCAGGAAGTCGGTCTGCGAGTTCACTTCCAGCAGAACGGCGGATTTACCGTCTTCTTTAAGAGCGATCGCGCCTTCAGCGGCAACGTTGCCAGCTTTTTTGGCAGCCTTGATGGCGCCCGAAGCACGCATGTCATCAATGGCTTTTTCGATGTCGCCGCCAGCCTTGGTCAAGGCCTTTTTGCAGTCCATCATGCCTTCGCCGGTACGCTCGCGCAGTTCTTTGACCAACGCTGCAGTAATCTCTGCCATTTTAAAATTCCTCTTGGATAGGTTTTCAACCATTCCACCCGATCGAACGGGCGTTCAATTCTTCCCGAACCACCCTTGTTAGCCGCTGCACGTTACAAATGCTGTAGCTGCGCTGCTCACAAATGGTTTTCGAGGTGGCAAAAAGGGGGCCAAGCCCCCTTTTTGCTTACTGAGTCAACGCCAGGGCGTCAATTACTCAGCTGCAGCTGCCGGAGCTTCTTCAACGAACTGCTCGGTGCCGCCAGCAACGTGGTTGCGACCGCGGATTACAGCGTCAGCCATCGAACCCATGTACAGCTGGATAGCGCGGATTGCGTCATCGTTGCCTGGGATGATGTAGTCAACGCCTTCCGGGCTGCTGTTGGTATCGACTACGCCGATAACCGGGATGCCCAGCTTGTTGGCTTCGGTGATCGCGATGCGCTCGTGATCAACGTCGATAACGAACAGAGCGTCTGGCAGACCGCCCATGTCCTTGATACCACCCAGGGAACGATCCAGCTTCTCAAGATCGCGAGTGCGCATCAGCGCTTCTTTCTTGGTCAGCTTGGCGAAAGTACCGTCTTCGGCTTGCACTTCAAGGTCACGCAGACGCTTGATGGAAGCACGGATGGTTTTGAAGTTGGTCAGCATGCCGCCCAACCAGCGGTGATCGACGTACGGCGAACCGCAACGTGCTGCTTCTTCAGCAACGATCTTGCCAGCGGAACGCTTGGTGCCGACGAACAGAATCTTGTTTTTGCCCTGGGCCAGACGCTCTACGAAAGTCAGAGCTTCGTTGAACATTGGCAGGGTTTTTTCAAGGTTGATAATGTGGATCTTGTTACGCGCGCCGAAAATGTATTTACCCATTTTCGGGTTCCAGTAACGGGTCTGGTGACCGAAGTGCACACCGGCCTTCAGCATATCGCGCATGTTGACTTGGGACATGATAGTTCCTTAATAAGTCGGGTTTGGCCTCCACGTATCCCAATGACCAACCAGCAGCATCAGCTGAAGGCACCCAGGTCATCGTGTCGACACGTGTGTGGATTTAAGCGTTCTAGGGTATCCCCGGAAAGCGGCGCATTTTATATCACAAGGCAGAAAAAAACGGAACCCGGATTCTGAAAACCAGGGGAATGCTTTTGGCCCCCACCTTGGAATCCCCCCAGAATGCGCCATCCTATAGAGAGAAGCGATGCACAGAGGCTCAGATTTGCGCTGATCGTCTGATAGAATCGTGTTTTTCAGGGCCGCGACAATTATTCGCACAATGCCCATTTCGTTTTAGAAAGCGCCATTGAGCGCAGAGAGAGCCTGTATGACCGTCACCCTCAAAACCCCAGAGGACATCGCAAAAATGCGGATCGCCGGCAAATTGGCCGCCGATGTGCTGGAAATGATTGCCGATTATGTCAAACCGGGTGTCACCACCGAAGAGCTGGACCGGATCTGCCACGACTACATCGTCAATGAGCAGAAAGCCATCCCGGCCCCGCTCAACTACAAGGGCTTTCCTAAGTCGATCTGCACCTCGATCAACCACGTGGTCTGCCACGGCATCCCGAACGAGAAACCGTTGAAGGATGGCGACACGCTGAACATCGACGTCACCGTGATCAAAGACGGCTACCACGGCGACACCAGCCGCATGTTCCACGTCGGTTCCGTGCCGGTCTGGGCCGAGCGCCTGTCCCAGGTGACTCAGGAATGCATGTACAAGGCCATCGAGCTGGTCAAACCCGGCTGCCGCCTGGGCGATATCGGTGAAGTGATCCAGAAGCACGCGGAAAAGAACGGCTTCTCGGTGGTTCGCGAGTTCTGCGGTCACGGCATCGGCAAGGTGTTCCACGAAGAACCACAGATCCTGCATTACGGCCGCGCCGGCACCGGCATGGAACTGAAAGCCGGCATGACCTTCACCATCGAGCCGATGATCAACCAGGGCAAGGCCGACACCAAGGTGTTGGGCGACGGCTGGACCGCCATTACCAAGGACCGCAAGCTGTCGGCTCAATGGGAACACACCCTGCTGGTGACCGATACCGGTTACGAGATCTTCACTTTGCGCAGCGACGATACCATCCCGCGCGTTTCGGCCTGATCCCGCCCGCTCCGTTCCCAGCCTTATAGAAAGGAAAGCCAATCGATGCCGCAGGTGGATCCCGAACTCTTCGACCGCGGCCAGTTCCAGGCTGAACTGGCCCTGAAGGCAAGCCCTATCGCTGCTTTCAAGAAGGCGATCCGTCAGGCCCGCGAGGTGCTCGACGAGCGGTTCCGCAGTGGCCGGGACATTCGCCGGCTGATCGAGGATCGCGCCTGGTTTATCGACAACATCCTGCAACAAGCCTGGGAACAGTTTAACTGGAGCGAAGATGCCGATATCGCCCTGGTGGCGGTCGGCGGCTACGGTCGCGGCGAGTTGCACCCCTACTCCGACATCGATCTGCTGATTTTGCTGGACAGCGCCGATCACGAAATTTTTCGGGATTCCATCGAACGCTTTCTGACGTTGCTGTGGGACATCGGCCTGGAAGTCGGCCAGAGCGTTCGTTCGGTGGACGAATGCGCCGTCGAGGCCCGTGCCGACCTGACGGTCGTTACCAATCTGATGGAAAGCCGCACCATTTGCGGCCCCGAGCGGCTGCGCCAGCGCATGCTGGATGTCACCAGCACCGCGCACATGTGGCCGAGCAAGGACTTCTTCCTGGCCAAGCGCGCCGAGCAAAAGGCCCGTCACCACAAATACAACGACACTGAATACAACCTGGAACCCAACGTCAAAGGCTCGCCCGGTGGCCTTCGGGATATTCAGACGATTCTGTGGGTGGCCCGTCGCGAATACGGCACTCTGAACCTGCGGGCCCTGGCGGGTGAAGGTTTCCTGGTGGAGAGCGAAAACGCCCTGCTGGCCTCGTCCCAGGAGTTTCTGTGGAAGGTACGTTACGCCCTGCATATGCTCGCCGGCCGCTCCGAAGACCGCCTGCTGTTCGATCACCAGCGCTCGATTGCGGGGCTGCTGGGTTTCGAAGGCAATGACGCCAAGCAAGCCATCGAAAACTTCATGCAGCAGTACTACCGGGTGGTCATGAGCATTGCCCAGCTCAGCGACCTGATCATCCAGCACTTCGAAGAAGTGATCCTGGCCCCCGAAGACGAAGCACCACCACAACCGATCAATTCGCGGTTCCAGCTGCATGACGGCTACATCGAAGCGCGTAACGACAACGTGTTCCGCCGTACGCCATTCGCCATGCTCGAGATCTTTGTGCTGATGGCCCAGCAACCGGAGATCAAAGGCGTACGCGCCGATACCATCCGCCTGCTGCGCGAGAATCGTCATTTGATCGATGACGATTTCCGCAACGATATTCGTAATACCAGCCTGTTCATCGAACTGTTCAAGTGCAAGATCGGCATCCACCGCAATCTGCGGCGGATGAACCGTTACGGCATCCTTGGGCGCTATCTGCCGGAGTTCGGTTTCATTGTCGGGCAGATGCAGCATGACCTGTTTCACATCTATACGGTCGACGCGCATACCCTGAACCTGATCAAGCACCTGCGTAAGTTGCAGTACACCCAGGTGTCGGAAAAATTCCCGCTGGCCAGCAAGCTCATGGCCAAACTGCCCAAACCCGAACTGATTTACCTGGCCGGTCTGTACCACGACATCGGCAAGGGCCGGCACGGCGATCACTCGGAAATCGGCGCCGTGGATGCCGAAGCCTTTTGCCAGCGCCACCAGTTGCCGATCTGGGACAGCCGCCTGATCGTCTGGCTGGTGCAGAATCACCTGATGATGTCGACCACGGCCCAGCGCAAGGACCTGTCCGACCCGCACGTGATCCACGATTTCGCGCAGACGGTCGGCGATGAAACCCGTCTCGATTATCTGTATGTGCTGACCGTTGCGGACATCAACGCAACCAACCCGACGCTGTGGAACTCCTGGCGCGCGAGCCTGTTGCGCCAGCTCTACACCGAGACCAAGCGCGCCTTGCGTCGTGGCCTGGAAAACCCTGTGGATCGCGAAGAGCAGATCCGCCAGACCCAGAGCGCTGCGCTGGACATCCTGGTACGCGGCGGCAACGATCCGGACGATGTCGAGCAGTTGTGGGCGCAATTG
This sequence comes from Pseudomonas sp. TH37, assembly GCF_016650735.1. Lineage (NCBI taxonomy): Bacteria > Pseudomonadati > Pseudomonadota > Gammaproteobacteria > Pseudomonadales > Pseudomonadaceae > Pseudomonas > Pseudomonas sp. TH37. The sequence goes on from NZ_JAEKFD010000001.1 coordinate 950,762, forward strand.
GGCGATGACTACTTCCTGCGCCACACCGCCGGCGACGTGGCCTGGCACACTGATGCGATCCTGCAGCAGCCGGCCGATGGCGGCCCGCTGGTACTGATCAAGGAAACCACCCAGCGCGAGTTCGAGGGCGGTACGCAGATTTTCATCTATGCACCGGACCAGCACGACTTCTTCGCCGTGACCGTGGCGGCGATGGACCAGCTCAATCTGAACATTCACGACGCCCGGGTCATCACCTCCAGCAGCCAGTTCACCCTCGATACTTACATCGTGCTCGACACCGATGGCGACTCGATCGGTGACAACCCGGCACGGGTCAAGCAGATCCGCGAAGGCCTGACCGAAGCCCTGCGCAACCCGGACAACTACCCGACCATCATCCAGCGTCGGGTGCCGCGCCAGCTCAAGCATTTCGCGTTTGCGCCCCAGGTGACGATCCACAATGACGCCCAGCGTCCGGTGACGGTGCTGGAGCTTAGCGCCCCGGATCGCCCCGGCCTGTTGGCGCGGATCGGCACGATCTTCCTTGAGTTCGACCTGTCGCTGCAGAACGCCAAGATCGCCACTCTGGGCGAGCGCGTGGAAGACGTGTTCTTCATCACCGACGCCAACAATCAGCCGCTGTCCGACCCGTTGCTGTGCAGCCGTTTGCAGGATGCAATCGTCGAGCAGCTGAGCGTCAGCCAGGAACCCGATATCAAACTGTCACGCATCAGCATCTGAATTAATAACTTTCCCTGTGGGAGCGCCTGTGGCGAGGGGGCTTGCCCCCGTTTGAGTGCGTAGCACTCACAAGATCTTTGGTGCATCAGAGAATTTGGGGCTGCTTTGCAGCCCAACGGGGGCAAGCCCCCTCACCACAAGCTCGCCCCCACATTGAACGAGGCCTCCATGAACAACGCTCTGAACCAGTTGCAGCCCTACCCGTTCGAAAAGCTCCGCGCCCTGCTCGGCAGCGTCACGCCAAACCCGGACAAACGCGCCATTGCGCTGTCCATCGGCGAGCCGAAACACCGTTCGCCGAGCTTCGTCGCCGAAGCATTGGCGAGCAATCTGGATCAGATGGCCGTATACCCGACCACCCTCGGCATCCCGGCCCTGCGTGAAGCCATTGCCGCCTGGTGCGAACGTCGCTTTAGCGTCCCGAACGGCTGGCTCGACCCTGCGCGCAACGTGTTGCCAGTCAACGGCACCCGTGAAGCGCTGTTCGCCTTCACCCAGACCGTGGTCAATCGTGGCGACGACGCGCTGGTGGTCAGCCCGAACCCGTTCTATCAGATCTACGAAGGCGCCGCGTTCCTGGCCGGGGCCAAGCCGCATTACCTGCCATGCCTGGACGAAAACGGCTTCAACCCGGACTTTGACGCCGTTTCACCAGACATCTGGAAACGCTGCCAGATCCTGTTCCTGTGCTCGCCGGGTAACCCGACCGGTGCACTGATTCCGGTCGAAACGCTGAAGAAGCTGATCGCTCTGGCCGACGAATACGACTTCGTGATCGCCGCCGACGAGTGCTACAGCGAGCTGTATTTCGACGAACAAACCCCACCGCCAGGCCTGCTCAGCGCGTGCGTGGAACTGGGCCGCAAGGACTTCAAGCGTTGTGTGGTGTTCCACAGCCTGTCCAAGCGCTCCAACCTGCCGGGACTGCGTTCCGGTTTTGTCGCCGGTGACGCAGACATTCTCAAAGGCTTTCTGCTGTATCGCACCTACCACGGCTGCGCGATGCCGGTTCAGACCCAACTGGCCAGCGTTGCCGCATGGAATGATGAAGTGCATGTGCGCGCCAACCGTGCGCTGTATCGCGAGAAATACGATGCGGTGCTGGAGATTCTCAGCCCGGTGATGGATGTGCAGCGTCCGGACGGTGGTTTCTACCTGTGGCCTAATGTGAATGGCGATGATGCGGCGTTCTGCCGGGATCTGTTCGAGCAAGAACACGTGACTGTCGTGCCGGGCTCCTATCTGTCCCGCGACGTGGATGGCGTCAATCCGGGTGCCGGGCGTGTGCGTTTGGCGCTGGTGGCACCGCTGGCCGAGTGCGTGGAAGCCGCCGAACGCATTCGTGCGTTTATTACCCGCCAGCGTTAATAACGTTCAAACCCCGCATAGCGCAATGCCGTGCGGGGCATTCAAACATCAAGCAATATAATCAACTTAATTTAATATTCACCCCGCCTCTCGTTTGGGCTTACCCTGCTCGCTCGCAACATATCAACTTCCAACTTATGCCACCCGCAAAGAATGTTGCGATCGCAGACTGAAAACAACCTTAAATCAGACTCAACTTAATTAATAAACAAGGATGCTTATTCATGGATGACACATTCCCATGCTTCGTTAAAATCCCGGAAGACATTAATGCTTCTTACGAGGCGGCCATTACCGAAAATCCGGCAAATCGCGGTACATCTTCTTCTGGTCGTCAAAAGAGAGCGGTAGCCAGTCACACCAAGTTCTGGTCACCGGGCCGAACCTTGCGGATCGCCTTTCTGGATGGCGAGCAAGACTTCAAGGACGCCGTGAAGGCCGCAGCACAGGCCTGGCTCCCCCACATCAATCTGAAGTTCGACTTCGTCGAGGGCACGGAAGGCGATATCCGCATCACCACTAAGCGCGGTAATTGGTCTTACATCGGTACCAACGCATTGTTGGAGAAAGAAAATCCAACCATGAGCCTCGAGCCCTATCTGTGGTGGCCACGTTTCACCGCCAATGTGATTCACGAGTTCGGGCATTTACTGGGTGCTGAACATGAACATCTGCACCCTACTGGAAACATCCCCTGGGACAAGGAAGCGGTATACGCACACCATCATGCGGCGGATGAGGAAGATGAAAGTTATTATTATAAAAGGGGCATTGTCGATGAACGCTACTTTAATCTTCTTGATGCCAGCGAAGTCAACTACTCACCATACGACCCGCTATCCATCATGCACTATGAAATTCGTCCGGAATGGACCGTAGGTGATTTCAAAGTTGACTTCAACTTAACCCTCAGCGAAGCGGATAAAGCTTTCATGGCCAAGGCTTATCCTTATCCCGATCCCGATCCCGAAACAGAAACAGAAACAGAAACAGAAACCGAGTGACTCAAGAGGGCGGTCGCTTGACCTGCCCCGGGTTGGCTTCACCCAAGTCCAGTTCCCGACACTTCTCCCAGCACGTCATCACCCATCTGGTGATGACGGCTCAGGCCGTACAAACTCCAGGCACTACGCTCGTAGCGCTTTCACGTAGCTGCTTAGACAGCGGATAACCACAACAAAAAGACAAACCCGACCACAGCCGACGCGAAACCGTCCGGTCATGGCATAATCCGTCACCTTTTATTTTCAGCACCTGCAAAGGGGGCAATTCCTTGACCGCTTCAAGCAAAACGTTGCACCTTTTCGGCATCAAAGCCTGCGACACCATGAAAAAGGCGCGCACCTGGCTCGATGAACACGCTGTCAGCTATGACTTCCATGATTACAAAACGGTCGGTATCGACCGTGAACACCTGAGCCAATGGTGCGACGAGCACGGCTGGCAAGTGGTTTTGAACCGTGCAGGCACGACCTTTCGCAAGCTCGACGACGAACGCAAAGCCGATCTCGACCAGCCGAAAGCCATCGAACTGATGCTCGCGCAACCCTCGATGATCAAGCGCCCGGTGCTCGATCTCGGTGACCGAACCCTGATTGGCTTCAAGCCAGATATCTACGCGGCAGCGCTCAAGTAAGGCAGCCCGTTCCATTTTGTTAGAGGTATCAACATGTCCACTACCCTGTTCAGCCTGGCCTTTGGTGTCGGCACTCAAAACCGTCAAGGCGCATGGCTGGAAGTGTTTTACGCGCAGCCACTGCTCAACCCGTCGGCCGAACTGGTCGCTGCCATTGCGCCGGTTCTGGGCTACACCGAAGGCAATCAGGCCATCGCCTTCAGCACCGCTCAGGCGTCGCAACTGGCCGAAGCGCTGAAAAGCGTCGACGCTGCACAAGCTGCACTGCTGACCCGTCTGGCCGAGAGCCACAAGCCGCTGGTCGCCACGCTGCTGGCCGAAGACGCGCAGTTGAGCTCCACGCCTGAGGCTTACCTCAAGCTGCACTTGCTGTCCCATCGTCTGGTCAAGCCACATGGCTTGAACCTGGCCGGGATCTTCCCGTTGCTACCGAACGTGGCCTGGACCAGCCAGGGCGCGATCGACCTGGCCGAACTGGCCGAGCATCAACTGGAAGCCCGCCTGCGCGGCGAGCTGCTGGAAGTGTTCTCGGTGGACAAGTTCCCGAAAATGACCGACTACGTGGTACCGGCCGGCGTGCGTATCGCTGACGCGGCGCGTATTCGTCTGGGCGCTTACGTGGGCGAAGGCACCACCGTGATGCACGAAGGTTTCGTCAACTTCAACGCCGGCACCGAAGGCCCGGGCATGATCGAAGGTCGTGTGTCGGCGGGCGTATTCGTTGGCAAGGGCTCGGACCTGGGCGGCGGTTGCTCGACCATGGGCACCCTGTCGGGTGGCGGCAACATCGTGATCAAGGTCGGCGAAGGCTGCCTGATCGGCGCCAACGCTGGTATCGGCATCCCGTTGGGCGATCGCAACACTGTTGAGTCGGGCCTGTATGTGACGGCCGGCACCAAGGTTGCGCTGCTGGACGAGCACAACAAACTGGTCAAAGTCGTTAAAGCCCGTGAACTGGCCGGTCAGCCTGACCTGCTGTTCCGCCGCAATTCGGAGACCGGTGCCGTGGAGTGCAAAACCCACAAATCGGCCATCGAACTGAACGAAGCGCTGCACGCTCACAACTAAGCAGAGCGTTACACGATCACCTGATCTTGTAGGAGCGAGGCTTGCCCGCGAAGCTTTTGGCGACCTCAAGGGCCCCTTCGCGAGCAAGCTCTGCTCCTACACAGGTCAGGCGTTCCACCCGCCCATGTTCAGCAGGGCCCGATAGCATGATGATTCCCTCTCCCTGGCGCGCCGATTTTCCGGCCATCGCCGCATTGCAACGGCAAGACCAGACTTATCTGGACAACGCCGCCACCACGCAAAAACCTCAAGCCCTGCTGGATGCCCTGGCGCATTACTACGCCAACGGCGCGGCCAACGTGCATCGGGCGCAACACTTGCCCGGCGCCCATGCCACCCAGGCGTTCGAGGACAGCCGCAGCAAAGTTGCGCAATGGCTCAATACCGGCGATTGCGGACAGATCATCTTTACCCACGGCGCGACGTCCGCGCTGAACCTCCTGGCCTATGGCCTGGAACACGTATTCAATCCGGGCGATGAAATTGTCATCAGCGCTCTGGAACACCACGCCAACCTGTTGCCGTGGCAGCAACTGGCCCACCGTCGCGACTTGAAGCTGGTGATCCTGCCGCTGGATGCCGACGGTTTGATTGACCTTGAAGCCGCCGCTCGCCTGATCGGCCCGCGTACTCGTTTGCTGGCGGTCAGCCAGCTGTCCAACGTGCTCGGCGCCTGGCAACCGCTGCCCGCGTTACTGGCGATGGCCAAAGTGCACAACGCGCTGACCGTAGTCGACGGCGCTCAAGGCGTGGTCCATGGTCGGCATGACGTACAGGCACTGGGCTGCGACTTCTATGTGTTTTCCAGCCACAAGCTCTATGGCCCGGATGGCCTGGGTGCGCTGTTCGGTCGTCATGAAGCGCTCGAGCAGCTGCGTCCGTGGCAGTTCGGCGGCGAAATGGTGCTGGATGCCAACTACCACGACGCACGCTTTCGTCCTGCGCCACTGGGGTTCGAGGCGGGTACGCCACCGATTTCCAGCGTGATTGGCCTGGGGGCGACCCTGGATTATCTGGCCGGGCTGGATCAGGACGCCGTGTCCGCCCACGAAGCCGCGCTGCATGACTATTTGCTCAAAGGCCTTGAGGCGCGCAACGGCATTCGTCTGCTGGGCAAGCCGCAACTGGCGCTGGCCAGTTTTGTCGTCGAAGGTGTGCATAACTCTGATCTGGCGCATTTGCTGACCGAACAGGGAATCGCCGTACGCGCCGGTCATCATTGCGCCATGCCGTTGCTCAAAAGCTTTGAGCTGGCCGGGGCGATTCGGGTGTCGTTGGCGTTGTACAACGATTCAGAAGACCTTGAGCGCTTTTTTGAAGCGCTGGATCAGGCCCTGGAGTTGTTGCGATGACCTTGCCCGCCGATGCCATCATGGCGCTGGATACTTTTCAGAATACTGCGAGTTGGGAACAGCGGGCGCGGTTGCTGATGCAATGGGGCGACCGCCTGCCTGCGTTGAGCGATGTGGATAAAGTCGAGGCCAACCGCGTGCATGGCTGTGAAAGCCAGGTGTGGCTGGTCGGTGCGCTGCAGGACGGTCATTGGCAGTTCAACGCCAGCAGCGATGCGCGCTTGATTCGCGGGTTGGTGGCGCTGCTGCTGGCACGGGTCAATGGGTTGTCCGTTGCCGAGTTGCAGCAGGTGGATTTGCCGGACTGGTTTAATCAGTTGGGCCTGTCGCGGCAGTTGTCGTCGTCGCGCAGCAATGGCCTCAATGCCGTGCTACAGCGGATGCGAGAACTCGCCGCCTGAATGATCGTTCCCACGCTCTGCGTGGGAATGATCCGGTTAGGCCGGTTTGACCCGATCCGCCGGGCGCCGAACCCCGGCCACAATCTTATCCACAGCCTTGGTCGCCGCGACCATGCCGAACGTCGCCGTCACCATCATCACCGCGCCAAAGCCCCCGGCGCAGTCGAGCTTCACGCCGTCACCGACAAAACTCTTCTGCAAGCAAATGCTGCCATCCGGTTTCGGGTAGCGCAGTTGCTCGGTGGAAAACACGCAGGGCACGCTGTAGTGACGGGTCACGGTGCGGGAGAAGCCGTAGTCGCGGCGTAGCGTGGAGCGCACTTTCGACGCCAGCGGATCGTTGAACGTGCGGTTCAGGTCGCAGACCTGGATCAGTGTCGGGTCGATCTGCCCGCCCGCGCCGCCGGTGGTGATGATCTGGATTTTGCGTCGCTTGCACCAGGCGATCAGCGCCGCTTTGGCGTTGACGCTGTCGATGCAGTCAATCACGCAGTCGATGTTCGGCGTGATGTACTCGGCCATGGTTTCGCGGGTGACGAAGTCCGCCACCGCATGCACCGTGCAGTCCGGGTTGATCCCGCGCAGGCGCTCGGCCATCACCTCGACCTTGGGCTTGCCGACGGTGCTGTCCAGCGCATGCAGTTGACGGTTGACGTTGCTGACGCAGACGTCGTCCAGGTCGAACAGCGAAATCTCGCCCACGCCACACCGGGCAACGGCTTCCGCCGCCCAGGAACCGACGCCACCGACGCCGACGATCGCCACATGGGCCGCGCGCAGGCGCTCAAGGCCTTCGATGCCATACAAGCGGGCGATGCCAGCAAACCGCGGATCTTCTGTACTCATGACCATTACCCCAAAAACCGGCGCGCATTATAGGGCCGTCGGCGGTCAAGAGCACCTTTGGGCTATGGATGGCAGTCTTGACGGCTTCAAATGACTACAAATTATTGGAATTGAGCTACAGCGTCCCCGGTCAAAGAACTTAAGTCGACCTGGATTGCCCAATGTCGGGCGTTTCCCTGTTCGCTGTACGGTCAGAGAACCTCCAGTGTAGGATGCGCGCCCCTGCCACCTGGCAGCCGGCCGCCAACCGTTCCTTCGTTCCACAGCCTTTGGAACCCGAAAAAGCTATGTCATCGCGTAAATTTGGACTCAACCTGGTCGTGGTGCTCGCCATCGCAGCCTTGTTTACCGGCTTCTGGGCGCTGGTCAATCGCCCGGTCACCGCCCCCAACTGGCCTGAACAGATCTCCGGCTTTTCGTACTCGCCGTTTCAACAAGGCCAGTATCCGCAAAAAGCCCAGTACCCGACCGACGATGAAATGCGTCGCGATCTGGAGATCATGAGCAAGCTGACGGACAACATCCGGACCTACTCGGTCGACGGCACCCTGGAGAACATTCCCAAACTGGCGGAAGAATTCGGCCTGCGGGTGACCCTGGGGATCTGGATCAGCCCTGACGAAGAGCGCAACGAGCGCGAGATCACCCGCGCCATCGAAATCGCCAACTCCTCGCGCAGCGTGGTTCGCGTGATTGTCGGTAACGAGGCAATCTTCCGTAAGGAAATTACCGCGGCAGAGCTGAGCCTGATCCTGGATCGCGTCCGCGCGGCCGTAAAGGTTCCGGTCACTACCTCTGAGCAATGGCACGTCTGGGAAGAAAACCCGAGCCTGGCCAAGCACGTTGACCTGATCGCGGCTCACGTTCTGCCCTACTGGGAGTTCGTTCCGGTGGACAAGGCTGGTCAGTTCGTTCTCGACCGCGCCCGTGACCTGAAAAAGATGTTCCCGAAAAAACCGCTGCTGCTCTCCGAAGTCGGCTGGCCGAGCAACGGCCGCATGCGTGGTGGCGCCGATGCGTCGCCGGCGGACCAGGCGATTTACCTGCGCACGTTGGTCAACAAGCTCAACCGCCAGGGCTTCAACTACTTCGTGATCGAAGCGTTCGACCAACCATGGAAAGCCAGTGACGAAGGTTCGGTGGGCGCGTATTGGGGTGTGTTCAACGCCGCGCGTCAGCAGAAATTCAACTTCGAAGGCCCGGTCGTCGCGATCCCGCAATGGCGCGTGCTGGCTATCGGCTCGGTAGTGCTGGCATTGCTGTCGCTGACCCTGCTGATGATCGACGGCTCAGCCCTGCGTCAACGTGGCCGCACCTTCCTGACCTTTATCGCGTTCCTGTGCGGTTCGGTGCTGGTGTGGATCGGTTATGACTACAGCCAGCAATACAGCACCTGGTTCAGCCTGACGGTGGGCTTCCTGCTCGCCCTCGGTGCACTCGGGGTGTTTATCGTTCTGCTGACCGAGGCCCATGAACTCGCCGAAGCGGTCTGGACCCACAAACGCCGGCGTGAATTCCTGCCGGTCGTGGGCGAATCGGACTACCGACCGAAGGTGTCGATTCACGTACCTTGCTACAACGAGCCACCGGAGATGGTCAAACAGACCCTCAACGCCTTGGCCAATCTCGACTATCCGGACTTCGAAGTCCTGATCATCGACAACAACACCAAAGACCCGGCGGTCTGGGAACCGGTGCGCGATTATTGCGAAACCCTCGGCCCACGCTTCAAGTTCTTCCACGTGGCACCGCTGGCTGGCTTCAAGGGCGGCGCGCTGAACTATCTGATTCCGCACACCGCCAAAGATGCCGAAGTGATTGCGGTGATCGACTCGGATTACTGTGTCGACCCGAACTGGCTCAAGCACATGGTGCCGCACTTCGCCGATCCGAAAATCGCCGTGGTGCAGTCGCCACAGGATTACCGCGACCAGAACGAAAGCACTTTCAAGAAGCTCTGCTACGCGGAATACAAAGGCTTCTTCCACATCGGCATGGTCACCCGTAACGACCGTGACGCGATCATCCAGCACGGCACCATGACCATGACCCGACGCTCGGTGCTCGAGGAACTGGGCTGGGCCGACTGGTGCATCTGTGAAGACGCCGAGTTGGGTCTGCGCGTGTTCGAAAAAGGTCTGTCGGCGGCGTATTACCACACCAGCTACGGCAAAGGCCTGATGCCCGATACCTTTATCGACTTCAAGAAACAGCGTTTCCGCTGGGCCTACGGGGCGATTCAGATCATCAAGCGTCACACCGCCAGCCTGCTGCGCGGCAAGGACACAGAACTGACCCGTGGCCAGCGTTACCACTTCCTCGCGGGCTGGTTGCCGTGGGTGGCGGACGGCATGAACATCTTCTTCACCGTCGGCGCGTTGTTGTGGTCGGCGGCGATGATCATCGTGCCGCAACGGGTCGATCCACCGCTGCTGATTTTCGCAATCCCGCCGTTGGCACTGTTCGTGTTCAAGGTCGGCAAGATCATCTTCCTGTACCGCCGTGCGGTCGGGGTCAACCTCAAGGATGCGTTCTGCGCAGCATTGGCAGGGCTGGCGTTGTCCCACACCATCGCCAAAGCGGTGCTGTACGGTTTCTTCACCAGCAGCATTCCGTTCTTCCGCACCCCGAAAAACGCCGATAACCACGGCTTCTGGGTAGCCATTTCGGAAGCACGCGAAGAGGTGTTCATCATGCTGCTGTTGTGGGGTGCGGCGCTGGGGATCTTCCTGGTACAGGGCCTGCCGAGCAACGACATGCGCTTCTGGGTGGCCATGTTGCTGGTGCAATCGCTGCCGTACCTGGCGGCGCTGATCATGGCGTTCCTGTCGTCGCTGCCAAAACCGGTGGCCGAAGCCACGACCGCACCGGCTGTCTAAATCAGTACAGATGCACTAAACGGCGGCCAATGGTCGCCGTTTTGCTTTAAGATAACCGCCATTTTGCAGGCCTTGGCCTTTATGGCCTGACCCAATACCTGTGGGAGCGAGCCTGCTCGCGATTGCGGTCTGTCAATCAACATCAATGTTGAATGTACCGACCTCATCGCGAGCAGGCTCGCTCCCACATTTACAGTTTTCGGAGCTTTCCATGACGGCCCACGCCGACCTTTCGCCGACCCTTCAACTCGCCATCGACCTGATCCGCCGTCCGTCCGTGACGCCGGTTGACGCCGATTGCCAGAAGCAGATGATGCAGCGCCTGGGCGATGCCGGTTTCAAACTGGAACCGATGCGCATCGAAGATGTGGATAACTTCTGGGCGACCCACGGTAAACACGAAGGCCCGGTGCTGTGTTTCGCTGGTCACACCGACGTGGTCCCGACCGGTCCGGTAGCCGCCTGGCAGATCGATCCGTTCAACGCCGTGATCGATGAGCATGGCATGCTCTGCGGCCGTGGCGCGGCGGACATGAAAGGCAGCCTCGCGGCCATGACCGTAGCCGCTGAGCGCTTCGTCGCCGACTACCCGGACCACAAGGGCAAGGTCGCTTTCCTGATCACCAGCGACGAAGAAGGCCCGGCACATCACGGCACCAAGGCTGTGATCGAACGCCTCGCCGCCCGTAAGGAACGTCTGGACTGGTGCATCGTCGGCGAACCGTCGAGCACTACCCTGGTGGGTGACGTGGTCAAGAATGGTCGTCGCGGTTCCCTCGGCGCCAAATTGACCGTACACGGTGTGCAAGGTCACGTGGCGTATCCGCACCTGGCTAAGAACCCGATCCACCTCGCTGCCCCGGCGCTGGCCGAACTGGCCGCCGAGCACTGGGACCATGGCAACGACTTCTTCCCGCCGACCAGTTTCCAAATCTCCAATGTCAATTCCGGCACCGGCGCGACCAACGTGATCCCGGGTGATCTGGTGGCGGTGTTCAACTTCCGCTTCTCCACCGAGTCCACTGTCGAAGGCCTGCAAAAGCGTGTCGCCGATATTCTCGACAAGCATGGTCTGGACTGGCACATCGACTGGGCGCTGTCCGGCCTGCCGTTCCTCACCGAACCGGGCGCCCTGCTCGACGCGGTATCGGCGAGTATCAAGGACATCACCGGTCGCGAGACCAAGGCGTCCACCAGCGGCGGCACCTCCGACGGGCGTTTCATCGCGACCATGGGTACTCAGGTTGTCGAACTGGGCCCGGTCAACGCGACGATCCACCAGGTCAACGAGCGCGTGCTGGCGGCCGATCTCGACGTGCTGACCGAAATCTACTACCAGACCCTGATCAAGTTGCTCGCCTGATGCTTGCGTGTCCGATCTGCAGCGAACCGCTGAACGCGGTGGACAACGGCGTGGCTTGCCCCGCCGGGCATCGTTTCGACCGTGCGCGGCAGGGTTACTTGAACCTGTTGCCGGTGCAGCATAAAAACAGCCGCGACCCTGGGGATAACTTGGCGATGGTCGAAGCCCGTCGCGACTTTTTGAACGCCGGCCATTACGCGCCGGTGGCCAAGCGTCTGGCGGAACTGGCGGCGCAGTACGCGCCCCAGCGCTGGCTGGACATCGGTTGTGGCGAGGGTTACTACACCGCGCAAATCGCCGAAGCCTTGCCCAACGCCGACGGCTATGCGCTGGACATTTCCCGGGAAGCGGTCAAACGCGCCTGCAAACGCAACCCTGCGCTGACCTGGTTGATCGCCAGCATGGCGCGGGTGCCGTTGGCCTCCGGCAGTTGCCAGTTTCTCGCCAGTGTTTTCAGCCCGCTGGACTGGGAAGAAGCCAAACGCCTGCTCAGCCCCGGCGGCGGTTTGATGAAAGTCGGGCCGACCAGCGGCCATCTGATGGAATTGCGCGAGCGGCTGTACGATGAAGTGCGTGAGTACACCGACGACAAGCACCTGGCTCTGGTGCCGGAAGGCATGGCGCTGCAACACAGCGAAACCCTGGAGTTCAAACTGACGCTGGTTAACGATCAGGATCGCGCGAACCTGTTGGCCATGACACCCCACGGCTGGCGCGCCAGTGCCGAACGCCGGGCAGCGGTCATCGAACAGGTTGAGCCGTTCGAGGTCACCGTGTCGATGCGCTACGATTATTTTGTTCTTCAATAAACTCTTAAATTTTGGTCTTGAGCAAACGGCTTGAGGCCGGCTAAATCCGCGAATGGATTTTTCAGACCCGCAGTGAGGACATCCATGCGCCAACCCGATATCGAGATTTACCTGAAAGACGCCGACGTCGACTACAAGGCCATCGCTGCCTGGCTCGGCGCGGCTTTAGGCCCATGCACCGATTGGGTTCAGAAAGGCCAGACTTACAAGTGCAAGGCCGGCAATGTGCCGGTTACCTGGCTGCCGAAAGCTGTCGGCAAATGGAACAGCCTGTACCTGGAAAGCGACCAGACCCCATGGGAAGACGACATTGCCTGCGCCCGCGCAGCCTTTGCCGCGCTGAACGTCGAAGTGCGTTGCGCGCCGGGCAGTTGGGTCGAGGAAGAAGGTGAAGAGACGGCGGATCGCTGGATGCGGATCAGCGTTGATGGTGAAGAAGAAATCACCTGGAAAACCGCGTAAAAATCCGTACGACGAACCTGTGGGAGCGGGCTTGCCCGCGATTGCGATTTGTCAGTCACATCATTGTTGGATGTGCCGCCGTCATCGCGGGCAAGCCTCGCTCCCACAGGGGTTTTGTGTGATCTGAGGAGTGGGGTTACAAGCCCACCACATCCTCAGCCTGCAAGCCCTTCTCCCCGGTCACCACTGCATACTCAACCTGCTGACCTTCAGTCAGCGAGCGATGCCCTTCGCCGCGGATCGCGCGGTAGTGCACGAACACGTCCACCCCGTCCTCGCGCTGAATGAAGCCATAGCCCTTGGCGTCGTTGAACCACTTCACATTGCCGGTTTCGCGCGTAGCCATATCTAATACCCCTTGTTTTTATTTTGAACGGCCGAGTATATGACAGCCGCGAAAACTCTCAACTCAAGTTTACTTAGGCGCTTTTTTGCCGATTTTCGGCGAATACGGCACACTATCGACCGCCCAAGCGATTGCTTGGTTTTATCCACTCACGCAGAAGCCGTATGACCCGTTCCCCGTTCCGCCGTCTTGTGTTTGGCACCTTGCGCCGACTGCTGTACCTCTGGGTTCGCTCGGAGACGATCAATCAGTCGTCGTTCACCCTTAACCTCGACCGCAGCCGACCGGTGTTCTACGTCCTGCAAAATCCTTCATTGACCGACCTCGCCGTGGTCGATACCGAATGCAGCAAGGCCGGCCTGCCCCGCCCGGTGTTGCCGGTATCGGTGGGTGCGTTGGTGGAGCCCGCCGCGTTCTTTTACCTGACGCCAGAGCCCGACTGGCTCGGCCGTCAGGACAAGCGCGGTGCGCCACCGACCCTGACCCGTCTGGTCAACGCCCTGAGCCAGAACGCCGCCGAAGACGCGCAGATCATTCCGGTCAGCGTGTTCTGGGGACAGTCGCCGGACAGCGAGTCGAGCCCGTGGAAACTGTTGTTCGCCGACAGTTGGGCGGTCACCGGGCGTTTGCGTCGGCTGCTAAGCATCATGATTCTGGGGCGCAAGACCCGGGTGCAGTTCTCGGCGCCGATTCATTTGCGTGAACTGATCGATCACAACAAAGGCCACGAGCGCACCGTGCGCATGGCCCAGCGGATTCTGCGGGTGCACTTTCGCAACCTGAAAGCCGCGGTGATCGGCCCGGACATTTCCCACCGCCGCAACCTGGTCAAAGGCCTGCTCAATCAGCCCTCGGTCAAACAGGCGATCCTCGACGAAGCCGAGCGCGAGAACATCTCGCCGGAAAAAGCCAAGGCCCAAGCCTTGCGCTATGGCAACGAGATCGCCTCGGACTACACCTACACCGCGATCCGCTTTCTGGAAGTGGTGCTGAGCTGGTTCTGGAACAAGATCTACGACGGGATCAAGGTCAACCACATCGAAGGTGTGCAGAAAGTCGCCCAGGGTCACGAAGTGATCTACGTGCCGTGCCACCGCAGCCACATCGACTATTTGCTGCTCTCTTATCTGCTGTTCCGCAACGGCCTGACCCCGCCGCACATCGCCGCCGGGATCAACCTCAACATGCCGGTGATCGGTAGCTTGCTGCGTCGCGGCGGCGCGTTTTTCATGCGCCGCACCTTCAAGGGCAACCCGCTCTACACCTCGGTGTTCAACGAATACCTGCACACCCTGTTCACCAAAGGCTTCCCGGTCGAATACTTCGTCGAGGGCGGCCGTTCGCGCACCGGGCGCATGTTGCAACCGAAAACCGGGATGCTCGCGATCACCCTGCGCAGCTTCCTGCGTTCGTCGCGCATGCCGATCGTCTTCGTGCCGGTGTACATCGGCTACGAGCGCGTGCTGGAAGGCCGCACCTATCTCGGCGAATTGCGTGGCGCGAGCAAGAAGAAAGAATCGATCTTCGACATTTTCAAAGTCATCGGCGCGCTCAAACAGCGCTTCGGTCAGGTTGCGGTCAACTTCGGAGAGCCGATCAAACTGGCGGAATTCCTCGACAGCGAGCAGCCAGACTGGCGCCAACAGGAGCTCGGCCCGCAGTTCAAACCGGCCTGGCTCAACGAAACCACCAACCGCCTCGGCGAGAAAGTCGCACAACATTTGAATGAAGCGGCGGCGATCAACCCGGTGAATCTGGTGGCCCTGGCGTTGCTGTCCACCAGCCGCCTGGCCCTGGACGATCGCGCCATGGCACGGGTGCTTGATCTGTATCTGGCGCTGTTGCGCAAGGTTCCCTACTCCTCGCACACCACCCTGCCGGAGGGCGACGGTCGGGCGCTGATCGAGCACGTGAAGGATATGGACCTGCTGTCCGAGCAAAGCGATGCGCTGGGCAAGATTCTGTACCTGGACGAACAAAACGCCGTCCTGATGACCTACTACCGCAACAACGTGCTGCACATCTTCGCGTTGCCGTCGTTGCTGGCGAGTTTCTTCCAGAGCACCTCGCGCATGAGCCGCGAGCAGATCCTGCGCTACACCCGCGCACTGTATCCGTACTTGCAATCGGAGCTGTTCATTCGCTGGTCGCTGGACGAACTCGATGGCGTGGTCGATCAATGGCTCGAAGCCTTCGTCGAGCAAGGCCTGCTGCGTTTCGAGAAAGACGTGTACCTGCGTCCGGCGCCGAGCTCGCGGCATTTCGTGCTGCTGACACTGCTGTCGAAAAGCATCGCCCAGACCTTGCAGCGCTTCTACATGACCGTTTCCTTGCTGCTCAACAGCGGCCAGAACAGCATCAGCGCCGAAGAACTCGAAGACCTGTGCACGGTCATGGCCCAGCGCCTGTCGATCCTCCACGGCCTGAACGCCCCGGAGTTCTTCGACAAGAGCCTGTTCCGTCACTTCATCCAGACAATGCTGGACCTCGACGTGCTGCGCCGCGACGAGGCCGGGAAGTTGAGCTACCACGAATTGTTAGGCGAACTGGCCGAAGGCGCCGCCAAACGGGTGTTACCGGCGGAGATTCGTTTGTCGATCCGTCAGGTGGCGCTGCATCGCAGTGAAGATGCGGCAGAAACCGGTGCACTTACCGAAGTCTGAAACTTGCAGATAACTAACCGGAAGGCACGGATGTTTTCCGGTTACTTGATTCATGAATTAATAGGCTTTTTTAACCGATCACGATAAGGACATCGCGATGAGCCTCTTAAATGATACGAACCCTCACGTCACTGTAACTTTCAGCCTGCCTCCAGACTTTGTCGCTGCCGATGATGGCGAGCGCGAAACCGTTATCAGCGTCCAGACTGCCAATTCAACGCCGCCGATAAAAGTGCTGGACTGGCACCATCCTTCAATTGCCGATGGCCAATGGAATTTTTCATTCCCGCACCTCTACAGCAACATCGGCGTCAAGTATCAGATCAACATCCAGATGTTCCACGATCGACGGGCGTTACTGCTGGAACAGGATTACTTCGTTATCGTGAATCGCACGCCCCATCGCCAGACCTTGCACTTGAGCCCGATCGGGCTGTTGTATATCGAAGCTCAAGAGCCTGCGGCCTTCGCGACAGAACAGGCAGTGACTATCAGTCTGCATGAAAGCGAGCAACCTGAAGTTCAACTGGTTTGCGTCAGCCACAACGAACAAACCGCCACTTCGTTTTACCTGAAGTACGATCCGGATAGCGTATTACCCGGCAAACGTTACGCACTGACCGGCATCGAAAACCGTTATCACCAACGTATTAACGTGTCTCCAAGTCAGGTCGAACTTGCACCGGCATCGCACTTGTCACGCTCAAGTCGGTTACAGACATTTAACCAGTGGCTGACCCGGTCATTACGTTTGTTCACGGACGCTCCTGGCAAAATCCGCTAAATTCCTTTGAGCGCCGGGCTTCTTCCGGCGCTTATGTCATAGAGGCTCTCAATGAAAAAACTCTCACTCGTCCTGCTGACTACCCTGCTCGGTGCCTGCCAGTCGACACAACCGACCGCCAACGCCAGCCTCGACGGCGAAGTGTTCTACCTGCAACGCATTGCTCTGCCACCGAGCGCGACTTTGAGCGTCAGCTTGCAAGATGTGTCTCTGGCCGACGCTCCGGCGGTAGTGCTCGACGAACAGAAAGGCCCGGTCAAAGGCCAGGTGCCGTTGCCGTTCCATTTGAGCTACGATCCGGCGCAGGTCAAACCCGGCCATCGCTATTCGGTTAGCGCTCGCATCGAAGTGGACGGCAAGCTGATGTTCATCACCACTGAAAATCACGCCGTGCAACTGGACGGCAAAGACCCGCAGCCACTGAAAATCCGCGTCGACGCCGCCCGCTAATTCTATTTTTTGAACAAGGAAGCCGCCATGCTCCGCCCTACCCTTCGCTTCGCCGGCCTGTGCGCAGGCTTGATGATCTGCGCCAACGCCCTGGCAGGGGCTCTCAGCGACCTGTCGCAACAAGACGCCACCGGCGGTCTCAAGGACGCTCTGACCCAAGGCGCGCAACTGGCCGTTAAACAACTCGGCACACCCGGCGGCTTCAGCAACAACCCGGACGTGAAGATCGAACTGCCGGGCAAGCTGGGTAAAGTCGCCAAGAAAATGAAACAGTTCGGCATGGGTGATCAGGTCGATCAACTGGAAACCAGTATGAACAAAGCGGCTGAAACGGCCGTGACGCAAGCCCAGCCGATCCTGGTGGATGCGGTGAAGAAAATGACCGTGGAAGATGCCAAGGGGATCCTCAGCGGCGGCAAGGACTCGGCGACTCAGTACCTGAGCAAAACCAGCCGCGAACAGATCCGCACCAAGTTCCTGCCGATCGTCAAACAAGCCACCGACCAGGTCGGCTTGGCCCAGCAGTACAACGCATTCGCCGGACAAGCCGCAACCCTGGGCGCGCTGGATGCGAAAAATGCCAACATCGAAAGCTACGTGACCGAGCAGGCGCTGAACGGTTTGTTCGAGATGATCGGCAAGCAGGAAGAAACCATTCGCCAGAACCCTGCTGCGGCGGCGACCAGTTTGGCGAAGAAGGTGTTTGGTACGTTGTAATTTTCCAAGTGCAACTCATCACGAAAAGCCCGCTGACCTTTAAAGGTTCAGCGGGCTTTTTCTTTTTCGCTACTGTTGCGGATCCAGATTATCCAGCACGCGATTCACTGACAACTCCGCCAGTGAAATCATCTGTTGAATCCCCAGCACCAAGTTGCACGTGGGGCCGGTCAGGTCGAAGGCTAACTCACTGGCCATGACATTGGCCGTGGCAAGGGTTTCACAGGCATGAGCCAGGAGAGTTTCGGAATCGACGTTTGGACCGATGACGAAAATCGTACTGGGACGACGATCGGCTTTGGCCCTTTTTTCGGCCGCAGGGGTGAGGTAGTGATCGAGCGCGCGGATTGCCGCGTCGTGGAGTTTCCTGGAATTGAGGAAAGCGTAGGGAGAAACGGGATCAGTTTCTGTTTCTGGTTCTGGTTCTGCTTCGGGGGGATTTGGACTGTCTTTGATCATTGTGTAGCTCCTGAAGTAATGGAGCTGCCACCGATCGCTGCGAAACGAATTTAAGGTGGCAGCTGTACGCAGGTTCGCAGACCGGGACTTCAGGAACCCGGCATACCCGAAGGTATCCCGCGCACAACCGCCATAACACAGGCATAAAAAGCGCCCGCTTTCGGATGGTGGACGCTGTGCGTCTGAAGTTTAACCGGGCTGCGAAACCCGGTCGCTGCTTTTTGCAGCGACGGTCCAAGGCTAGAGGTCGCGCTTCCGACAGACAACCTGAAAAACTTGTCGGATGTTTCCTTTATCTTTGATTGTTTATAAACAATGCCTGGAGCGATGAACTATCAGGTGCATCCGCAAGAAACTGGTTGGCTGTCAGGCCGCCATCGCGAGCAAGCCCGCTCCCACAGTGGAGCGGCGTACACCCGCCCCTCACCACTCAACAGGCCGAGCGTTAGCTCGCCTGCCGCTTTTGATCTGGCTTTTGATTTTGATCCACCCGCCCCTTCGGGAGGCTGAGCGGAGGTGTTCATCTGGGGATTGGCGCGCAGCGCCGTTCGACGCAGTCGAACCCATCGCATGTAGGTCGTAGCGAAGCAGACCGTAGGGCGATGCCCCCAGATGGATACCGGAGCGAAGGAACGCCGAGCCTTAGCGAGGGGCCGTACGCTTGGGGCGAGACCTTTTGGTTCCTTTTGGGGCGTTTGCCAAAAGGGACTCGCCGTAAGGGCGAAACCATAAGCCGCCATCACCGCAGCAACGGATATGTACCCCACCAACCAAGAGCATGGTCGGCCCGAAGGCCGCCAAGATTAAACAATCACACAACCTCTCGCTTGACCCTGAACCAAGCCGCATACAACGCCGGCAAAAACAGCAACGTCAACGCCGTCGCCACAATCAGCCCGCCCATGATCGCCACCGCCATCGGCCCGAAAAACACACTGCGCGACAATGGAATCATCGCCAATACCGCCGCCAACGCCGTCAGCACAATCGGTCGGAACCGCCGCACCGTCGCCTCGATAATCGCCTGCCAAGGCTTAAGCCCGGCCGCGATATCCTGCTCAATCTGATCCACCAGAATCACCGAGTTGCGCATGATCATCCCGGACAAGGCGATCGTCCCGAGCATCGCCACAAAACCGAACGGCTGGCGGAACACCATCAGAAACAGCGTCACACCAATCAGCCCCAGTGGCGCCGTCAGAAACACCATCACCGTGCGTGAGAAACTGCGCAGTTGCAGCATCAGCAACGTCAGCACCACCACGATAAACAGCGGCACACCGGCCTTCACCGAATTCTGCCCACGGGTCGAGTCTTCCACCGTACCGCCGACGTCCAGCAGATAGCCGTCTGGCAGCTCGGCGCGAATCGGATCGAGGGTCGGCATGATTTGCTGCACCAGCGTTGCCGGTTGTTCTTTGCCATAGATGTCGGCGCGAACCGTCACGTTGGGCAGGCGGTTACGGTGCCAGATGATGCCCTCTTCGAAACCGTATTCCAGCGTTGCAATCTGCGACAGCGCCACGCTGCGACCATTGTCGGTCGGCACGGCCAGGCTTGGCAGCAACGCCAGTTCGGTGCGCTCATGCACCGTGCCGCGCAGCAGGATCTCGATCAACTCGTTGTCTTCGCGGTACTGGCTGACGCTGGCACCGGTCAGCGAGCTTCGCAGGAAACCCGAGAGGTTTGCCGTGCTCACACCCAGCGCCCGCGCGCGGTCCTGATCGACGTTCAGGTAAACGACTTTGCTCGGCTCTTCCCAATCCAGATGCACGTTGGCAACGTGTGGGTTCTCGCGAACCTTGGCCGCTACTTTACGGGCCAATGTGCGGACTTCCTCGATGTGCTCACCGGTCACCCGGAACTGCACCGGGTAGCCAACCGGCGGGCCGTTCTCCAGCCGCGTGACCCGCGAGCGCAAGGCCGGGAATTGTTCGTTGAGGGTTTCGATCAGCCAGGTACGCAGGGTTTCGCGATCCTCGATGGTTTTGGCCAGCACGACAAACTGCGCAAAGCTCGCTGCCGACAGTTGCTGATCCAGCGGCAGGTAGAAGCGCGGCGAGCCGGTACCGACGTAAGCCACGTAATTGTCGATCCCGGCGTGATCCTTGAGCAGGCCCTCGAGGCGTTTGACCTCCTCGGCAGTATTGCTCAGAGACGCACCTTCGGTCAGTTTCAAATCGACCAACAATTCCAGTCGCCCCGAAGCCGGGAAGAACTGCTGTGGCACGAAACGGAACAGCACCACTGACGCGACGAACATCACGATGGTCAGGACGATCACCGTTTTGCGCCGACGCACGCACCATTCCACCAACCGTCTGACGCGCTGATAGAACGGCGTGCCATAAGGGTCGGGTTGGCCGTCGCCGATGCCATGCTTGGTGGCGTGAATTTTCGCCAGATCCGGTAGGAGTTTTTCCCCCAGATAAGGCACAAAGACTACGGCGGCAATCCACGATGCCAGCAGCGCGATGGTCACCACCTGGAAGATCGAACGGGTGTATTCGCCGGTGCCCGATTGCGCGGTGGCAATCGGCAGGAAACCGGCAGCAGTGATCAACGTACCGGTGAGCATCGGGAACGCGGTGCTGGTCCAGGCATAACTGGCGGCTTTGACCCGGTCGAAGCCCTGCTCCATTTTGATCGCCATCATTTCCACAGCGATGATCGCGTCGTCCACCAGCAACCCCAGAGCCAGTACCAGCGCGCCGAGGGAAATCTTGTGCAGGCCGATGCCGAGGTAATACATGCAGGCGAAGGTCATCGCCAACACCAGCGGAATCGCCAGCGCCACGACCATGCCGGTGCGCACACCGAGGGAGAAGAAGCTCACCAACAGAACGATTGCCAGAGCCTCCACCAGCACCTGAACAAACTCGCCGACACCGGTTTTCACCGCAGCGGGTTGATCGGACACCTTGCGCAGTTGCATGCCGGCCGGGAGGTTTTTCTGGATCCGGGCGAATTCGGTTTCCAGTGCCTTGCCCAGAATCAGAATGTCGCCACCGCCCTTCATGGCCACGGCCAGACCGATGGCGTCTTCACCCATGAAGCGCATGCGCGGTGCCGGTGGATCATTGAAACCGCGACGAACGTTCGCCACATCGGCGATGCGGAACGTGCGATCACCGACGCGGATAGGGAAGTTCTTGATCTCATCGACCGTCTGAAAATTCCCCGAAACCCGTAGCTGCAGTCGCTCACTGGTGGTTTCAAAGAAGCCGGCGGTAGACATCGCGTTCTGTTCTTCAAGGGCCTGCTGCACCGCCGCTAAAGGCAAACCAAGGGTGGCGAGTTTGACATTGGAGAGTTCGATCCAGATCTTCTCGTCCTGTAAGCCGATCAGGTCGACCTTGCCCACATCCTTGACTCGTTGCAGCTGAATCTGGACGCGGTCGGCGTAGTCCTTGAGCACCGCGTAATCAAAACCTTCGCCGGTCAGGGCGTAGATGTTGCCGAAGGTGGTGCCAAACTCATCGTTGAAGAATGGCCCCTGGATGCCCGGTGGCAGGGTGTGGCGAATGTCGCTGATCTTCTTGCGGACTTGATACCAGAGCTCCGGGATTTCCACCGAATGCATCGAATCCCGAGCGATGAACGTGACCTGAGACTCACCCGGGCGGGAGAATGAAGCGATCCGGTCGTACT
The DNA here is from genome assembly GCF_016650735.1 of Pseudomonas sp. TH37. Taxonomy (NCBI): domain Bacteria; kingdom Pseudomonadati; phylum Pseudomonadota; class Gammaproteobacteria; order Pseudomonadales; family Pseudomonadaceae; genus Pseudomonas; species Pseudomonas sp. TH37. Next base: position 972,739 of record NZ_JAEKFD010000001.1, read on the forward strand.
CGCCGGTTTCCATCAGTTTCTTTTCAATACGCTCGGTAACCTGGCGCGACACTTCCTCGGCCGTGGCCCCCGGCCAGGTGGTGCGAATCACCATGGCCTTGAAGGTGAACGGCGGGTCTTCGCTTTGGCCGAGCTTGGTGTAGGACAACGCGCCTACGACGGCCAGCAAAAGCATCAGGAACAGGACGATCTGACGGTTACGCAGCGCCCATTCGGAAAGATTGAAACCCATCGGGGATTACTCCTTGTGCGCCAGATTGACCACGCGGTTGGAGCGATCCACCGGGCGCACTTGCTGCCCGTCGTGAAGCACATGAACACCGGCCGCCACCACCCAATCGCTGGCGTTCAGGCCTTCGAGCACCGGCACGGTTTTCTCACCGAATGCACCGACCCGCACCGGGGCTTTTTTCAAGGTATTGTTGGCGCCGACCACCCACACATAAGTGGCACCGTTTTCCGCGGTGACCGCCGACAGCGGCACCGACAACGACACCACATCGGCGGTCTGGATGAACACCCGGGCGCTCTGGCCGAGTTCGGCGGGAACCTTGCCGGCGGTAAAGGCGATACGGGCGGCGAAGGTGCGGGATTTCGGATCGGCCGCAGGCGACAGTTCACGGATGCGTCCGGGGAAACGTTGATCGGGCTGGGTCCAGAGTTCCACCGAGACCGGTTGGCCGACCTTGAAACGACCGAAGCTCTGCTCCGGCAGGCTGATCAACACTTCACGCTCGCCATCGGTGGCGAGGGTAAACACGGTTTGCCCGGCCGCGACCACTTGCCCGACTTCTACCGCACGTTTGGCCACCACGCCATCCTGGGGCGCGCGCAGCACCGCGTAACTGGCCTGATTGGTCGATACGTTGAATTCGGCTTTGATTTGCTTGAGGCGTGCTTCACCGGAGCGGTAGAGGTTTTCCGCGTTGTCGTACTGCGAACGGCTGACCATTTGCCGCTCCATCAGGGTCTTATAACGATCGCGCTCGGCGCGCACCAGGCTCAGGTTGGCCTCGGCGGCGGCGACCTGGGCACGGGTGGCTTCCAGTTGCAGGCGCACGTCCTGAGGATCGAGTTCCGCCAGAGGCTGGTCAGCCTTGACCCGCTGACCTTCCTCGACCAGTCGTCGGCTGACTTTGCCGCCAATGCGGAAGGCCAGATCTGGCTCATAGCGCGCACGGACTTCACCGGGATAACTTTCCATGGCCTGAGCCGAGGGCTCTGGCTGTACGACCATGGCCGGGCGGACGGTGACTTGAGGCGCCTCTTCATGGCCACACGCAGACAATAAAAAAGCCAGACTGACCGGCAATGCGAGGGGCAAGGCATAGCGGAACATGGAGAAGGACCTTTCGCTAATGGTGCTTGGAATAATTATACTGACCAGTATGTTATTAATAGCAAACTCACCAGTCCAGTATTAAAGCGAAGAATGTCGAACAATCTTTCAACACCCAGCGGTCCGGGCCGTCCCAAGGATCTGGCCAAGCGCCAGGCAATCCTCGACTCGGCGAAAATCCTGTTTCTGAGTAAGGGATACGCCAACACCAGCATGGATGCCGTGGCGGCCGAGGCCGGCGTGTCGAAGCTGACGGTCTACAGCCATTTCAATGACAAAGAGACGCTGTTTGCCGCCGCGGTGATGGCCAAGTGCGAGGAGCAACTGCCAACGCTGTTTTTTGAGTTGCCGGACGGCATTGCGGTGGAAACCGTGCTGCTGAACATCGCGCGCGGTTTTCATCAGCTGATCAACAGCGACGAATCGGTGAACCTGCACCGGTTGATGGCGACGCTGGGCAGCCAGGACCCGAAACTTTCGCTGATTTTCTTCGAGGCCGGGCCAGAACGCATGCTGCACGGCATGGAGCGGTTGTTGACCAAGGTCAATCAGAGCAGCGCGTTGAGCATCGATAAACCGCGCAATGCGGCAGAGCATTTCTTCTGCCTGCTCAAGGGCGCGGGGAATTTCCGCTTGCTGTATGGCTGCGGCGAGCCGGTGACCGGGGATGCGGCTGAAGCCCATGTGCGGGAAGTGGTGGGGTTGTTTATGCGGGCTTATCGGCCGGAGTCGGTCTGATGATCGTTCCCACGCTCTGCGTGGGAATGCAGCCCGGGACGCTCCGCGCCCCTTTCGAAGCGGACGCAGAGCGTCCATTGAGGCATTCCCACGCAGAGCGTGGGAACGATCAGTATCGAATCAGGGCTTGAGCGCTTTCTTCGGATAAATGTCGTATCGACTGGACTTGCCATCCAGCGCATGACTCGGCTTCGGCCCGTCGATGCACGGCGCCTTGCGTGGGCGTTTGACCACTACCCGGTGACTGGCCAGGGCCAACGCCGCTTCGAGCAATGCCGGCGCATCCGGGTCATCGCCTACCAGCGGCCGGAACAGGCGCATTTCCTTCTTCACCAACGCGGTTTTCTCACGATGGGGAAACATCGGGTCGAGGTAGATCACCTGCGGCGGCTCGCCTTCCCAGTTGCGCATCACCTCGATCGAATTGCCCTTGAGCAAACGCATCCGCGCCACGATCGGCGCCACGTCGAAATCTTCCGCGCCGCGCGCCAGGCCATCTTCCAGCAACGCGCCGATCAGCGGCTGGCGCTCGATCAGGCTCATCTCGCAGCCCAGGCTGGCCAGCACGAACGCGTCCTTGCCCAACCCCGCCGTGGCGTCCAGCACGCGCGGGCGCACGCCTTGGGCGACGCCGACCGCTTTGGCGATCATCTGACCGCTACCGCCGCCGTACAACCGACGATGGGCCGCGCCACCTTCAACGAAATCCACCCGCACCGGTCCCGGTGCGTCCGGCCCGAGTTGCTGCAGCTGCAACCCCTGCTCGCCCACCTGCAAGGCAAACTCGCCGTCATCCACCTGCAACGGCAACCCCAGGCGCTCGGCCCATTGCTCGGCCTGTGGCTGAAAGGTCGTGCCCAAGGCCTCGACATGGATGCGGCAGGCCGCAGGTTGCTCAATCATGGGAAAACACGCTCAAAAAATTAATGATCGGCAAAAACGGCCGATAACCAAACTATCGAGCATTTTGCCAGAGCTGAGCGTCGACCGAGAGAAATGTCAGACATTCAACGCACATCGATAGGTTACATCTCGCCCCACGGCGATTTTGGCCTGCGAAATTCCCAAGCACTGAGCGGCGTCAGTCACCTGTGGCAGGATTTTTTTGCCCAGGCCCTGGCCGATCAGTCGGGCGATGTCGTGCCCGTGTCTGGCACCTTCCCGCCGGTTGATCTCGACAGCCCGGTCGAACCGACCGTTGGCAGCGAGCTGCTGGCGCACATCATTTCCCAGCGCGAATGTGATGTGATGGAAACACCAGTCCGCCCACCCGAACCACTGTTCCTGCCGATTGCCGAGTTCGAAATGGACCTGGCCGATAAACCTTTCCCGCCGTTCCCGCCGGAAGAAATCGTCGCGCAACAGAAACAACAGGACTTCGACAGCGGCTGGGTACGCCCGATTGTGCTCACCGCCGGTCAACCACTGCCGGAGCCTGGCACCGCACCGCAACCACGACCGCTGCACTTGCCGATCGCCGAGTTCGAGCTCGACCTGCTGGACAAACCATTCCCGCCGTTCTCGCCCGAAGAGCTGGTGGAGCAACAAAAACAATTCGATTTCGATAACGGCTGGGCACGCCCGATCGTTCTGCAGAACCTGCGCATCGCCGCGTAACCCTCAGCGACACCGCCACCACGGCCCGACATCCACATGAAAGTGATTGCGATGGGCGGCGTTGTAGTCCGGGCTCAATACCACACTGAACATGTCGCAGGCGCCGTCGCGAACCTGATGGAGAAATCTCGCGTCCTGGTTATCCTTCGGCCAATCCTTGAGCACACTGATGAATCGACCGTCCGCCAGCCGGAATCCGCTGATATCCAGCGCATCGGCCGTGGCATGCTGGCTGCGTCTGCCGTTTTCGCGGTTGTAAACGTTGCGACAGGCGAAGCTGCCGAGATGGTCGACCCGTTTCACAGCCTGCCCGTAGACAGCCTGAGCCGCCGGTTGCAGGGCGTGGCGCTCGAACAAGGCAAACGCTACCGCCAGACTGCAACTGGCGAGGAAACTGCTGCTCAGCGCCGCCTCGCCGCCTTGCACACGCAAGGTGTTGGTCAACGGGCAGGCCGCGTCCGGGCTGTCGGCCTGATGGCTTACACGTAACCCGGAGCTGCTCAGGGCGTGGTCGCATAACTGCGGATCATCGCGCAGACGCATCAGTTTGTAGCGGGTCAGCAGGTTCGGTTCGGCCTTTACGTCCAGCGGCGCCCATGGGTTCCATTGCGGGGGAATGGAAACCCAGCCGCGCCAGACGCTCAACCCGGCAGCGCCGATGATCAACAGCACCAGCAACAGCCCCCACCGAAACCGCATCGTCAGCCCTTGAACAATTGATTAGCCTTCTGGAACGGCATCGACCGAGAGGTAAAGCCGAAGGTCCCGTGTTGCTGGATTTCCTCGGCGGCGCGGAAGAACTCGCCATACGCCGCCAGGGCCAGGGCCGAACCGACGCTGATGCGTTTGACGCCCATTTCACTCAACTGCTCTACCGTCAGTTTGAGCCCGCCGGACATCAGCACATTGACCGGTTTCGGCGCCACGGCGCGGACCACCGCCAAGACCTCTTCAGCGCTGCGCAGACCCGGCGCGTAAAGCACGTCGGCCCCCGCCTCGGCGAATGCCTGCAAGCGGCGAATGGTATCGTCGAGGTCAGGATTGCCGTGCAGAAAGTTCTCGGCACGCGCCGTCAGTACGAAGGGAAAAGGCAAGTTGCGAGCTGCCGCGACGGCCGCTTCGATACGCGCCACGGCATGCTCGAAGCAGTAGATCGGACCGTCCTCACGCCCGGTGGCATCTTCGATCGAACCGCCGACCGCACCGACCTTTGCCGCACGCACAATACTTTGAGCGCAGTCGGCGGGGGCGTCGGCAAAACCGTTTTCGAGATCCACCGCTACCGGCAGATTGGTGGCCGCGACAATCGCCTCAACGTTCGCCAGGGTCTCGTCGAGCGTCAACCCACCATCGGGACGGCCCCGGGAAAAGGCGTAACCGGCACTGGTGGTCGCCAGCGCCTCGAAGCCAAGGCTGGCGAGCATTTTCGCCGAGCCGGCGTCCCAAGGGTTGGGAATGACAAAAGCGCCCTCGCGTTCGTGCAGTGCTTTGAACGCCTGGGCTCGAAGGGTTTGCGCATCCATTGGCAGGCTCCTGAAAAGAGGAAAACCCGCTTCAGAGCAAGCCAAGTTGCTCGGCGGCGGGCTCTCTGTATAGCTCAGGCAGCGGCGGCAAGCCAGGCAAACGCAGCATCAGTTGTGCGTGAAAACGTTGTGCGAGTTTTGCCGCCAGCAGGTTATCGGCGGTGTGCAGGAAGATATAGGGCGTGCGGCCCTCTTCGATCCAGACTGCGATTTTTTCGACCCACGGCACCAGGAATGGATCGTTGGCTTCCAACTGCGGATGGCCGATGAAACGCACCTGTGGAAACTGAGTAAACGCAGCAGGACGAGGCGGCACCCGGGGCTTTTTCGATTGGGCGTGAAGCACTGAAGGATCGGTCGATGTGCAGCTGAACAGCGCTCGCGGATCGAGACAGATGCGCTCGACACCGCGGTCCAGCAACAGGCGATTGAGCATTCGCTCGGCATCGCCCTTGGCAAAGAACTCATCGTGCCGCACTTCGACCGCCAAGGGCCGGTCCACCGCATCGATAAAACCGGCCAGCTCGGACAAGCGTTGAGGGGTGAAGCTTTTGGACAATTGCAGCCAGAGGGGAGAAACCCGCTCACCCAGAGGGCTGAGCAATTGCAGGAAGGTTTCGGCGGCGGTCAGTTGTTCGCGCAGGTCACCGCTATGGCTGATGTCGCCGGGGAACTTGGCGGTGAAGCGAAAGTGTTCAGGCATGGTTTCGGCCCAACGCTGCACTGTGGCGGCAGAGGGGCTCGCGTAGAAGGTCGTATTGCCTTCCACGGCGTTGAACACTTGAGAATAAAGATTGAGAAACTCGGCGGGCCTGGCGTCTTGTGGATACAAGTAATCGCGCCAGGCGTTTTCACTCCAGGACGGGCAGCCGAGGTAGTAAGGCTGCAACATCAGATGTACAGGTCGAGACCCAGTACATCCGCATCCCAATCGACAAAAGTGGCGGTGCTCAGGTAACTGGCCAGTGCCATCGCCACGCTTTTGCTCATGGCGCGGTGATAAATCATGTCTTGTTGACGAGCGGGGAGATTGCTCAGACGTTGCGCGGAAGCTTTGGCGGCGCGGGCGGCCAATTGCTCTTCGGTAGGGAATTCCAGCTCGCCGTCGATATCGACGTAGTCGTCATCCGCCACAGGGCCTTTGCGGGGCTTGCGCTTGATGGGGTAGGACTGGGAGGAAACGCCGTCTATACGCATGAGTACATGTCCGGTATCAGTGATGGCAGCTTAGTGGCACATAGCCCACTTCGCAAACTGCCGAGTGATAACTAGAACACAGAAAAGCGAAAAGGTTTAAAAGTGGCGGATAGAAAACTGACGATTGGCTAAATCCGACAACATTCATTGTGGCGAGGGGGCTTGCCCCCGTTCGGCTGCGAAGCAGTCGCAAGTCAGCCGATGCGGTGTGTCAGGGGAATGTGGTTGTCATGTCTGGGGCCGCTTCGCGACCCAACGGGGGCAAGCCCCCTCGCCACAGAAAGCCCTGTAGCCACAAGGACGGCGTGGATTAACGCGCTTTCGGGGTCGCAACTTTATCGCGCAAATACACCGGCTGCGCCTCATCGGCCACGATTGCTTCGCCGCGTTCCCAGGCAAAACGCGCCAGGGTCAGCAGGTCTTCGGCGTGGGGCAGCATGCCCGCGTCCTGCCCGCTCAGGTTGACGGCAATGCGCTCGGCATACCCCCAACCGGTGCCCGCGCCGAACCACTCGCCGCTGGCATCGGCCGGCAATGCGGCGACTTCGGGTGGCAATACCGCTTCGTTGCCCACCAACCGCATCTCCCCCGCCGTTTCGCGGTAGCACCCCCAATACACCTCATCCATGCGCGCATCGATGGCCGCCGCGACCTGGCTGACGCCATGTTCGCGATAGGCCCGTTGGGCAAGTACGGCGAGGTTGGAGACCGGCAACACCGGGCGATCCAGCGCAAATGCCAGACCTTGCACCACGCCGATAGCGATCCGCACACCGGTGAACGCGCCCGGTCCACGGCCGAACGCAATGGCATCGACCGCTTGCAGCGTGGTGCCGGCATCGGCCAGCAGTTGCTGGATCATCGGCAGTAGCTTCTGCGCATGCAGGCGCGGGATCACCTCGTAATGACTCGTGACTTTGCCGTCATGCAGCAAAGCAACGGAGCAAGCTTCAGTCGCGGTGTCCAGGGCCAGCAAGGTGCTCATCGATGTTTCCGTAAGAGAGGTCAGAAAAAGTGCGCCAGTATAAACAACTACGGCCCGCAAGCGGGCCGTAGAAGATGAAGCCGATCAGACTTTTCAGCTCAGTGCTTCAAGCACCTTGCCGGTGATCGCTTCTACCGAGCCAACACCTGGGATATGGCTGTACTTCGGCTTGCCCTTATCAGCGGCCAGCCCTTGGTAGAACTCCACCAGTGGTTTGGTCTGGGAGTGGTAGACCGACAGGCGATGGCGCACGGTTTCTTCGGTGTCGTCCTTGCGCTGCACCAGCTCTTCACCGGTGATGTCGTCTTTGCCGGCGATTTTCGGCGGGTTGTAGACGGTGTGATACACGCGGCCGCTGGCCTCGTGAACGCGACGACCAGCGATACGCTGAACGATTTCTTCGTCATCGACGGCGATTTCGACCACGTTGTCCAGCTCCACGCCAGCTTCTACCAGCGCTTCAGCTTGCGGAATGGTGCGCGGGAAACCGTCGAACAGGAAACCGTTGGCACAGTCAGGCTGCGCGATACGGTCCTTGACCAGTGCGATGATCAGATCGTCAGAGACCAGACCACCGGCATCCATGATGCCTTTGGCTTTAACACCCAGCTCGGTACCGGCTTTTACAGCAGCACGCAGCATGTCGCCGGTGGAGATTTGCGGAATGCCGAATTTCTCGGTGATGAACTTAGCCTGAGTACCTTTACCGGCCCCGGGAGCTCCCAGCAGAATGACGCGCATCGATGTGCTCCTCAATTTTTTATATAGATAACGTCAGATTCGCCTCTTGGGGCCAATCTCAAAAATAGGATCGCGACCGCCCAAACGGCCAAAGGCTGATCAAGATACACAGCAGGCCCTGCCCACACAAGCCGCCGAAAGTCGGAGAAACCCGCGCCTGATGAGACCCCGCGAAGGGGTAACCCAAGTCGCAACCCCATCATTAACTGTCGCGTGACAGACCTTTTCGACCGCTCGCCAGCAGGCACTCGACGCTCGCGCCGGGTGCCTGTCCCCCACGATGAAAACCTTAGCCGGTATTTCGCAAACCGGCGGCAATCCCCGCCACAGACACCAGTAACGCCTGTTCTACCGGGCTGCCTTGGGCCATATCCTGTTGCCGCGAACGTGCCAACAGTTCGGCCTGCAATAGATGCAGCGGGTCGAGGTAAGTGTTGCGCAGGCGGATGAATTCAAGGGTGGCTGGGCTATGTGCCAGTAGCTGCGACTGACCGGTCAACCCCAGGACCACCGCACAGGCCTGCGACAATAGGTCGCGTAAATGCGCCCCCAAAGGGAGCAGATCCGGCTCGACCAGGCGCTCATCGTAAGATTGGGCGATATCGGCGTCGGCCTTGGCCAGCACCATTTCCAGCATATCGATGCGGGTACGGAAGAACGGCCACTGCTCGCGCATCTGCCCCAGCAACTCACCTTCGCCACGCTCCAGCGCCTTGCTCAATGCCGCTTCCCAGCCAAGCCAGGCCGGCAACATCAGGCGCGTCTGGGTCCAGCCGAAGATCCACGGAATGGCGCGCAGGCTTTCAATCCCGCCAGCGCGGCGCTTGGCCGGGCGGCTGCCCAAAGGCAAACGCCCCAACTCCTGTTCCGGGGTCGACTGGCGGAAATACTCGACGAACTGCGGATTTTCCCGCACCACGGCGCGGTAAGCCTTGACGCCATCGGCGGCCAATTCGTCCATCAAATGGCGCCAGGCAGGCTCAGGGGGTGGCGGTGGCAACAAGGTCGCCTCCAGCACCGCCGCCAAGTACAGATTGAGGTTTTGCTCGGCGATGTCCGGCAGGCCAAATTTGAAACGAATCATTTCCCCCTGCTCGGTGGTGCGGAAACGCCCCGCCACCGACCCCGGCGGCTGCGACAGAATCGCCGCGTGCGCCGGGCCACCACCACGGCCCACGGTGCCACCGCGACCGTGAAACAACAGCAGCTCCACTTGCTGCTCGCGACAGATGTCGACCAAACGCTCCTGCGCCCGATACTGGGCCCAGGCCGCCGCTGTAGTGCCAGCGTCCTTGGCCGAGTCGGAATAACCGATCATCACTTCCTGCGGCCCTTGCAGGCGCGAGCGATAACCCGGCAGCAGCAAAAGTTTTTCGATCACAGGGCCGGCGTTATCGAGGTCGGCGAGGGTTTCGAACAGCGGCACCACGCGCATCGGCCGCAATACGCCGGACTCTTTGAGCAGCAATTGCACGGCCAGCACGTCGGAAGCGGCACCCGCCATGGAAATCACATACGAACCGAGGGAAGCCCCCGGTGCCGCGGCGATTTCCCGGCACGTCGCCAGCACTTCGGCGGTGTCGGCAGACGCCTTGAAGTACGCCGGCAGCAACGGCCGGCGATTGTTCAGTTCGCGCATCAGGAAGGCGATGCGCTCTTCTTCGCTCCAGTCCTCATAACGGCCCAGGCCGAGGTAATCGGTGATTTCGGTCATGGCCGCCGTGTGGCGAGACGAGTCCTGGCGCACATCGAGGCGCACCAGAAACAGCCCGAAGGTCACCGCACGGCGCAGGCAATCGAGCAACGGGCCATCGGCGATGACGCCCATGCCGCATTCATGCAGCGAGTGGTAGCACAGCTCCAGCGGGTCCAGCAGGTCGCGGTTGTTTTGCAGCACATCGGCCGACGCTGGCGTGGTTGCCGCCAGGGATGCGTGGGCCCAATTACGGGTCGCGCGCAGGCGTTCACGCAATTGTTTGAGCACTGCGCGGTAAGGCTCGGCACTGTCGCCGGCCTTGGCTTTCAACTCGTCACTGGCCTGCTGCATCGACAACTCGGCGGCGAGGTGATCCACATCGCGCAGATACAAATCGGCGGCCATCCAGCGCGCCAGCAGCAACACTTCGCGGGTCACGGCGGCGGTAACGTTGGGGTTGCCGTCGCGGTCGCCGCCCATCCACGAGGCAAAGCGAATCGGCGCGGCCTCCAGTGGCAGGTGCAGGCCGGTGGCGGCATGCAGAGCCCGATCGGCCTTGCGTAAATAATTGGGAATCGCCTGCCATAGCGAATGCTCGATCACCGCAAAGCCCCACTTGGCTTCGTCCACCGGGGTCGGGCGGGTACGGCGGATTTCTTCGGTGTGCCAGGCTTCGGCGATCAGGCGCTGCAACTTCGTCTTGATCTGCTCGCGTTCGGCGGTGGTCAGGTCACGGTGGTCTTGCGCGGCCAGTTGCGCGGCGATCGCGTCGTACTTCTGGATCAGCGTGCGACGCGTCACTTCGGTAGGGTGCGCGGTCAATACCAGCTCGATTTCCAGCCGCCCCAATTGCCGCGCCAGAGACTCGGCGTCATGGCCCGCAGTCAGCAGGCGAGCGAGCAGTTCCGGCAACACCCGGGCCTCGAACGGCTCGGGCTGCGATTCTTCGCGGCGGTGAATCAGTTGATATTGCTCGGCGATATTGGCCAGGTTGAGGAACTGGTTGAACGCCCGCGCTACCGGCAGCAACTCGTCTTCGCTCAACTGGTTGAGGCTGGCGCTGAGTTCAGCGTCCATCGAACCGCGACGGTCGGCTTTGGCGCCTTTGCGGATCTGCTCGATCTTGTCGAGAAAGTCGTCCCCGTACTGTTCACGAATGGTGTTGCCCAACAGCTCACCCAACAGGTGAACGTCCTCGCGCAAGCGTGCATCAATATCGGTCATCAGCAGTTCTCCAGCGAAAATCCGGGCGGCTATGCTTGGTTATTAGAGGCTCTGATAGAGAGTGCCGTCGTAAAGCGCTTCTTACAAGCGGACGACTAAGGGACTTCAACTGACGCTAGTCTCAATAATAAGCCGTACAACGGCTTGCCGCCGGCCACCGCCGGAGACTCACCCGGCCTGCCACGAGCAGGTGCGCAATGAGGTTATTATGAAAATCCGCGAGCTCGCAAAGCATTGGGAAGAAAACGCCAAGGGTCGCCTGACCGACTCGGGCTACACGATTCGTCTGGACGTGGAAGCCGCCGCACGGCTGGCGGCGATTATCGAGATGTACCCCAAACGGCATCCTGAAGAACTGCTCGGCGAGTTGATCGGCGCCGCCCTGGAAGAGCTCGAAGCGAGTTTTCCGTACGTGCAAGGGTCAACGGTGGTGGCCACTGACGAAGAAGGGGATCCGCTGTACGAAGACGTTGGAGCGACGCCGCGCTTTCTAGCCTTGTCCCGTCGTCATTTACACGATTTGTCGGACGATAACGACAAGCAAAAACACTAGAACCTGTGGGAGCGAGCCTGCTCGCGAAAGCGGTGGATCAGCCATCCTCAATGCTGGATTTACTGACGCTTTCGCGAGCAGGCTCGCTCCCACAGTTTGATCGCATTCATCCTTCAATATGAGTGTTCCCGGGCCATGAAATGCTCGGGCATACCGCTACACATCGCTAAAATTACCGGTTTAGAGCCTTGTCTGCTCGATCAGGTTTTTTCGGGCGATAGGCCATCTTCTGTGAACTTTTGAAAAACACTTTGGGTCAACCCAATAACCACGCCTGGGACGGCCGTTTAAGAATGCTCTGGAAATTGAAGGTTGCGGCTCCTTGCCCAGGATGGATTCAGATGTTTTTCAGGAGTTATCCAATGGAGTTGAAGACCATGAAGACCAGCACTGCCCCATCCTCGTTCACCCACCTGCGCGGTCTCAAACTGGCGGCCCTGGCCATCGGCAGCAGCTTCGTTCTGGCCGGTTGCGCCGGTAACCCGCCGAGCGAGCAATACGCCGTGACCCAATCCGCCGTGAACAGTGCCGTCAGCGCCGGCGGTACCGAATTCGCCGCCGTGGAAATGAAGGCCGCTCAGGACAAGCTCAAACAAGCCGAAATCGCCATGCACGACAAGAAGTATGACGAAGCCAGAATCCTGGCCGAGCAAGCCGAGTGGGATGCCCGTGTCGCCGAGCGCAAGGCCCAGGCGATGAAAGCCGAACAAGCTGTGAAGGACTCCCAGAAAGGTGTTCAGGAACTGCGTCAGGAAAGTCAGCGCCCCGTGCAGTAAGCGCGCATCCCGATTTCCAGACCTGAAACTCTTATCGATAGAAAGGACGAACCATTATGCGCAAACAATTGATGATCCCCGCTCTCCTGGCCGCAAGCGTCGCACTGGCTGCCTGCTCCACACCGCCCAACGCGAACCTGGAACAAGCCCGTACCAACTACACCGGCCTGCAAGCCGACCCGCAAGCGAGCAAAGTTGCGGCACTGGAAACCAAAGACGCCAGCGAATACCTGGACAAGGCCGACAAGGCTTACCTGGACAAGGAAGACCAGGCCAAGGTCGACCAACTGGCTTACCTGACCAATCAGCGTGTTGAAGTGGCCAAGCAGACCATCGCCCTGCGCACCGCTGAGAACAACCTGAAAAATGCCGCGGCACAAAGGGCCCAGGCTCGTCTGGATGCCCGCGACCAGCAGATCAAACAGCTGCAAGACAGCCTGAACGCCAAACAGACCGATCGCGGCACGCTGGTGACGTTTGGTGATGTGCTGTTCGCCACCAACAAGGCGGACCTGAAGTCCAACGGTTTGGTGAATATCAACAAACTGGCGCAGTTCCTTCAGGAAAACCCGGACCGCAAAGTGATTGTCGAAGGCTACACCGACAGCACCGGCTCAGCGCCGTACAACCAGTCGCTGTCCGAGCGTCGTGCGACCTCGGTGCAAGTGGCCCTGATCAAGATGGGTGTCGACCCGGCGCGTATCGTGGCCCAGGGTTATGGCAAGGAATACCCGGTTGCGGAGAACTCCAGTGTTTCGGGCCGCGCAATGAACCGTCGGGTGGAAGTGACCATTTCCAACGACAACCAGCCGGTCGTCCCGCGCTCGGCGATCAGCGCCAAGTAAGCTGACCACGCTGATACTTAAAAGCCCCGCCTGAATTGATCAGACGGGGCTTTCGTTTTTAAGATCAAAAGATCGCAGCCTTCGGCAACTCCTACAAAGTTGCATATGCCGCGATGTCGCGGGTGTACTCGGTCAATGTAGGAGCTGCCGAAGGCTGCGATCTTTTCGGGCGGGTTACGGTTGCAGTTTTTGCGGGGTTTCCTGGCCCATGCAGCGCACGGCTTTTTTCTTGCTGTTGATCAGCACGCCGGTCAGGCCTTTCTGGTCGGTGTCGAACAGCACCAGCACGCCATCGATGCACTGGGCCACTTGCGGGGCCGGTTCCAGGGAGACTTTATAGTCTTCGCCTGGCACGGTCTTGAGCATGGTGAAGTCGCTGAGCAGCAGCGCATCTTCGGGTTTGGCGAAGTGCAGGTAGCCGTACCACCACAGGGCGCCAACGGTGCCGAGGATGCTGCAAATACCGGTGATGATCAGCGGGATAGCGTTACGTTCTTCACTCATTGCGGACTCTCTGGTGGTTCATCTTCAGAATTCGGGGGTGCCGGGTAATTCGGGACTTCACCCAGGCGGCGCAGGCCGTTGAAATGCTGCGGGTCTTCGAGGTAGCGCAGCATGACTTTTCGCCAGACCGGGTCGGCGAAGGTTTGCACATGACCGCCCCGGGTCAGTTGCAGCACTCGCGGCGGCGGCGCAGCTTGATACAGTCGGATGCCATTGGAAAGGGGCACCAGTTGATCATCGATACTGTGATAGATCAGCTTCGGTACGCCGTTGAGCTGCATCATGGAATGGATCGCGCTGTCGCCATCCGGCACCAACCAGGACAACGGCACCTGGAACGGCCATGTCATCCATGACGTGCTCAGGGCGAAACGCCCGACATCGCGGTAGCTGGCAGGCACGCCATCGAGCACAAAAGCCTTGAGTTGCCGCTGGCGCTCGGGATGCTGGGCCAGGAAATGCACGGCCATCGAACCGCCAAGGCTCTGACCGAGAAGGATCAGCGGCTTGCCCTTGACCTCCGGGGCCTGGTCAAGCCATTTGAACGCGGCATCGATGTCCTGATAGATCGCTGGCAACGCCGGTTTACCTTCGGACCAGCCGTACCCGCGATAGTCCACCAACAACACTTGATAGCCCTGCTCCGGCAACCACCAGCTCCCACCCAAATGCCACGCCAGGTTGCCGCCGTTGCCGTGCAAATGCAGCACCGTGCCTTTGACCTCGACACCTTTTTTCGCCGGCAACCACCAGCCATGCAGCTTGAGGCCGTCAGCGGTGGTCAGGGTGACGTCGCGAAATTCGAGCTTGGCTTTTGCCGGGGTGAACGGCTGGCCGGGCTCGGGATAGAACAGCAGAGAGTCGCAACCGCCGAGGGCCAGGAGCAGACAAAAGATGCCGAGGATTCTCATCCGGTGAAGCCTCGCGAAAATAGGGTTGAAACACGATCCTGTGATAAATGACTTACCTGTGGGAGCGGGCTTGCCCGCGATGGCGGCTTAGCATTCAACATTAATGTTGACTGTGACATCGCTATCGCGGGCAAGCCCGCTCCCACAGGGGGATTTATTGCTCACAAGATATTGGAATAATCCGCTTCGATCCGGTCCAGGCTCAGGTGGTTGAGGAAGTTGGAGAAACACATCCAGGCCGACAGCGCGTTCATGTCGCGGAATTGGTCGGGCAGGTACTTGGGCGGTACCACCAGGCCTTCGTCCACCAATTGGCGCAAGGTCCGCATGTCTTCCAGCGTGGTCTTGCCGCAAAACAATAGCGGTATCTGCTCCAATTTGCCTTTACGCACGGCCAACTGAATGTAGTTGTAAACCATGATAAAGCCCTTGAGGTAGGACAAGTCTTTGGTAAATGGCAGACCGGTCGGCACCGAGCCGCGGAAAACCCGGCTGGCGTTGCCGTAGCTTTCGGCCATTTCGAAGCCTTGCTCACAGAAGAAATCGTAGATCTGCAAGAAGTCCGCGCCCTCCTCCACCATATGAATGGCACGGGTGCGGTTGGTCAGTTTGCGCAGGCGGCTCGGATAAGAGGCAAAGGTGATGATTTCCATCAGGATCGCCAGGCCTTCCTGGGTCACGGTGGACGACGGCGGGCCTTTGGACAGGAAGGTGCAGATCGGCTGATTCAGGCCGTTGAGCGTGGTGCCCACATGCACGAGCCCTTCGTGGACTTCCAGCGCACGCACGTCACGGTCGTTGAACATCGCGTCGGCGCGGATCTTGATGTAGTCGGCGCCGGCCGCCGCATCGGCGACGATCCCGTCGGACTCGAATACCCGAATGGTTTCCTCGGCCTCGCCAAATACCTTGTTCAACCGATGCTGCAGCAGGTCGACGGCTTCCTTGGCGGTGAGAAGTTTCGGTTCGTCCTTGAGGTCGCCACGGCCATCGATGTTGTTCAGGTAATCGGAGAGCATCAGGCCCAGGTCGGCCAGGGTCGGGTCGCCGGCGTGAAACGCATCGGACGCCGCGCCATACAATTCCTGGGAAATCAGCCCGAAATCCTCGGTGCCGCGCGCTTCGAGCATGCGCACCACCATCCGGTATTCCTTGCACATGCGGCGCATGATCTGGCCGACCGGGTTGAACTGGCCGAGCTGGCGGGTGATGTCGCGCTCGATGTTCTGGAATTCCAGCTTCACTTTGCTGGAATCAAATGCCAGCGGTCGATTGAGGTAATAGTCGCGGTCCACGGCCGGCATTTCCTTGCCCTTGCCTTTGAAGAACCCCTTGCGAATGCTGTCGTCCCACTTGACCGCATCCAGAACGCGAATCGGCGTCTGCGCCAGCACTATGCGATCGGACAAAATGCGTATCGTCTGCTGGTATTCGTCCACCCGAAACTCCTGTAGTAAAACCGTTACGTGCTGGGTTTATTTGGTTTTGGCCAGGCGCTGGTAACGCACCGCTTCGACGAAAACATCGGAATTGGCCGGATCATCGAGGTAGGCGAACACCTGATCCAGGCTGTTGTTGATCAACACCCCGTCGCCGTCATCGGTCCGGAAGCCTTGGCCACTGAGGGCTTCTTGGCCCATGGCCTGTTTGATCTGCTCGAGGTCGAGGTTGTAGACCACCAGTTCGTGCTTATCGTTGAGCTCGAAACCGGTGATGGTGAAATTCCCGCCGAACTGCGCCGGCACCTTCGCCGACAGGTACCAGCGATTGCCATGGCGCGACACGGTGAAGGGATAGGCTTCACGCTCATGGGGCTTGGCCTTGAAGTAGCTGACCGCCTGATAGCGATTGTCGCCGATGCGCGTCAGTTCCAGGTTCATCGGCTCGCCCCAGGCGTTGGTGCTGGTCCATTTGCCGAGCAGCCCTTTGGGCGCGGGCTCGCTGGCGGGCAGCGGCTCCTTGAAAGTCACCAGACAGCCACTGAGCAGCAGGATCGACAAGGCGATCACAACGACGC
The DNA here is from genome assembly GCF_016650735.1 of Pseudomonas sp. TH37. NCBI lineage: Bacteria > Pseudomonadati > Pseudomonadota > Gammaproteobacteria > Pseudomonadales > Pseudomonadaceae > Pseudomonas > Pseudomonas sp. TH37. Next base: position 989,405 of record NZ_JAEKFD010000001.1, read on the forward strand.
GCCAGGCTTTCATTCAACACTCCCTATGAACACAACACCAACCTCAAGTGAACGCCGGCCCCTGTGGGAGCGAGCCTGCTCGCGATGGCGGTGTGTCAGGCAACAGAGATGTTGAATGTCAGACCGTCATCGCGAGCAGGCTCGCTCCCACAGGGGTTAGCTTCCACTCAGGGGTTACACCGACGCCAACACCAAATGCATGTAGCGGTTGAGGATGCCGAGCATTTCCTCTTCGGCAACAGGCTCGGCGTCGTTGAGCAGGCCCTGATATTCCATCCGTCCGATAATCGCAGTCAACACTTTGGCATCCTGTTGTGGTTCACGGGAACCCAATACTTCGAAAAGTTGGCAGGTGCCCTGCAGGAGAATTTGCTGATGGGAGCGCACCAACAACGCCAGGCGCGGGTTGAGCAACGCTTCCTGGCGGAAGGCTTGCTCGGCCATCAAGTGCTCGCGGCGATTGATCAATTGCCGATGAACATAATCAGCCATCAGCCGTGCGATATCGTCCGCCAGCTGTGAACGGGACTCGGGGGTGCCATCGCCGCTGACAACCATCTCGCGCAACAGGCCTTCGTTGCTGGCCCACAACCGGGCCATGAATGCCGCGCTACGTTCCACGTATTGGGCGAAGGTATCGGTGAGCAGGTCATCGATGTCCTTGAAATAGTACGTAGTGGCCGACAGCGGCACACCCGCTTCAGCGGCCACTGCACGGTGTCGCACGGCCCGCACGCCATCGCGCACGACAATGCGCATCGCCGCGTCAAGAATGTCCTGTCGACGCTGTTCACTGCCCTGTCGGCTGGCTTTGCGGCCTTGGTACTGAACACTTTCAGCGACCGCAGTGGCGATACCCGCTGCACCTTCTTGAGCAATTGCACGATTCACGACAGGTATTCCTCTCTAAACGTCAAAAGTAACCAATTGATACGTTTGTACCAGACAGGCAATAAAAAGCCGCCTGTTATAGGCGGCTTTTTAATTGAAACACTTACGCTTGTGGCCGCATGTGCGGGAACAGGATCACGTCGCGGATCGACGGTGAGTTGGTCAGCAACATCACCAGACGGTCGATGCCGATCCCTTCACCGGCAGTCGGCGGCATGCCGTACTCCAACGCGCGAACGAAGTCGGCGTCGTAGTGCATGGCTTCGTCGTCGCCGGCGTCCTTGTCGGCCACCTGCGCCATGAAACGCTCAGCCTGGTCTTCCGCGTCGTTCAACTCGGAGTAGGCGTTGGCGATTTCACGGCCGCCGATAAACAGTTCGAAACGGTCGGTGACGTTCGGGTTTTCGTCGTTACGACGAGCCAGCGGCGACACTTCGAACGGGTACTGGGTGATGAAGTGCGGCTGTTCCAGCTTGTGCTCGACCAGCTCTTCGAAAATCATCACCTGCAGCTTGCCCAGACCTTCAAAGCCGAGCACCTTGGCGCCGGCCTTCTTGGCGATGGTGCGGGCCTTGTCGATGTCAGTCAGGTCGTCAGCGGTCAGCTCAGGGTTGTACTTGAGGATCGAGTCAAACACCGACAGACGCACGAACGGCTCGCCGAAGTGGAACACCTTGTCGCCGTAAGGCACGTCGGTGCTGCCCAGAACCAGCTGAGCCAGTTCGCGGAACAGCTCTTCGGTCAGGTCCATGTTGTCTTCGTAGTCGGCGTAAGCCTGGTAGAACTCCAGCATGGTGAATTCAGGGTTGTGACGAGTCGAAACGCCTTCGTTACGGAAGTTGCGGTTGATCTCGAAGACTTTCTCGAAACCGCCGACTACCAAGCGCTTGAGGTACAGCTCAGGCGCGATACGCAGGAACATTTCCATGTCCAGCGCGTTGTGGTGAGTCTCGAACGGCTTGGCCGCCGCGCCGCCTGGAATGGTTTGCAGCATCGGCGTTTCCACTTCCAGGAAGTCACGCTTCATCAGGAAGCTGCGGATGTGTGCAATCACTTGCGAGCGAACGCGGAAGGTCTGGCGCACATCTTCGTTGACGATCAGGTCAACGTAACGCTGACGGTAGCGCTGTTCGGTGTCGGTCAGGCCGTGGTGCTTGTCCGGCAGCGGGCGCAGGGATTTGGTCAGCAGACGCACGCTGGTCATTTCGACGTACAGGTCGCCTTTGCCGGAACGCGCCAGGGTGCCTTCGGCGGCAATGATGTCGCCCATGTCCCAGGTTTTCACCGCGGCCAGGGTGTCTTCGGACAGGGTTTTACGGTTGACGTAAACCTGAATCCGCCCGGTCATGTCCTGAATCACCATGAACGAGCCACGGTTGAGCATGATGCGACCCGCCACCTTGACCGGGATCGCAGCCTCTGCCAGCTCTTCCTTGGTCTTGTCCGCGTACTGTTTCTGCAAATCTTCGCAGTAATTGTCGCGGCGGAAGTCGTTGGGGAAGGCATTGCCCTTGGCGCGCTCGGCAGCAAGCTTTTCCTTGCGCAGGGCGATCAGGGAGTTTTCTTCCTGTTGCAGGGCTTGCGGGTCGAGTTGTAGGTCGCTCATGTCTTTAAATATTCCATCAGGTTCGTTGCCCCCGGCATTCGCCGGGGTTCGCGGGCAAGCCTCGCTCCTACAGGGTCGTATTGACCCCCGCAGGGCGTGCGTTAAAGCCCTTGTTTCAAGCTGGCCACCAGGTATTCGTCGATATCGCCGTCGAGCACCTTGTCGCAGTCGCTGCGTTCGATGTTGGTGCGCAGATCCTTGATCCGCGAGGCATCGAGCACATACGAACGGATCTGGTGACCCCAGCCGATATCCGACTTGGTGTCTTCCAGGGCCTGGGAAGCGGCGTTGCGCTTCTGCACTTCCTGCTCATACAAACGCGCCCGCAACATTTTCATCGCGGTGTCTTTGTTCGCATGCTGGGAACGTTCGTTCTGGCAGCTGACCACGGTGTTGGTCGGTACGTGAGTAATCCGTACGGCCGAGTCGGTGGTGTTAACGTGCTGACCACCGGCACCGGAGGAGCGGTAGGTGTCGATGCGCAGGTCCGACGGGTTGATGTCGATTTCGATGTTGTCATCGATTTCCGGCGACACGAACACGGCCGAGAACGAGGTGTGACGACGGTTGCCGGAGTCGAACGGGCTCTTGCGCACCAGACGGTGCACGCCGATTTCGGTACGCAGCCAGCCAAAGGCGTATTCGCCCTTGATGTGAACGGTAGCGCCTTTGATACCGGCGACTTCACCGGCCGACAGCTCCATGATGGTCGCGTCGAAACCGCGTTTATCAGCCCAACGCAGGTACATGCGCAGCAGGATGTTGGCCCAGTCCTGAGCCTCGGTACCGCCGGAGCCGGCCTGGATGTCCAGGTAGGCGTTGTTGGCGTCCATCTCACCGCTGAACATGCGACGGAATTCAAGTTTTTCCAGGGACTCGCGCAGGCGCTCGACTTCGGCAGCGACGTCATCGACGGCGGCCTGATCTTCTTCTTCGGCGGACATCAGCAGCAGGTCTTTGGCATCGGCCAGACCACTGTGCATTTCGTCGAGGGTTTCGACGATCTGAGCCAGCAGCGACCGCTCGCGGCCCAGCTCCTGAGCGTACGACGGGTTGTTCCAGACACTCGGATCTTCAAGCTCGCGATTGACTTCAGTCAGACGCTCATGCTTTTGATCGTAGTCAAAGATACCCCCGAATAGTTTCGGAGCGCTCGGACAGGTCCTTGATACTGTTAAGGATCGGGTTGATTTCCATGGCGGGCAGCACTCGTTGGCGAACTTTTGAAAGCCGGCGAGTATAACGTAATCAAGCTGTCAAGGCAGCCCGCCTGGCGGCTTTAGCGGCGAATGGTTTTGGGCTGATTGCAGGATTAACGCGGGTGCCTGTAGCAGCTGCCGAGCTCGCGAGGCTGCGTTCGGCGGCGCAGCCGTCGTGAAATCAGGCGGCGCGGTCATTCAGGTAAACCGCGTGCGCAGAATTGGCGAGGACTTCGTCCTCGAACGCAGCCTCGCGGGCTCGGCAGCTGCTACAGCACTACGGGGCGCGCTTTACTCAATCCCCACCTGATTGCGCCCATTGTTCTTCGCCAGGTACAGCCCCTTGTCCGCCGCCGAGATCAATTGCCGGCAATCGCTGCCCGGCTGGGGGATCAAGGTCGACAGGCCGATGCTGATGGTCAGGCTCGAACCTTCGGTCGGGAAAATGTGCGGGATCTTCAACCCGGCCACGGTCTGGCGCAGTTTTTCCGCCACCAGCCGCGCACCGCCCGGCGAGGTGTTGGGCAGGACCAGCACGAACTCTTCGCCGCCGTAACGGGCCGGCAAGTCCGAAGGTCTGGAGCTGGCGTCGCGAATCGCCGTGGCGACTTTGCGCAGCGCCTCATCGCCTTCGAGGTGGCCAAAGCTGTCGTTGTAGGACTTGAAGTAATCGACGTCGATCATCAGCAACGACAGTTGGGTCTGATCCCGCAGCGAGCGCCGCCACTCCAGCTCCAGGTACTCGTCGAAATGCCGGCGATTCGACAGCCCGGTCAGGCCGTCGGAGTTCATCAAGCGTTGCAGCACCAGGTTGGTGTCGAGCAACTGCTGCTGGCTGACCCGCAGCGCGCGATACGCCGCGTCACGCTGTAGCAGGGTCATGTAGGAGCGCGAGTGATAGCGGATGCGCGCCACCAGTTCGATATTGTCCGGCAGTTTGACCAGGTAATCATTGGCGCCGGCGGCAAACGCCGCACTCTTGATCAGCGGGTCTTCCTTGGTCGACAGGACAATGATCGGAATGTCCTTGGTCGCCGGATGGTTACGGTATTCGCGCACCAGGCTCAGGCCGTCGAGGCCGGGCATGACCAGATCCTGAAGGATTACCGTCGGCTTGATGCGGATCGCCTGGGCGATGGCCTGGTGCGGGTCGGCACAGAAATGGAAGTCGATGTTTTCTTCGTTCGACAAACCACGCCGCACTGCCTCGCCGATCATCGCCTGATCGTCCACCAACAACACCATGGCGGCGTTTTCGTCGGTTTTGAAGTCGTCGAGCTGTAAATCATTCATGTGCGGTCACCTGAGTACTGCCTTGGCCACGATTGCTGCTAATAATAGTCATTTTGAGAAGATCTCCAGCAATCGTGGCGCTATCTTGTCCAGTGGGCGAACTTCCACAGCCGCGTTAATGGCCGCGGCCGCCTTCGGCATGCCATACACCGCACTGCTTTGTTGGTCCTGAGCGATGGTCAGGTAGCCCTGTTGGCGCATGAGTTTAAGCCCCTGCGCGCCGTCGCGCCCCATACCGGTCAGCAGAACGCCCACGGCATCACCACTCCAGTAACTGGCCACACTCTCGAAAAACACATCGATCGAAGGCCGATAGATCTCATTGACCGGTTCGGCGGTGTAGGCCAGCGTGCCGTTTTTCAGCAAGCGAATATGATGGTTGGTCCCGGCCAGCAGGACCGTGCCACTTTGCGGCGGTTCGCCTTCCTGGGCCAGGCGAACGTTCAGGCCACTGGCGCTGGCAAGCCATTCGGCCATACCGGTGGCGAACACCTGATCCACATGCTGGACCAGCACGATGGCCGCCGAAAAATCTCGTGGCAGGCCCTTGAGCAGCACTTCCAGCGCCGCCGGCCCACCAGCGGATGAACCGATCGCCACCAAATGCTGGCGCGAGGACGAGTGGCGGTGCGAGCTCGGTGCCGATCGCACCCGATTGCTATGGTCGCCGATCAGCCAGCCAATGTTCATGATCTTGCGCAACAGCGGTGCGGCGGCTTCCTGAGGATTGCCGCCCCCGATAGCCGGGGTATCGACCACGTCCAGCGCGCCGTAACCCATGGCTTCGAACACCCGGTGCACGTTCTGCTCGCGGTCGACCGTGACAATGACAATCGCGCACGGAGTCTCGGCCATGATTCGCCGGGTCGCTTCCACACCGTCCATCAACGGCATGATCAAATCCATCAGGATCAGATCCGGGGTGTATTCGGCGCAACGTTGCACCGCCTCGGCCCCATTGCCGGCGACCCAGACCACTTCGTGCGCCGGTTCGAACGCCAAAGCGCGGCGCAAAGCCTCTACCGCCATGGGCATATCATTGACGATAGCGATTTTCATGCCCGCGCGCCTCCAATGAGCTCAACTACTGCATCCAGCAAAGCGTCATCATGAAAACTCGCTTTGGCTAGATAATAGTCGGCTCCGGCGTCCAGTCCACGGCGGCGGTCTTCTTCGCGGTCCTTGTAGGACACCACCATCACCGGCAGGGATTGCAGGCGATTATCGCGACGCAATAAAGACACCAGCTCGATGCCATCCATGCGCGGCATGTCGATGTCGGTGATCAGCAGATCGAAATCCTCCGAACGCAGGGCGTTCCAGCCATCCATACCGTCCACCGCCACGGCGACGTCATAGCCGCGATTGAGCAGCAATTTGCGCTGCAACTCACGAACGGTCAGCGAGTCGTCCACCACCAGAATCCGTTTGCGCGCCGCTTCGACGGCCTGATTGGCATGCCGGGCAATGCGCTCCAGACGCCCGGTATTGAGCAGTTTGTCCACCGAACGCAGCATGTCTTCGACGTCGACGATCAACACTACCGAGCCGTCGTCGAGCAAGGCTCCGGCAGAAATGTCCTGCACCTTGCCCAGGCGCTCGTCCAGCGGCAGCACCACCAGCGTCCGCTCGCCGATAAACCGCTCGACCGCCACCCCGTAAATCGCCTCGCGCTCGCGGATGACCACGACTTTGAGGGTCTGCGCGTTGTTCTGGCTCGTCGGTCGCTGCAACAGCTGACTGGCGGCGACCAGCCCGACATGCCGGCCTTCGTGCCAGAAGTGCTGCCGGCCTTCGACCTGCACGATATCCTCCGGCGCCAGGTCGCACATGCGCTCGATGTGCGCCAGCGGGAAGGCATACGCCTCGTCACCGACTTCCACCACCAGGCTGCGCACCACCGACAGCGTCAGCGGCACTTGCAGATGAAAACGACTGCCCTCACCCGCCGTCTGCTCCAGCACCACGGCACCGCGCAATTGGCGAACCATGTGCTGAACCGCATCCAGCCCGACGCCGCGCCCGGAGACTTCGGTGACCGTGTCGCGCAAGCTGAAACCCGGCAGAAACAGGAACGTCAGCAGCTCTTCTTCGCTCAACTGGGCGGCGGTCTCGGCTGGGGATAACTGCCGCTCGACGATGTTGCGACGGAGTTTTTCCAGATCGACGCCATTGCCGTCATCGCTGAGTTCCAACACCAGCAGACCGGCTTGATGGGATGCGCGCAGACGAATCAGGCCCTCCTCCGGTTTACCGGCCAATAGCCGTTGTTCCCGGGTTTCGATGCCGTGATCCACCGCATTGCGCAGCAAGTGCGTCAGCGGCGCTTCGAGTTTCTCCAGTACGTCGCGGTCGACCTGAGTCTTATCGCCCTCGATCTCCAGTCGCACCTGTTTCCCAAGGTCACGGCCGAGATCGCGGACCATGCGCACTTGCCCGCTCAGCACGTCGGCGAATGGCCGCATGCGACAGGCCAGCGCCGTGTCATACAACACCTGTGCGCGCTGGCTGGCGTGCCAGGCGAACTCATCCAGTTCGGCGTTCTTTTCCACCAGCAATTGCTGGGACTCGGCCAATAGTCGTCGGGCATCGCCCAAGGCCTCTTGGGCTTCGAGACTCAAGGCATGGTCCTTGAGATGGACGTTGAGGTTTTCCAGTGCCCGCAGGCCGTTGCTCTGCATGCGTTTGAGGCGCTGCATAGTGGCCAGGTGCGGCTTGAGCCGCTGGGTTTCCACCAGGGATTTACTCGACAGATCGAGCAGGCTGTTCAAGCGCTCGGCCGTGACGCGCAATACGCGTTCGCCACTTTCGGTGGTGCGTTTAGTCGTGGGCCCTGGCTCGACGGGCGCTGCCGGGGGGGCTTCGGTGGCGGCCGGCATGGGCGGCTCAACCTTGGGCGTCGGCGGCTCCAGCTGAAGTTCTGCCATCGGCGGCGCGATAGGGGCAGTGGCCGCCATGTGATCAAGCAGCCGTCCCATCAAGACCACGTAAGCGTCGATATCCGCAGGCGCCGGAGCGTTGCTCGGCGTCGCAATCCGCATCAGCAGATCGGTGCCTTGCAACAGTGCATCAATGTGTTCGGGCCGCAGGTACAGCCGCCCTTCCTGGGCGCTGACCAGGTAATCTTCCATCACATGGGCAACGCTGACCCCGGCATCGACACCGACAATCCGCGCCGCGCCCTTGAGCGAATGGGCCGCGCGCATGCACGACTCAAGGTAATCGGCCTGGGTCGGATCGCGCTCAAGCGCCAAAAGGCCTGCGCTCAGCACCAGGGTCTGGGCCTCGGCTTCGAGGCTGAACAGTTCCAGCAAAGAGGCGTCACGCATTTGCTCGGGGGTCATGTGAGGCTCCGGGTCACGGCGGACAGCAGCTGTTCTTCATCCAGCCAACGCAGGCTGCGACCTTTGAATTGCAAAACGCCACGGGTGTATTTGGCGCTGGCCTGGGTACCGGACTGAGACGCCGCATCGAGAATGCGCTCGTCGATGGCATGAATCCCGTCGACCTCGTCCACCGGCACCACCACTGGCCCACCGTGAGCGGCAATGATCAGCATCCGCGGCATCACCCGTGCGCCGGATGCCACGCTACTGGTGGCGTCGAGCCCCAACAGCTCCACCAGCGACAGGCACGCCACCAAGGCACCGCGCACATTCACCACGCCGAGCAACGCCCGGGAGCGCTGATGCGGCAAGGAGTGAATCGCCTGCAGCGGCGCCACTTCGACCAGGCTGCGAGTGGCCAGGCCCAGCCATTCTTCGCCGAGGCGAAACATCAGCAGCGAGCGGGTTTTTACATCGCTCCCGGCCACTGTGGAAACTTGCTCGCGGTCGTCCTGCTGCAACGCATAGCGGTCGAGCAAGCGTGTGGCGGCAGCCGAATACACCGCACAGTTGCGGCAATGAATGTGCTCGCTCAGCAATGGGCAGGACTTGTCGCCGTGGATACCGATGCGGTTCCAGCAGTCATCGATGGCCTGGGCATCTTCACGGGTGACGCTCAAGGTGTCGGCGGCGTTCATCGTTTACGCTCACTGTCAGCGGCGCGCTCGCTGCGGGCGGCGCGGGCCTGTAATCGTCTGGCACCGGCCGTGTCGCCCTGGGACTGCAGCAGGGCGGCCAGGTGCATCAACGCGTCGGGGTGTTGCGGTTCGAGGTACAACGCCTTGCGATAAAAACCCTGGGCCTCGAGAGCGCTGCCGGCGACATCGCTGAGCAGGCCCAACCAATAGAACACCTGCGCCACCGGCTCGTGACTGCGCAAATAACTGTCGCACGCGGCGCGGGCCTCAGCGCTTTTGCCTTCATTGGCCAGCGCGGCGATGTTCGCCAGCAGCTTGGCGGCGTCCGAGGGGATGGTTTTCGGAAGGTTGGCGGCGACCTGAGGCATCGGCACCACCGTCGCGAAAGGCCGACTCCGCACTGGCGGCGGTGTCACGCTGCGCACCGCTTGTTGCACCGGAAGCGGAAGCGGCGTCGGCACGAAGGTCGCGAGCGGTTCGGGCGCACTTTGACGACTGAAGGCAAACGACTGCGGGATGCCGATCGAGCGCATGCCGAAACGTCCCAGCAGACTGCCCTCCGCCGGGCCGATAAACAGCACGCCGTCGACGTGGGTCAGGCGCTTGAGCACTTCGAACACTTGCTGCTGGGTCGGCTGATCGAAATAGATCAGCAAATTGCGGCAGAACACGAAGTCATAAGGTGGCTCACTGGCCAGCAAGGTCGGATCCAGCAGATTTCCGACCTGCAAACGCACCTGCTCAAGCACGCGCCCGCTAAGACGATAGTTGTCGTTTTCAACCGTGAAATGCCGCTCGCGAAAGTCGATGTCCTGACCACGAAACGAATTCTTGCCATACAGCGCGTGCCTGGCCTTTTCCACCGACAGCGGGCTGACATCCATGCCGTCGACCTTGAACTGGTGCGGCGCCAGCCCGGCATCAAGCAATGCCATGGCGATGGAGTACGGTTCTTCGCCGGTGGAACACGGCAGGCTGAGAATCCGCAGGGCGCGCATGTTATTGATAGCCGCCAGCCGCTTGGCCGCCAGTTTCGCCAGCGTGGCGAAGGATTCCGGGTAACGGAAAAACCAGGTCTCGGGGACGATTACCGCTTCGATCAGCGCCTGTTGTTCGTCGCGCGAGCCCAGCAAGGTGTGCCAGTACTCATCGGGCGTCAGTGCCCGAGCCGCCGTGCAGCGCTGGCGCACCGCGCGTTCGATGATCGCCGGGCCGACCGAGCCCACATCGAGGCCTATACGTTCTTTGAGGAAATCGAAAAACCTTTGATCGCTGCTCATCCCTGCTCCTCAAACTGCGCCAAGTCCAACGGCGGCGAGGGAAACAACAAGGCGCGGACCTGTTCGTCCAGCAAATCGGCAACCCGCACCCATTGCAGTAAACCCTGGGCATCTTCGCGCACCGGCCCGAGGTACGGCGCCTGGCGATTGTCCAGGCCATAAGGCTGAAAGTCCGCCGGGTTGCAGCGCAACGTGTCGGTGGCCTGTTCCAGAATCAGCCCGAGCAATTGCGCAGGCGTCGCCTCATCCGGCCGATAATGCACCAGCACCAGCCGCGTGCTGGTGCGAGCCTGGGCCGGTTGACCGAACGTCAGGGCGCTGAGGTCGATCACCGGCACCACCGCGCCGCGATAGGCGAATACCCCCGCCACCCAGTCCGGCGCCCGGGGAATGGGTTTCAACGGCAGTTGCGGCAGCACTTCGGCCACCTCGATGGCCTGCAAGGCATAACGCTCGTTGCCGATGCGGAACACCAGAAACAACGACTGTTTCACTGGCATCACCGCGCCGCGTTTGACCGCGAGCTCGCTCATCAGACTTTGAATCGCGAGACGCCGCCACGCAGCCCCACGGCCACCTGGCTCAGTTCATCGATGGCGAAACTGGCCTGACGCAGGGACTCGACGGTCTGGCTGCTGGCATCGCCCAGCTGCACCAACGCGTGGTTGATCTGCTCGGCGCCGGTGGCCTGGGCCTGCATGCCTTCATTGACCATCAACACCCGTGGTGCCAGCGCTTGAACCTGATGGATGATCTGCGACAGCTGCTCGCCCACCGACTGCACCTCGGACATGCCACGACGCACTTCTTCGGAAAACTTGTCCATGCCCATCACCCCGGCCGACACCGCCGACTGGATCTCGCGCACCATCTGCTCGATGTCGTAGGTGGCCACCGCGGTCTGGTCCGCCAGACGCCGCACTTCGGTGGCGACCACGGCAAACCCGCGACCATATTCACCGGCCTTCTCGGCTTCGATCGCGGCGTTCAGGGACAACAGGTTGGTCTGGTCGGCGACTTTGACGATGGTCACCACCACTTGATTGATGTTGCCGGCCTTCTCATTGAGGATCGCCAGTTTGGCGTTCACCAGATCTGCCGCGCCCATCACCGAGTGCATGGTGTCTTCCATGCGCGCCAGGCCTTGCTGCCCGGAACCGGCCAGCACCGAGGCCTGATCGGCGGCAGTGGAGACTTCGGTCATGGTGCGCACCAGATCCCGCGAAGTGGCGGCGATCTCACGCGAGGTCGCACCAATTTCGGTAGTGGTGGCTGCGGTTTCGGTGGCGGTGGCCTGCTGCTGCTTGGACGTCGCGGCGATTTCCGTGACCGACGTGGTGACCTGCACCGAAGAACGCTGGGCTTGGGACACCAGCGAGGTGAGCTCTGTCATCATGTCGTTGAAGCCGGTTTGCACCGCGCCGAACTCGTCTTTGCGATCAAGATCCAGGCGACTGCTAAGATCGCCGGTGCGCATGATTTCGAGGATCTGCACAATGCGGTTCATCGGCGCCATGATCGCGCGCATCAACAAAAGACCACACAAGCCGGCACTAAGGACTGCGACCAGCAGCGAAATGCCCATGATCAGCTTCGCCACCTCTACCGATGAAATGATCGAGTCAGTGGCCGCCTCAGCCGCCGCCCTGTTGAATTCAATGAGTTCATCCAGCTGTTTGCGGCCGGCAGCCCATGCCGGGGTCAACTGTTCGGCGAGGATGCGACGGGCCTGCTCGAAGTCCTTTTGCTGGTAGAGATCGAGTACCTCTTCGAGCTGCTTGTCATATTGGTCGTGCAGCTTTTCAAATTCCTCGAACCTTGCCTGATCATCTTTCTCGAAGATGGTACTCCGGTAGCTGGCCATCGAGCGTTGCAGCCTTTCCTCAAGACCCTGGTACATATCCTTGTCAGCCTGGGTCATGTCTCGACCGCCACCCAGCCCGATCAGTTGCTGGGTCAGCACGTAATCATCGACCCAGGCACCGCGAATCAGGGAGCTGTAGTGAATCCCGGGAACACTGTCCGAGCGCACAACGCTCTCACTGGACTCAATCGACAGTAAACGGGAATACGACACGACGACCATCAGCAACATGATCGCGATAATCACCGCAAAGCTCGCCAAAATGCGTAGGCGCAACGTCCAGTTCTTCACAGTCAGTCCTCGGTGCGGTTCAAATTGCGGGGGAGTATAGCCGAGGGCCTGTGGGAGCGGGCTTGCTCGCGAAGAACGATAACGCCGTGTTCCTGACGAACCAAAAATCTGTTGCCTGACACACCGCTTTCGCGGGCAAGCCTCGCTCCTACGGTTAATGGTCGTCCGCACGCTTATCGTTCGACACGATCCAGTAGGAGCGAGGCTTGCCCGCGAAGGCGGCCTGAAGACTTACACCGAAGCCTGACGCACCTGCTTCTCCAACTCTGCCTTCAACCCCGGTTCCAGCTTCAACTGCCGCGCCAACTCATCGAGGTAGGACTTCTCCATGAAGTTCTCCTCATCCACCAGCATCACACTGGCGATGTACATTTCAGCCGCCATTTCCGGTGTGCTGGCGGCGCGGGCGACGTCGGTCGGGTCCAGCGGTTTGTTGAGTTCGGCGTGCAGCCAGTGTTGCAGCTCCTGATCATTGTCGAGCTTGGTGAACTCGCCTTCGATCAATTGACGCTCACGTTCATCGACATGACCGTCAGCCTTGGCCGCGGCGACCAACGCCTTGAGGATCGCCTGGCTGTGTTGCTCGACCTGGGCCGCCGGCAAGCGGTCGATAGTTTGCGGTTCGGTTGTGGCTGCGGTGCCCTGCTGGGCCTGCCAGTTGCCGTACGCCTTGTAGGCAATCACGCCCAATGCGGCGAGGCCGCCGTAGATCGCCACTTTGCCGCCGACCTTGCGCACCTTCTTGTTGCCGAGCAACAGACCCATGGCGCCAGCCGCCAGAGCACCGCCGCCGGCGCCGGATAGCACACTGCCGAGGCCGCCCGAACCACTGGAGCCTCCGAGCAAACCGCCCAAACCACCACTGGACGCCTTGTTCTGGGTACCACCAGCCTTGTTCTGCAACAGATCCTGACCGGATTTGAGTAGTTGATCGAGCAATCCACGAGTGTTCATTTTGCTGCCTCCACGAATTCGGGTTAACCGGATCTTTAAGGCCACCAGCCTAGATCGAAAGTGCCCGCCGTCTCTCGATGAGAGTGCTTCCGGATGTTGCTCATGTTTAGGCAAACAGGCTGGAACGCCCCCATGCCAGCTATTTCATCGAATGCAGCCTTTGAGATTTGTCGACCGTGAAACCGCGCACTAGGCTGGATAAATCCATAAGACAGCCCGGCCTCAATCTGCCTCTCACAAAGCGCACTAAGCTAATAACAAGCCACTCACGGCGCATCACCCCGTTCAACCACTGCCCCGACCATAATTTAAAGAAGAGGGTTCACCATGCTTGTGCACAAGACCGCACTGCTCAGTGCAATCACCACGGCGCTACTGGCCAGCACCAGCCTGCAGGCCGCCGAGCCGCTGAAAGCTGTCGGCGCCGGCGAAGGTCAGCTGGATATCGTCGCTTGGCCTGGCTATATCGAACGGGGCGAAACCGACAAGGCCTACGACTGGGTCAGCGCTTTCGAGAAGGAAACCGGCTGCAAGGTCAACGTCAAGACCGCAGGCACGTCCGATGAAATGGTCAGCCTGATGGCCAAGGGCGGTTACGACCTGGTGACGGCGTCTGGAGACGCCTCCCTGCGCCTGATCGCCGGCAAACGTGTGCAGCCGATCAACACCGCACTGATTCCCAACTGGAAGAATCTCGACCCGCGCCTGAACGATGCGCCGTGGTACGTGGTCAACAAGCAGACTTACGGCACCCCGTACCAATGGGGTCCGAACGTGCTGATGTACAACACCAACGTATTCAAGCAACCGCCAACCAGCTGGAGCGTGATATTCGATGCGCAAAACCTGCCTGACGGCAAACCCAACAAAGGCCGGGTGCAAGCCTACGACGGTCCGATCTACATCGCCGACGCGGCGCTGTACCTCAAGACCACCAAGCCGGAACTGGGTATCCAGAACCCCTACGAACTGACCGAAGCCCAGTACAAGGCTGTGCTTGATCTACTGCGCGCCCAGCAAAAATTGATCCATCGCTACTGGCACGACACCACCGTGCAGATGAGTGACTTCAAGAACGAAGGCGTGGTGGCCTCTAGCTCCTGGCCCTATCAGGTCAACGGCCTGATGAACGAGAAACAGCCGATCGCCTCGACCATCCCGAAAGAAGGTGCCACCGGGTGGGCCGACACCACCATGTTGCACGCCGAGGCCAAGCACCCGAACTGCGCTTACAAGTGGATGGACTGGTCGCTGCAACCGAAAGTCCAGGGTGATGTGTCTGCCTGGTTCGGCTCGCTGCCGGCGGTCCCGGCGGCGTGTAAGGCAAGCGAACTGCTAGGGGCCGAGGGTTGCAAGACCAACGGTTTCGACCAGTTCGAGAAGATCGCCTTCTGGAAAACCCCGCAGGCTGAGGGCGGCAAGTTCGTGCCTTATAGCCGCTGGACCCAGGATTACATTGCGATTATGGGCGGTCGTTAAGCCCTCTTCGCGAGCAGGCTCGCTCCCACATTTGATTGCGTTCCCCTGTGGGAGCGAGCCTGCTCGCGATGCTTTTAAAGATTCAGATTTTTGGAGCTCCGCACCATGACGCTTGCAGTCCAGTTCACCAACGTTTCCCGTCAGTTCGGCGAAGTGAAGGCCGTTGACCGGGTTTCTATCGATATCCAGGACGGTGAGTTCTTTTCCCTGCTGGGCCCTTCCGGCTCGGGCAAAACCACCTGCCTGCGCCTGATCGCCGGTTTCGAACAACCGAGCACTGGCTCCATCCGTATTCATGGCGCCGAAGCCGCCGGGCTGCCGCCGTATCAGCGCGATGTGAACACCGTGTTCCAGGATTACGCGCTGTTCCCGCACATGAACGTACTCGACAACGTCGCCTACGGTTTGAAAGTCAAAGGCGTCGGCAAGTCCGAACGCCAAAAACGCGCAGAAGAAGCCCTCGACATGGTCGCTCTCGGCGGCTACGGCGAACGCAAACCGGTGCAACTCTCCGGCGGCCAGCGTCAGCGTGTGGCCCTGGCCCGCGCGTTGGTCAATCGCCCTCGCGTGTTGCTGCTCGACGAGCCCTTGGGCGCCCTCGATTTGAAACTGCGCGAGCAAATGCAAGGCGAGCTGAAGAAGCTGCAACGCCAGCTCGGCATTACCTTTATCTTCGTCACCCACGATCAGACTGAAGCGCTGTCGATGTCCGACCGCGTGGCGGTGTTCAATAAGGGCCGCATCGAACAGGTCGACACGCCGCGCCATCTCTACATGAAACCGGCAACCACGTTCGTCGCCGAATTCGTCGGCACGTCCAACGTGATTCGCGGCGATCTGGCCCGGCAGTTGAGCGGCAATCCACAGCCGTTTTCGATCCGCCCGGAACACGTGCGTTTCGCCGAAGGCCCGCTGGCCAGCCATGAAATCGAAGTCAGCGGCCTGCTGCATGACATCCAGTACCAGGGCAGCGCCACCCGCTATGAACTGAAACTGGAAAACGGCCAGACCTTGAACATCAGCCAGGCCAACGTCCAGTGGCTGGACGCCAGCGCGCAACATCAGACCGGACAACGCATCAGCGCTCGTTGGGCGCGTGAAGCGATGATCCCGCTGCACGACAATGTTGTGGGTGGGGTGTGAGATGAACAGCGTGGCCGCGCCTCAAACCCCCGCCAGCGGCTCGCCACTGCGCCGGTTTTCCAACCTGCTGTACCGCCGACCGAACCTTTATCTGTCGCTGTTGCTGGTGCCGCCGTTACTGTGGTTCGGTGCGATCTACCTCGGCTCGCTGTTGACGTTGTTGTGGCAAGGCTTCTACACCTTCGATGACTTTACCATGGCGGTCACGCCCGACCTGACCCTGGCGAATTTCACCGCACTGTTCCAGCCGTCGAACTTCGACATCATCCTGCGCACCCTGAGCATGGCCATCATCGTGTCCATCGCCAGTGCAATCGTGGCGTTCCCGATCGCCTACTACATGGCGCGCTACACCAGCGGCAAGACCAAGGCGTTTTTCTACATCGCGGTGATGATGCCAATGTGGGCCAGTTACATCGTCAAGGCCTATGCCTGGACCTTGCTGCTGGCCAAGGGCGGCGTGGCCCAGTGGTTCGTTCAGCACTTGGGGCTGGAACCGGTGTTGCAATTCGTGCTCGGGATTCCGGGCGTCGGCGGCAGCACCTTGTCGACCTCGCATCTGGGACGGTTCATGGTGTTCGTCTACATCTGGCTGCCGTTCATGATCCTGCCGATCCAGGCGTCACTGGAACGCCTGCCGCCGTCCTTGCTGCAAGCCTCGGCGGACCTCGGCGCCAAGCCGCGTCAGACCTTCATGCAAGTGATTCTGCCGCTGTCGATTCCGGGCATCGCCGCCGGTTCGATCTTCACCTTTTCGTTGACCCTGGGCGACTTCATCGTGCCGCAACTGGTGGGCCCGCCGGGCTACTTCATCGGCAGCATGGTCTACGCCCAACAAGGAGCGATCGGCAATATGCCAATGGCAGCGGCCTTCACACTGGTGCCGATCGTGCTGATCGCCATTTACCTGTCCATCGTCAAACGTCTGGGGGCTTTCGATGCGCTCTGATGCTTCATCTCAAGATCGGGCATCCCTGGGCCTGCGCATCGCCGCCTGGGGCGGGTTGATGTTCTTGCACTTCCCGATCCTGATCATCTTCCTCTACGCCTTCAATACCGAAGACGCGGCGTTCAGCTTTCCGCCCAAGGGCTTCACCCTGAAGTGGATAGGCGTGGCGTTCTCCCGGCCCGACGTGCTGGAAGCGATCAAGCTGTCGTTGCAAATCGCGGCCGTCGCGACACTGATTGCGATGGTCCTCGGCACCCTCGCGTCGGCGGCGTTGTACCGACGGGACTTTTTTGGCAAGCAAGGCATCTCGCTGATGCTGATCCTGCCGATTGCCCTGCCCGGAATCATCACCGGGATCGCGTTGCTGGCGACTTTCAAAACGCTGGGGATCGAACCGGGGATGTTCACCATCATCGTCGGCCACGCGACCTTCTGCGTGGTGATCGTCTACAACAACGTCATCGCCCGCTTGCGCCGCACGTCATACAGTTTGATCGAAGCGTCGATGGACCTCGGTGCCGACGGCTGGCAGACCTTCCGCTACATCGTCCTGCCAAACCTCGGCTCGGCGTTGCTCGCTGGCGGCATGCTGGCGTTCGCCCTGTCGTTCGACGAAATCATCGTCACCACCTTCACCGCCGGCCATGAACGCACCTTGCCGCTGTGGCTGCTCAACCAGCTCAGCCGCCCACGGGACGTGCCGGTGACCAACGTCGTCGCGATGCTGGTGATGATGGTGACCATGCTGCCGATTCTCGGCGCCTATTACCTGACCCGGGGTGGCGAAAGCGTTGCGGGCAGTGGCGGGAAATAACGGACAACTCATTCCCAAGGTGGAAACTGGATCCTGTGGGAGCGGGCTTGCCCGCGATAGCGGTCTTACAGTCGACATCTCTGTTGAATGTCAGTCAGTCATCGCGGGCAAGCCCGGTCCCACAGGGGCCCGGTTTCAGCAGGAAAACAAAAGCAGCTTCGATGAGGACATAGCCATGCAAACCAAACTCTTGATCAACGGCCAACTCGTCAATGGCGATGGCCCTGCCCAAGCCGTGTTCAACCCGGCGCTCGGCCGTGTGCTGGTAGAAATCAACGAAGCCAGCGAAGCTCAGGTCGACGCCGCCGTGCGGGCCGCCGACAACGCCTTCCAATCCTGGTCGCAAACCACGCCGAAAGAACGCTCGTTACTGCTGCTCAAACTTGCCGACATCATCGAAGCCCATGGCGAAGAGCTGGCCAAACTGGAGTCGGACAACTGCGGCAAACCCTACAGCGCCGCGCTGAACGATGAGATCCCGGCGATTGCCGACGTGTTCCGTTTCTTCGCCGGCGCCAACCGTTGCATGAGCGGCGCGCTGGGAGGGGAATACCTGCCCGGCCACACCTCAATGATCCGCCGCGATCCGGTGGGCGTGATTGCCTCCATCGCGCCGTGGAACTACCCGCTGATGATGGTCGCCTGGAAAATCGCCCCGGCCCTGGCCGCCGGTAATACCGTGGTGCTCAAGCCGTCAGAACAAACCCCACTGACCGCCCTGCGCCTGGCAGAACTGGCGTCGGAAATCTTCCCGGCTGGCGTGCTTAACCTGGTGTTCGGTCGTGGTCCTACGGTCGGCAGCCCACTGGTCACTCACCCGAAAGTGCGCATGGTGTCGCTGACCGGCTCCATCGCCACCGGCTCGAACATCATTTCCAGCACCGCCGGCAACGTCAAACGCATGCACATGGAACTGGGTGGCAAGGCGCCGGTGATCATCTTCGACGATGCCGACATCGACGCCGCCGTGGAAGGCATTCGCACCTTCGGTTTCTACAACGCTGGTCAGGATTGCACCGCCGCCTGCCGTATTTACGCGCAAGCAGGCATCTACGACCAGTTCGTCGAGAAGCTCGGTGTGGCCGTCAGCAGTATCAAGTACGGCTTGCAGGACGATCCATCGACGGAGCTTGGCCCGTTGATCAGCGCACAACATCGCGATCGAGTGACCGCGTTGGTCGAACGTGCCATGGCGCAACCGCACATTCGTTTGATCACTGGTGGCAAAGCGGTGGAAGGCAACGGCTTCTTCTTTGAGCCGACGGTGCTGGCCGACGTGCAACAGGACGACGAGATCGTGCGCCGCGAAGTGTTCGGACCGGTAGTGTCGGTCACCAAATTCACCGATGAAGCGCAAGCACTGGCCTGGGCCAACGATTCAGACTACGGCTTGGCGTCATCGGTCTGGACCGCGGACGTCGGCCGCGCGCATCGGCTGTCTGCACGCCTGCAGTACGGCTGCACATGGGTGAACACCCACTTCATGCTGGTCAGCGAAATGCCTCACGGCGGTCAGAAACTGTCCGGTTACGGGAAAGACATGTCGATGTATGGGCTAGAGGATTACACCGTTGTGCGGCATGTGATGTTCAAGCATTAAAAGCTTCGCGGGCAAGTCTCGCGCCTACAGGGATCGCGTCGTTTGATCGACACAAAACCTGTAGGAGCGAGCGGTGCGGCGATCCGACTTGCCCGCGAATGCCTCACCGCACAATCAAGGCAGACGCCGGCGGTTTAACTCCGTAAAAGCCAAATGGCTCTCACGGAAACCTCCTCGGCTCAAAACCGCGAAACACTGCGCATCGCATCCACCAGATACCGCATCGCAATCCGGTCACTCTCCGACAGCTCGCGATACCGCTCCACCAACTTCAACTCCTCCGAACTGAGCCGACGCCTTCGCCGACCAATGGCCAGGCAGGGGAAGATTCCTAATATTTCAGTGATGCCTTGTACTTTCGACATGGACGATGTCCTTCTATACGTCAGAGAAAACTTCAAAACCGCATCGCCCTATCACTTTCAGCGGTCACCTTGTGTCTGCCGAACCGACCGGCCTGAAGGGCCGAAACCGGTCATGCCTCATAGAATAGAAATTAAATCGGCGCTGAAAAGCGTTTTTAGAGTAATTAGTCGAAAAAAGCAGATATGCCCTATAAATCAGAAAATGCTGTGAGAAACGTTACCTGAAATGTCTTGTTTCATTGCCGAGCTGTCGCGGTGCCATCAATCATTTTTGCTCTGCAACCGAACGGTTTAAAGTATTTGGCATCTCTTTAGGGGGCGTTCTCAATTAATTTCCCCGCCGCGTTGTCGCCTTAAAGCGGGCCAGGCAAGGCGCAGGCCGCTGGGAATGGTTGTTCCCTTTCCAAGGCCTGCAACGCAGCCTGGCCCGCTTTAAGGCACAACCCGAAGGGCCGGGCCTGCTGTTGTGCAGGGCTGCGTTGCTCGAAGCTTATTTGGAATGACCAAACCACGCTTCTCGCGCCTTGCCCTGCACAACAGCAGACCCGGCGCGGCGGGGAAATTAACTGAGAACGCCCCCCTAGTCCGTTGCGTTTGGCCAAGGCATGTCCGAACCGATATTTCTGATCCAGCACGTGCCAGGATCGGCGCGGGATTGTTCACGACAGGTTGTACTTATGCACCGCAGGAATTTGCTCAAAGCCTCCATGGCCATCGCGGCTTACACCGGTCTCTCGGCCACCGGCCTATTGGCGGCACGCGCCTGGGCTGGCAGCAGCACCGCTGATGGCGACGCTGTGGCGTTCGACTTCGAAGCGCTGAAGAGCCAGGCCAAGCAGCTCGCCGGCAAGCCCTATCAGGACACCAAGCAGGTGCTGCCGCCGACGCTGGCGACCATGACGCCGCAGAACTTCAACGCGATCCGCTACGACGGCAATCACTCGCTGTGGAAGGACTTGAAAGGTCAACTGGACGTGCAGTTTTTCCACGTCGGCATGGGTTTCAAGCAACCGGTGCGCATGTACAGCGTCGATCCCAAGACTCGACTGGCGCGCGAGGTGCATTTCCGTCCGTCGCTGTTCAACTATGAAAAAACCACCGTCGACACTAAACAGCTCAAGGCCGATCTGGGCTTTTCCGGATTCAAGCTGTTCAAGGCCCCGGAGCTGGATCAGCACGACGTGTTGTCGTTCCTCGGCGCCAGCTATTTCCGCGCGGTAGATGCCACCGGTCAGTACGGTTTGTCGGCCCGCGGCCTGGCGATCGATACCTACGCCAAGAAGCGCGAAGAATTCCCGGATTTCACCAAGTTCTGGTTCGAAACACCGGACAAGGACAGCACCCGCTTCGTGGTTTATGCCCTGCTCGATTCGCCGAGCGCCACCGGCGCCTACCGTTTTGATATCGATTGCCAGGCCGAGCGTGTGGTGATGGAAGTCGATGCCCACGTCAATGCCCGCACCGCCATCGAGCAACTGGGTATCGCGCCGATGACCAGCATGTTCAGCTGCGGCACCCATGAGCGGCGTATGTGCGACACGATTCACCCACAAATCCACGACTCCGATCGCCTGGCCATGTGGCGCGGCAATGGCGAGTGGATCTGCCGCCCGCTGAATAACCCGGCCACCCTGCAATTCAATGCCTTCGCCGACACCGATCCGAAAGGCTTTGGCTTGGTGCAGACCGATCACGAGTTCGCCAATTATCAGGACACCGTCGACTGGTACAGCAAGCGCCCGAGCTTGTGGGTAGAACCTACAACCGCATGGGGCGAAGGCTCTATCGATTTGCTGGAAATTCCTACAACCGGCGAAACCCTGGATAACATCGTCGCGTTCTGGACGCCGAAAAAACCGGTCGCGGCCGGGGACTCCCTCAACTACGGCTACAAACTCTATTGGAGCTCCCTGCCACCGGTGAGCACGCCGCTGGCACGGGTCCACGCGACCCGTTCGGGCATGGGCGGTTTCATCGAAGGCTGGGCGCCGGGCGAGCATTACCCGGAGGTCTGGGCGCGACGCTTTGCCGTGGACTTCACCGGCGGCGGTCTGGACCGCTTGCCTGAAGGCGCGGGGATCGAGCCGGTGGTGACCTGCTCGAACGGCGAAGTGAAGGACTTCAATGTGTTGGTGCTCGATGACATCAAGGGCTACCGCATTACCTTCGACTGGTACCCGACCAATGACAGCGTGGCCCCCGTGGAGCTGCGGTTGTTCATTCGCACCAATGACCGGACGTTGAGTGAAACCTGGTTGTACCAGTATTTCCCGCCGGCACCGGAGAAGCGTAAGTACACCTGACAGTAAGTGGGCGCCTGAACCGGCCCCTTCGCGGGCAAGCCCGCTCCCACAGTGATGGGGGTGTTCACAAAATTTGTGTACGCCGCCGCCCCTTGTGGGAGCGGGCTTGCCCGCGAAGGCGGCAGGACAGACGACAAACCTCTCGGCATAAAAAATTCAAAAGCCCCGGTCAACACGACCGGGGCTTTTTGGTGTTACAGCGGTATTCAGTCGCGCAAATCCGATTCATGAATCGGCTGGTCACGATGGGTGGCCCGCTGGTATTGCGCCGGCCAGATAGCCTTGTTCCCGCCCAGATCGTCATCGGCATGCAGCGGCCAATACGGATCACGCAACAACTCCCGGGCGAGGAAGATGATGTCAGCCTGACAGGTACGCAGAATGTGCTCTGCCTGGGCCGGTTCGGTGATCATTCCTACGGTGCCGGTGGCAATGCCTGACTCCTTGCGTACCCTCTCGGCGAAACGGGTCTGGTAACCGGGGCCAGTAGGAATCTCGGCGTTTACCGCCGTACCACCCGATGAGACGTCGATCAGGTCCACGCCCAGATCTTTGAGGCGTCGCGCCAGCTCCACGGTTTCATCAGGGTTCCAGCCGTCTTCCACCCAATCGGTGGCCGACACCCGCACAAACACCGGTAACTCTTCAGGCCACACGGCCCGTACCGCTTCGGTGACTTGCAGTACCAGCCGAATACGATTCTCGAACGAACCGCCATACTGATCGCGCCGCTGATTGCTCAAGGGCGAAAGAAATTGGTGCAACAGGTAACCGTGGGCGGCGTGTACTTCGACCACTTTGAAACCAGCAGTCAGCGCCCGTTTGGCCGAATCGACGAAAGCTTGAATGATGTCCGCAATCTCACCGTCATCGAGTTGCTTGGGTGGTGTGTGCTGGGGGTCGAAAGCGATCGGCGACGGGCCGACCGGGATCCAGCCACCGTCTTCCGGCTTGACGCTGCCATGCTTGCCGAGCCACGGCCGATGCGTGCTGGCCTTGCGCCCGGCATGAGCCAACTGGATGCCAGCAACGGCGCCTTGGGCGGAGATGAAGCGCGTAATACGCTGTAAGGATTCGATCTGTTGATCATTCCAGAGGCCGAGGTCCTGGGCGGTAATGCGCCCATCGGCGGTCACCGCCGTGGCTTCGGTGAATACCAGACCAGCGCCGCCGATAGCACGGCTGCCGAGGTGGACCAGATGCCAGTCATTGGCCAGCCCATCGACGCTGGAGTATTGGCACATCGGTGACACCGCAATGCGGTTAAGCAGGGTCAATTGACGAAGGGTATAGGGTTCAAGCAGCAGACTCATGGGGCACCTCTCGAATCAGTGGGCAGGCTCCAGGGTTCTGTTTGAATAGTCGACGAGTGACAGGAAAAAGATGCAGCACCCGCCCCCGCGGGCAAAAAATTCGACAAAACGTCACAAGGATAATCAAGCAGTGCTTAGAGCCTAGTCGACATCGGGGGATGAGGGAGGGTTCAAGAAATGAAACACCCAAATTTGAGGTCTGGGCGATACCTGTGGCGAGGGGGCTTGCTCCCGCTGGGCTGCGCAGCAGTCGTAAATCCGGTTACTGCGGTGTGCCTGACAGAAATGAGTTGCCTGGGTCTGGGGCCGCTTCGCAGCCCAACGGGGGCAAGCCCCCTCGCCACAGTTATCGCGGTTCGATATGGGCAATCATCAACTGAACGGTCTCGTTCCCACGGAACTCATTGAGGTCGAGCTTGTAAGCCAATTCAACCCACTTGATGGTCGGATTTGGCCAGATATCACGGTCGATACCGAAGGCAATGCCGTCCAGCTTCACCGAACCGCATTCACTCTTCAGCACCACTTTGAGGTGCCGCTCACCCACAACACGCTGCTCGACCAACTGAAACACCCCGTGAAACAGCGGCTCCGGGAAGTGTTGCCCCCAAGGTCCGGCGTGGCGCAGGGCGCGGGCCAGTTCCAGGTGAAACTCTTCGACCGCCAAAGTGCCGTCCGACAGCAGGCGCCCGGTCAGGTCTTCTTCACGCAATTGCCTACGCACTTCAGCGTCAAAGGCCTCGGCAAACAACGGAAAATTCGCTTCCGGCAAGGTCAGGCCGGCCGCCATGGCGTGGCCGCCGTATTTGCTGATCAGGTTCGGATGCTGCGCCGCGACCACGCTCAAGGCATCGCGAATGTGAAAGCCCTGAACCGAACGCCCCGAGCCCTTGAGCAGGCCATCGCCGGCATCGGCAAAGGCAATGGTCGGACGGAAATAGCGCTCTTTCATACGCGACGCGAGGATACCGATGACGCCCTGATGCCACTCGGGATCGAACAGGCACAGGCCGAACGGCATCGATTCCACTGGCAAATCCTTGAGCTGGGCCAGCGCCTCACGCTGCATGCCCTGCTCGATGGATTTGCGGTCCTGGTTCATGCCATCCAGTTGAGCGGCCATTTCACGGGCAGCGCCCGCGTCTTCAGTGAGCAGGCATTCAATGCCCAGGCTCATGTCGTCCAGACGCCCCGCCGCGTTCAGACGCGGGCCGAGGATGAAGCCCAGGTCGGTGGAGGTAATGCGCGAATGGTCGCGCTTGGCCACTTCAAGGATCGCCTTGATTCCTGGCCGTGCGCGCCCGGCGCGAATCCGTTCCAGGCCCTGATGCACCAGAATCCGGTTGTTGGCATCCAGCGGCACCACGTCGGCGACGCTGCCCAGCGCCACCAGGTCCAGCAGTTCGCCAATGTTCGGCTGCGGCTTGCTTTCGTACCAACCCAGGCTGCGCAAGCGCGCACGCAGGGCCATCAGCACATAGAAGATTACCCCGACGCCGGCCAGGGCTTTGCTCGGAAACTCGCAACCCGGCTGGTTCGGATTGACGATGGCATCGGCCAACGGCAGTTCGTCGCCGGGCAAGTGGTGATCGGTGACCAGCACCTTGAGCCCGGCCTTTTTCGCCGCCGCCACGCCTTCGACGCTGGAGATGCCGTTGTCCACGGTGATCAGCAGCTGCGGCTCGCGGGTCAGCGCCACTTCGACGATCTCCGGCGTCAGACCATAGCCGTACTCGAACCGGTTCGGCACCAGATAATCGACATGCGCCGCGCCCAACAGGCGCAACCCCAGCATGCCCACGGTACTGGCCGTCGCACCATCGGCGTCGAAGTCGCCGACGATCAGAATCCGCTGACGTTGCTCAAGGGCCGTCACCAGCAAATCCACCGCCGCATCGATGCCTTTGAGCTGCTGATACGGAATCAGCCGCGCCAGGCTCTTGTCCAGTTCAGCCTCGGATTGCACGCCCCGCGCCGCGTAAAGGCGGGTCAGCAGCGGTGGGATATCACCGAGGAATGGCAGGGTGTCGGGCAACAGGCGAGGTTCGATGCGCATGGGGTGACAGGTGCTTCTCTTGAATACGTAGGATAAAACCGGGTAACGCGGTTCAGCGGCGAATAATCAGCCGCGTTCGCCGCTCAGCCATTGCAACTGGACTTCGTGCTGACCACGGTCGTCGGTGACGAAAATCGTTCCTTCGCTGATCATCACATCCCACTTGATAACGCGCGGCATGTCCTTGGCCAGGGTTTCCAGCACTTCCTGAGGCACAGCGGCGATGTGAACGTTTTTCAGGTTTTTGATCGCCGGGATCACTTTGGTTTCCCAGACACGCAGGCTGCCGTAAGCCAGCAGGCTGGTGCGCTCGGTGCGGCGCGAGCACCAGGTCAGGCGATCGGCGTCTGGCTGGCCGACTTCGATCCAGTGCAGGACACGATCATCCAGGCTCTTTTCCCACAGCGCAGGCTCATCCACGTCTGACAGACCGCGACCGAAAGACAACTGCTCGTTGTACCAGAAGGCGTAGGCCAGCAGCCGCACAGTCATGCGCTCTTCGGTTTCCGAAGGGTGACGGGCGATGGTCTGCTTCACGCTCTCGTAGACGCTGCGGTCGAGGTCGGTGAGGTTCAGTTCAAACTTGTAGGTCGTGGACGGCTGGGCCATGAACGGGCTTCTTGATACGAGGAAAGGCGGCAAGTCTAACCGATGCAACAGGCAATCAACGAATTGAAGGCGATCAACCTTGGGCGACTGACGGTCGGCTATGTTAAAACTCTGCATCCGCTCAGCCTTTGTCCTACAGGATTCAGCATGCCGTTCTCCAAGAAACCGCTCTCCGGTCTGAAAGTCATCGAATTGGGTACGTTGATTGCCGGGCCGTTTGCCTCGCGTATTTGCGGCGAGTTCGGCGCCGAAGTGATCAAGATCGAGTCCCCGGACGGCGGCGATCCGTTGCGCAAATGGCGCAAGTTGTATGAAGGCACTTCGCTGTGGTGGTTTGTTCAGGCGCGGAACAAGAAGTCTTTGACCCTGAACCTGAAACACCCGGACGGCCTGGCGATTCTGAAACAGCTGCTCAGCGAAGCGGACATTTTGATCGAGAATTTTCGCCCCGGCGTGTTGGAAAAGCTCGGCCTGGGCTGGGAAGTCTTGCACGCACTGAACCCGAAACTGGTGATGGTGCGGCTCTCGGGCTTTGGCCAGACCGGGCCAATGAAAGATCAGCCGGGCTTCGGTGCGGTCGGTGAATCGATGGGCGGCCTGCGCTACATCACCGGGTTCGAGGACCGACCACCGGTGCGCACCGGGATTTCCATCGGAGATTCGATTGCCGCGCTCTGGGGCGTGATCGGCGCACTGATGGCCTTGCGTCATCGCGAGGTCAACGGCGGCTTGGGCCAAGTGGTGGACGTGGCGCTGTACGAAGCGATCTTCGCCATGATGGAAAGCATGGTCCCGGAGTTCGATGTGTTCGGTTTCATCCGCGAACGCACCGGCAACATCATGCCGGGCATCACGCCCTCCTCCATTCACACCAGCGCCGACGGCAAACACGTGCAGATCGGCGCCAATGGCGATGCGATCTTCAAGCGTTTCATGCTGATCATCGGTCGCGAAGACCTGGCCAACGATCCTGTGCTGGCCAGCAACGACGGACGCGATAGCCGTCGCGACGAGATTTACGGGGTGATCGATCGCTGGGTCAACTCACTGCCGCTGGACGCGGTGATCGAGCAACTGAACCAGGCTGATGTTCCCGTCAGCCGAATCTTCAGTGCCGAAGACATGTTCAGCGATCCGCAGTACCTGGCCCGGGAAATGTTCCTGCAAGCCAAGCTGCCCGACGGCAAGGACTTCAAGATGCCCGGCATTGTGCCAAAACTATCTGACACACCCGGCAGCTCCGAATGGGTCGGGCCGCAGCTGGGTGAACATAATGCGCAAGTACTCCACGACCTTGGCTACGACTCGGCACAGATCACACGGTTGCGTGAAGACGGGGCCATCTAAGCTGAAGCGCCTGCTTTCATACGCAATCGATTACGCCAGCATCGGACGTGTGCTGGCGGTGCTCGGGCTGTTGGCGGGGCTGATGTCCCCTGCCCTGGCGCAACCTAAAGAGCATTTGCTCTGGCTACTGCGCGATCTGCCGCCCGTGACGATCTTCGAAGGCCCGAAAAAAGGCCAGGGGGTTATCGATCAACTGATGCCGCTGTTGATCGCCGGCATGCCGCAATACGAACACACCCTGATGCGGGTCAATCGCGCCCGTGGCATGCAAATGCTCCATGAAAAATCCTTTACCTGCGACCCTTCGCTGATCTGGAGCGAGGAGCGCGAACACTGGATCGCCTTTTCCATTCCGGCTTTCCGGGCGGTCAGCAATGGGCTGGTGATTCGACGTGAAGATCGGTCGGTGCTGGAGCCCTTTCTCATTGGCGATGAAGTCGATTTGGCAGCACTGTTGGCCAGCCGTCGAGAGAAAGTCGGTGTAGTGGCCGAGCGCCGTTACGGTCAGTTCCTCGACACGCTGCTGCAACAGGCGCCGTCCGGCGTGCTGGCGCCTCACTACGGCAACAACGCCCTCGGCAGTCTGTTGCAGATGCAGCGCCTGGGTCGTTTGCAGGTGGTCTTGGGTTACTGGCCGGAAATCCGCTATCAGGCTCGTCAGGAACATATTGCCGACGATCAGTTAGAGTTTTATCCGGTCAAAGGCACGGGCAAATACTTGTCCGGGTACATCGGTTGCTCGAATACGCCCCAGGGGCGACAGGCAATCAGTGAAATCAATAAGCTATTGCGCGCCCTGCCCCGCGAGCGCCTGGACCCGCTGTACGCCGACTGGCTCGATCCGCAAAGACGCAAGGACTATCTGGAAGAAACCAGAGCCTTTTTCGAGCGTCAGGCCGCACAGTGACAAATCGCAGGCAAAAAGAAACCCCGAGAAGTGGGGAGACGACTCGGGGTTAAACGTGGCCTACATAAAGACCAGTGGCAACAAGCTACAAGCACCGGAGCACAATGCTTGATCCTGCTGTTACATGGTCTGACTGACCTTGGCGCAGGAAGGTTCCCACAAAAAACAATTCAATTTCGGCTGGCCAGGATCTTGTCCTGAGCAGCATTGCGCAACGCAGCGATGACACAGGGCTCCAGACGTCCTTCAGCGATCAGCACGTCGCGGTGCAGCCCGTCGACGACATCCGTCAGCAGACGTTTATCGGTTAACTGGGCCTGATTGAACGCCCGTTCGACCACGATAGCGCCGCTCGTACTCTTCAGTGTCACCAGGCATTCGCCATGGGCACCCGATGGGGTCAACTTGACCAGATACGGGCTCAGAGCCTCACCGAGCAATAGACTGATACTTTCCATCTCGATCACCACTCAATAGTCCGAAAACAAAGTGCCTGGGGCGTGTCCACAGTAAATGACCACAGGCCCGAGAAGAAAGTTCTGGATTCCAACGGCAGGCGCACCGGCGCCTCTGGTAGTTAGAGCATGCACGGTAAAGATGACAGTAAAAAAACAGCTGATTCACACCTGCCTTGTACGCTTGCCGATGTCGCTCCATCCGCCCAGCAGTCCTCGCAATTGACCGTCCGCACTGTAGAACGGCACCGTCCACTGGTAGATGTCCCTGACGCCATCCTTGAACGTCAACTGACGTTCGCTGAAGCGGGTCTTGTGAGTACCGAGCTGGGCCATGAATTCAGCGTGCAGCTGCTCGGCGGTCTCTTTGGGCAAGACATCGAGTTCGATCAGTTGTCGCCCCTGAACCTGGTCGAAACGGGTCGACAAGCGCTCCTCATAACTTTTGTTGCACATGATCAAACGCCCTTCCAGATCACGCACGAACATCGGATCGGGCATGGCGTCTATCAACGCGTGCTGGAATGCGAGCTGGTCATTGAGGTCTTTCTCGGCGTCCCGACGTTGCTTGATCAGTGCTGCGAGCCGACGGTTCCAAAGCAATGAGAGCAAGCCGAACAGGCTAACGATGAACATGCTCCAGCAACCCCACTGGGTTATCCGCTGCCAGGCCGAGGGCGCGTGTACCGGCGCAACTCCGTTCAGCCATTGCAGCCGTATGGCGCGTAATTCGGCGGGTGGAAATGCCTCCAGCGCCTTGTTGAGGATGCTCAATAACTGCGGCTGTCCTTTGCGGACTGCCAAATGATCAGCCTCCCATTTGCCTTCCACTGCATGCCCTACCTTGAGCCGGCCCAAGGGGTAGAGCTGCGCTCCGATTTCGTTTTCAATGGTGGCGTAGGCCTCGCCACTTTCCACCAGTGCCCGGGCTTCAGCGTAGGTTTTGACCGAGCGCAGCTCGATCGCCGGGTAGTCACGACGAATCACACCTTCCAGGGCGTGCCGGGTCGGCAGCACCAGGACTCTTTTCGAAAGCTGCTCCAGGGACTGTAACGCTGGCGTACCTGCCAGCCCCACGAGCACCCAGCCCGCCCCGCCGAATGCATGGCTGAAATCCAGAAACACCTTGCGCTCGTCATTCATTGCCAGCGTCGTACTCATGTCCGCCGCGCCGCTTTCCAGCCGCTCCAGCAGTTGGTCGGTGGAAAACGACTCTTCATGGACGAACCGCAACCCTGTCATGGCGCTGATGCGGTTGAGCACATCGTTGTTCAAACCGCTCCAGTGACCGTGCTCATCCTTGAACAGATACAGCGGGTACTGCGCCGACGCCACGATAACCATCGGATGTTCAGCGATCCATTGCCGCTCCTGAGTATCCAGCTCAATGCGTGCGACGGTGGCTGACTCCCGAGATTCATGTGCCGCCAATTGTGCGGCCTTTACCCATTGCCCAAAACCCAGGGCGCCCAGCAAAAACATCCAGCATACGGCTGGTTTAAACCCTCTGAAAAACAGCATTGCCACTTCCTTGGTGATCGTCTCGCCCGTCCTTCATGGGCGGCTCTTCTTTTACGAAACCCGACAAGTGTGGCATGCAGAAATGAGAAAGCCCGTCAGGAGACGGGCTTCAAAATGTGACAGCTTTTACCGGTTACAGCGGCTTGCCGCGGTTGCCATGCTTACTGACAAAGGCCTGCACGGCTTTCAGATCGTTCGGCAACACGGTGCAACGCTCATCTCGCTCAAACAAATCAGAAAGATGTGCAGGTAGTTCGAGCGCTTTTCCTACACCGGCTTTTTCCACTGCGTCCGGGAATTTGACCGGATGGGCCGTGCCGAGGATCACCATCGGGATATCCAGGCTGCGACGGCATTCGCGCGCGGCCTTCACGCCGATGGCGGTGTGCGGGTCCAACAGTTCGCCGGTTTGCTCAAAGACTTCGGCAATGGTTTCGCACGTTTGAGCGTCGTCCACGGCCAGCGAATCGAACAGTTTGCGTGCCTCGGTCCAGCGTTCCTCTTCGACGCTGAAACCGCCACCCTGCTTGAAGGTGTCCATCAAACCGGCAATCGCCGCGCCGTTACGACCGTGCAGGTCGAACAGCAGGCGTTCGAAGTTCGACGAGACCATGATGTCCATGGACGGCGACAACGTGGCGTGCAGGGTTTCCTTGACGTACTGATTGCCGCTCATGAAGCGGTGCAGGATGTCGTTGCGGTTGGTGGCGACGATCAACTGGTTGATCGGCAAGCCCATGTTGCGCGCCAGGTAACCGGCGAAGATATCGCCGAAGTTGCCGGTCGGCACCGAGAACGACACCGAACGCGCCGGGCCGCCCAGTTGCAGGGCTGCGTGGAAGTAGTAAACGATCTGGGCCATGATCCGTGCCCAGTTGATCGAGTTCACCGCCACCAGGCGCGTGCCCTTGAGGAAGCTCTGGTCGGCGAAGCTGGCCTTGACCATTTCCTGGCAGTCATCGAAGTTGCCTTCGATGGCGATGTTATGGATGTTCTCGCCGAAGATGGTAGTCATCTGGCGACGCTGCACTTCGGACACACGGTTGTGCGGGTGCAGGATGAAAATGTCGACGTTTTCGCAGTGCTTGCAACCTTCGATCGCCGCCGAACCGGTGTCGCCGGAGGTAGCACCAACAATCACCACGCGCTCGCCGCGCTTTTCCAGCACGTAGTCGAGCAGACGACCCAGCAGTTGCAGGGCGAAGTCTTTGAACGCCAGGGTCGGTCCGTGGAACAGTTCCAGCACCCATTCATTGCCATTCAGCTGACGCAACGGCGCCACGGCGTTGTGGGAAAACACGCCATACGTTTCTTCAAGAATCTTTTTGAAATCGGCATCGGGGATGCTGCCGGTCACGAACGGGCGCATCACCCGGAAGGCCAGCTCGTGATACGGCAGGCCGGCCCAGGAAGCGATTTCTTCCTGGGTGAAACGTGGCAGGTTTTCCGGGACGTACAGACCGCCGTCGGTGGCGAGACCGGCCAGCAGGACATCTTCGAAATTCAGGGCCGGTGCCTGGCCGCGGGTACTGATATAACGCATGACTGGCTCCAATAGACAGTGTTCGCAATGCCGGGCCCGCGTGCGAGCCCGGTGAACGATAACGGCTTAGTTCAGGTGCTCGACGCGGATCCGTACGACCGGGCCGACCACGCCTTCCAAGGCTTCCAGGGCGGTGATCGCGTCGTTCATGTGCTGTTCCAGCACACGGTGCGTCAGCAGGATCATTGGCACCAGACCGTCATGCTCTTCGACTTCTTTCTGCATGATCGATTCGATGTTGATGCCGCGCTCCGACAGGATGCTCGCCACCTGAGCCAACACGCCCGGATGGTCCTTGGCCTGAATGCGCAGGTAGTACGCACTTTCGCAGGCTTCGATCGGCAGGATCGGATGAGCCGACAGCGAATCCGGCTGGAAAGCCAGGTGCGGCACGCGGTTTTCCGGGTCGGAAGTCATGGCGCGAACCACGTCCACCAAGTCGGCGATCACCGACGAAGCCGTCGGCTCCATGCCGGCGCCGGCGCCGTAGAACAGGGTCGAACCGGCGGCGTCACCATTGACCATCACTGCGTTCATCACGCCGTTGACGTTGGCGATCAAGCGATCGGCCGGGATCAGCGTCGGGTGCACACGCAGCTCAATACCGGCCGCAGTGCTGCGCGCCACGCCCAGGTGCTTGATGCGATAGCCCAGCGCTTCGGCGTAATTCACGTCAGCGGTGGTCAGCTTGGTGATGCCTTCGGTGTAAGCCTTATCGAATTGCAGCGGAATGCCGAACGCGATGGACGCCAGGATCGTCAGCTTGTGGGCTGCGTCGATGCCTTCGACGTCGAAGGTCGGATCGGCTTCGGCGTAACCCAGGGCTTGGGCCTCGGCGAGTACGTCTTCGAAGGTGCGACCCTTCTCACGCATTTCGGTGAGGATGAAGTTGCCGGTGCCGTTGATGATCCCGGCCACCCAGTTGATGCGGTTGGCAGACAAACCTTCACGGATCGCTTTGATCACCGGGATGCCGCCGGCCACGGCCGCTTCGAACGCCACAATGACGCCCTTCTCGCGAGCCTTGGCGAAAATTTCATTACCGTGAACGGCGATCAGTGCCTTGTTCGCGGTGACCACATGCTTGCCATTCTCGATGGCCTTGAGTACCAGCTCGCGGGCAACGGTGTAGCCGCCCATCAGCTCTATAACGATGTCGATCTCTGGGTTCGTGGCCACTTCGAACACATCGTTGGTAATCGCAATACCGGTCGTCTGGAACTGAGGCTTTGGCGTGCGCATGGCAATTTGTGCCACTTCGATTCCACGCCCGGCACGACGAGCAATTTCCTCGGCGTTGCGCTGAAGTACGTTGAAGGTACCGCCACCGACGGTCCCTAACCCACAGATGCCTACTTTGACCGGTTTCACTGTGAACTCCCCATAAAACGGCCGACTCAAGGCCGGCCGTGAAAACAACCGCATACTCGCGGCTCTCTATTAATGGCCCGACAATGTTGCCGCCAGACCATGATCGTCAAGGCTGACCGTGACGATGCGAAACTATTTCGCGCCCAGTGCCAGTTTGGCGACTTGTGGCGCAGGCTGGTAGCCCGGAATGACCTGTCCGTCGGCCAAAACGATGGCCGGCGTACCGTTCACGCCGATCGACTGACCGAGGGCGAACTGTTTGGAAACCGGGTTCTCGCACTTGGCGGCCTTGATTTCCTTGCCATCGACCATTTTGTCCATGGCCGCTTTCTTGTCCTTGGAGCACCACACCGCTTGCAGTTGTTCGTCACCCGGCGAGCCCAGGCCCTGGCGCGGGAATGCAACATAACGCACTTCGATACCCAGCTTGTTCAACTCCGGCACTTCGGCGTGGAGCTTGTGGCAGTACGGGCAGGTGGTGTCGGTGAAGACAGTGATGTGCGACTTGGTTTCGCCGATAGCCGGGTAGACCACCGTTTCAGCCACTGGAATGTTGTTGATCAGCTTGGAAATGCCCAGGCGCTCGGTCTTCTCGGTCAGGTTGACCGGTTTGCCGTCCTTTAGCTGGAACATGTAGCCCTGAACAACGTACTGGCCGTCAGCGCTGGCGTAAAGCACGCGACTGCCCTTGAGTTTGACTTCGTACAGACCTGGCAGCGGGCTGGCGGTGATGGTTTCGACCGGCACGTCGAGATTGAGGTTTTCCAGGCTTTTACGAATGGCTTTGTCGGCCGCGTCATCGGCGACGGCAAAGGTGCTGACCAACGCAATGGCTGCGGCGGCGAAAATCTGGGTCAGACGCATGAGAACTCCTGAAGGCGGACAAATGGGACGATCAGAACACCCGTGCCGAAACACCGGGTCATAACCGCCCATCGTACAAACCGGCAAAGCCTACCACATAAGGCCCCCGTGGCGAGGGGGCTTGCCCCCGTTGGGTTGCGCAGCAGCCCCAAAATCTGTCACCCGATTTCATCAGATCGACCGCGAAACCCGGTTTACGACTGCTGCGCAGACGAACGGGGGCAAGCCCCCTCACCACAGGTCAGCATTTCCATTCCAGGAACTGCATTAACCGCGCGGGTGATGCTTGGCGTGCAAATCCTGCAAGCGTGCACGAGCGACGTGAGTATAGATCTGGGTGGTCGAGAGATCGCTGTGGCCGAGCAGCATTTGCACGACTCGAAGGTCGGCACCGTGGTTGAGCAAGTGCGTGGCGAAGGCATGACGCAGGGTGTGCGGCGACAACGACTTGCCGATTCCGGCGACCTTGGCCTGATGCTTGATGCGATGCCAGAAGGTCTGGCGGGTCATCTGTTCGCCGCGAAGGCTGGGGAACAGCACATCGCTGGGACGCCCGCCCAGCAGCTCGCCACGGGCATCGCGCATGTAGCGCTCGACCCAGACAATCGCCTCCTCGCCCATCGGTACCAGCCGCTCCTTGCTGCCCTTGCCCATCACCCGCAGCACGCCCTGGCGCAGGTTGACCTGCTCCAGCGTCAAGCTGATGAGCTCCGTGACCCGCAAACCACAGGCATAAAGCACCTCAAGCATGGCGCGGTCACGCTGACCGATGGCTTCGCTCAGGTCTGGCGCGGCCAGTAGCGCTTCCACATCGGCTTCCGACAAGGATTTAGGCAACGGCCTACCCAGTTGCGGCATATCGACGCGCAAGGTCGGATCGACCGCGATCAGCTTTTCCCGCAGCAAATAGCGATAAAAGCCACGCACACCGGAGAGAAATCGCGCAGTAGAACGGGGTTTGTAGTTTTGCTCCAGGCGCCAGGCCAAGTGATCGAGGATCAACTCGCGACCAGCGTTGATCAACTCCAGGCCCTTTTCCTGCAACCAGCCGTTGAACAAGGCCAGGTCGCTGCGATAGGCATCGCGGGTATTATCGGAAAGGCCCTTTTCCAGCCACAGGGCGTCGAGGAACTGGTCTATCAGGGGATGATCGATGGCAGGCATGGAGTCTCAGACAGGCAGGCGTAAGGCCGCGAAAAATGAAGAGTCTTTCATAGCACGTTGGCGGTGAACATAAAATTCAGGCACAAAAAAAGCATCCCTCTCGGGATGCTTCTTTTTGCTTGAGGCGCTCAGCTTATTGTTGAGCCGGTTCGTTTTGCCCCAGGATCAACTTGCCGTCCTTGTCGACCGGAATCTGGTTGCCCGGATCGCGATCCATCCGCACTTTGCCTTCCTTGCCATCCAGCGAATAACGAACGTCGTAGCCTACAACCTTGTCGCTGATGTCATTCACGGTGTTACAGCGGGTTTGAGTGGTGGTGTAGGTATCACGCTCCTGCATGCCTTCCTGCACCTTGTTACCCGCATAACCACCGCCGACCGCACCGGCCACTGTGGCGATTTTCTTGCCTGTACCGCCGCCGATCTGGTTGCCCAACAGGCCACCAGCCAGCGCGCCGACCACCGTACCGGCGATCTGGTGTTGATCTTTTACCGGCGCTTGCCGGGTTACTGCAACGTCCTTGCACACTTCACGTGGAGTCTTGATTTGTGTCTTGACCGGTTCAACGGCTAGAACTTGCGCATACTCAGGGCCGCTTTTTTTGACCAGGCTGTAGGTGGCAACAGCACCCCCGGCCGTCACACCAACAGCACCCAATACTGCACCAACCAGCATCGACTTGTTCACATGAACCTCCTGACCATCACATGCGGGACATGCCCGCGCTTCTCCTAGCCTTGGAGCATAAAAAAAGGCGCGAGTTCAATACTCGCGCCTTCTCGGCCTACAGCTGGAAAAGCGATAACCGTTATGGACGGTCGTCGACTTCCGTCTCGACCGCCGCAGCAGGAATCAGGTCCTCGCTGCTCAGGTTCAGCCAGATCAGCACCACGTTCGCGATGTAGATCGACGAGTAAGTACCCGCCAGAACACCGATGAACAGGGCAATGGAGAAGCCGAACAGGTTGTCGCCACCGAAGAACAACAGAGCCGCGATCGCCAGCAAGGTGGAGATCGACGTTGCCATGGTCCGCAGCAGGGTCTGCGTGGTCGAGATGTTGATGTTCTCGATCAGGCTGGCCTTGCGCAGTACCCGGAAGTTCTCACGAACCCGGTCGAATACCACGATGGTGTCGTTGAGCGAGTAACCGATGATCGCCAGCACCGCCGCCAGTACCGTCAGGTCGAAGGTGATCTGGAAGAACGACAGGATGCCGATGGTCACGATCACGTCGTGGATCAAGGACACGATCGCACCGACCGCAAACTTCCACTGAAAGCGGAAAGCCAGGTAGATCAAAATGCCGCCCAGCGCCATCAGCATGCCGAGGCCACCCTGGTCGCGCAGCTCTTCACCGACCTGAGGGCCGACGAACTCGACGCGCTTGACCACCGCAGGGTTGTCGCCACCGACCTTCTGCAAGGCCTCGGCCACCTGGTGACCCAGCTGCGGGTCTTCACCCGGCATACGCACCAGCAAATCGGTAGTCGCACCGAAGCTCTGTACGATCGCTTCGTGATAACCCGATGTAACCAGCTGTTCACGCACCTTGGTGACATCGGCCGGACGCTCGTAGGTCAGCTCGATGAGCGTACCGCCGGTGAAGTCCAGGCCCCAGTTCATGCCCTTGGTGGCGACACTGAACAAAGCCAATGCCGTGAGGAACAATGTGACGCCGAACGCAACGTTGCGAACGCCCATGAAGTTGATTGTACGTAACATGGCAGCCCCTTAAATCCACAACTTCTTGAAGTCACGACCGCCGAAGATCAGGTTGACCATCGCGCGGGTCACCATGATGGCCGTGAACATCGAGGTAAAGATCCCGAGGGACATGGTCACTGCGAAGCCTTTGACCGGGCCGGTGCCCATGGCAAAGAGAATCCCGCCGACCAACAAGGTTGTCAGGTTGGCGTCGAGAATCGCGGTGAATGCCCGTCCGAAGCCTTCGTTGATTGCCCGCTGCACAGTCATGCCAGCCGCGATCTCTTCACGTATCCGCGAGAAAATCAGTACGTTGGCGTCGACCGCCATACCCATGGTCAACACGATACCGGCGATACCCGGCAGGGTCAGCGTTGCACCCAGCAGCGACATCAAGGCTAGCAGCATCACCATGTTCACCGTCAGCGCGACGGTGGCGATGAGGCCGAAGAAGCGGTAGATGGCCATGATGAACAGCGAGACAAACAGCATGCCCCACAGCGATGCATCGATACCTTTGGTGATGTTGTCAGCACCCAGGCTTGGGCCGATGGTACGTTCTTCAGCGAAGTACATCGGTGCCGCCAGACCACCGGCACGCAGCAGCAGCGCCAGTTCGGACGATTCGCCCTGGCCGTTCAGGCCAGTGATGCGGAACTGGGCACCCAGCGGCGACTGAATGGTCGCCAGGCTGATGATCTTCTTCTCTTCTTTAAACGTCTGAACCGGCACGTCTTTCTCGACGCCGTTGATCACTTGCTTGGTGTAAGTGGTGACCGGACGTTGTTCGATGAAGATAACCGCCATGCTGCGACCGACGTTGCTGCGAGTCGCACGACTCATCAGCTCGCCACCGTGGCCATCCAGACGGATGTTCACTTCTGGCGTGCCTTGCTCGCCGAAGCCAGCCTTGGCGTCAGTCACCTGGTCACCGGTGATGATCAGGCCACGCTCGATCAGCGCCGCAGGACGATTGCCTTCACGGAACTCGAACGACTCGGAAGTGGCTTTCGAAGCGCCAGGCTCAGCTGCCAGACGGAACTCAAGGTTGGCCGTCTTGCCGAGGATACGCTTGGCTTCTGCGGTGTCTTGCACGCCCGGCAGCTCAACCACAATGCGGTTGGCGCCTTGGCGCTGAACGATAGGTTCGGCAACACCCAGCTCGTTGACGCGGTTACGTACCGTGGTCAAGTTCTGCTTGATGGAGTATTCGCGGATTTCCGCCAGCTTGGCTGGGGTCATCGCCAGACGCAGTACCGGTTGGCCATTGAGGTCGGCCGGAACAATGTCGAAATCGTTGAAGTTCTTGCGAATCAGCGCACGCGCTTCTTCACGGGCTGCTTCATCAGTGAAGCCCAGCTGAATGGCACCGCCCAGTTGCGGCAGGCTGCGATAGCGCAGACGCTCTTTACGCAACAGGCTCTTGACGTCGCCTTCGTAGACTTTCAGGCGTGCATCGAGGGCTTTGTCCATGTCCACTTCCAGCAGGAAGTGCACACCACCGGACAAGTCCAGACCCAGCTTCATCGGGTGCGCGCCAAGGCTGCGCAGCCATTGCGGGGTGGTTTGTGCCAGGTTCAGTGCAACGACGTAGTCATCACCCAATGCCTTGCGCACGACGTCTTTGGCTGGCAGCTGATCTTCAGCCTTGGTCAGACGGATCAGACCGCCCTTGCCGCCCGCAGCCAGTGTGGCCGCCTTGACGTTGATCCCGGAGTCCTTGAGCGCGGTGCTCACACGATCCAGATCAGCCTGATTAACCTGCAGTGCAGTGCTTGCACCGCTGACCTGAATGGCCGGGTCATCAGGGTATAGATTGGGAGCGGAATAAATCAGACCGATCGCCAGCACCGCCAGGATCAGAATGTATTTCCACAGAGGGTATTTGTTCAGCATCACGCCGCCCGCTTATGACGCGGGGCGCCTTGCGCGCCCCGTCGATTGAGTAGAAGTTGAAACTTAGATCGCTTTGAGCGTGCCTTTTGGCAGCGTGGCGGCGATGGCGCCTTTCTGGAATTTCATTTCGACGGTGTCGGAGACTTCCAGAACTACGAAGTCGTCGGACACTTTGGTGATCTTGCCGGCGATACCACCGGTGGTCACAACTTCGTCACCTTTTTGCAGGCTGCCCAGCAGGGTTTTCTGCTCTTTGGCGCGCTTGGCCTGTGGACGCCAGATCATCAGGTAGAAGATGACCAGGAAACCGACCAGGAAAATCCACTCAAAGCCGCCGCCCATTGGGCCAGCAGCAGGTGGAGCGGCGTCAGCCATGGCATTAGAGATAAAAAAGCTCATTTAGCACTCCAGTTGCAAATGTTGAATCTTGGGGTCAGAAAACTCAGTCCAAAGGCGGAACAGGTAACCCGCGTTTGGCGTAGAAGGCATCGACAAAGGCGGCCAATGTACCCTGTTGAATAGACTCGCGCAAACCAGCCATAAGCACCTGGTAATGGCGCAAATTGTGGATGGTATTCAACATGCTACCCAGCATTTCGCCGCACTTGTCCAGATGGTGCAGATAAGCACGGGAGAAGTTCTGGCAGGTGTAGCAATCGCAGGTTGGATCCAGCGGCGAATCATCATGGCGATGGAACGCGTTACGGATCTTCAGCACGCCTGTATCGATGAACAGATGCCCATTGCGGGCATTACGGGTTGGCATCACGCAATCGAACATGTCCACACCGCGGCGCACACCCTCAACCAGATCTTCCGGTTTGCCAACGCCCATAAGGTAACGAGGTTTGTCAGCCGGCATCTGGCCCGGCAGGTAATCGAGCACCTTGATCATCTCGTGCTTGGGCTCGCCCACCGACAGACCGCCGATGGCCAGGCCGTCGAAGCCGATTTTGTCGAGGCCTTCCAGGGAGCGCATGCGCAAATCCTGATGCATACCGCCCTGCACGATGCCGAACAGCGCCGCCGTATTATCGCCATGGGCTTCTTTCGAACGCTTGGCCCAACGCAACGACAGCTCCATCGAGACACGAGCGACGTCTTCATCGGCCGGGTACGGGGTGCATTCGTCAAAAATCATCACGATGTCCGAGCCCAGATCGCGCTGGACCTGCATCGACTCTTCCGGGCCCATGAACACTTTGGCGCCGTCGACCGGAGAAGCGAAGGTCACGCCCTCCTCCTTGATCTTGCGCATTGCGCCCAGGCTGAACACCTGAAAACCGCCGGAGTCGGTCAGAATCGGGCCTTTCCACTGCATGAAATCGTGCAGGTCGCCGTGCTTCTTGATCACTTCGGTGCCAGGACGTAGCCACAAGTGGAAGGTGTTGCCCAAAATGATTTCCGCGCCAGTGGCGACGATATCCCGCGGCAGCATGCCCTTGACCGTGCCGTACGTGCCCACCGGCATGAAGGCCGGGGTCTCGACGGTACCGCGCGGGAAGGTCAAACGACCGCGACGAGCCTTGCCGTCGGTGGCAAGAAGCTCAAAAGACATGCGACTGGTGCGACTCATTCTGTTTCCTCAGGGCCTGTTTCTTTAGGGGCGGTAGGCGCGGGATTACGGGTGATAAACATCGCATCACCGTAGCTGAAAAAGCGGTATTCGTTGTCGACGGCGGCTTTATAGGCGGCCATGGTCTCGGGATAACCGGCGAATGCCGAAACCAGCATCAACAACGTGGATTCAGGCAAATGGAAGTTGGTGACCAGGGCATCGACGACATGAAACGGCCGACCCGGGTAGATAAAGATGTCGGTGTCGCCACTGAACGGCTTGAGCACGCCATCGCGCGCGGCACTTTCCAGGGAACGCACGCTGGTGGTCCCCACCGCCACCACGCGACCACCGCGAGCGCGGCAGGCTTCGACGGCATCGACCACGTCCTGACCGACTTCCAGCCACTCGCTGTGCAT
This sequence comes from Pseudomonas sp. TH37, assembly GCF_016650735.1. Lineage (NCBI taxonomy): Bacteria > Pseudomonadati > Pseudomonadota > Gammaproteobacteria > Pseudomonadales > Pseudomonadaceae > Pseudomonas > Pseudomonas sp. TH37. Next base: position 1,030,189 of record NZ_JAEKFD010000001.1, read on the forward strand.
GTGGTGGTCTTCGATCTTCTCGACGCGCACCGGCTGGAACGTGCCAGCGCCGACGTGCAAGGTCACGAACGCAGTCTCGACGCCCTTGGCGGCAATCGCCTCCATCAGCGGCTGATCGAAATGCAGCCCCGCCGTCGGCGCTGCCACCGCGCCCAAACGCTCGGCGTAGACCGTCTGATAACGCTCGCGGTCCGAGCCTTCATCCGGGCGGTCTATATAAGGAGGCAGCGGCATGTGCCCGACGCGGTCGAGCAGCGGCAACACCTCTTCGGCAAACCCCAGCTCGAACAACGCATCGTGACGCGCCAGCATCTCGGCCTCGCCACCGCCGTCGATCAGGATCTTCGAACCCGGTTTCGGCGACTTGCTGGAACGCACATGCGCCAGCACGCGATGACTGTCGAGCACCCGCTCCACCAGAATTTCCAGCTTGCCGCCGGAAGCCTTCTGGCCAAACAGCCGCGCCGGAATCACCCGGGTATTGTTGAACACCATCAAATCGCCCGGGCGCAAATGCTCAAGCAAATCAGTGAATTGACGGTGTGCCAGGGCGCCGCTGACCCCATCAAGGGTCAACAGGCGACTGTTGCGACGCTCGGCCAAAGGATGGCGGGCGATCAGCGAATCAGGGAGTTCGAATGTAAAGTCAGCAACGCGCATGATGGGGTTCGTCTAGCAGGGGCCGGAAGTCTAGCCGAAATAGTGAAAATTCTCTATGTACCTGATTGACCGACGGTAATCTCATCTCTATACTTCGCCGCCATTGAGCCCTGATGGCGGAATTGGTAGACGCGGCGGATTCAAAATCCGTTTTCGCAAGAAGTGGGAGTTCGAGTCTCCCTCGGGGCACCATATAGCAGTATCTGAAAGTCTCTACCAGACTCTCAGACCCAGAGAAACCGGCCACTTGGCCGGTTTTTTTGTGCCTATCTGTTTATCCCTGTCTCCCCCTATCCGTTGTATCCCTGTATCCCTGCTTGTATCCTGAGAAAAATACCGAACTTTGGGATACAAGGATGAAGCGCGCAGACATCAAGCGCCGCCCTCTCGCTGACACGACACTTGCGGGACTGGAGCCGGAATCAAAGGAATACCGTGAGCTCGACGGAAATGGCCTCTACTTCAGGGTCAAACCTGACGGAGGTAAATCTTGGCAACTCCGCTACAAACGTCCGGCTGGCAATTGGGCTTGGATGGGGCTTGGGGGTTATCCAGAAGTAAGTGGCGCATTTGCACGCGACAAAGCTGCTGATCTACGCAAAGTAGTGAGCAGTGGCGCCGATCCACTCGAACAAAAGCGATCTGCAAAAGCTGCAATCGATACGGCTAAAGCTCGAACCTTCCGGGCGGCCGCCGATGCTTGGCTCAAGGCGAAAGAAGAAAAGGGTCTTGCCCCTTCTACCCTAAATAAGATCCGCACGTACCTCGACAAGGACATCCTTCCTGCGCTTGGTGACAAACCCCTCGACGAGATTACCCGCACAGATTGCGCAGAACTCCAAGCATCGATAGAAGCTAGAGATGCTCACAACGTAGCGGAGAAGTGCCGCACCTGGATCAATCAGATCTTCGGTCGAGCCATTGGATTGGGCTTGACCGAAAACGATCCGGGTAGCCGTCTTCGCGATATCGCCGCCCAAGCACCAAAGACTCAACAGCATCCACATCTGCTTGAACCTGAACTCGGCGACTTCCTAACCGCGTTGAAAAACACACCCAGCAGACTGACAGCCCGAACTGCAGCATGGCTTTGCATATGGACGGCATCGAGACCGGGAATGGTTCGCTTAGCTGAATGGAAAGAGTTCGACCTTGATAAAGCGATTTGGACGACACCTGCCGCCAAGATGAAGATGCGCAGGGATTTTGTGTGCCCACTCCCTAAGCAAGCGCTTTCCGCTCTTAGAGAACTCCATTGCCTCACTGGGCGCAGTCGATGGCTGTTCCCCGGAGTCGGCGCTAAGAATCCGACGATTAGTGAAAACACCATCAACAAAGTCTTTGCGACGGTTGGTTACAAAGGTCGCTTGGTTGGCCATGGTACTCGTCATACCGCTAGCACTCTGCTCAGAGAACACGGCTGGCCGAAAGAGCATGTAGAAGCGCAGCTTGCTCACAAAGAGGAGGGAATCTCTGGGGTGTACAACAAGGCTCAATACCTTGAGCACAGAGTGAAAATGATGCAGTGGTATGCAGATCACCTTGATGCGTTAGCAAGTGGAAAAGTGATCAACGGACAGTTTGGAAAAGCGGTATGAGTAATCCTATCCCGCCCCCCTCCAAAAGACGTGTTACGGGTGTTACTCGTGTAACGAACACGACCAAACGCCCGAATTCATTGGCGTTCTCTCTCGTTACACGCATCAACAGTTTTCCGTACACCGCACGTAACGCAGGTGAAACGTGTAACAGAAGAAGCAACCTTCGCTCCCTGCTGGCAATTACTTCGACGGCGTACCGCGCTGGTCTGGCTCTCCGTCTTCGGGGCGTGGGGCAGCCTGATGGATGACGATTTGAATAGAGAGGATCTGGGATTACTGATCGCCGGCATGGACGTGAATTGTCTGCTGCGCGACATGGACGAGATCGAACTAGGAGTGAGCGAACTGGCGCTCTATGGCCACTTTTACGACCATTTCAAGGAAGGCTTCGGCCTCATCCATCATGCACAGGCTTTTTGGCTTGAGGATGGCGATTACGCTCAATGCGCAGATTCGATCATTCAGACAATGTTTCGCAAACGCGATGACATTGAACAACATTACAGCTTTAACGAGGCCTCCTCGCTGCCCGAAGCCGCTCGCCAATTCGTCGGCTTTGATCATCAAGCCTCTGACTCAAAACTGGTAGCGACCTACGCGCTGATCAAGGCAGTACAAGCAGTTGAAGTTCTTGCGAACTGGCTGTTCGATTTGGAGCTGAGCGTCTATGACTCGGAGGCTGATTTGGTGGAGTCAATACGCCAGACAGATCCCAAACAATACTTAAAGCTTATCGATAGAGCGCGAGACCGAACCAGCGGTTTCGAAATACGAAGCAGGGAAGACTTCGCGATATTCAAAGGAGAAGCGGAAAAGGCGCTGATGCTGTCCTCTCTTTACAGCCAGATTGAGAGCATCGATGTATCAACACCAGGCTTTGATGCGCACGGTTTTTTGCGCGCGGCCCTTGGCAACGTTACTGCCGCTCAAGCATCGCTACGTGGAAAAACAGCCGGTAGGGGCAACAGCAATCCAGAATCCGACAAGCAACAGGCAGCAGCAAAACGGCGCGAACGCATCTGCAAAGCAGCCGATCGCCATATCGCAGCTGACCCCAAAATATCTGAAACTGATTTGGTGAAGGCGCTCGTTGAAAAAGACAAGATAGCGTCGATACCTACCGTCAGAAAGTATCTCCGCGAACGCCGCTACTTACCCCGGTAACCCGCAAAAAAAGCAAACCATGTTTGCTTTTTTTTTGCTCCCTAGTCTGTGCCTGTCTCTCACCATACAGGCACGACTATGACTAGCTCTATCGCTACTGATATCAACTCCCGCCCTCATCGCGACCCAGACACGACCCTAATCAGAATATCTGAAGTAATGGGCATTGTTGGCTTAGCTCGCCCCACCATTTACAAGCTAATGCAGTGCACTGAAAGCGGCTTTCCGCGTCCCGTGAAACTGAGCATCAGCAACGCACGTGGCGCCCCTGTCGCATGGGTACTCGCAGAAGTCCAGGCTTGGGCACGCAGCCGCATTGAAGCACGTGATCAGGTGGCCGCATGAAGCGCAGCTACCGCCCATTCAAAGGGCCATTTCTCGACTCCTACAGCATTGGATTCCGTCTTTATCAACCAGGCGCAATCAACTGGCGTCATCGCACCATCGCGGGCGTGAGCTGGAACGGCGAAGAGCAGGAAGCGTTCTTTTTCAGCCCTGACGGCCTTGTTCTTCCGCTCAAAGCCAATCCATGGGAACTGCCCGAACTGATCCGCAAAAACGCGGTGCGCAGAGAGTTTTCGAGCGTCTATGGAACCGGCTACTTCGCGATGAGCGAAAGCCGCCTCGCCTCGCTCAAGTCGCGCGGTATGACCGACTGGGTCACCTACTGGCTGGTGGATCAATCGGCGGGGTATGCGAATGATCCGGCGGTATGGCAACGCATCACGGATGAGGATCTCGCCGTGGAGAAAAGCGCAACCGAGCGCCTTCACCACGACATGCGCCTGACCTCGGATCTGACCGAGTATTTGGATGAATGCCTCGCACAACACCGCGATTTTCTGGCAGTCGCATACCGCCGACGTTGCGCCGAGGACAGAAAGATTCTGACTTGGCTCAAAGGCGAAACACCACCGCCGCTATTTGCCTTTGTGCAGGAGGCAGCATGAGCCGAAAGATCGCAGACAACGTTTTCATGCACCCATTTTCGGTATTGCGCCGAATTGGCTTTTCGCCCCGCCTCATGCAGTGCCTTGAGCGATACCGCAGCCAGCAGGACAAGCAAGGGCGCGTGGTCAGCGTGCTCAGTTGGGCCGACGGCACCTGGTGCGCCCTGTCCCTCCACTGCGAAAAGACCGGAGCCGTGATCGTCGATGAAGGCCAGCAAACACAAGCCTACGAAGATGCACGATCCATGCTCAGCGATGGCTTCCTGCCCCTCCTTTCCCTGCGCTGGGAAACCCACGCCTGAAACGAAAACGCCTCCGGGGGCGATCCGGAGGCGTTGAGGTAAATCTACATGCACGAACAATTTATGCTGCACCTGAAAATTCCGCAAGTCATCAACGCAGTTGCACTTTCGAAAAACGGACGTTACTCTCTGGCCGTCGCTGCAAACTCAGCGACCGGGCTTGGTAACCCGTTGAACAATAGGCGCAACAGCGCCCATATCTCTTTTGCAGGCGCTTTTTTTGCGCCCGCAATTCCGTTTTATGGCGGCTGTGCGTGGGAGACCTTCGGGTCTGCCGGGTTCCTATTGTCCCGGTTTACCAACCTGCGCACAGCTGCCACCCATTCGCTTGGTAACGAACGTGGCAGCTCCTCAACAATAGGAGCTTCGCCAGATGCACGCCCTCAATCCGTCAAAAATTCGCGCCGCTGCACACCGTGCAATGGCTCTCGCCGCTTTACACGCCAATTCCAGCCTCGCTACACGCCTCTCCCGCTACAACAACCACATGGCCAAAGCCCGCGCACTCGAAACCGCAGGCGGTGCCCAATGAACAACGTCCTGAGTTTTGCCCTGCCAGAAGATCTGTTGTGCGTAAGCACTCACGCCGAAGCCGGCGTGCCCATCGACGCTATCACCTGCGCCATTGATCGCGCCGACTCGGTGCTGACGCTGCTTGAAGATCACTTCGAAAGCGAATCCTCGCGCCTCGCCAATCATGTGATCGCAGCCGTCCTTTGGGACGTACGCGGCACTCTCGGCCTGATCAAAACACTCGCCTTGCACGGTGACACCACCTCGATTCCTGCGGCGAAGAAAGGCGGTGCGCTATGAGCACTTCCACCACTCTTGGCCACGCCACATTTTCCCGCGTCAACGCCACCGACCTAAAGCTGTTTCGGGTCAATGCCGGTGTCCCGGTCGAGGATGCACTGGAGATGGTTTCGCAGCTTCAGCATCACGCGAACCAACTCAACCTCGACGCCGCCATGAGCGATCACGGCGAGCGCTTCAGTTGGCCTGCTCTGTACCTCGGCGAGATGGCCAAAGCCTTAATCGATGACATCAACGACGCACTGTTTTTGGCGAGGGCTGACGCATGAGCCGACGCCAAAACAGCACCGCCAAACGCCCAAGCTTTGCCGACGTGAAAGCCGCTGCACTGAAAGACATCGATCGTGTCCTATCGCACTGGCTGCCCAACGGCAAGCGCGTGGACAGCGGCAAGGAATATACCGCTCCAAATCCGACCCGCAGCGATAAACGCGCCGGATCGCTCAAGATCAATTTGAGCAAGGGCACGTGGGCCGACTTCGCCACCGGCGACAAGGGCGGTGACCTGATCGATCTGGTGCGCTATCTGGACGGCGGAACTGACGTCGATGCCTGCAAAAAACTGGCAAACCTGCTCAACGTAGCGCCCGGTGCCGCCGAGACGAAGGCAGCGCCCAGCAAGACAAAAGCGCCTGAGTGGATTGCCATTCAGCCGATCCCGGCCGAGGCCATGAACAAGTGCCCGGCCAAGCATCGGCAGCATGGCGCACCATCCACAATATGGATCTATCGTGATGCTCGGGGCCAGTCACTCATGGCGCTCTACCGCTTCGACCTCGGCCCCGATGAAGACGGTAAGCCGAAGAAGGTCTTTGCACCACTGACGTGGTGTCAGCGCGCCGATGGCCAAACCAAGCAATGGCGCTGGCAGGGCCTACCCGATCCGCGCCCGTTGCTGCGCCTTGATGAACTGGTCCAGCGCGCTGATGCGCCGGTTGCCCTGTGCGAAGGCGAGAAAGCTGCCGACGCCGCCGCTGAACTGCTGCCGGGTCACGTGGCCACCTGTTGGCCGAACGGCTCCAACTCCTGGCACAAAGCCGATCTGACACCACTCAAAGGTCGCGACGTGCTGTTGTGGCCGGACAATGACGACAGCGGCAAAGCCTGCATGGAAGCTATTGCCGATAAGCTGCGTGAAATCGGCGCCGCCTCGGTTCGAGTCATCGCGTTGGAAATGCTCAAACGCAAGCCCACGCTGAAGAACGAACGCGCCGCCTTCGCCAAAGGTGGTCAATGGGATGACGGCGACGATGCCGCCGATGCGCTCGCTAAGGGCTGGACAGCCGCCCATTTCGCCGAACTGGAAAGCAGCGGTGAATTGTTTGGATTGCCTGTGGAGAAGTCGGCGACGGAACCGACTGAAGCCAAGCCGGAACCCAAGACGAAAGCACCGGCCAAGCGTCCTGCGAAATCGAAAAACGACCTAATGCCCGGTGGCTTTCGTCTCACGTCCGAAGGTGTGTTTTATGCGGGCGATGACGGCGAATCGCGCCCAGTGTGTTCGCCTCTGGAAATACTCGCCCGTACCCGCGATGACAAAGGCCAGAACTGGGGCCTATTGGTCGAGTTCGACGACCCCGACGGCGCCAAAAAACGCTGGAACATCCCGGCGCGCACCATGACCGGCGACTTCGGCAAAGACGTACTTGGCCCGTTGGTGGATATGGGTCTGCGTCTCGCCGGTAGTCGCTCCGGACGCAATGCACGCAACGACCTACAAAGTTACCTCGGCGGCTTCGACAGCGCGCAAAGGGCACGACTGGTTACCCGCCTGGGTTGGCACGACAACGCTTTTCTGCTGCCCGAGCAGCAGGTCGGAGCGCACAGCGAACATCTGCACTTCTACGAGGCCGGCTCTCAGCTTCCGCCGATCAGCGAAGCAGGCTCGCTTAAGCAGTGGCAGGAGCAGATCGGCGCACTGTGCGTCGGCAATCATCGATTGGCGTTCGTCGTCGGCGTGGCCTTTGCTGGCCCGCTGCTGCACATGCTTGGCCATGAGTCAGGAGGCTTCCACCTGTATGGCGACAGCTCTGGCGGCAAGACCACTCACCTGCAAGTCGCCGCCTCGATCTACGGCGGGCCGCGTCTGGTGCGTTCGTGGCGCTCCACCGACAACGCGCTCGAATCCATCGCCGCCGCGCACTCAGATGGCCTTCTGGTGCTCGATGAAATCGGTATGTGCGATCCACGCATCATTGGCGAAACGGTGTACATGCTGGGCAACGGCACCGGCAAGGCACGAGCCAATGATCGAGGGCAAGCAGGCCGACAGGTACAGGAGTGGCGCTTGCTGTTTCTCTCCACCGGCGAGAAGACGCTGGCCCAGCACATGGCCGAGGCCAACAAGGTGCTGAAAGCGGGCATGGAGGTGCGCATGCTCGCAGTCCCGGCTGATGCGAGCAAAGGACTCGGCATGTTCGACGCCCTCAACGGCTTTGAGGATGCGGCGACCCTTGCCGATGCGCTGAAGGCTCGGGTAGCGAAGTACTACGGCACACCGCTTACGGCGTTTCTAACGGCTCTGTGTGAACCCGGCAAACGTCACGGTTGGTCCGCCATTCTGCGCCGCATGCTGGAAGGATTTATCGCCCAGTCGCTACCGGCCTCGGCCAGCGGACAGGCACGCCGTGCAGCAGCTCGCTTCGGCCTCGCAGCCGCAGCCGGTGAACTGGCCACCGCGATGGGTATCACCGGCTGGCCGGATGGGACTGCCACCACCGCTGCTCGCGTGTGCCTCAACGCATGGATGAACGAGCGTGGCGGCACCGGGAACTTCGAAGGTGATGCGATCTTGGCGCGCCTGCGCCAGGTCATCGAGCGCTTCGGCGAAAGCCGTTTTACCCGCTGGGAATCGGCGGCGGCGAAGATCGACGAACACGGCCCGCGCACCATCGATCGCCTCGGCTTTCGCAAGACGCTCGAGCACGGCATGGGCGACACCATGCACACCACCAACACCTATTACGTGCTGACCGAGGCATGGCGCTCCGAGATCTTCCGGGGCATGAACCTCACCGCAGTGAACAAGGAACTGCTGCAACGCGGTGTGCTGGAGCCGGGTAGCGACGGCAAGGCGTCGAGTCTGGTCCGCCTGCCCGGCCTTGGTCCACAACGCTGCTACATCGTGAAGACGATCCCGGGAACGGATGACAGCGAGGCTAGGGCTGCCTGAGGGCATCTCCGCAGATCGAGGTAGCGCCGGCTCACTCCCGGCCTCGCCAGCCGCTCATTCAACCCAAACCCAAATTTGAAGGAACATGACAGATGAACGAATTTCAAGCATCCACAGAGCAACGCGAACTACTGACCAATGAGCTGGAAAGCCGTGAAGCTACAGTGCTCGCACAGCGTGTTTCGGACAGCAGTGAAGCGACCGGAAATTGCGACAAGAAACAGCTGCTGCTGGGCGAGATCGAAAAACTGAAAGTCGAGAGGGATAAATACCTGAGTGAAGTCGAACAGATGTATATCGAGATCGCTCCGCTAGAGGCGCTGCTGGAGGATGAGGAGACGCTGGATACTGATCGGCTTTACGAAATTCGCAAACAGTACAACACCCTGAAAATCCCTTACGACTCTCGAAAGCATCAGGCCAGCATTGTTACTGATCGGATTACCCGACGTGAAAAGCTCGTTAATCACGAGACATTGATGGCGGGCTACACCGAATCGATGGCGAACTGGAAAGCCGACGAGCAGGAGCTCAACGAAAAGCGGAACAGTCTCAGTACCCGTTTGGAGCAGATCCAGAAGCAAGCGACTGAGGACATGGCAAAAGCCCGGCAGGCCGAAACCGATGCAGCAACAGCCTATGCTCAAGCTGTGGCGTGGGGCGACACCGAGGGCGAAAAGAACGCCAATGCTGAAGCGCAAAAGGCTGCGAAAAACCTCACGACTGCAACCGAGCACAATCGTCGCCAGCACTTGATCATCGCAGCGCTGGAACAGGAAATGGTCATCGTCGACCAGCACATAGTTGAGGCTCAAAAAGAACACAATGCCATCGAACGAACAGCCATGTTCCTGGCGCAGACGGTATTGGAAGAACAGTGGAACGAAAAAGCGCAAGCGCTGATGGATGCAGGAGGCAAGCTGTGGGCTGTTGAAAGGATGCTGGGCGGCGACCAACTCAGTCTGAGGAGATTGGTGCTTCCAAAAGAAGGTGAAGGCTTCGACACATGGAGCAGCCGTGAATTGTCGGAGCGCTCTCATAAGCACACCGTGCAAGACGTTCTCTCGTTGTAACGCGCTAAGCCACCTGAAACAGCCTGCGCACGCGGGCTGTTTAGAACCCCGCCAGGATAAAGATCATGAACACTCAAATACAGAGCAGCGCGAGCTGGACCGATACACTCAAGGCCCGCAAAAACCATCTGACCGCATTGCTGAAAATCGTGGACATAAAAACCGGAAAAGCCACTACGGTTCAGAAACTCACTGTCGACTTGATAAAGGCTGAAATAAACCACGTCGATAGCAAGTTATACGGCCGAAAATAATGCTGAGCTTGTATGCTGCAATACTATTCAGATAGATATCTTCAAAACAAACATCAGGAAACGCTCATGTCCAAACTTGCCGAATACCGTCAGCTTGAAAAACACTTGGCCGAACAGCTCCAGGCGCTGGAAGCACTGAAGGGCGATGCCGCATTGAAGAAAGAAATCGAGTTCGAGACCAAGCTGCGAGGACTGCTGGATCAGTACGGCTTTAGCCTGAAGCACATCATCAATTTGCTAGATCCACAAAGCGGCAAGCGCGGTCCAACTTTGGCCGCCACGACCGGCACCCGCAAGCCTCGCGAACTGAAGACTTACAAGAACCCGCACACCGGCGAAGTCGTAGAAACTAAAGGCGGTAATCACAAGACGCTGAAAGAGTGGAAAGCCAAGCATGGTTCGGATTTAGTTGAAAGCTGGCTGAGAAAATAAGTTCCGGATTTAGTAAAAAGGTCTCTATGAGGCCTTTTTTTAACCTAGCCCTACTTCTTCCTACAGTGCAATATTAAAATCGAGACTAACCGTCTCAAAACCTTTTAAAAATAAATACCTGACAGAAATGCCTAGTAGAATCGTACAAAACAAGTAAAAAACAAGTAAAAAACAAGTAAAAAACAAACTCAATATCATGCTAAAACAAAGTTTTCTCCAGATAAAACTCCATTCCAGGCGTACAGTAAATTGACCCCGCCGCCGAGACATCCAAGATCTCCAGCTCAAAATTCATCCTGGCAGAAATCATTATTTTTTCTAGCTTTACTGCAGGAGAGTTATATTCTTTCTGCAATTCCAGTAGCGCATTTGTTATAGATGCAACCTCAATACGAGCGGTAGCCCTATCTCCCACAGGGACTTGGCTAGCTGTGACTTTCGTCACGACGAGACGATCAATGGCAGGCTCCCCCTGGATAAGGCTGTAGACTTCCGCCAAATTAAAAGAGGCTTTCTTTAATGCCCCTTCATATGCAAAAGCTTCCATCAATTTTTTTGAAAAGCTTTTTATAGAAACAGGCGGCCTAAGAATTTTTATTAAGGACAACCCCTCACCAACTTTGATTACAGTGAAATCTATAACAACATATCGAACGATATGAATTTTTTGTACATCACCAAATGGCGTATCGACCTCCTCGAAAATCTCTAGCCGTTCGAAAAATTTCGCATGCACCCTATCCGGAGATACTTCAATCAATTCAAACCCTGATGGATTATCAACACTAAACGTATGCTTCTGCAGCGCATCCGCTACCCGCTTACCATGAGTCAATATGAGCCAGAGCTGTTTAATTGGTTTCATCTTTACCTCCTGAAAACTCTTCAGCCACTTCATCAAGTGTTTTCATGGCTGCTGCCTCCAATAGACGCAGCATTCGCTTTTCTGCCAGAGACTCACATGAGGTTTTGTTTTTATTATGATGACCACTATCTCCCAGCTTATATCTACCTTTTACTGCGTATGAGAACTTCTCACAGTGTTCCGGTTCTGTAAACTGGGCCTCCAACTCATAAAGATCGGACTTCTCAGATGCCGAATGAGTAGTCCAAACTATCTTACAAACATAAAATCCGGTTTTCAGCAACCCGTCCAACTCTTGGGAAAACAACAAACCCTCGCCCTTTAGCGATGCTTTTGTAATATGAATCCCTAGATCTCCCTCGGCTGAATCAGCTTTTATTTTCGGATTATATACATAGACGTCCGTAACATCCTTCAACACATATCCATTTAGATTTGCTAGCAAACTCCTAAAAAACTTTGTCCTTAACTTATTGTCGTGGATCGAACTCATCTCTATTTCTTTCAAGCCTAGGCTTCCACCCTCGCTGTTCTTAGCAAGCAAATCTATCAAAATGCCCTTTGAGTTATCCATAAAATTATTCTGGGGCCCCCTGACATTCAAACCAGACTCTGTTACTTCTATTTCAAAAACACCTTCCCTTTCAACAGTCTGTTTAAACTCAGATTTATTACTATTGTAATCATCATATAAAACCGTTATCTCCATTTTCTTCTGAACCCATTTTACGCTGACCTTAGCCCCCTTGCTTTCAAGCTCCTCTTTAAACGCTTGAGCCGCCACCTCAAGTTTACTATCTCCAATATTCCCCTGAAGGCTTGATATCGCAACTCGCTCCTTGCGGCTATTACCACCAAATATCCCAGCGATTCTTTGGTGATCGTAGTAGTCATGATTCATGCGACTAAAATACAAAGCTAAGACTTTCCTCTCTGTATCTTGTGAAATCAATATCCCCCTACTTAAGAGAAGCTCACGTATATCTGCATTTTTAAAATTGTATTGGACGAGCGCATCATATACTGCTTTATCAGACGCATAATATAAATGACCGCTTTTCATGAGTATCTCCATGCCAGAACCCCGGGCATATATCTCGGAGCGGACAAATTTACAACCTCAAACTCAATCCGCTCAAGCTCTGTTTTCTTATAAGAGTCCATCCCCCAACCCGCCAAGTATATGTTTTTTGCCGTCTCAAAGTTACTCTTAATTAGTTTGTGCGGATTGCTATGAGCCACTCTAATTTTGATGGTGCATTTCTGACGAAGAATTTGAAACCTTGACAACGAGTCTAACAAGTAGCGGAACTCATATTCTGTCGAACCATCTTGGTTATAATAGATCACATACCCCTCGTTACCGCGCTCATCAAGCTCTTTACCACTCATTGGATCCCCGTGCTTTATTATCATGTAAGGAGCACAGAGTAACTCCACAGTGGCGGGCAACGAGTCTGGATCTCCATGGGATTTGTGCAAGTACAGATCAGGATAAAAAAAGGAATAATCTTTTATTGGAAACTCATCTTCCGCGTGCAGACTTTTCATATCTGTCACTACGGTAAAAAGATAACGAATTCGCTCTGAGTCCAGGACATGTAGCATTTGCCCCTCTTGAATACCGAGCTTATCAGTATTTATAGGCTCGACGAGCTTTAGAAAATCCTTATGGTATTCACCATCATGATTATATATAAAAAGCATGCCCCTGATTTCATAAAGCACTTCATCAAGAATATATTTTCTTTGCCACTCAGAACTTGATCTAGCACAATCGATTGTTTTAGCCAGCGACTCTAGTGCTGCGATTATATTTGGCGTAGAAATGCTGCCTTTTGCGTAACTTTTTAAATCTGTATTTAGCATAACAACCCTATTTGTATAAGGATCGAAATACTTGAACACCACATCTACGGGATGGCTGTGCTTGGGCTCCGATAAAACTTTACTCTTTTTCTTTGGGGGGGCTTTATGCTTATCAACTTTGTGACAATCAAAGTTTTCATCCATAATGGGAACAGCATCCCACTTAAACCATTTAAATATATCCTTAGTTACCTTCACCGCAACCTCGGTGATATTTGCAACTTCCCCAGCCATAACACCCCCTCAATAGACCTATATAATCTTTATACTATAACCTCACACCACCTACCATTTTTATCAGCACCTATTTCCTGAAATAGCTTAATAGACTGACCTTTCTAGAAACGCATTCTACCCCTGTGAGTAAAGCCTCAGTTTATCCAGCAGCCCTCACTGGCCGAATCATAAAAATGTATGTGCCGAATACCTATACTACGCAGAGCCTCTTCTGCCCTCTGCATATATCCTGCATCTTCATTCCAAACTGATACCGCTACGCGAGTAATGTTTGATCGCCGCAACTGATCAATTATATGCTGATCTTGCACCGATATATTCCAACCATATATCACCAGTGAGTCATTCAGAGAAGGAACTACCTCTCTATAGACACGCTGCAGATACGATGCGCTTTCAATAGCAGACTTCTTATGCTCGGCGGTCCCTTCACATACAAATAATGGAATTGCGCCTCTCCCTTCCCAGCTATCTAGAATCACATCGAGTAATCTTTCGTCGCCACCTGCCAACTTTACTTCTGCGCCAGTTTCAGAACGGGCAAGAACCAAATTCCCGTGCGGATAAAAAACCAATGTGGATCTTTCCGCGCCGTATGGCTCCCTCAATGATTCCCAATCATCACGAAAACTCCGAGGCATAAATCCATCTTTAAACCAACGCCCTAAAGTTCTATTACCAAACATTATTGCCCAATACACAATAAGATCGTAATTCAGGGAAACGACGGTATCGAATCTTTTTAAAAATCTATATATATTGGGCAAATGCTCTTCGGCATCCGCATAGGTGACATGTGTCTCACGCACTGTTTGAATCAATGCGGTTCGGACCTGCTGATATGCTTGTTCAACTGCGCCAGGCTGGTTACCAAACGCTTCATTGACTAGAGAGGTATACCAGAGACGCCTAAGAACGAGTTCAAAGTCGAAAGTATTGAATCGCTGAAAGACCGTCCGAACAGGTCCGTCGAGAAACCCCATCTGGTTCGCTGCCTCATACAACGATCCATACCCGAAATCAGGATGGACGGCCATGCTGGCTCCATTTCCTAATAAAACCGTGTGGTTAAAATTATCGCGAATTTCTCGCCAATCAACGATGTTGGGCATCACCTTTCCTTGGTAGATTTATGGAATCAGAACGCTATCAGTCCTCTCGAACCCTGTCTATCGCCCTTAAGCCCACTTGCAAGAATTCGTTTACGCACCGAACTTTGCTCGGCCGCGCTTGAAACGGTCCTGTTTGTAGTTATCTAGACCAGCTCGGCAAAGCGCTGTCAGGCAACGAGGGCCTGGCTTGAGCGGTTCATTGGGGGTGGATTCAAATATGCGTCCCTAGTAATAGCCTCTCTTTGGTAGTCAACACTCTCCACTCTGGACGCTGCCATCCTTTGCCGGAGATGCGTTACACCCACCTGCCCCGTAACACCGCCCCAAAATAGAACCCCACACGGTGTGACTGAATAAATCTCCTTTTGATACAAGTAGTTAGCTCGCTCGTAACACCAGTAACACTAGTAACACGGGATTGAGAGCGGCATCTCCCCGCTCCCCCGTTAATCACAATTCCTTCAGCGCCAAAAGCAGCCTGCCGGAAACATCTAGTGGAGGCTGGGGCCCTATTTAAAGCAGATCCTTATTCGATCGTATCCGCGTCGCGGCTAACAGCAGTCAGGCGTAAGAACACGAGCCATTCATTTCCATGACGCCTCTCCATCCGGCAGATCATCAACAGATACTAGTAGGCCTGGCTGAATCTTCGGCCCCGACCTTAAAAAAACGCTGGGGCCCCTGGGTCCTTTCGATGGACACGGGGTCGGAAACCCGTCGGACCTTGTTAGCGGGAGTACTCCCAGCTTAGTGAACAGGTGAACCGGGTAAACTGCTGGTTCACCAGTGCATTTGCCCTACGACACGGCCGATCCCAGGCCACCTTTACCTATACGGTAACGATGCCCTTTTTTCTTCAAGATCCTTTCAATTTCAACGCTGAAATTTCAGTAACCTGTGGCGCCTGCGGCTAACGAGATGCCGCGGGTTTCCGACCCCGTGCGAAGAAGAAAACCTCAGGGGCCCCGGCATAAAAAGCGCAGACTGCCCCAGATCTCAACCTCCGTTGCACTACTCTACTTGAGATAGACATTGGCTCCTGCCGAGCCGCCCACCGCTGACCGGTATACACGAATGGAATCCTCAAACCAGAAACGCGCCTTTCGTACTCCTGAAAGTATCCAGGCCGAAAAGGAAACGCGGGAAATGCCCAAACCTTTTCTGGAGGGTAGGATTCACCGGGGTTAATGACGTCCGTAAAGGACAATCTCAATTGCTTTCTGCGACCAGCCCTGAAGGCGTTACATTCAGTGCTCGAGTTCGTTTGTGCTGGCGTTGGGAGGATCATCCAGAGAAATTCTCAGCAGCCCAGTTACGTGCACGGTTAAGCCAGGGAGACTGGGATAGAACAATCACTGAGATCGTCGATCGCGAAGCACCACAAGGCATTACACATGCACTTCTAATGCAACGCTACAAAAGTGATATCAAGTTCGCTGCCTTAATTCCCGTGACAGCCATGACCGGCATCATCAACGGGCAGAAACGAGTGGGCGCAAAACTCATAGCTGCGGGGAGACTAGGGCGCCTCAAAAAAAATCATGTGGTCAACGGAGACAGCCCGACCATGTGGCTAATGGATAGCCGCTCTGAGGAGGCGCACAAAGTTGCCGATGTCAGCTACAACTTGCAAAGGTAAGTGCTGCTTTTAATAGATAAACATTGTCATAGTGACTCCCATTTAACCCGCTATTCTCGGGAGCCTATGCAACCATCGTCGGACCACCAAATTTCCGATCGTTAATCTCCTGCTTCTCAATTACTTGTTCAAGTTTCTCGCGATATTCTTTTACGCGAGCTTCTTTGTCACTTTTCTCTGTAGAAGATTTATTGCTATATGAACTTGCGATGATAACAGGGACAGCCACTGCTGTCGTAGCTTTAATAGTTTTGATAGCGCTAGCTCCAATTATCTGCGTGACCCATGGACCAATTACCATTGGTATTAATCCCAAGGCAATACCGCTTGGTAATCCAAGCCACATTTGAAGTTCGATTGCTTGGTCAACCGTGTGTGTGTTGCCATCGGATGGGATTAACTGGGGAATATCCGCCGGGGTCTTCCCTGAGGGATTCGACGGCGTACACTCGCCAATTCTGACGGGTGGAGGTGAATGAAATTTAGTATCTGCGCCAACGAATTCAATCATTTCGGATACTCCAGTGTTGTCGCATAGCTTTATCAACCAACAGTGCCAATGAAGTTTGTAGTCGTGGTGCGAAAAAACATAACCACATCTAAGATCGGCCATGTCTCTCTATTAATTTGTCTGCTGTCCGCGGTATCTTCTTTCATTGCACTAATAAATTCAATTGCCCATTTTCCATTGACAGGGCGATTTTTTAAAGATGTTGATGAGATCCAATTAAGTGGTTCCTGTCCGGTGCAGGCGTTTATGATTACACTGTCGAATGAATCAGGAGCGAAAATCTCAACTTGGAAACGCCAGCGAAAACGATCATTATCATTCGGAATGACAACTCTGACGGATAACTCATCAATAGTTGCGTGCCCTGAGGTGGGAAGGTCTATTGTAAACCCGTCACCCAGATCAGGTGGTGCAAATGGGTCGTTAATTGCAAATCCAATCCTGTGCCCCGCCTTAATTTTATCAATAAGTTTCTCGGTCAGTGTTTTTGCTTTTTCTGGGCGTTTCATGCGAATTGCGTCTCTAAGGACATGAACGCCATGGTCAATTGGAGCAACGAAGCCATATAAAAATGGAGTGCCAAGTGGAATTGCGAATTCATGCTTAATTTGGGTTGCTACAACTGCCTCTAAGGCACGTGATAATTTACGGTGCCATGCAACCCAATCATCTAGATGCGCGGCGCCTTCGAACGTTGCATACTTCAACTCTCCAGGGAGAGGGCGCTCAATTATATGAGTAACACCAAAGCATGCACTAATTCCTTCAACGACGGCATTTGATCGGACATAGCACGATTCAATATCCTGTTTGAAAATATTTCGAATCTTTGCCATTCGTTCTGAGAAGTTTAGTGAGCTCCCCGGTTCGCCGTGAAGTGATTCTAATTCACCGACCATCTGCTTAGTTTCGGATAACTTAGTAAGTGAGGCCTCGGTAATCGCATCAACTTTTCCGTCAGGTGCCTGCGCTATGTTAAGTGCGTGCTCGGTTTCTCCTTGTTTTATTGCACTTTTATAGCTGATTGTAGTTCGTATTCGTGTCGCATCTATTTCCCAGAGCTCTCGCCGGATTTCGAGCAGTCGGTCAAGCAGCATGCCTACGTCTGCAATATTTTGAATAACGCAGTACTTATCGACTGCAAATGAGGCTTCCTGCGTAGAGAGCGCTTGGACTACGCTAGTTAACTCCTGATCCGCGCTATATGTTGGATCAAACTGATTGAGAACGTTCGGGAAATTGTCTTTCTCAGCGGAAAGTTGAACGCGCAAATTCATAATCCACTCCATTAATGAGTAAATTTATATTGTGATCTGGTGTTCTGCGAAGACAAAAAAGCGTTTTGCGATGAATCATTTGATATCAGTTGATCACAGAAATAATCTGATTAAAAAAAGCATAGAGCACCGTTGCTAAACGTCAAGGCTAATGAATTTATTGGTAATCGATGAATAAATATTTGTAGAGTATCCGTTTAGAGCGCAAAAAACGCTCAAGAAGGGTGCTTCAACGCACAAATATGGGCTGGGCAGTCTCCGGCTTGCGCTTGAACCGCCGCGGCCCACTGGGCATGAAGCGTGATTATTTGTCGGCCAGCCTTCAATGATCTACCTAGCCTTGATTTATCGCGCTTGGGTCGTGACGAAGAGTCACGTCTTCAATCGACGGTATCTAGGGTAGCTAGAGATCCGAACGTCCGAAAAGCGGTGATTGAGCGTTGCAATGGACGCTGTGAGCGTCCTGAATGTGGAGCGAGCCGTTCTTATGCTGGCTTTCTCGATGTGCACCACATCTTGGGTGTCGAGGTCAGTTATCGCGTTTTTAATTGCGTTACCCTTTGCCCAAATTGCCATAGAGATGCACACTTCTCGGCGGATCGGGAGAAGTTGAATGGCTCATTGTTACTGATAGCTGATCGTCAGCAGGACTAGCGCTGTATCCCTGCGTGTATCCCATTACCGAAAAATGCTCTGAAGACCACAGATTATATGGCGCAGTCGAGTCCCCCTCGGGCACCAAAATTAAGAAAGGTCTTGCTTTGCAAGGCCTTTTTTTTCGTCTGTAGAAAAGTGATCCCGCCCCGCCGCCCCGTAGGAGCTGCCGAAGGCTGCGATCTTTTGATCTTGCTTTTCAGCGCCACAACCCGAAACTGCTCGGCTAACGAATCAAGGACTCACACAATGGAATTGCCACTGGAAACCGTTGCCCTTTTCGCCTTCAAGCTGGCTTATGAGATGGAAGGTGAAAGTCCGATTCTGCGGGATGATCCGATCATGAGTGATTATGAACGGGAGGTGTTTGGGTTGCTGGTGCGTCGGGGGGATGTTGAGGGGATTCAGTTTAGAGTGGCGCGTTGCGTGGGTTTGGCGCTGGACGCTATAGGCGGCATAGATACGCCGCTAGGGCGCGAGCTACATAGATTGTCGGCTGATTTACGCGGTGCTCAAACCTTGGAGCAACTTGATGCACCGCTTATCGCGCTCAAGGACTACTTGAAAGATATTCAGTGAGGGGAGCCCAAACCCACGCTGGATAACAATGTCCTTCAGCAGAAAAAGGGGACACCCATTAGCAGGTCTCAAGTCAAGGCTAAAAGCCCACTCGGCGCACCAACGCGGGCCGTTTCCGCGGCATCATCCATAGACTTACGCCGAAGCCAGCTAGATCCCGAACAGTTTCCGAGGGAACCCGGTTTCGTCGGGGAACCCCATCGCTTTGAAGGTGCAGCCCGGCAGAGCAGGCTTGCTGTCGACCAGATCCGCAACTTCGCGGATCCAGGTCGAAGCTGGTGCAATTCTCTGCAGCAGAAACCATATGACCGCGACCAACCCGTACAGCCGTTTGAGCGCGTACTGGTCCAGCCCCAACGTCTGAAAATACGATTCAACGGGGACCGCTAACGGGTTAGGCGAAGCCTGATTCCAGATGCGGGTATGGTGTGCACAGCGGTTGCGCAGATGGCTGGTCTGTTGCATCCATCGGCTGAGCATCTTGGCGTTGTTCAAGCCGAGACGTGCGAGTATGAGATTTTGATACTTGCTGTTGAGCAGCTCGAAGAATTCCGAGAGATCCCCGAAATCCCATGCCTCCACCGCGACCCAAACAGGAATGGACTTGCCGGCTCGGAAATGCCATTGAATGCAGTCCTCTTTGCTCCGCGCAATGTGCGACTGCTGCTTCTGGCTCCACTCTGTCCACTTGTTCCGCGTATTACCGCGGCGGTCCGTGTACGGTTGAGTCCATTTATTCAGAATGAATTTCGCGTTGGTGTAGGCCATCGGGTCGTGGTACCCGACCTCGTGAGCCATTACGGTCTTGAGGTGAACCTCCGAGCGCTCGACGGCGTCCAGCATGAGCATTCGCAATTGTTTATCGAACTTGTAAAGGTCTACGGCCGAGTCGAAAGAGGTGGCTGCCTGGAAAGTGTCCAGACGCAGAGGCTTGCCCGTGACCGGGCAGACGTCTTGCTGCAGGCCGTTCATTTTGAACTCTCGCGCCGGGTACCAGTAACCGCTGAGGCGGTAATACCCTAACTGCGCGAGCTTGCGTTCTGCACGAGACGGGTCATGGATTTGCATACCCCTGCTGGCCAGCAACGCAACCAAATCAGGGTATGTACGGAACGGCTTCGGAGGGGCTGGGCTAGACAACTTCCATGTTCCAGAAACAAGAAGGCCCGAACGTAATGCCGGACTAAGCCAGCACCAGAGGATCGGGCGCGATTGGAATTAATGCTGCCGTAGCCTGATGACCCTGTCAATGTGTACGTCACAGAAAACGCGGCAAACACTAGGGTTTATGCGGGTTTTCGACGATCTGTTGCAGACGATGGCGCGCGCTTGTGAGCAGCCTAAAACAGAGCGCTGTGGATTGTTGTCAGGCCACTCCGAGATAGAGGTAGGAATATTCTCTGCTGCGCCTGATGCTCGATATTGTTAGAGAGAGCGCTGGGCAAAGGGCTTTCGAAAGTTGCAGTAATGAGGTCTGCACGCTACCCTTCCGCCGTCGCTGCCAATTCAGCGACCGGGTGTGGTAACCCGAGTTATTCAAGGCGCTACAGCGCCCCCATCACGATTGCCGGCGCTTTTTTTATGCCAGCAAGCGTGAGTTATGGCGGCTGTGCGTGGGACGCCCTCGGGCGTGCCGGTTTCCTTGATTCCCGGTTTACCACCCTGCGCACAGCTGTCACCCATTCGTGTGGTAACGAACGTGGCAGCTCCTCATATCAAGGAGTCTGATAATGCGCAGCATCAATCCGTACAAATGTTGGCTGTTCCCTCAAAGCAGTTCCCAATCGCGTAACGCCCCATCATCCACCCTCTCCAACCGCCTCTCCGTCATCGGAGGTGGCAAATGACCGAACAATCAGAACTGAAAACTATCGGCCTAACACCCGCAATCTACTGCGCGGATCAAGCCCTATTCCATGTCACTAGCGGCGTTCCCCTCGGTGATGCGTTAGCCATGGCTTCTGATTTTCTGTTTCTCGCCAAGAAGCTGACCGAAGATGCTGCCTACGACAGAGACTCCGATCGCCACGCTTGGGCCGCGCATTATTTGACGGCGATGAGTAAGGCGGTGGTTGATGATGCAGTGAAGGTACTGACGCGTGACCGTACTCCCACTCCCACTCCCACACCTAACCGGACAGCGGCGAAGTCTGAAGGGTAGTGGCTGATAAATGGGGGATGATTCTCACGCCCAGTAAGGTATGAAGCCTGTGGGAGCCAACTGCTTGCGATGACCGCAGTGCATTCAGCATTGATGTTGGCTGACCTGGCGCTTTCGCGGGCAAGCCCGCTCCCACAGGGATTGCGCTTAACGGACAGGCATTACTGGCCCCGAGATTGTCGGGGCTTTCGATCACTCAGCTCACAGCAAATGCTGAGAAATCCGCGTCGAAATCTCCACCCTCGAAGTCCTGCCGGTGAATTCAAACTTCACCTTCCCCTCGATGAAAAACAAATCTCCAACTCGGAATCCAACCCACATCAAACAACAACGCCCTTCAGCACAGAGCTATCAGTTTGATATCGTGCCTCCAACGCTTCATCTCATCAAAGATGACCAATGGCAGTTTCAGGGGCATTGTTAACAAGGAAAAGGATTGAATGCAGCTAATCGGCGTGTTGGTGTTCTTCGCTGCGACAGTGGGGATGTGGATTGGGGTGGTGAGGAACCGTGGCACCCTGAATCTGTGGCTCGCTAATCTGGCGGGTGCCGTGGGTAGTTTTATTGTCGGAATTGCGGTGCTGATTCTGTTCAACAGATGGTTTGTCCCCGGAGGAAACTCGGCATGGGGCGTTGTATTCATGTTCTATACATTGATGGCGGTTTTAGGGGCCTTTGTCGGAACCTGGCTTCTGGTGATCGCCAGATTCAATCAGTCTGAATCCCCCATCGTCCGTCATTTGATCGCCGGAGCGTGCAGTGTGTTGGCGGCACTGACCACGGTGGTGTTGTGGGTGATGATCCTTCCCGCCAAGTGAGTGTTTTGGCACCCCACTCATCGCGCTCAAGGATTACCTGAAGATACTCAGTGAGCGAACACCTTTGGCCGCACTCTTCTAGACTTAATAGGTAGTCGTAGACAGAATCGAACACGTCGCTTTGGTGCAGATGAATCAAAGGCAGCATGGCAAGCTGCCTGTTATGCCCTGAAGAGGTGCGGCAAAGACCGCACCGGGCCCAACAAGATGCCCGCTCAGGGTGCCTGGCCAACGGCCTGAAAATGCCACGATACCGTGACGTGGTGTGACTGCCGCAGCCGACACTTTCGGACAACTGACAACCGCCTGGTTTGTCCGTGATCGTGAGGAATGCTGTATGCCTGATGAGATGTTGCACCTGCCTATGGTCAACAGCCTGCTGGAGCGCCACAAACGCTCCCCCGGCGCACTGTTGCCCATCCTTCATGAGATTCAGGAGGGCATCGGTTACATCCCCGATGCCGCCATCCCCGAGATTGCCCACGCGCTCAACCTGAGTCAGGCCGAGGTTCGCGGGGTGATCAGCTTCTACCATGACTTCCGCACCGCGCCGCCCGCCCGGCATATTCTGCGTCTGTGTCGGGCCGAGTCCTGCCAGAGCCGCGGCGCCGAGCAGCTCGCAGCGCAATTGCGCGAACGTCTGCAACTTGATGACCACGGCAGCAGCGCCGACGGCAACATCAGTCTGCGTCCGGTGTATTGCCTCGGCGCCTGCGCCTGTTCGCCAGCCCTGGAGCTGGATGGTCAGCTGCATGCGCGGCTCAGCCCCGAGCGTCTGGATGCCCTGCTCGATGCTTGCCGGGAGGACGCATGATGCCGGCTTTCTATCTGCCCCGTGATTCGCTGGCCCGTGCCGTGGGTGCCGAAGAGGTGGCCGTAACCCTTGCCTCTCAGGCCCGGGAACGCAATCTGCCGCTGGACCTGCAACGCACCAGTTCTCGCGGCCTGTACTGGCTGGAACCGCTGCTGGAAGTGGACAGCCCGCAAGGCCGTATCGGCTTCGGTCCGCTGACGGCTGCTGATGTGCCGTCGGTGCTCGATGCGCTGCAAGGCGAGTCGTCCGACCATCCGCTGGCCTTGGGGCTGGTGGAAGAGTTGCCTTATCTGAAGACTCAACAACGCCTGCTGTTTGCCCGCGCCGGCATTACCCAGCCGCTGTCCCTGGAGGATTACCGGGCTCACGGCGGCTTCGAGGGCCTGACCCAGGCCATCGCCCAGGGCGGCGAGCAGACCGCGACCGCTGTGTTCGATTCGGGGTTGCGTGGCCGTGGTGGCGCAGCCTTTCCGGCCGGGATCAAATGGCGCACGGTGCGCGGCACCCAGGCTGCGCAGAAATACATTGTGTGCAACGCCGACGAAGGCGACTCCGGCACCTTTGCTGACCGCATGCTGATGGAAGGCGACCCGTTCCTGCTGATCGAAGGCATGGCGATTGCCGGTCTGTGCGTTGGAGCGACTTACGGCTACATCTATGTGCGCTCGGAATACCCGGCTGCCGTGGCGACACTGCGGGCGGCACTGGACATCGCCCGGTCCGCCGGTTACCTCGGCGCCAATGTTGGCGGCAGCGGTCTGGCCTTCGATATGGAAGTGCGAGTCGGTGCCGGCGCGTACATCTGCGGTGAAGAAACCGCGCTGCTGGACTCTCTCGAAGGCAAGCGCGGGATCGTTCGCGCCAAGCCACCGATCCCCGCCTTGCAGGGTCTGTTCGGCCTGCCGACCCTGGTGCACAACGTGCTGACCCTGGCCTCGGTGCCGCTGATTCTGGCCAAGGGCGCGCAGTTCTATCGCGATTACGGCATGGGCCGCTCCCTGGGCACCATGCCCTTTCAGCTGGCGGGCAATATTCGTCACGGCGGTCTGGTGGAACGGGCCTTTGGCCTGACCCTGCGGGAACTGGTGGAAGACTACGGCGGTGGGACCGCCAGTGGCCGGCCGCTGAAAGCCGCCCAGGTTGGCGGCCCCCTCGGCGCCTGGGTGCCGCCATCGCAATTCGACACACCGCTGGATTACGAAGCCTTCGCCGCCATCGGCGCCATGCTCGGTCACGGTGGTGTGGTGGTGGCTGATGACAGCCTGGACATGGCCCGCATGGCGCGCTTCGCGATGCAGTTCTGCGCCGAGGAATCCTGTGGCAAATGCACCCCATGCCGCATCGGCTCGACCCGGGGCGTGGAGGTGATCGATCGTCTGCTGGCCGCACCTGACCAGAACAGTCGTGATGAGCAGGTGATCATCCTCAAGGACCTGTGCGACACCCTGCAATACGGTTCGCTGTGCGCGTTGGGCGGCATGACCTCCTATCCGGTGGCCAGCGCCCTCAAGTACTTCCCCGCCGACTTCGGTCTGCAGTCCTCGGAGGCCGACCAATGATCACTCTCTTCGACCCGAATACAGATATCGACCTCGGAACCCCTGCCCGCGAAAGTCAGGTGCAGGTCACCGTGAACATCGACGGCCGCAGCATCAGCGTGCCCGAAGGAACCTCGGTGATGCGCGCCGCAGCGCTGCTGGGTACCACCATTCCCAAACTGTGTGCCACCGACAGCCTGGAAGCCTTCGGCTCCTGCCGCATGTGCCTGGTGGAGATCGATGGCATGCGCGGCTACCCGGCGTCCTGCACCACGCCGGTCAGCGAAGGCATGAGCGTGCACACCCAGACGCCGAAGCTCGCCACGCTGCGCCGCAACGTCATGGAGTTGTACATCTCCGATCACCCGCTGGACTGCCTGACCTGCTCGGCCAACGGCAATTGCGAGCTGCAAACTGTCGCCGGTCAGGTTGGCCTGCGGGAAGTGCGTTACGGCTATGAAGGTGAAAATCATCTGGCCGACGTGAAGGACACTTCCAACCCCTACTTCGATTACGACCCGAGCAAATGCATCGTCTGCAACCGCTGCGTGCGCGCCTGTGAAGAAACCCAGGGCACTTTTGCCCTGACCATTACCGGGCGCGGTTTCGAATCCCGGGTCGCGGCCGCCGGTGGCGATAACTTCCTCGAGTCCGAATGCGTGTCCTGCGGCGCCTGTGTGCAAGCCTGCCCCACCGCGACCCTGATGGAAAAAAGCGTGGTCGAACTGGGTCAACCCGAACGCAGCGTGATCACCACTTGTGCCTATTGCGGCGTGGGCTGCTCGTTCCGCGCCGAGATGAAAGGCGACCAACTGGTACGCATGGTTCCAGACAAGAACGGCCAAGCCAACCACGGCCACTCCTGCGTCAAAGGGCGCTTTGCCTGGGGCTACGCCACCCACCCGGATCGCATCACCAAGCCGATGATCCGCAAGCACATCAACGATCCTTGGCAGGAAGTCAGCTGGGATGAAGCGGTGACCTACGCCGCCAGCGAATTCCGCCGACTGCAGCAAAAATACGGTCGCGACTCCATTGGTGGCATCACCTCCAGCCGCTGCACCAACGAAGAAACCTACCTGGTGCAAAAACTGGTGCGCGCCGCCTTCGGCAACAACAACGTCGACACTTGTGCGCGGGTCTGCCACTCGCCGACCGGCTATGGCCTGAAACAAACCCTGGGCGAGTCCGCCGGCACCCAGAGTTTCGACTCGGTGATGCAGGCTGACGTGATCCTGGTGATGGGCGCCAACCCGAGCGATGCCCACCCGGTGTTCGCCTCCCAGCTCAAACGCCGCCTGCGTGAAGGCGCGCGGCTGATCGTCATCGATCCACGACGCATTGATCTGGTGGACTCGGTGCATGCCCGCGCCGAACTGCACCTGGCCCTGCGCCCGGGCACCAACGTCGCCATGCTCAACGCCCTGGCCCATGTCATCGTCACCGAAGGCTTGCTCAACCAGGCCTTTATCGACGCCCGTTGCGAGGGCAGCGATTTCGCCCGCTGGAGCGAGTTTGTCAGCCGTGCGGAAAACTCGCCGGAAATTCTTGGCCCCATCTGCGGCGTCGCCGCTGCCGACATCCGTGCGGCCGCTCGCCTGTATGCCACCGGTGGCAATGCGGCGATCTACTATGGCCTGGGCGTCACCGAACACAGCCAGGGCAGCACCGCGGTCATGGGCATCGCCAACCTGGCCATGGCCACTGGCAACATCGGCCGCGAAGGCGTGGGCGTGAACCCGCTGCGTGGACAGAACAACGTGCAGGGCTCCTGCGACATGGGCTCCTTCCCCCACGAGTTGCCCGGCTACCGGCACATTTCCAACGAAGTGGTACGGGCGCAGTTCGAACAGGCCTGGAACGTCACCCTGCAACCCGACCCGGGCCTGCGCATTCCCAACATGTTCGAGGCAGCTTTGGGCGGCAGCTTTAAGGGCCTGTATTGCCAGGGCGAAGACATCGCCCAGAGCGACCCCAATACCCAACACGTCACCGCGGCCCTGTCGGCCATGGAATGCATCGTGGTGCAGGACATTTTCCTCAACGAAACCGCCAAGTTCGCCCACGTGTTCCTGCCGGGCAGCTCGTTCCTGGAAAAAGACGGCACCTTCACCAACGCCGAACGGCGCATCTCTCGGGTGCGCAAAGTCATGGAACCGCTGGGCGGCAAGGCCGACTGGGAAGGCACAGTGGCACTGGCCAATGCGCTGGGTTACCCGATGAACTACCAACATCCGTCAGAAATCATGGATGAAATCGCCAGCCTGACGCCGACCTTCACCAACGTCAGCTACACCGAACTGGATCGCCACGGCAGCCTGCAATGGCCGTGCAACGCCGCGGCACCAGACGGCACGCCGACCATGCATATCGAGGAATTCGTGCGCGGCAAGGGGCGCTTCATGCTCACCGGTTACGTGCCCACCGAGGAAAAGGTCAACAGTCGCTATCCTCTTCTGCTGACCACCGGGCGCATCCTCAGCCAGTACAACGTCGGCGCGCAGACGCGGCGGACAGACAACGTCGCCTGGCACCACGAAGACCGCCTGGAAATCCACCCGACCGACGCCGAAAGCCGTGGTATCAACGAAGATGATTGGGTCGGCATTGGCAGCCGCGCCGGACAGACCGTACTGCGTGCGCGGATCACCGAACGGGTAGCCCCAGGCGTGGTGTACACCACCTTCCACTTCCCTGAATCGGGGGCCAACGTCATCACCACCGACAACTCCGATTGGGCCACCAACTGTCCGGAGTACAAGGTTACCGCCGTGGAAGTCAGCCGCGTCTACCACCCTTCCGAGTGGCAAAAACGCTATCAGGAATTCAGCGACGAACAACAACGTCTGCTCGACGAACGCCGCCAGGCACGCACTGCTGGAGCAAAAGCCGAGGTGCGCCGATGAGCACTGACAACCTGATCAAGATGGCCAACCAGATCGCCCAGTACTTCGCCAGCGAACCGGACCAGCAACAGGCCGTGCTCGGCGTGCGTAATCACCTGCAGATGTACTGGACGCCCGGCATGCGCAAGGAATTGCTGGCCTGGCAGACGGCGCATCAGGGGGCAGACTTGCACCCACTGGCGCAGGCTGCGGTCAGTGGGGCGGGCTGGGAGGCTTAGGTTTACACGATCCCTTGGGGAGGATTTTGCCTGTTGACTCAAAACCTGTGGCGAGGGAGCTTGCTCCCTCGCCACATGTGAACAGTATTGCGAGTCTTTCGGGACTAATGCACCGGCAACACCACCAACGCTTCCAACCCGCTCTTCGACCGATTTCGCAGTGTCAGCTCGCCTCCGTGCTCCAGCACAATCGCCCGCGCCGCCGATAACCCCAAACCAACACCCCCAGTGCTTTTGTTCCGCGAGCCTTCCATCCGGAAGAACGGCACAAACACTTGCTCAAGGCAGGTATCTGGAATGCCCGGCCCACGATCCAGTACTTTGATCCGCACTTGGCCAGCGCTCGGGATCAGTTCAATCCCCGGCTCACTGCCGTACTTGATAGCGTTGTCGAGCAAGTTGGTAATCACCCGTTTAAGCCCCAACGGACGCCCGAAATACACCAACCGCAGCGGCCCGCTGAACGTAATGTCGACTCCCTGATCTCGATAATCATCAAGCAACGTTTGCAGCAGTTCCGCCAGATCAAACTGGGTCGCCGGTTCAAGCCGCGCATCATCACGAAAGAACTCCAGCGCCGAGTTGATCATTGCCTGCATTTCATCCACGTCACGAAACAGCCGCTGCTGTTGCTCGCTGTCTTCGATGAATTCGCCACGCAAGCGCATCCGCGTCAGAGGAGCGCGCAGGTCGTGGGAGATGGCGGCGAGCATTTGCGTGCGATCGCGGATGAAGTGTTGCAGCTGCGCCTGCATGGCGTTGAACGCGAGAATGGCCTGGCGGATTTCGTGGGGGCCGAGCGGTTCGATCGGCGGTGCGCGGAAATCCACACCGAAGCGACGGGCGCCTTCGGCGAAGCGCTGCAAAGGGGTGGCGAGGCGTCGGGTGGCGATCAGCGCGACCAGTGCGGTGGAGAACAGCACTAGCAGGATCACGATCAGGTAGCGTGGCGCTTCGTCGAGCCCCCAACTGCGCGAGGGCGCGGAGAACATCAGCCACGATGAATCCGATAGCTCGATCAGCAGCGCGTAATGCGCGTCCGCCGTGTGCTCCGTCCAGTCGGCCGGTTCATAGGCTTCAATGCGCCGGTCAGGGGCTCTGAGCATCGGCTGCAGGATAGTCGAGCCGATGTCAGACTTCGGATCGTCCACTGTCGGCAGGTTGAGATCGTGCCGGTCAGGGTGCCAAGTGACAGTGAAGCCGTTCTCGTTGGCGGCTTGCGCCAATGGGTTGCGCAGTGGCGCCGGGGCGGCCTCGATGATCCGGGCGATGGCGGCGGCTTTTTCCAGCAAGCCGATTTCGGTCAGTGGCGGGCGCGCCCATACGCCGGCCAATTGGATAAACAGCCCGTTGAGCGCCAGTGAAATGAGCATGGCCAGGATGATCGTCAACGCGATCCAGCGCGCAACCGTATCTTGCGGCCAGTCTCGGGCGCGAATCCGCTTCAGCCAGCTCATCGCCGCGTCACGCTGGGGGTGAACAGGTAACCGCCGTTGCGCACGGTGCGAATCATTGCCGGGCGCTTGGTGTCGGACTCGAGTTTGCGTCGCAGGCGGCTGACCTGGACGTCGATGCTGCGATCGAACGCCTCATGGCAATGCCCGCGGGCCAGGTCCAGCAATTGCTCGCGGGTGAGAATGCGCTGCGGGTGTTCGACGAAGACCAGCAGCAGGTCAAACTCACCGGCCGACAGCGGGATCATCACGTTGTCCGGCGAGCGCAACTCACGGCGAGTGACGTCCAGGTGCCAATCAGCGAAATCAATCAGCGGCCGTGGCCGTTCCTGCGATACCGGACGGCGCTCGTCCACTCGGCGCTGCACGGCACGCACTCGGGCCAGCAGTTCACGGGCGTCGAAGGGTTTGGTCAGATAATCATCAGCGCCCAGCTCCAGGCCGACCACCCGATCACTGAGTTCACCCATGGCGGTCAGCATGATCACCGGTATTGCGTGTCGAATCCGCAGTTGCTGACACAGGACCAGCCCGCTGTCGCCGGGCAACATCACGTCCAGAATGATCAGGTCCGGCGCCTGGCGCTCTATGGCCACCCACAGCGACGCACCGTCCGTGGCGACCTCTACGCTGTAGCCGTGCTGCACGAAGAATTTTTTCAGTAGATCAAGGACTTCAAGGTCGTCGTCCACAATTAAAAGGCTGTTCACCGAAGGTCACTTAAGGGGCGAATGGAACCGCCATCTAAAACCATTCACGGCCGCGCGTCATATATTTCAACTCTGCAATAAAGCGTCAGCACCGCAATAAACCAGACATCTTGACGCAAGGATTGGAGCTCAGCATCACGGCGAATTCCTCCTGAGACTTGCATCCATGTTGCCTTTCAAGTGTGCTCCCTGGTTGGCCCGCAACACCTCAATTGCCGTGTTGGCCGCAGGGCTGACGGGTTGCAGCAGCCAGCAGCCGTCTACCACAGACGTGGCCTGCGCTGACATTGCCTATTCGGTGTACGACCCGGCAGAACCGCTCAATCGCGGCGTCTTCGCGTTTAACCGGGTGGTTGATGATTACGCCTTGGCACCGGTCGCGCGCGGTTACCGCTACACGCCGGACTTTTTCCAGACCGGTGTGCATAACTTTGTGGCGAACTTCGGTGAGCCCAAGGTCTTTATCAATGACCTGCTGCAAGGCAACCCGATGCGCTCGGTCAATACCCTGGGACGTTTCGCGCTCAACACCACGGTAGGTGTGGTGGGCTTGATCGACGTCTCCGGCATGGCCGGTATCCCGCGCCACGACTCGGACTTCGGCCAGACCTTCGGCGTGTGGGGCATCGGCAACGGTCCGATCGTCGAGCTGCCATTGCTCGGGACCTCCAACAGTCGCGACGCCGCCGGTCGCGTGCTCGGTTTTGTGGTCGATCCGTTCGGCAGCAATAGCGATACCGTGGAGACGCTGTCCACTATCAGCACTGTCGGTGGCATCGTCGATGGTCGGGCAGAAGCCTTACCGCTGACCGACAGCCTGCAAAAACTTCCGGACTATTACAGCGCGTTGCGTAATGTGGTGGCCGAGCATCGTGCTGCTTACGTGGCCGATGGCAAACAAGGCTCGCCAGAGAACACCACCCCAAAATGCACAGGAGCACCGGCCGATGGGTTCTGAAAGCAATAGCCTGACTCTGCAGCAGCGGGTGATCCGAGACGATCCCGCCAATCTGCATTGTCGGGAAATCACCCTGCGCCTGTCACCAGACTGTCGCCAACTGGTGCTCACCCGCTACACCGAACACTACGGCCCGGCGTTGGTACGCTGGATAGAGCGCAGCCATACGGTGTCGGTGGCCGAGCTGTTTCGTTGGCTTGTGGCCAATGGTGAGGCAGGGGTCATGAGAGCGAGCAGCCAGTCGCAGCCTTGATTTCAGGGTGATGATACGGAGGATGGAAGTCTTCCGGTCATCATCCCGCCCGAAGCCTACAGCGAAACTGAGGCAAAGCTATTCCCCCCCCCCCGCACAGTGGCTGCAGCCCTTACCAACAATCAGGCTCGTACATAGACCCAGGCGCTGATGCCGGACTTGAGGGTCACACTGACGCGTTTGTAGTCCGCCACCTCGTATTTGTCGGCAGCGACTAGCTCTTGGGCCGTGATCTCGAAAACCCTGCATCACCTTCGTGCCCTTGACAGGCTGCGCCCATGTCGATGAAGAAAATGCTCATCGACATGACGCCTGAGCGAGACTGTGACAGCCGTGGACGGTCCGATAATGCTGTACGAAC